>CAZCDS010000018.1:0-106548 GCA_964497585.1 uncultured Syntrophaceae bacterium
CGATAAAAAGTCGCGCTCTTTTTCGCACCTATCCTTTCTGCGCGGCACTATAGAATGTAGACTCTCATGGAACACCCTGTATTAGAAGCGCATATCATTGGACAAGTCACGGCGCATTCTTTGAACGCTCCGGGTTACGTCCCGTCTGGTTTTGCCACAATGGCTCGCCCTCCCCATAGACTACTTGCTACTCCATACGAGGGGAAGCCTGAAGCCTCTCAAGCCTGATTCCAGCACCCTTTGTACAAAGGGATCGGTTACATATACCCTCCCTAGAGGCCTCTGGCGTAACTTGAAAACAGTCTCACCTATCAATTTTTCTTTGAAGAACGAATAGTGGTCGATAACCATAATCCGGCCGTCATCGAAACGCTCCAGATTACAATTGTCTTCATCCAGCGCGTCAACGAGCCGGGTCACGTTAAACAGGAAGTACTCTTCTCCCTGGCAGGTTATGGGAAGGAGTTGTCCATTCGGTTCCAGCAGGTCGGCCAACGCGTTGACTGCCTTTCGGTTGAACACAGGAATGGTCGGGTCGAACGAAGGCGTATCTCCTTTAACCAAGTTCCTTGGAACGAACTTAAACGGCTCATTCCCCGCCAACGGATCTTCCAGAAAGGTACCGTTGAAACGGTTGCAAAACTCGAGGCCACCGTCTTCCATCGCAAGGTAGATACCTCGAAATGTATCTCCGTCCGGACCAAGAATGTAGACTTTCATAGAACGCCTCCTATTAGAAGAGCGTATCGTTGGACAAGTCACGGCCTATTCTCTCGAGGATTCGGATTACGTCCTCTCTACTCTCAGCGTCACGCAGCCGGTCGAGAACTTGTTCGTAATAGGGCTGTCCATACGTCGCGCCATGATATGTTCCCTGCCCGATACTGGGCTTGTTGGGTAGCCAGACACCGTTGGCTGCATCGTTGAGGTCCACGTTGAATCGCTTGAGAATCTCCCTGGCTTTGTCCGCCTCCGGGAATCTGGGTTCCTTGAAGGGGACGATATGGTGCGTAGCGTGGTCGGGGGGCCGCGGCCTTCCTGCCTTTTCAAGATTCCGCCCGAGTATCCGGGACGGCCTGGACACTCCGGCAGCACGTCCGGCTATCTTAGCACGGTCCTTTGTCCCCCGGAGAGGTAATCGTGGGCCTCCGGGGCTCCCCATCCCTTTTACCGTTGAGAGGACCGAGCGCCTTCCCATACTCCAGAGAAGGGCCCTCAAGGCCTTGACCGGGGACGTAACGAACCGTCCAAGAGGAATGAAATCCAAAGCTGTGACGGGGTCCGGTATCAGCCCCTTCGCATAGGTCCTTCGATGCCACTCTATATATTCTTGACGCTGCGCCTCTAAAGCATCGAGCACATCTTCATACTGGTCATAGGAATCCCGGTCGGCAGCGGGATGATCGGACGCGTCCACCGCTGTCTCCTCGGGGAAGCCTTCGGTCCCGAAATTTCGTTTGATGGATTTGAGGAGTGCCGCTTCCACTCCGGTTGCCGTCAGAAGCGCTCGGTCGACGGCTGCGTCAACCTCTTCCGGAGGGACCTTCGGCTGGTTGTGTTCTTGAACCTTGGACTTGTGGGGCTTGTCTCCCCCGGCGCCCTCGCTGTACTCCGGATGGGTGGCAAACCACCAGCGTCGTTGCTTTTCAGTTTCAATCACCGTTTCTTCCTTTTGGAGAACACAGAGAAAGCCGCGGCTGTGGGGGCCGGCGTCCAAGCATGTCGGCTGTGACAGCCTCACATGTCATACTGATTGCGGAAGGGGTTTATTCGCACCGTATGGGCTGATTTGATGTCAAGATGGTCGTTGTCACTACCAACGTGAACCGCACGCCACGCTCTTTTGCACGGTGGGTCAGAGGCCGCCGCTAAGAGGGCTCGACGGCCTCGTGACAATCGGATTCTGCCCACCCGGCGCGAAAGCCGTTAAGAGTGCCTTTTTTCAGGCCGATATACCGGATGATCAACTCGTGGGCAGGCCGTAGATCATGCCGATGTTGGCCCGGGGGTTGCGTGCGACGACGCCGTAGGTCTGGAAGGAGATCAGCCAACGCTGGTATCGTCCCTGCGTTTGGATCTCCTTTCTCGTAACGGTGTCCTTGGCAAAGTACCCGTATTCCATCTTGTCGAAGTTGACGAGAATCAGCACGTCCGGCCTCATGTACCGGTCCGCGAGGATTTGAAAGCTCTTGCCGATCTTCGCGTCGAAGGTGTCCACGTGGAATCCGACGCCGCGATCGTCCTTCTCGATTCTCCGGTACGATATGTCGAAGTCCTGGATATACTGGTGCGTGAGCGGGTGACAGACGATCCACCAGTTGCCCTTGTTGTAGTTCGCGTGCTCATCGAGCCAGAGGTGGCGGGCGAGGTCGTCCAGATCGGATTTGGTGAGGGGTTGGCCGCTCTTGTCCATGTACACGTCGGTGTTGGCAAGCTCGGCCTGGGTGATGACCGGCCAGGTGCAGATGCCGCACATGGTGGGCTCTTCGGTCCTGTTGCCGTATACATAGTTGGAACCGTCATGATACGGCCTGGACCTGAGCACTGCAAAGGCAAGCTGACGCCTGAGCTTGGCAAGGAGCGCCTGCATCTGATGCTCCACCTCGTTGGCCACGATCTCGTACTTGGTGTTCGCCCTCGTCTTGGGAATCTCAAAGGTCTCCGCGTGGATCTGGGTTCCCACCTCCCGGAAGACCCGGTCGAGGGATCTCGGGTCCGAGGCGTCCCGGTAATCGGACCAGACCTCCGATATGATGTCCCAACCGACCGCGGACGCGTCGTCGCTCAGCGTGGTGTTGCCATACCCTTGCACCGTCGCGGTGAGCCCGTCGACCGACGTCACTTTGGCCTGGACTCCATCCGAGGGACGTTCGAGAATGGTACCCACGCGAACCACCTTGCGAACCCCTTCATCGTCTATGTCCTGACCGAAGAGGGAGCCGGAAAAGGTCATTGTGTTACCCTCGAGCTGGGTCGTGATCTGCGAAGGATATCCCCATTCTTCCATCCACCGGACAACCGGTGTGGCAACCGGCGACGCCACCCTGATCTTGGACAAAACGTCGCTCTCCTCCTGGACCACCTTGTCGAGGCCCTCCAGAAGGATCTTCTTGATCTTCCGATCGGCTTCCTCGCCGCTCTGAGTCCAGAGTTTCATAAAATCAAAAACGTTTCCTGCCATAATTGTTTACTCCTTTATCGATTAGACTTTGAGTTTCCGCAGATTTGCAAACATCTCGTCGAGGGTTTTCGCTTTGGTCAGAGCCTGTTCCAAATCGTGGTCCTTACTCTTCACTGAACGTGCCTCACCGCCGCTTTCCACATCGGAGCGCGTTCTGATTTCCTTTGCCGCAGCCGACCTGCGTGAAGTCTGCTGCGCGCGTACGTCATCCTTGCTTGCGACCGTTGCGACGGCCGCTACCGGATCCAATCCCTGTTCCATCACGAGAAATTCGATCTGGGAGCGATGTGGCTTCAAATGAACTGCTTTGGGATGGTTGAGCATCTCGTCAATAGCTGTCTGAATGATCCGGTGATGCCCTATAAGCTTGTGCGCCAGGACTAACGAATCCTCAACGTTTTGCTGCCTCCCTTTGTTGATAGCAGCGGCGATTGCGCTCGCGGGGTCCTTTTCGTAGGCTTCCTTGAACCCGCGTATGAATGTGTCGTCCTGTGCAGGGCGGTGACTTGCCCCGTTCTGCTGGTGTTTCCCGGCCACATGATCACGCAGCCGCGCAATTTCCATAACATTTGCCTGAGTGGCTTGCTGCAAGGATTCGACCAGATTGCGCAGCTCCTGCTGGGATGACGGATCTGAAACGGTGTTGCCTGGATCGGGCTCCGGCTGCTCCGTATCGTCATCCGACTCGTCGGGAACAGTTTCCGTATCCGCTTCGCCGCTATCCAGCTCCCGTTCCAATTCCATCGAAAGCCTATCCTGGGTCTCTTGCTGTGATTCCAAAGCTCCTCCTGTAGAACGGTGCCTCACCCAGTGAGGCTGCACCGGGTTTGTGAGTTTTCGAGGGGGGAAACGACCGGCACGACAGCACCCTCTGTCT
Source organism: uncultured Syntrophaceae bacterium (assembly GCA_964497585.1). Lineage (GTDB taxonomy): Bacteria > Desulfobacterota > Desulfomonilia > Desulfomonilales > Desulfomonilaceae > CAZCDS01. Next base: position 4,059 of record CAZCDS010000018.1, read on the forward strand.
ATGAAAAGAGCACCTCGATGCCAGAACGATTGTTCCCGCAAAAACTTCACATGAGAAATCGTCGCGACTCGTTTGCTATCCGCGGATGGCTCTATGTGTTCCTCGGTTTGGCCTTGATGTGTATCCGGTCCAGCCTATTCAAGATGCAATCGATACCTGCAACAAAGCCCCGGTTAAATTCTAGGTTCTTATCCTTGTCCAAGCACTCCATGATCTTGATGAATTGCTCACGTTTGAGCATCTCTACGAATGCAGGCAGGAATTGATGTTGCCACATGAGACTGCCCGCGCATTCGACCAGGGTATCCTCGATCTCCTTGTCCGAATCGTTGTCCCAGCCGTCGCGGAAAAGCAGGTACTCCTTGTAGAACATTGTCATGCACCCCTCCCGAAATGTTGTATGCCGTTGATTTCAAGTGCGGCGTGAAAATGTTTCGCGGATTTCGATTGGAAAACGTCCCTCCACCGGCATCCCGCCGCAGTCCGCCTCACGGAATGTGCGACGGGATGAGTGAAGGGGGAGGTACCCCATGCCCACGACGGATGAACATACCAGGCCCGATTCTTAGCAACGAAGGCTGAGAATGCGGCCTCTGCACGTGATTAGATCGGAAATGTCGTTGATGTGGAGTTTATGGTATCAAAGAAGATTAGGCATGTCAACTATTCGTCGGGAAAGCTACCGATGGCTGCCGCACAGTCCTGATCAGGCTGCGGCACGTCCGATCACGGAGCCCGTCCCGGGGACTGACAGACCTCGTTGTTGACGCACTCCTTGAGGTTCGGGTTCCGGGTTTGCTGAAGCCTGTTTCAGCCAGCGAGGGGCCCGAGAATGTGGAATTTCTCTTCTTCTTCGTGACCGGGTGAGCCGTTACTGTCCTGGCAAGCCATAGATCATGCCGATGTTGGCCCTGGGGTTACGCGCGACCACGCCGTAGGTCTGGAATGAGATGAGCCATCGTTGATACCGGCCCGGGGTAGTAATTTCTTTGCGTTCGGGATAGTCGCCTACATGGTACCCATAGGTGAAGGCTTCGAGGTTGACCAGGATGAGCGTTCCCGGTCGCATGAATCGCTCGGAGATGATACGAAAGGTTTTACCGATCTTTGCATGGAATTCGTGCACGTTCAGTCCGCTCGCGTTGTCTCTTCTCTTCATGCGGCGGGAGGAGACGTCGAAATCCTGAATGAACCGATGTGTGAGCGGATGACAGACGATGCACCAGTTGCCTTTATTGTAGTCCGCGTTCTCGTCCTGCCAGAGGTATCGAGCGAGATTGTCGACGTCGATCTTGGTGAGAGGTTGTCCGCCTTTGTTGACATATACGTTGGGATTGGAAAGCTCATTCTGGGTAATGATCGGCCAGGTGCAGAGCCCGCACATGGTAGGCTCTTCCGTCCTATTCCCCCATACGAACTGCGATCCGTCGTGGAAAGGACGGGATCTGAGCACTGCATGTGCGAGCTGCCGTCTGAGCTTGCCGAGGAGCGCGACGATCTGGTGCACCACTTCGGAGGCGACGCCTTCGTACTGTGTGTTGGTTCTCGTCCGGGGAATCTCGAAGGTCTCCGCGAATATCTGGAAGCCGACATCACGAAATGTTCGGTCGAGCGATCGAGGCTCGGAAGCATCCCGATAATCGGACCAGACCTCGGAAATAATATCCCAGTCCCGCGATTCCGGGTCGTCGGCCAGGTGCGTGTTTCCGTGTGCGGTCACCAAGGCAGAGAGCCCGTCCAGCGACACTACTTTTATCTGACAGCCGTCGCCCGGACGTTCCAGAACAGTACCTTCGCGGATCACCCGGCGAATTGTTTCCGGGTTTACGCCGGTTCCAAATAGGTGCCCTGTAAAAGCCAGTATGTTTCCTGACAATTGTGCAGTTATTCGTGTAGGGTACCCTTGCTCTTCCATCCATCGCACAACCGGGCCGGTCATGGGTGGTCCCAGGTTCATTCCGGCGAGCACATCGCTCTCTTCCTGAACCACTGCATGGATGCCGTCCAGCAGCACTCTCTGCATCTTGAGTTCGGACTCCGGGTCGCTCTGAGTCCAGATCTTCATGAAATCAAACGTTGTCTCATCCATAGAGTTTTGCTCCTGTCATACAGTTTTCTTCCGGTTCTCGGCATTAGTTCGGGTACCCATGGAGTCCTGCCTTTGGCCCAGTGGTGAGAGGGCGCCTCTCGGTACGCCTTCCGGAGCCGGAGTCCAGGAACACGCACAGGAATTCAGCTTCGCGCGGAAGGGAAGAGCGTCTACGGAAAGATTTCACGGAAAGGCGTGATCAGGTGTGGCTCTTCATGCCTCGATGGTGACAGTATAGAAGTGAAGATTTTGTTCCAAGAATCAAGATGGGGCGGACTTCTTCTGCGTTTCGGGGACCCCGGCAGCCGTTGTGACTTCTTTTGTCCTACCGATCACCCCGTGAGCAGACTGAAGGCGCGAATTGAACGGGTCGGGATCTGATCTTTCAGGACCTTACCGCACTTACTCGCTACTCCAGACCAAGGGAAAGCTGAAGCCGCGCAAACCGGTTTCGAGCACCCGTTGCACAAAGGGATCGGTGACGTATACCCTCCCGATAGGACGCTGGCGCAACTTGAAGACGGTTTCGCCCACCACTCTGTCCTTGACGAAGGAATGGCGGTCAATACACCAGATCCTCCCGTCATCGAATCGCTCCAGATCAGAGCGGTCCTCATCCAACGCGTCAACGAGGCGAGTGGTATTGAAGAGGAAGTACTCTTCTCCACCACATTTTATGGGCAGGAGTTCTCCGTTCGGTTCCAGGAGATCGGCCAACGCGTCGACGGCCTTGCGGTTAAATACGGGAATGGTGGGGTCATAGGCAGGGGTATCGCCCTTGGCCAGAATTCTCGGAACAAACCTGAACGGCTCATTCCCGGTCAACAGATTTTTCAAAGGAGTGCCGTTGAAACGGCGCGTAAACTCGAGCCCGCCATCTTCCATTGCAAGGTAGATTGGCCGAAAGGTATCTCCATCTGCACCGAGGATGTAAACTCTCAAGGAAACCTCCTATCGAAAAAATGTACCGTTGGCCAGTTGCTGGCCTATTTCCTCGAGTATCCAGATTATATCGCATTCACTGCTAGCAGGCCGGTGAACAGTTGTATACTTTACGAGCCGCTCCAGACCAAGGGAAATCTGAAGCCTCTCAGCCCGGTCTCCAGCACTCTTTGCACAAAGGGATCGGTTACGTATACTGATCCCAAAGGATCCTGGCGCAGCTTGAAGAGAGTTTCCCCCCTGAGTTTCTCCATGAAAAAAGCATAGCGGTCGACATCCATGATCCTACCGTCGTCGAATCGTTCTAGATCACAATTGTCCTCATCGAGTGCGTCAACAAGTCGAGTGACATTGAACAGGAAGTACTCTTCTCCTTCACACGTTATGGGCAAGAGTTGGCCGTTGGGTTTGAGTAGGTCCACCAAGGCGTTGAGGGCCTTTCGGTTGAAGACCGGAATGGTGGGGTCAAAGGCGGGGGTATCGCCTTTGGGTAAGTTTGCCGGAAAAAACCTGAAGGGCTCATCACCGGTCAAAGGATTCTTCAAGGGAGTACCGTTGAACTGGTTGCAGAAGTCCAGCCCGCCATCTTCCGTGTCAAAGTCGATTGGCCGAAAGGTATCTCCATCTGCACCGAGGATATATACCTTCAAGGAAACCTCCTATCGAAAAAATGTACCGTTGGCCAATTGCCGGCCTATTTCCTCGAGCATCCAGATTACATCGCATTTACTCCTGGCAGGCCGGTGAACAGTTGTATACTTTACTAGCCGCTCCAGACCAAGGGAAATCTGAAGCCCCGCAAACCGGTTTCCAGCACTCTCTTCACAAAGGGATCGGTGACATAGACCCATCCCAAAGGATCCTGCCGAAGCTTAAAAACGGTTTCACCGACTAGTTTCTCGTTCAAAAAGGCCCAACGGTCGATATCCATGACCCGCCCGTCGTCAAATCGGTCTACATCGGAATGTTTCTCGTCGAGGGCATCCACAAGCCGAGTCACGTTGAACATAAAGTACTCTTCCCCCTGGCAGGATATGGGCAGGAGTTCCCCGTTCGGTTCTAAAAACTCAGCCAAGGCGTCGACGGCCCTTGGGTGGAATATGGGAATGGGAGTGTCGAAGCTCGCCATGTCTCCTTTGGGCAGGTTGTCCGGATCGAATCTGAATGTTTCTCTTCCGGTCCGCCAAGTCTTCATGGGGGTACCGTCAAACTGTCGGTGAAAATCGGAGAACCCCTCCGCGTCCTTATAATAGATTCCACGAAAAGTATTCGTATCTGCGCGAAGTATGTAGACTCTCATGGAACCCTCCTATTTGAAAAATGTACCTGCGGCCAATTCACGGCCTATTCTCTGAACGATTGTGGTTACTTCATGTTGGGTCTTGCATGACGGCCGAACTGCACAACAAACTACTCGCTGGTCCAGACCAGCGGGAAACTAAAGCCACGTAGGCCGGTTTCCAGCACCCGTTGCACAAAGGGATCGGTAGCGTATACCCTGCCGAGAGGACGCTGGCGCAACTTAAAGACGGTTTCGCCCTCCAGTTTCTTTTCGAAAAAGGCATGGCGGTCAATACACCAGATCCGGCCGTCGTCGAATCGTTCCAGATCACAATTGTCCTCATCGAGTGCGTCAACGAGGCGAGTGGTATTGAAGAGGAAATACTCTTCATCCTGACACATGAAAGAAAAGAGTTGTCCGTTGGGTTCCAGCAGGTCGGCCAGCGCATTCACGGCCCTGCGGCTGAAGACCGGAATGGTGGGGTCAAAGGCGGGGGTATCGCCTTTGGGTAAGTTTGCCGGGAAAAACCTGAAGGGCTCATCACCGGTCAAAGGATTCTTCAGGAGAGTACCGTTGAACTGGTTGCACAAGTCCAGCCCGCCATCTTCCGTGTCAAAGTCGATTGGCCGATAGGTATCTCCATCTGCGCCGAGGATATATACTCTCATGGAACATCTCCTATCGAAAGAAGGTATTGTTGGCCAAGTCACGGCCTATTTTCTCCAGAATTCGGATTGCCTCGTGTCTAGTCTTTGCAGCGCGCAACAGGTCATATACCTTTTCATAATACTTATGTGTATGAAGTGAAGGATGGTAGACTCCTTCCTCGAAAAGGGGGTTATTACGCAACCATACGCCGTTGGCGGGATCGTCCATGTCGATTTTGAATCTTCTGAGAATGTCTCTGGCCCTTTTCGCTGCCGGGTGCTGGGCGGCGCGAGGAACGTTATGGTGTGCAGCATGACCTGCGGGCCGCTTTCTTCCAGCCCTAATAAGATTCCTCCCAAGCTTCGAAGCCGGCCGAGCCAGCGCGCCGCCCAAGCCGAACCACCCATCAACATCCTGAAGCCCGTGGTGGAATTGGTATAGGAACGCATCCCAGAAACCAGCTTTGCTCTGATCTCCTTCTCGGGTGTCCGATGGAGGAGGTATTTCGTCTGCGAATGCTAATCTTCGTTGCGCTGTTTGGCCATATCCTTCTGTCCCGAAATTTCGTTTAATGGATTTGAGCAGTGCCGCTTCCGCGCCGGTTGCGGTCAGAAGTGCTCGGTCGACGGCTGCGTCGACTTCTTCCGGAGGTACCTTTGGCTGCCCGTGTTCTGCTTCCTTGGGTTTGTGAGGTTTGTCTCCCCCGCGGCCGTCGCTGTACTCCGGATGAGTGGCAAACCACCAGGCTCGCTGTTTTTCAGTCTTGAGCATAATGCCTTCCTTTCGTCAAACAAAGAGAAAAGCGCCGCGTCTTGGCACCGCGTCGTGTCACATCATTCAGTTTTCAACAGGCGAAGTGAGGCCGTTCGCGCGTTGAATCCCCGGGACGCAACACAGTGGAATAGGGAGTGCACGCCGCGCTGCGCACCTACTTTGACCTGCGGCACGCTTCGATCGTGCGGGGGAACTCGGCTCTGTCGGGGGCGCTGATGCAGGCACGATGCTGCGTCGGTGGCTTTCTTCTATCCGCCCTGTTTACTCCCCGCGGCCTCCTGGGCCTGCATTTGGAGGAGCTGTGCCAGGGCGTTTTCATCGGTGGGCTGAGGTCCCATGGGGCCTCCCTTTTCCACAAGGGGAGGCGGTGAGTCACTGTGGGGTAGGGGGCCCTCGGGGTTCAGAAGCGCAAGTTCAGGAGGCAGTCCTTCCGGGACGGGCACAGGACCCATCTCGTCGAGCGGTCCGGGAACTGGAGGTTCGATTCGACTGAAGATGCGGTCCGCTCCGTCCACGCCGATCAGATCGAGATAGCGCTTCAGGAGTTCCGAAAAGGAGATCCGAACCCCCTCCTCCGCGAGCATGGGTTGGAACTTAGACAGGTTGGGGAGCGCGCGTTCAATGCTCTGGGCCTTGGCGAGACGGGTTGATTCCTGCCGGGTCATTGTCGCGACCACCCGGAACCGGCCTGACTGGATCTCCTCTGGGGTCACCACGAGCGGGATCTCCATGCCGCCCGCGTCGCGCACCGTTATGAACTGATCGTCAAGGAGGAACTGCTGCAGCATTGAGAGCGCAAGCGTTCCGAGCGGTTCCAGGAAGCTCCTGGCAAAAAGGTCGCTTCTCGTGGTGAAGGGAGCGAGCGCGGCCTCCTGAAGGATGTGTGCCTCCGTTGCGGACTTGGATCGCGACGATACTCCGAGGGTGACGTCGGAAACGGTTGTCCGCTTTTCGAGGAGGCTGTTGAGGTAGTTGATGAGATTATTTACGTCCTGCTGAGGAAAATTGAGGGCAGGGAAGGGCTGAATGTCGCCGGGATCGTCGACGGTCCAGACCTTTCCGGGATAGACGACGTCGTTTTCTGTGCTTATTTGACGGGCCGCGGAAGAGCCCCGGCGGACAATGAGCTGCGCGTTGGCCGTCAGGCGGGCGTTATCCTGGGACTGACTGATGAACTGAGAAATGGAATGGATGAGGTCCAGATTGCTCTCCACCGCGCCCATGCCGAAAGGTCCCGGCAGAGGAGTGTAATGGGCGGCAAGGAAGGGCCTCAGACCGGACCACAGAACCGGAGAGTCCGCGAGCCGCACCATCAAACCGTCCTGGGGGTTCGTTGACCCACGCTCGGTGATAATGGTGCAGATGCATTCTCTGTACCCGTCTTCCAGGGGGACCTCTCCATGCCATTCCCAGACGGTGAGCCTCCGGATGACATCCTGATCCAGGTGCTCCGCGTCTGCATCTCGGGATAGTCCCTCAGCCTCGGGGTGTCCCTCTGACGGCGCGTCTTTCCAGCGCCTGAGAAACTCGGATTTGTTCAGGTTGTACACACCACGGGCGAATTTCTCCAATATCTGCTCGTACGTTCTGTCCACCCGGTGTCCGATACCGCTGTGTCGCTGCACGTCACTATGGTTCGCGGTCCAGTCAACGAGGATCCGGTCCAGCGGAATCACCTGGACAATGGGACAGTCGTAGATCTTTTCTTCCGCCTCGATTACCTCGAGTGTCTCGTAATTCCAGAGATGGCGCGTCACATCCTTGGAGTACCAGAAGACCTTTGCGTACACCGATCCGTACAACACGAGATTCTGGAGGATTTCGTACAGCCTGACGTGGATCTGCCCCTGCGCCATCCGCGAGAGCAAAAGTTCCTGCAGTTTGTACGAGGCCGGAAAACGAACGTCTTCGTTGACTCTGCCGGGTGCGGACTCGGGGAGGACGCTCAACCAGTCGGGACCGCCGAAGATGGCCTGATATGCCCGATCCACCCATGAATCGACGAGATACGAGGGCGCGAGGATAATGTCAGCCTGCCATCGCTCCTTTCCCGATGTGGACTGCTTGCGCAGGCCAGCAAGGTTCTCAGCGGGCTCGAGTTGGCCGGAAGCCGTCCAGGAATTGAGGTCACGCCGGTTGTGGTAGAGGTCCTCGAGCAACTTCCATCGCTCGGTTTTCTTTGCAACGAAATCGCAGGATGCCTTGCACCAATCACTGATATATTTAAACGCTGCCTCCTGAAACTCCTTTGACGGGACAAACCGGGGAACCATGGCAGAACCGTCGAGCCCCAGGGACAAAGGCGGTCCAAGCGGGCCCTCTGATGTCGCCGCGGGATTGTAGAGTTCTGTTGCCTGTGTTTCGTTGTCATCCATTGTTTCCGTCCTTTCTTACTTTTGTTCCTGAGGGGGAAGGCATCTCCGCCGCCGTAATTACCAAAGCAGCAGTCGACACTTCCCGTGATCATTCATGTTCGTGAGGTGTATGTGGGCAGAACGTATGTCATGCAGGGAGTTCGTATATTCGATCGGGCCTGTCGAACATGGGGCCATCCTTGTTTATAGCTTCCGGAGCCTCGTAGTATGTCGGATCAGCGAGCCTACTGATAACCTTTCGCCGCGCAAGACTCCACAATACGGCTGCGCTGAGGTCCCGGGAATGTTGCGGATACTGAAGGTCGATCGCTTCCTTCTCGAGCATCATGGATTCCATCTCCTCCACTATGAGATCGAAGATGCGCGGGTTTGGCTCCAGAGCGGACAGTTCTCTCCAAGCAACATCATTCATTGTTGATCCCCTGGTTGATGATTGTCTCTGTATGATGGCCGCGATCGCGGCGTCACGTGAGTGGACCCCGCAGGCGAGGCGTCTCCGGTGTCTATCGGCGAGGGGCAAGGCATCTGGTCTTCGACGGGTATTCGACCAAGACTGCCGGTCGGCACTCGGGAAAATCGATTGTTGGTCAGATGTACGGTATGGTGCGGGTTCCCGGGGAAGCGAGCCGCGAATAGGAATTCCTCAGAAGACAGCTCGTTATGGCATGAAATCAAACGCGCTTTGCAGAATCGATAGGCCCTGTTCCCGGAGCGTTGCTGTGGACTCAGGTTCACTCGGCGATGTTGACCTCAATGCTCTGTTTCAACGCGCATGATGATGTTACCAAACAAAATTAGCCATGTCAACCGATCGTCGGAAAACCTAACTTAACGCTCAACGATGCCTCGCGTACGATGGAGAATTGGGGAGTGCTCGTTGTGTCAAAGAAGCGAGACCTCAAATTGAAGATCCGGTCAAAAGGGCCGGATTCAGCGATTCCCGGAAAATCCGAACCTCGGCCCCTGACCGAACGCGGGTCCGCAGTCTCTCTCCTGACTGGAATTCGGTGCCGCACCTGAATAACGGACTACTCAATCAAAGACCTTGATCGTCGTCATCCCTGCGTACGCTCAGGCTGGCCGTCTGAAGGAACGGGATCTTGGTTCCGAGGTCTCAATCTGGTAAACTGACCTTGTCCGAATCGGACACGAGGAGAAGATTATGGCGCGGTCCGATGTGCATCCGATACACACGTTCGAACCCTGGCAAGTATGGCCGGGGTCCTATGACAATCCCTCGGCTGACGGGAAGTTCCCGCAGTGTCCGGCACGAGGATTGAGAATCACGCACGCCACGCAAATCGCATCCATGGGATCCTGTTTTGCGCGTGAAATTAAGACCGTCCTCGAGCGAGAGGGATATGCATACATTTCAGAAGAAGTCGACCATCCGGCCTCCAAACATGCGAGTGCGGCGTGGGAACGTCTCTACAACACCTTTTCGATGCGCCAGATATTCGAGTACACATTTGAGTCCTGGGAACCCGACATTCGCTGGTGGCAGGCTCCCGAGTCAGGCAAGATTCAGGATCCATACAGGCGCATTATTCTGTACGATTCCCTCGCGGAAGCAGAAGAGGATTTTGCCAAACATCGGAGGTGCTCAAGACGAGTGCTGGAAAAGGCTGAGGTGCTTATTCTTACCCTCGGGCTTACGGAAATTTGGGAGGATCGGGTGGACGGGGCCGTCATATGTCTCCCCTCGGGACCGTACCCCAACGAGGGCGGAGACATGAGCCGGTACCGCTTCAGGGTTAGCCGGTATGGCGAGAACTTGGAGAACATGGAGCGCATACACGAGATCATGGCCCGACACAATCCTTCCTGCCGAATTGTGATCACGGTCTCCCCGGTCCATCTTTGGGCCACATTCCGCGAGGACGCGGACGTCATCAGTGCGAGTTGTAACTCGAAGTCGACGCTGAGAGCGGTCGCGGACGAATTCGTCGCACAGCATGACAATGTATTCTATTTTCCCGCGTATGAGATGGCCACAATATACAGGCCGATGATGGGGCAATCGATCTTCATGGAAGGACGAGAGAACTTCCATGTCAACCAGGATACCGTCGACTTCATCATGGGCCGGTTCTTTGCATTCTACGGGAATGAGACGTGACTGAAATCGTTTGTCCGTTTGCGACTCTGATTCACCGAGAAGGTATCACGTCATTTCCTCCAGAAATCCGGCGTCATGAGGACGAAGACCGTATAGAGTTCCAGACGTCCGACGAGCATGTTGAAGATGAGAATCCATTTTCCCGGTTGCGAGATCCAGGCGTAGGTATCGGCGGCGCCCACCTTGTTCAATCCCGGTCCGATGTTGGAGAGCGTCGCTGTTGTAGCGCCGATAGCCGTGATCACGTCCACATCGAGCAGGACGAGCAGGAGCGTCGACACGGCCCACATTGCTACGAACAGGCCGACAAATGCGAGAATGCTGTTGATTATCGGGGGGGTGACTACTTTTTTATCGATTTTGAGTGGAATGACCGCGCGAGGATGGATCAGAAGGCTCAATTCACGAAAAACATGTTTTGCGACGATCATTAACCTCATACATTTCATTCCGCCGCCGGTGCTCCCCGCGCACCCACCCATGAACATCAAGCATAGGAGCAGCCACTGACAGCTCCAGGGCCACGTTTCCCAGTCGGCCGTGGTGTACCCCGTGGTGGTCATGATGGCTGCAGTCTGAAAGGCCGACTGACCGAACGCCTCGCCGAACCTTTCGTATTCCGAGCCATAGACGTTCAACGTGATGAAGACCGTGACAATGGCGAAAATCGCTATATAGAGGCGAAATTCCGAAGATCTCCAGTATGCCCGGAGATTGCCTAACAGAGCCTGGTAATGCAGTGTGAAGTTCACCCCGGCTACGAGCATAAACAGGATAACGATCGCGCGGATAGCGTTGCTGTTGTAATAACCGATGGAGAGGTTCTTGGTCGAAAAGCCGCCCGTCGCGAGCGTCCCGAAGGTGTGGCACATCGCGTCGAAAAGTTCCATTCCCGCCAAGTAGAGCAGAAAGATCTCAATCGCTGTGAAAAGAACGTATACTTTCCAAAGGGTCTTGGCAGTCTCTGCAACGGTGGGCTTGAGCTTGTCCATGACCGGGGAGGGGACCTCGGCCTTGAACATGGCCATGCCCCCCACACCGAGCAGGGGGAGGATCGCGACGGAAAGGACGATGATGCCCATGCCCCCCAGCCAATGGGTTAAGCTGCGCCAGAAGAGAATGGACCTGGGGAGAATCTCGACGTCGTTCACGACTGTGGCGCCGGTGGTGGTAAACCCGGATATTGATTCGAAGAGCGCGTCCACGAAGTTGGGAAGTATCCCTGACGTCCAGTAAGGCATTGCCCCGAGGATGCCCGCGACCGCCCATCCGAAGGTAACTATTGCAAACCCGTCCCGCAGCCCGTACTCCGCGTCCTCTTGGCGCAGCCCCGCATATACGGCGGCCCCCGCGGCAACAGAGATGATCACGAGAATGAGGAAGACCCTCCATGTCTCGTCACCGTCGTAGAAGGACCACGGAATGGCGGTCGCCATGCAGAGACCCAGGACCGCGGTGAGGGCTCCCAGCGCTGCGCCTACGAGACGGGGGTTCATCAGAAGAATTCCAGCTTGACCATCAACAGTTTTTCGACCTTGGGGATCGCTTCTCTCCGGGCAAAGACTATTGCCCGGTCGCCCGGCTCAATGACGGTTTCTCCGTTGGGAATGAAGAATTCCCTCTTTCGTTCGACCGCTCCCAGAATAGCGCCTTCAGGGAAACCCACTTTTTTCAGAGGCTTGCCGACAAGTTTCGACGTTTCCATGGCTTCGAACTCTATGGCCTCAACCTCTTCTCCCGGGAGCATCGACACGGAGATCACGCGGCCCTTGCGGATGAACTGGAGTATCCTCGACGCACCGGCAAGTCTGGGATTCGTCACCACGTCGACTCCGAGAGCGGATGCGAGTCTGTGGTATTCCAGCTTATTGGTTCGGGCAGCGACCCGCCTTGCTCCCAATCTCTTGGCCAGCAGGGCGGTGAGCGCGTTGTGTTCGTCGTCATCGGTCATGGCAAGGAAGCCGTCCATGCCCGAGATGCCCTCGCTTCTCAGGAACTCTTCGTCCACTGAGCCGGTCTTGAGCACCATGGTACTGTCGAGTTCCGATGCTATCTCTTCGCATCGCGCGGGATCGGCTTCGACGAGCCGGATGTGGCTGACGCCCAGTTTTTCCAGTTCCTTTGCGGTCTTTACTCCGGCCGACGTCCCACCCAGTATCATAAAACTCTTGAGCGGGTCGCCTTGGAGTCCCAACAGCTCGATCACGCGATCGACGGAGTCCTGCGCGACGATCACGTACGCGGTGTCATAGGCCCGTAGCACGTCACGCCCGCGAGGGATAATGGCCTCGGAGTCCCGAAAGATCGCGGGAATGAGAACCCTTTCTCCTCGGAACTCCTCTCTCAGTTCGATCAGGGAGCGGCCCACGAGGGGGGAGTCAGGCGTCAACAGGAGTCCGAACAACCGGATCCGCCCATCCGCGAAATCAACCACGTCCGTGGCAACCGGAATCTGAAGCACCTTGATGAGTCTGCTGACCGCCTCACTCTCCGGGCTGATAACCAGATCCACGCCGAGATGTTGTCGATCGAGCATTTCCGGGTAGTCGGAGAAGTCGTCCGACCGCAGCCGCGCGACCTTTGTCATGAACCCGTTCATCCGACCGGCCACATAACACGCGACAAGATTGACTTCGTCCGAATCGGTCACCGCGATGAGAATACTCGCCTTTTCAATCCCTGCCTGCTCGAGCACCGCAGGCGAGGAACCGCGGCCGAGGAGAGCTCCGACGTCGAGGTTATTCTGTACAAGGGAAATCCTGTCGGGATGACGATCGATAACGAAAACGTCACGTTTTTCCAACGCGAGGCGCCGGGCCAACTGATAACCCATCTCGCCCGCCCCTACGATGACGATACTCACCTTTTCGCCCTCTCGACCTGGAGAATAGAGTGAAGATTACCCTGGAGAGCTGCGCCAGTCAAGACAGCTCCGTTGAGAGGAGTTTCCCCTGGTCTCAAGCCGCAGGTCTGCTCTGGAGTCTGAAAGGGTGCTCTTTTGGCAGGACACCGTCCCCAGCGCAGGGCGCCATTGCCGGCTTGCGCAGCAGTGCCTCATGAGGCAACCCGAAGATTTGGAAAGGCAATTCTGAACCGGCCAACCAGCCCGAGAGGTTGCTTCGTTGCTCCCAACGCGCAACGGACGTCAGCCAGTGATTCCCGGCCGGGATACGCGAGGTACCCTTTTCCCTTGACACAGCGCCTTTCGACGGGTGACCCCTATCTCCGTGGAGCGAAAATTCCGTACAAAATTCCGCACCAAAATTCCGGGTACACCATACTTAATTCCCCTCAGCGCTCCTTTTTCGGCCGGGCTTCTGCCTCCGCAAGACTCCGCCAAGCTCACTTTGGGTTGGGTCATGAAATCATTGCTCCCAAGGGGTCTGCCGGTTCGTTGATGAGGTGGGAGCAGTCGAACCTCGCGCGCTCCAGTTGACTCAGGATGAACGCCGTGAGCCTCACGATACCACACTGTGTCCGCTCCCGGCGAGTTCCCGACAGGATGACGTTATGAGGAAGCCCCGGAGCCTCCAATCGTGCTACGTGACCCACAGGCCCGTCAGAGGGAATTCCACTCCTTGGTCAAGAATTACGTATGGTGTACCCGAAATTCACGGAATTCACGGGTATAGGATTACCCTGCTCGTCAAGTTTCAGATTGCCCTGTGCATCCTTGAGATACCCATCATTTTCGTTGAAGTAGTCAGAAGAGCCGTTCCCCCAAAGATGATACTCATAGAATGAGTTAACAAAGGTCTCTTTTGCGTATTGCACCAACTCCGGTTTGGGCTTCGGCGGGCAATTTTCACAATCCTTTTTCAACTTGTATGTCCATGACCACGGGAGCTGGTAAAGATACCTCATGTCCTTCCACGACCAATTTCTCTTCAACCAAGCCGGCTACTCCATGTTTCACCCTCACTTTCGTCGGCTCCACCAGGTTCTTGGCCATTGCGCCATACTGAAGGACGCCCATAGGAGCGTCTGGGCAATGCAGTTAGCATCGTTTCCCTGGGCCAGTTTCGCTGCTATTCGCCCGCTCCGTGCGCCCTCAGCAGTTCCTCGATGGTTCTATCGCCTCTCGCTCGCGCCCTCTTGAGGGCAGACCATCCCTTCTTATTGATTGCGTTCACGTCAGCGCCGTGTTCGAGAAGCAGCCTCACGATGTGTGAGTCCGTCACTTCCCCTCCGTAGACCGGGCCAAGGGGAGGTCCCCCAAACAAGAGGGGCAGTAGAGGCTTCAGGCGGTCGTACCAAGGTTTTAGGTGGCAACCTTGCGCAGCCGCAAGCATGAGTGCCGTAGTCCCATCGATCGCCTTCACGTTGACGTCAGCTCCTCCATCCACCAGTCGCTTCACAACGTCAAACTTGCGGCCAGATCTGCTGTTGGCTATACCCTCCATAAGCGCGGTCCTGCCTTTCTTGTTCCTGGCGTCGACATGGGCGCCTTTATCCACGAGAAGCCCGACTACTTCTGGATGCGTGTTCCGTGCCGCGTACATCAAGGCGCTCCAACCCCCTTTGTTCTGTGCATTGATATTGGAGCCTTTGTCCAAGAGCAATTTCGCTGCTTCCAGATGTCCCTCGTAGGCTGCACTTATGAGTGCTGTCGAACCGTAATCGGATCGTGCCGCGACATCCGCCCCGTTCTGCAACAGCACCCGAACAACGTCCACGTGACCTTCTCCGGCTGCCACCATAAGCGGGGTCAAACCTTGCCCGCTTCTTGCATTGATTTGCGCGCCTTTTGCCAGAAGATCCTTAACGAGCGACAGATCTCCAAGCTGTGCTGCCCGTGTCAGTTGGTTGTCGAGCGTAGCCTTGTCGTCGCCACACGAGTGACCCGGGCATAGTACGAGCAGGCCAACTATTGCTACGCACAGCCCTACGAGAACGCGAAGGTGCTGCATTCTCATCGGGACCTCCGGAATTCCGCGTACAGCATACCCAGTTCCCCCCGAGTTCGGGAAATCCGTCGACGTACGACCCTTTTCCTCATGTGGGTCCCTCTTCCTGGGATGCGTCCGTCTGTCAATGGTCTATCCCCTCTACTGGGAAGTCCCCCTCACGAGGGGCACAAAGAACGCCTCTATTGCCCAGAAGGTTGCGCCTCAGGCACTCGCCTCTTGACCCCGCATCATGGCACCTCCGGCCACGTGACCCAACGTTGTGTTTGTCAGAAGTACAGTTTGTTCACGACACCCCGGATATGCGACAGTCGGCCGAGCCCGTTGCCGTCTCCCCTGCACGAGCGCAGCATCTGAAAGGGACCTGAAGGAGAGATCCTGACGAGCGTGACGTGCTCCTGCTCGTGCCCGCAACGCATCGCTTACCACGAAGCTTAACGGGTAGCACAGCCCTTTTAATCATGTCAAGGCGGGAAACAGGCCGTCTCAAGCATTGCATAGCGAGCCTGTGATGCTTCGCCGCATTGCCGAAGTTCATTGGTTGGAGCTCCGTGGTCTCCAACATCAGTTGCGGTCGAATGGAAGGCTGCAGATGAGGCTCTCCTTATAAAAGAGCGACACCTCCGCCACGCCGAAACCGGACCCGAACTCGCGAAATTCCGCGGGAAGTTCTGTTGACAACCCGCCTAATATGCTGGTAATATTCGGACAATGGGGAGGGAAATCCCGTGCGGAGGGATTTTCGGCCCCATGGTGTCTCTTCTCCGACCCTTCCAAGGCGCAGCACGCCGGTTTCACGCGGCAAGAATTTTCTCAATGGTTTTCCTGGCATGCCTGGGTACCATGATGTCGTGTTCCTGTACGCTGCTGGCTCATTCACCCCGCCTGAAGAAGCAAATCACCATTCCGGTTCTGAATCGAGGCAGGGGTCTCATCGTCTCCCCGAGCGGGCGAGTCCCCTATCAGAGGTGGAGAATCCCTTCATGGGGTAATGATCTTAGATACGTGTGGCTCGTCGGGTACCACGATTTTCGTAGATCCAACCGGGTGGAACTGATTCTGTACTTCCACGGAATGCACTCGAAGGACTATTTCCGCTCGTTCAGGACCGAGTTGGAGGAGCTTGCTATCAAAAGGCCTTCCCGACCCTTTATTTTCGCTGGTTTCGTTGACACTCCCTTCGCCGGGTCGAGGTCGAGGTCCAAGAAGCGGTGGAGGCTGCTGGCGCCCCATATAGGAGACAGACCCGATCGCCTGTTCCGGAGCATCAACGACATCTATTCCGCTTTCCGAAGGAGCTTTCCCCACATCAGAAAGAGCAGGACAAGACTTACCTTGGCGGGCTTCTCGGGAGGAGGCCGAGTCTTGAACTCCGTCGGCACCTGGCTGGCTCACTGCCCAAGGACCGATCCCTACGCCAGCGTCTTTCGGTCGAGGCTGAGCAAGATGGTCTATTTTGACTGCTGGTTCGATCCATCGATAGTAGAGACCGTGCCAACCCTGCTGGCGAACAGTCCCCGGATGAAGATCGTGGGGACGGTTCACATGAAGAAGCCGCTTAAACATGCGGCCGTCCTCGCGGGGAAATTCAAGATGAAACGGAGGAAAAGACGCGACGAATTGATCGGCGCCGGAGGACGACTCATAATTTTCAGAGACAAGTCCCATTGGCGAGCCATGATTGACCGCCTGACAGAAGCCCTGGGAGGCTGATTCCTCATCGTCGTACGACATGCTTAATAAACACGGATAGTTAAGAACCACCGCGGCTTGACTGAGCGTTGGGGCCGTGATATATGGTTGAGCCGCAAAAACCAGTTTATCCAGGATCTATGCATGTCCACTCCAGCCGCCGAAAATGCCGCTGATCAATACGAGCGGACCTACGCCTTCCTCAGCAGTCTGGAACGGTTCGGCATACTATTCGGACTCGATAACATCCGAGATCTCCTGAACAAACTTGGTAACCCCCAGCGGTTATTCCCGGTTGTCCACGTGGGAGGAAGTAACGGCAAAGGATCCACCGCGTCCGTGATCTGTGGGATTCTCTCAGCAGCGGGCTATCGGCCTGCCCTGTACACGTCGCCTCACCTCAATGATTTCAGGGAGCGCATCAGGATAAACGGCGCCATGGTGTCGCGGGAAGAAGTCATCGAGTCAACCAGGAAAATCCGACAACTCTACAATCCTGAGCGCACGACCTTTTTCGAGTTCACCACCGCGGTAGCCTTCGATTGCATCGGGCGGGCGAGACCGGACATAGCGGTCATAGAAGTCGGCCTCGGGGGACGCCTCGACGCCACGAACGTCGTGGATCCTCTGGTCACCGTAATCACGGACATATCGAGGGAGCACGAGGATTACCTGGGCGCGGGCATCGAATCCGTCGCACGCGAGAAGGCCGGAATTATCAAGCAAGGCGTTCCGCTCATATCGGGGGCCACAAGAAAGGCCGCCCGCGAGGTCATCCACGAAGCGGCCCGGAAGACAGGGGCCCCGATCAAGCAGTTCGGGCGCGATTTTGCGGGAGTTCGTTCGTCTGGGGAAATGTTCACGTACCGTTCGGACGGGATGGTGCTCGAGGATCTCACACTCTCCATGGCCGGCGGGCACCAGGCCAAGAACGCGGCCATGGCGTGCGCTGTCGTCGAGGCGCTCACCGCTCGCGGGTTCGAGGTACCGGAGAAGGCTTTTCGCGATGGTGTCCAGCGAACACGGTTTCCGGGAAGATTCGAGCTTGTCGGAAGATCTCCGGACGTCGTCATCGACGGAGCCCATACCCCCGAGAGCATGAGACTTCTCAAGAACGCAATTCGAATCCGATATCCGGGGGTTCGGCCTTTTGTGCTGGCGGGGATGCTGCGTGAGAAGCGTTGGCAGGAGATGGCCCGGATTCTGGCTCCAATAGCGAGAGAAGTGATGTGCGTGCCGCCCCAGGGGGACCGAGCACTTCAGCCGGAAGAACTTGCTACCTATGTAAGCGGGTTCGGAGTCCCGACGAGCGCGTCCGAGAGCATCACCGACGGATTTCAAATTCTATTGCAAAAGGCAGGCAAGCATGATCTGATCTTGGCCGCGGGATCGCTTTACATGATCGGTCCGGTTCGCCGGGCCTGCGGTCTCTCGGACAGTTGACGGAGCGGTGGCATCCGAATCGCTCTCCGCGTCAGTAGACAGGTAGCCCGGTACGAAGAGCGGCGGAACGATTCGAGCCCATCGGTGGAATAGAGGAAAGAATGACCACCGCCGGCTTGCCGTAAGCGCAACATGGGAGAATGCGGCGTACATAATCGGAGACCACCTGTGATCAGGGAACGTGCAAAAAAGAAACCCCACCGCATTGCAGCCGGGTTGCCGGTACTGCTGATCCTCCACCTCGTAGTGATTATTCTTGTGGTGGCGGTGTCCG
This sequence comes from uncultured Syntrophaceae bacterium, assembly GCA_964497585.1. Taxonomy (GTDB): domain Bacteria; phylum Desulfobacterota; class Desulfomonilia; order Desulfomonilales; family Desulfomonilaceae; genus CAZCDS01. Next base: position 22,604 of record CAZCDS010000018.1, read on the forward strand.
GTACGTTATGTGCTCAGCCGACTCCAGTGCCCGAGAAGGGCCTAGTTTCGAAAAAGAAGTCGGGAATCCTGCCCACGGACATCCCGATCGAGATGTCCGCGGAAAAGCTCAACTTCAATTACGACAAAGGCACGTACATTGCCCGGGGAAACGTGACATTGAGGCAGGGCAACCTGCATTTGAGTACGGACAACCTGCGTTACGATCTGAAGACGGGCAAACTGACCGCCCGCGGGAAGGTCATAGCCAGGACCGACAGCGGAGTGGTGGAGGCTAACGAGTTTTCCGTTGTGCTTCCCCAGGCTACGGGAGTCCTTGTCAACGGAAAGCTGTTTCTCAGCAGAGAGAACATCTATCTTACGGGCAAACGACTTGAAAAGATAGGGGACTCCTCCTACCGAATCCATCAAGGCAGCTTCACGACGTGCATGGGCGCCACGCCGGACTGGAGAATTACCGGAAGAGATCTCGACGTCACCCTGGAAGGCTACGGAGTTCTCAAACACGGCTTCTTCTACATCAAAGACATTCCGGTGTTCTACCTCCCTTGGCTCATTTATCCGGCTAAGCGTACGCGTCAGAGTGGCCTGCTTATGCCAAACATGTCCAACAGCACGCTGAGAGGATTTGATTTTAGGATTCCGTTGTTCGTTGCTCTGTCGCCGAGCGCCGACATCACGATTGTCCCGAGGATCTGTACAAAGCGGGCGGCCCAGGCCTCGGTGGAGTTCCGGTACATCCCGGATGAGGATCTCCGGGGCAGGTTCTACGGGGAATACACGTACGATTGGAAGTACGCACCGGAAGACCATCCCAAGCCAAATCGGTACTACTTGAATTTGCACCACATGCAGGACATTGCAGGACTCGTCAAATTTAAGGCCAACGGAACCCTGGTTTCAGACCGGGATTACTTCGAGCTATGGGGGAGCCGTTTCGATCGCCGCAAGAGAGTGAGGTACCTGGAATCGAACGCAGTGCTCTATAGGCAGTGGAACAATGTACTGTTTCAGGCGGAAGCCCGTCATTTTGATAATCTGGACGTCCCTGACAACGCGGTAACGGTACAGAACCTACCGATCGTGACAGGAACCCTGTTCAACCAACAAGTTCCGTACACTCCCTTCTATTTCAACTCGGACCTTGTGTACAATCACTTCTACGCTCCTCTCATGCACGATGGATGGTTGGGAAGCCGCCTCCAAACGGACGCCCGCTTGAGCCTCCCTATTTCGTTCGGCCGCTACCTCAAAATGCAACCTTCCGTGACCTACCTGGGCAAGGCTTACGCGGCCAACTACTACGAGAAAGGCCGGAGCGCCCTCTCTTTCTACGGCATCAGGAGCGACCTTTACCAGCTTGACGGCGAGGTGTTTACCGACCTTTATTCCGTGTTTGACGGGCCGTATCTAGGGTTTCAGCGACTCAAGCACACAATCAGACCTCGGCTGTCCTGGCAATACCGACCGCCGACGCACCAGGAAGACTTCCCCTACTTCGACGAGACCGATCGCGTGGACAGTGTCAGCATGGTCACGGCGGAGCTTCGCCAAACGCTGACCGGCCGGCTCGGTTACCGGCAGTACCTCGATTTCGTAACCCTCCGGATTTCTCAGGGTTACGATCTCAACCGTCTTTCTGAGCTAGGTAAGGAATCCTCAAGTGAGCGCGAAGATTGGCTCAAAGGCTGGACCAACACGCACGCGGAATTTTCTCTGAGGCCACACCAGCTCCTGGATTTTATCGGGCAGACCGAGTACGATCCTGTGGCGAACAGGGTCCGCAAGTATAGTTTCAGCGTCGGACTGATGGACCACCGAGGTGACATGGTTAGAGTATTCCACTCATTCGCGGAGGGGGACAAGCGGCAAGACCTGAATCGTCAGACGAATCTCAATGTCCAGTTGAAGCTCGCTTCCGCCCTGGACTGCTTTTTTGAAAACCAATATACCCACCAGTTTGATTTCTCCTATTTCACCAGTTTCGGGCTTGTGTACCATCCTCAGTGCTGGAGCATCGAATTGAAATACTCGGAGTCACGGGCACAGGACCCGGCAACTCTGAAAATCAAAGAACCGGATCAGACGGTCTTTATGACCATCTCGCTTTACGGACTGGGCCAAGTCTACCGAATGACCCGTGACTGGGGTGAATTCCTCAGTGCGCCGCTGGGGTCTATCGAAACCGCTCCCGAATGATCGGGAAGCCGTTGTGTGAACGGAGCGCGGCCTGATACCATTTCGCAAGAAAATCGTCATTTCGTGGGCCCACCACGAGAGCACTGGCCACTCCTCGGCGAGGTCTGTGGCGCCCCCAAGCTTCTCGCCAGCTTGCGTGATGCCCTTGGGCAGTAACGCAAGACGGCCTATCTTCCGGGTAATCCTTTGAGCGGGAACCGAGGTCGGGGGAACTCCGGGGCAAGCGCGTCACGCGCGGTGTCGAGTTCCTGGCCGGGCTGTGGGGACGTTTCCTGAAACCCCTCCTCAATCGAACCGAGGTCTTCGCGGTCCTGTTGGCCTGGGAATTTGATGGATTTCTCCTTCACCGCAGCCACGGTCACACCTTCCGGACTTACGACCTCGAACTCGGCCGTAAACCCGCTGCGCCTCATGGCAGACTGAATTCCGGAAATATACCGGACCTGCTCTTCACGAGATAACTGGCCCCATCGAGGCCCCGTCGTAAAGACGTAGTAGTCTTCGTCCACTTGAGAAAAGAACCCCTGAGCGATCAGCCTTTGGATACGGCTTTTCAGAACTTGTTGGCTGGCCGCGTTTGCCATATCTCTGGCGGCTTCCAAGGGCGATTTTCCTCTGGGAGTCTCTTTACGAATAGCCTGGATTCTTTTGTCGATCCGGGATTCAGTGGCAGGGAGCATGAAATCCTTGAGGAAAAAGAAGAGGATTACGGCCACAGGAATTGCGAGAAGACACCCGAGCACCACAGGCGGAATCCTTTCGCTCAGCGTCTTTTTCCGTTCCGCCTCTTCCCAGCGTTCCTGACCTGGCAGGACATGACCGCACTCCGGACATATCAGGGCCCTCTCACTCACGGTGGCTCCGCACTGAGGGCACTGAGTCAGGTTCACGCCGACAATTCCCGCACCCGATCCTGCAGGCTGCAGTTCGCCCGACGGATCGGCTATCGGTCCGGAGTATGACCCGACGTCGTCTTCGAAGGTAGGCAGCGGCGCGGATTCCAACACGACTTCCGAAGGGTCGAGAAGCTCTTTTTTTACCAACAGGGAAAGGAGCTTATCCAGGGCTTTGGGGTCCAGACCGTGGTTTTCCATGAGCTGGCCGCGGTCCATGCCCGAACGCAAGTCGTTAAGGAAGGTCTTCACGTTTACTCGAAGCTTTTTTCCCGCCATACCTGACAACCGCACTGCGCCTCGTCAATTGAGCCGCCGTTTTCGGACCCGTGCGCGAAGGCACTCGCGCACAGTTGGTGCGAGCCTTCTGTGCATGGTTCCCGGTTTGTCGCTCTTTCAGGGAAGGGTGGTCCGGCTTTCCCTCAGTGGAGAAATGCAGGAATGTCCCACTCCAGACCCCACAGTCTTACCGAGCCGTCGCCGCCCCCACTGGCTATCATGAACCCGTTCGGGAAGAATTGCACGGCTCGAACAGGTGCTGAGTGACCCTGAAGAGGAGCCAGGCAACGCTCGTCCGACAGGTCCCAGATCCTCAAGGAACAATCGTCGGACGCGGAGACCCAGAGATTGGCTTCAGGACCCGGCGCCAGGGACCGGACGGCAGCCGAATGGCCCCTCAGGGTCGCAACGTTGACACCTGAACCGACCATATAGACGTTCACCTCCCCGGTTTCCATTCCGGCTATGACTTTGTCATCCTCTGCGGTGGGCACGAGCGAGCAGACGCGCACCCCCAGGTCTCGGAAAGCCCCTTCACTACGGCCGGTTACTGAGTCCCATCGCTGTATTCTCGTCTTTTCGCGGAGACTGTACAGATACCTGCGATCCGACGAAAAACTCACCGCGTCTCTCGCGGGGATCGGAGATCCCTGATCTACGGTCTCCAATCGCTCCAAATCCAGTGAAATCACCCTATTCTCAGAAGAAAGTGCCATAACGGTTTTCCCGTCCCTTCCCAAAGCGACGGGAAGCCTCACGCCGTCCTTCCGCGCGGCAAGACTGCCGTCCGTGTGCCAAATCCTCAGGACCCCGTCCGAGCTCCAGGTAAGAACCCCTTTCATTCGGGGAAGAAAGAGGACCGCTTCAATCGGACTTCCTGCACTCAGCTTCGTGAGGCAACTCCCTGTGACAACATCCCAGATGGCTGCCGTTCCGTCAAGGCTTCCGGAAAGCACCTTAAGGTTGTCGGATGATGTGGCCAGGGAAACCACTGCGCTCTCATGTCCTTGGAAAGACCGTATGAACGTTGAGGATGTGAGTGTCCTTTGTCGGAGGGCCTCGGCAAGCAAGTTCCGGATCAGGATAGTCTCTTTCGACCATGAGAATCCCGGCAGCTCGATCGCTTTCTTGAAACACGCCACCGCTTCAGGCGTGTCTCCCTGTTGCCAGGCCTTGTGAAAATCGGAAACCGCACTTTTAAAGGAATCGTGCAGCTCGGACAATTCTTCAAAGGTGGGCGGACGACAGAGGGCCGGTTCGAGAAAACTCCTGGAAAACCAGCCGGTGTCAAGCGCCCACACGCGGAGCGATCCCCTGGCCCCGCCGCTCAGAAGGCTCTTCCCGTCTCCTGATATCGCACACGCCGCCAACTCTTCACCGTCCAGATCGATAGTACGACAGCACCTTCCGTTGGCGACATCCCAGATCTTCAAGGCTCCGTCGGATGATCCCGAGACAACATGCTCGTCGCCGGGAGTGAATCCCGCGCCTACGATGCGACCCCGATGCCCGGTCAGTTGCGATAGGAGTCTTCCTGATGAGGCATCCCACAGGCGCACGTACTCATCAGCTCCTCCGGTGACCACGGCGTCTCCCTTGTGGGATACCGCCAAGCAGGAGATCGGTCCCTGGTGAGCTGCTAGCGAAAAGACCGGAGAGTCAAGTCCGATCCGGAATAATGACAACCCGCCTTCCTCGTCTCCCACAACGACTCCGCTTCCGTCTGGCAGAAAGGCTATCGACCGGATGCTCTTCAAGAACGCACTGCTTTGCCACATCACGTTTGCGGTGGCGAGCTCGACAACTTGGAGGAGACCGCCTTCTCCTGCGATGGCAAGAAACTGCGAGTCACCTGAGAAAGAAAGCGCGTATGCGGCAGTGCCCTGGATTTTTTTGACGGGGCGTCCCTGCCTCAGGTCCCATACGTCTGTCGTTTTGAAAGTGGAGCCGTAGGCGGTAGCCGCGACATGCCCGTCGGTCGAGAAGGCCCCTGCCACCGGAACGAACGTAAAGGTCCTGATGTTCTTCAGGCATCGCCGCGAGCCAACATCCCAAATTCTTATAGAGCGATCTTCTCCTGCAGAATAGATCATCCGGCAATCGGGCGAGTAAGCCAAGGCCCTCACCGCGTTCAGATGGCCTGCCAGTGTGGCGTTCTCACGGATCGAACTCAATCCCAGTGTTTGTACGAAAATTTCCGGGTCTCCATCGTAAGCTTTCCACCGCTCCTTGAAGTGCGAACCTTCCTCACACGCTCGTTTCAGGAGACGCACGCCGGTCTCTGGGTCCCCCCGTTGAAGCGAGATCAGCCCCATGAGATGCGCGTACTCGGCGGTTTCCCTCACCTCGATTTTGAGGGATTCCATCCGGCCGATGGCTTCGGCGTCGGACAGTTCACCTCTTGTCCATCGAATAGCGTGGAGATTATAAACGGCTTCCAGGTGCTCAGTGTTGGCTGAGTGGGCATCCTCCAGGAGCTTCCTGGCCTCGTGTTCCCTGCCGAGGTCGAGGAGGGAGACCGCCTGATTGTTCAGAGAATCGGCCTTGAGGGCTACGACATTAGGGCGAGGCCGGGGTTCCCGACCGGGTACAAGTCGCCGGTTGATCGCCTCGAGGGCCTGACAAACATCGACAAAGGACTGGTATCGATTCTCAGGCTTCTTCTCAAGGCATGTCATCATCAGGTCGGCAACGCCCTTGGACAAATCCGGTCGTATGGACAGGGGATCGCGAGGAGGCTCTTTCAGATGGCATTTGGCGAGAGCCTTGATCGAGAAGCCATCCGGGAACTTGAAAGGGGCTGTCCCCAGGACAAGCAGGTAAAGCATCACGCCGAAGGAATAGATGTCCGAACGGATGTCGTCTCGCTCCTTCCGCCTGAATCGTTCCGGCGCCATGAACCACGGAGAGCCGAGAATCACTCCCTCGGAGCGTGTGAGATTGGCGTCAAGATAACGGGGAATCACGGTAGTGGCTTCCTCGTCTGTCGCCTCCATGGCAGCATCGTCCACGCGCTTGACCAGACCGAAGTCCGTGATCTTGAGCTGTCCATCCCCGGTAAGAAGACAGTTGGCCGGCTTGATGTCCCGGTGGATCATGCCCTGTTCTTCTGCATGAATCATCCCGTGGCAGAATTGCAGCATGAGATCGGTGATCGTTCCAAGGTCTGGCAAACGCTGCTGTTCGAAAAGGTCATCGAGACTCCCGCCATCGACGAATTCTATGAAGAGTCTGGGAAGCCCCTTGATGACCCTCGCGTAATAACAGGTGGCGATGTTGGGGTGAAGCCCTATGTCGACCCAGAGTTCAGCCTCTCGGAGAAACCGTAATAGGCTGGCTTCATTCTTCACGGCCTGTGCCAGCGGCGTCTTGATGGCCAGCATCATGTTCCATAGCCGGTGATGTACAAAGTAGACTCGGCCCATCCCTCCTGCAGCGGATCCGAGGACCTCGTAGAGTCCTTCGATCACATCCCCCTTTTCCCAGTCCGTATCCTGCTGGTCGGTTGAGACGTCTCGATCCTTGGCTCCTGATTCGTTTTCCTGGGGTTGTGACTCAATTTTTTCGGGCGCGCCGCGCTGCTCGAAGGGAACTCTCTTGACTTTGAATCCACTCTTTTGCAGCACCGTGACAAGTTTCCTCAACTCTTTGGTCACGGGAATACCGTTGAGTAGTATCGATCCCGTCTCCAGGGTTTGTTGCACCTGCTCGGGTGTCCGCCTCACCACGCGTGCCAGCACTCTCATCAGCGCGGGTGACGGAGTGGCACCCTTTCCGGAAGATATTCTGATCGAGACACGTGTTGAGTCGTTTCCCATGGGTCAGCCGTATAGCACCAAGAATTCGGCGCTCAAGCCTGAACGGATCGGTCAAGTGCTGGGCGGCGAGCATCCTTCTGAGACAGGACGACGCCTTCCGGAGAAATCTTCCGAGACTGAGACGGAACAGGATCATTATGCGATAGATGCCTCCGAATGACAATCCTGTCAGTCTCTCACCGGTTCGTTCAATATCAATCCGCCCAGTGATAGAGGAAAAACACCCCACTAACCATGATCGAGGCCCCGACAAGCCGGTACCGGATATCCTCCTCTTTGAAAAAGAGCCACCCGAGTATCACGCCGAAGACAAGGCTCAGCCGCTTCACCGATATCATGTACGCGACCGGGGCCAGGCCCAGTGACACGAAGTGCGTGACTTCAGCCCCGGCCATGATCATCCCCGCCGTGAAAAACAATCCGATCGATTTGCCTGTGAAGAGATATTCAGCCCAGCCCCGGCGAACTCGAACAACATTGGTCACGACGAAGACAACGATGATTGACCACAGGACAAGGAAGCCGTACGGGATCGCACCGTAGATCAGTATTCCCTTCTTGCCGATGGAAGTTGTCAGCGACCAGACAAGAGCCACCATCAGCATCCTACGCGATCCGTGATTGGTCCACAGGGCGCGCAGGGGTTTGAGGAGGTGTTGATGAGCTAGGTTGGCATTGAGGAGGTACGCTCCCACGGTGACCAGCGAAATGCCCAATGCCCCGGGCAGCGTGATCCGCTCCCCAACAATGACGGCCGACGTGACTACGGCAAAGACCGGAGTGAATGCGAGAAGCGGAAGGGTTAGTGACAAGGGGGCCATGCGGATCGCGGAAAGAAACCAGTAATAGCCCAGAATCTCGAAGGGAAGCTCGGCCGCAAGAACGTAGAGGACTTCTGTGGGAACAGGACCGGGCTTCAAGGCAATGAAGACTGGCGCCACAATAAGCCCCGAGATTCCCAGGACAACGCCCCCCGTGATCCACTCGTCATTTACTTCCATGATCCGTTTGGAGAGTGCGTCACTGCAGGCAGTGAGTACGGCACAACTGAGCGCAACAAAAAACCAGGTCATTCAAAGGTCCTCAGACTCCACGACATCAGTTCGCCAGCGCAGATTTCTTATGCGTTCCAGAGTCTTGCCGATCCGCTTCCCGTGAGATCCTTCCCAAAACACGCGCCCGCAGGAGGGGCACTCCGTAAAATCGGAGAAAATATCGAAAACACGTTCGGGAACCTTACCGCAAACCTGCTCTTTGGAAACCTCCCGGACGGGCACGTTGCAGATCAGGCACCGCGTAAGGAGCATATCCCGATCGGGGCGTAACCCCGTCAATTCCAATAACTGCTCCAACTGCTCTGCTGTGCCAACTTTGGTGATTCGCACGATGTCGAGGGACACGGGCATCCTCTTCATGGTTACGAACAATCTTCCGGAGGAGGGAGTCGTACGGGGAAAGGTAGCGTCAAAACCCAGGATTCTCAGCCACTTGGCCAACGATCCTAGCATCCCGTCAAGGTCAAAAAGTATCGAGGTTCTCTCCCTATCGCTGGTACGAAATTTCATCAGCAGTTCACTTGTCCGCAGAGAGTTCTACCAATGCGCTTTCCAACTGGTGACAGCATTTCGCAAAAAACCGGTAAGTCGGTTGCCTATGCAAGAGCACCGACCAAGCCTCGGCGTGGTCAGTGGCACCTCTCCGGTTCCATAATGCACAAACGTGGGGCGCCACGGATCTGTCCGCGTGCCGCGGGACAGATCGGTGGCTTCTTGCTCCAATCCCGTGTCACTTATTTGATTGCTTATTGGTATCATTTTTTTTCGGCATGTGCAGCAATGCCGCACATCCGGGGGTCCCGCCGCACGCCCGACCGGTTTGGTCGGCAATGCCTCCTTAAATCGCGCCGAAAAGCTGTAAAGGTATTTCTAAAGCGATGGGCGAGTCTCGCTACGCCTGAGTAAGAGTCTGAATTCCCGGTTGCGACCTGTCCAAACGCGGATCACCTTTCCGTCGGTTGTGATGGTCACGGCACCGTCTCGTCCTGTCCAGAATATTTCCGCTCCGACGGACGCGAGCCGTTCCAAGACAGCGGGATGAGGACAATTGACAAGTGGGGACTGCGAACACGAAATCACTGCAATCCGAGGGCGCACTGCCTCGAGAAAAGGCAGGGTCGATGAGGACTTGCACCCGTGATGGCTGACCTTCAGGACGGTGGCCCTGAGCGGGACACCCGCGCGAAGCAGCTCTGCTTCGCCTTCAGGCTCCAGATCACCGGTGAAAAGGAAAGAGACGTCTCCGTACTCCAGACGGCAAACCAACGCGGCGTTGTTCACGTCCCGGGAGTAGCGGCTCCTGCTGACAGGCCTCGCAGGGGGATTGGCAAAGCGCAACGTGGCCTTACCCAGCTGCACCACCGGTGTTCTCCGGTCGGCCTGGGACACCATGATCTTGCGGGAAGCTGCTCGAGTGAGGATCCGATTCATAAAGGGGGGCCTCCACCCGGTCTCGTTCCACCAGATCCGGGTCGGTCGAATCGTCTTTATCAGCGACAACAAACCTCCCATGTGATCCATCTGCGGGTGGCTAATCAGCGCAGCTTCCAACGACATTACACCGGCAGATGAGAGAAAGGGAATGAGTATGCTCTCACCCGCGTCGAAATAGTGGGTACGAGGGCCCGCGTCAATGAGCAGTCCCCTTGAGTTCGGCACTCTGACGAATGCCGCGTCGGCCTTTCCGACATTGAGGAAGACCACCTTGAGATCGCCTGTCCGGGACCGGATCCACGACGAGACGAAAAAGAAGCTTACCGTGATGAGCGATATTCCGACGAAGGCAGCCGATCGTCTCAGCGTCGGTCTTCGCAACAGGAGCAGAACCGTTGCGGCCATCGCCGTCAACAAGACCAGTCCGGCAATCCCCGAATCCGACATTCGCAGCGTGCTGCCGGGCAGGGAAGCAAAGAATTCGGCTACGCTGATTGTCCAGCTCAACAGCCACGCGGCTGGGATCAGTATCCACCCACCCAATTGAGGCCAAAAGGTTCCGATCGCCGACGCGAGGAGCGCAAGAGGGAGTGCCGCCATCAACATCGGAACCGCCAGCAGGTTCGCCGGCACGCCGTAATTGGGAAGGGCGTGAAACGTGGCCGCGAGGATAGGAGAGACCGCGGCGGTAGCGGCAAGGGTTGTCCAGACAAGTCCGCGCATGAATCTCCGGACCCGGGCAATCGGTCGCTGCACATTCGCGATCGGGGTCCGCTCGGGAGCCGCCCTTCCACCCGCGGCAGGCGTCGAAGGACCGGAAGAAAAGCGATTGGCAAGATGGGGAACAGCAAGGAGAATGCCGAAGACCGCAACGAAGGACAACTGAAACCCAGGCGTGTACAGGGAAAGAGGACTGACGAACAAGATGAGCAGGCCTGCCAGTGCGAGTGAGTTCACGGAGTGCCACCTCCGCTCGAGGAGAATGGCCGACGCGAACACGAGCCCCATTATGGTGGCTCGTTCGGCAGGTATCCGAGCCCCGACGAGCACGTAATACATGAAAACGGAGGGTATCGATACCGCCACGGCTAGTTTTATATACGGAACCCGCAGGAGAACCGACGGTGCCAATCTCGCCGCCAGTGACACGAGTACGAATGCAAAGATCACGACGAATCCCACGTGCAATCCGGACGCGGAAAGCACGTGAGCAAGCCCGGAAGCCGTGAAGGCCCTTCTGAGACCGGGATGGATCTCTCCGCGGTCACCTACCACGATACCCTTCAGTACGGCTCTGACCTCGCCCGAGGAATGCCTCTCGATGAACCGGGTCACCGCTCTCCTGACGTCACTTGCAATTACTCGCGGATCATGGGGAGACCCCCGGCGCACGAGCAGTATCGAATCGTTGCCCCGCACAGAAGCCAGCCAGAAGATGCCGTTACTCCTGCAATAGAGTTCCCAATCGTATTCCTCGGGGTTGCCCCGGTTACGCGGTCTTCTGATTCTCGTGAGGAAGGCTATTCTGTCCCGCGCGCCGAGCGAAATCCGGTTGTCACGTACTGTCAATCGGCCGTATCCGGGAAGGGGCGTTCCGCTGTCTGCGTTCACTCCGGATGTGAGAAGAAGGACCCGGAAATCCGGCCCGGAAGACAGAATCTTTGACACGGTGGCGTGAACAGTGTGTCTTTCGCAACGCGGCTCGAAGCGATTTCCCTTGTCACGCGCCATAAGGGCCCCAGTGAGACCGGAGAGAAAGACCAGGAACGCCACCGCTGCCCAAAGGAGCCTGTTTTTCTCGGCACGCAGTACGAGAGGCAAGAGGGCCAGAGCTACGGCCAACGCGGCCAAGGACCACGGGAGGAACCCCGAATCCACTGCGCGTCCTAACACGATTCCGGCGCAACAGATTAGAAACGCCGTCACCGTCGGATATTTGTGAAAAGCCAAACCGCTGCAGCCGATCATAGAGTTTCGATTCCTCGAATGAAATTCCTTGAACATCCCGCTCGGGGGTGTTAATCGAGTTCCCGGTATCCGGCTTGAAAGGGTTGAGTTCCAGGCTCAATCGTGGCAGGATGCCGTGGGATCGCGGTCAATCCCTGCAGAATTGTGGATGAATCACCTCCCGTGATCACGCGGCAAGGACTTTGGTACGCTGATGGAATCATATGGACAATACCTTAAGGGCCTCCGAGAAGAAAAGGGCATAGCGCTCGAACAACTTGCAGAGACGACGAAAATTGCAATGTCCAATCTGGAGTTTCTCGAGGCCGATCGATTTGACCTGCTTCCACCGCTGGTCTTCGTCAGAGGGTTCATTAGATCCTACGTGAACGAACTGGGTCTGGACCCTGAGGAACCGCTCAAACAGTTCGAGGCCTTTAGCAAAGAAGGGGAGCTGGCCGGATACGCGGCGAACGAGCATTTGCTCTTTCAGCAGACGACCCCTCGACGCCCACTCATGGGGGGCACGCTCTTCACGACGGTACTCACCGCCGCAGGAGTACTGGCGCTTGGAATCCTTCTGCTCACAGGGGTGACTCGCCTCTTCTACTGGGACGACGCTACCGGCAGGCCTGTCCGTTCTCTGACCAAAGTAGGGTCGTCGGGTTACGGCGCGTCGGTGAACCACTCGGCCGCAGGAGAAGTTCCGCAAAAGAGCGTTTTCACGGAGCCTCCTCGCACTCAAGCCGGGAGACGGATCCTTGAGATCAAAGCAATCGGAAACGCGTGGGTCAGAGTGGAATCGGACATAGGCCCGGCCGAAGAACTCGTGATGTCTCCGGGTGAGATTCAGGTTTTCACGGCAAAGGAGGCGTTCAACATCCAGACCGGCAACGCCGGGGGCATCCGACTGCGCTTTGACGGTCGTGAACTGCCCGCACTGGGTAAAGCGAACCAGACTCTTTCACTGAGCCTTCCTTGAGCGGCCTTCCAGTGGGACAGACGCCGAGGTTACCGCCGAACCCTCATGAATCGCGTGTACTTGAACCGATCATGAGACTCCCTTTCCGTAAATCCATCGGTGCTGTCTCAAGCGAGCGCGGCGAGCCGGCCACACAGCGGAACGGCAATGAGGGCCGAACCCAGCACCACTGAATTGCTGCCTATCCGAAAAATGAGTTCTTCTGGAGCAGGGACACGCCGTCGAATCGCTTTCCGGGTTTTTCCCGCCCTTCTCATCGTGCTCTCGCCCTTGGTATCACATGCAGGCGGGATCCTGCACGTCTTCTCGCCCGTATTGCACGGCCGGACAGTCGCGGTGGCGCGGCCGACGGTTCTCCTGTCGCGGATATTGGTAACGGTCTCGGATTCTTCCAAAGAGTATCGCATCGACCAGACCTTTTACAACAACAACGAGTTTTCCCTGGAAGGGCTCTTTCTGCTGCCGGTGCAGGCTCATGACTTCCTGGCCGAACCCCGAGTACGCGTCGACGGAATCGAGAGTCAAGCAGAGATCGTCTCGTGTGAGAGTTTCTTTCCCACACTGAAGCAGCTCACGAGTGAGATGCGGGATCCTTCTCTGCTCGGGCTGGCGGGTCGGGATCTGCTCGTGGTTCGTCCCGTCAATATCGGCGCGAGGCAGCAGAAGTCATTCCGAATTACATACAGTGAGCCGCGCTCCGATAACGGCGATCAACTGAACCTGTTGCTTCCCATGGACGGAGAAAGGTACTCTCTTGGTCCGGTGGGAGAGATGGAGGTACGGGTTCGTCTGAAGGTGTCCCAACCGGTGCGGAGCATCTTCTCGCCGTCGCACCATCTATCGGTTTACAGGGAATCACCGGGTCGATGCCTCATCACGACACGAAGCGTCCAGGAGCAGGTTCGAGATGATTTTCAGCTATTGACCACCTTTGCTGCTGGTGCTCTCGATTTTCGGGTGTTCACCCACCGCACTACAGGCCAAAGGGGTGCTTTCATGGCGCTCCTCTCGCCGCCTTCCCTCCCCCCCCGGGAGAGAGCCGCGGAGAAGGATCTGGTCTTCCTCCTGGACGCCTCCGGGAGCATGAGCGGAATACCGGAACAGATCGGGAAGCAAGCCGTAACCTTCTGCATCGAAAGATTACAGCCCGGTGACCGCTTCAATCTCCTCATCCTGGGAACCCGCACAAAGAAGATGGCAGAGGCCCTCCTGCCTGCAACCGCTCGCAATGTTCAACGGGCCGTCGAGTTCCTCAATGCAACGGAGCCGAAAGGCGGAACCGATCTCTACAATGGCTTGATAAGCGGACTGGAACAGTTGAGATCGAGGAGACGGCCGAGCGTTATCGTGCTTGTCACTGACGGCCACAGTACCGTAGGCGTCTCTGATCCGGAAGTAATCACAAGAGATCTCCAGCGTCAGAATGTGGTAGGAGCACGGGTCTTTGCGCTGGCAGTGGGAAAACGACCACAGGCCGCGATCGTGGACAGAATAGCAACAGCCACCAAGGGAGTGGCCTGGCACGTGCCCGATGGAGCTGACCTGAAGACGTTCATGAACCGTTTTTTCGACGGAGTCTCTCCACCACGCCTCCGAAACGTGTCCCTCAAGTTCAAAGGAATTACGCCGGAAGAGATTGAGCCCGATCCCATTCCTGATTTGTTCGGTGGGCAGAGTTTGGTTATTCTCGGCCGGTACGAAACGCGGAATGATGTTGCAGCCCAGTTGCGACTGACCGCTGGGCAGAGGAAGGGCGTGATTCGGTTGGTCAAGAAGGTGACATTCGCTGCGGTGGACCCGGACTATCCGTTCATCCCGGCCCTGTGGGCAATGCGACGCATTGCCGATCTCTTGGAAAAGGAGTGGCTGGAGGGAAAGGATGAACGCATCCGCCGAGTTATCCACAAGCTCGCCAGGCGGTACGGTTTTCGGGACCCGGCTCCCCTGGGGACGGCAGGACGAGACTTGCGCGGCGGCAACGAGACGAGCCACGCGGGCTCCATATTTTGGACTCTCAAGAAATCTCACGTCGTCGCGGACATCCGCTCCGACGCGTACCGGCACGTAGGAGGAAAGGCCTTCCGCAGGGATAACGGACGCTGGGTGGACACGCCGTACCGTTCGTACATGCCTACCGTGAACATCGATTTTCTCGGAGAGAACTACTTCTCGCTCCTCAAGCAGGATCCTGCGATGGGAGCCTGTCTGGCAGTCGGACCTGAAGTGACTGTGGTCTGGGGATCGACCGCCATTGCCGTCGTCGCAAAACCGGACAAATGATTGCAGTTCGCGAATATTTTCCTGGTACTGCGTCAGGGCACGAAGACATGGATCTATGATCTCATGCCGACGGTTTTCAAGCCAGGGACATTGCTCCCCCAGCCTACTCACTTCCAAAACCTCCCCTCGCACCGTCTCCTATCCACGGAAAGCTACAATCCCACGTCTCGCCGGACACGGAAGACCCCCTTCACCCTAACCTTCTCCCAAAATGGGGGAAGACGGCATTCCTCCCCCTACCTCTTTAGCCCGGAGAGGAGGGGCCCTTTGTGGGTCGGGGATACCTGCCCACCGTCCTCTCCTCACGGTTCCAGGAGTATCGTGTCCGTGCGCCGATAGCGCGGTATGAACCCAAAGAAAAAGCTGTCACATCAGGGGGGATCTGATAAGGAGTTGAAGGGCCTTTCTCGCGGTCTCCGCAAGCTCGGGCTGTTCCTGCTCAAGTGCGAGCAATTGCCTGACGTGGTCAGCGGTACGCAGCACGAGCATGGCCAGGTCTCCTTCGTCCGCTTCAACGTGGGAGGTCAGAGTACTCCAGTCCACGTCTCCGCTCCACAGGTACAGAGCGGCCGCGGGCCAGAACATGATCGGGGGAACCTCAAAGCCTCGTGACACCATGAGGCCCATTAGCGGTCTAAGACTCTTCATGATATTCCTGAACTTCTTCCAAAAGGGCCTTGTGGCTTCCCAGAGGTCACGACTGATCCCTATTTCCCTGTCCTTGTCCATGACAAAGGGGGCGATGATGGCAGGCAACTCACGGCTATCGAGCCCGTCAAGCGCACCCTCTCTGATGAGTTCCGCGATGAGCAAAGGGTGATCCAGCCTCAATCGCGCGGCCCAGCGTCCGTCATAGGTCGGTGTCCCCGATTCGTCCACGTAGGCCAACTCCTTGAGCAAAGCCAGGTGTCGTACGAATTCCTTGCGCAGCCATTTGTGAACCTTACGGGACCGCCGGGCACCTTCCCGGAAAGCGGCAAAGGAAAGGCCTAGCAGTTCCGTGATCCCGGCCGGATCGTGGGAGAGCAGCAAGTTGAGCGTCATGGAGAAGTTGACCCCGATCCGTGATTGCAGGGGTTCCGGCTCCGACATGACAAGCTTCTTCACGAGCCTGACGTCCATGTATCGCCCGGGGACGATGAGCGTGAATCCCGCCTTGTCCATCCCACGCCTACCCGCGCGGCCGGTCATCTGGTGCAGGTCCGTCGCGGTCATGTCCAGGAATGTTTGGCCGTTGAACCGATCGCTTTGCACGATCACCACGGTTCGCGCGGGAAAATTGACTCCCGCGGCTACGGTGGACGTTGAAAAGATTGCTTCCAGGTAGCCTAGGGCCATCATCTTTTCCACAAGCAGGCGCCAGGTCGGAAGCTGACCCGCGTGGTGGGAGCCGGCTCTCGCAATGAGAAGCCGCCTAAGTTGGGGGTGATCCTGCAATTCCGGGTACGGCGCGAGGTACTTCCTGAGTGTCTCCGAGAAGCCGTCCTGCTCCGAAGAGGAAGGCGAAGGAGCGAGAACCTCCAATGCCCGGTCGCAGTCGGACCGGGACTTGAGGAACACGATAGCCGGAAGCAGATCGAATTCTCTGAGCGTCTCCATTATCCCGTTGATGTCGGGCAGAAGAGAGTTCTTGGAAGCCCGATATCGCCGACCGGCCTCCGCGAACGCGCTCACGCGCGGGAAGAGCTTGCCTCCGCGAAAAAAAGGAGTCAGTTCTCCTTCGGGGGTTCTGAAGAGCACGTGCAGCGGAACGGGACGCTCATCGGACTTCACCACTTCACAGGGGGCGTCGCGGACGAACGTGAGCCATTGAGCGAGAAGAGAGGCGTTGGAGATCGTCGCGGAGAGGAGCAGAAGTCGTACCCTGTCCGGCAGGTAGATAAGGATCTCTTCCCATACCACGCCTCTGTCCGGGTCGCCCAGGTAGTGGGCCTCGTCAAGGATGACAAGGTCCACTCGAAGATCGGTTCCCGCTTCCATCGTGTCATAGAGCTGGTTCCGGAGAATCTCCGTCGTGCCGACAATGATCGGCGCGTCTGGGTTCTCCTTGCGGTCGCCGGTGAGGATTCCCACTTGATCGGTTCCGAAGGTTTCTCCGAACTCCTCATACTTGGCATTGGAAAGAGCCTTTAGGGGCGTCGCGTACCACACTCCACAGCCCCGGCAAAGAAACTCTTTTGTTGCCTCCAAAGCGATCCAGGTCTTCCCCGAACCTGTCGGCGCGCTCACGAGAACGTCCACACGGCGAACTTTTTCCACGGCCTCGGTCTGGAACCGGTCAGGGCTGAAGGGGGCCGGCTCAGGTTTACCGATGTCCGCCAGGAGCTTGGCTACGTCTCGGTGCAGCCGGGGAGCCCTGGTGTGTGCTGGTTGGGGCCCTCCGGAAGCCTTTTTTCTCCGTGGAGTATAGTGGCGGCTGACCTGAGGTCTGCGAGATTTTTTGGGGTGAAAGCGTGACATGAACAAGAACCAGGCTAACCCAAACGGAAACGGTTGACAAGCCCAGATGAAGACCCGTGCCAGATATTCAGTACCTGGAGCGATATCGATGCCCATTGAGTAAGGACCCAGCAGGTTCCGGTCATGTTTTTGGGAAATTCTCCCTCCTGTCCAAGCGGAATATGCCTGTTCACAAACAAGACGGCATCGATTTCAGGCGGAAGGATAGCAGAGCGGCAGTGTACGTGGGGGGTGTCCCGACCGAGTCCATCCTGTTCCGGCTGGCTGTTGCCGATGGTCCTTCCCTTGCCTCGACACGCGTCATAGTGAGACCGGGAAAGAGCCGCTCGAGGTAAACTCGTCCACCGGATCCACAATATGGGCAATCACGTTCGAAAAGTGCCATGAGGAACTGACATCGGCCGAACGAAGGACCGCGCCGGACCGGAACATAGGATGTAAATCGTACGGCCCAAACGTGACAATGAGATTGGGAAGAATGATAGTAACAACCATCAAAAGAACGAGCAGAGCGACGATACCGACTTTGGCCGACCGGGAAAGCTCTCTCGTCCGGTAGAGCGCGTAGAGCCCGAAAGGCAGGAGCACAATGAGCAGCAGGATGACAAATGCCCGTTTCTCGAACCAGACTTGCGGCTCCACAGACTGTGGCTTCACCTCTTCAACGGTCTGCCGAATCGGCTTCTCGGGCGGGCGCGGTGGAGGAGCAGCCGATGTGGCGGCATGCGTGGAGAGTGCTGCAGTCTGAATGAATTCTTCTTCGATCGCCCCCGTGGACTGAGAGGAGAAATCAGCAACAATCTCCTGGGAAATAGGCTCCGATCGATCTCCGACAGGTCCGAGGTCGGCGGTGGCTCGGGCCAGCGCTCGGCCATCGGTCAGGTTGCCGACATCCACCGTAGACTCGCCGGTTCTGATCCTTCGGTCCAGCTCTTCCCGCCGGAGGGCGTCGGCCTCCAGCAGCTTGGTTAAGACGCTCTGGAGTCCCTTTGCCGAGAGATCGTACTTCTCCATCAGTTGGGCGTCGGTGAGTCCGTTACGAATATCGTTCACCATATCCCGCGCTTTGACCGGAGGTCTCGACTTCTTTTTCCGCGGCCCGGGAGCCTGGACCACAGGGCCTCGATCTTCTTGCTCCTTGGCCGGGAAGACGAACGCCTCCATGTCTTCACCGATGGTCATGGTGCCCCTGAAAGGCATCATTCTATCGTCGAATTCTTCCTGGGTGATAAGTCCTGTCTTCAGAAGCTTCGTGAAAAGGCTCTCAAATCCCAGTGACGAGAGATTGTACCTCTCCATGAGGTCCGCATCGTCCATCCCGGATCGAAGGTCCTTCAGTACTTCCTTGGCATTTACCTTTCGCTTCTTTGTCATGAAACTCTCAGGGGGGACTGGCGTCCCCACGAACGACCCCAACTTAGGCACTCATATCATATTAGTTTCCCCTTGCAAATGATCAACGAAAATCCAGCCGTACTCGATCGACTGTGTGAGAAGTGAGGAGTTCCAGCACGCGCCTTTGGTACACTGGATCAAGGAGTCGGCAAGGAGGGGGTGCACTCACTTCTCTCGGTCACCGATTCACGGATTTTTCCACTAGTCAATGAACTACTTCCTTTTACCGGGCTCAGGGCGTCGGACATCAGAAATGAGTCCCTTTGAGGGCAAATCTTTTGACTCGGGTCATGGACCCGGCTACTCTCGGAACTGAAATCGTCCCGGTCAGTACCCCGGGTCAGTATTCGCGGCAACGAATCAGTGCTATTCGGAGGTAATGGTAGCGTGAGCGACGAAGACAAGACGAGGGAAGAACTCCTTGCCGAACTGAGTGACTTGCGCGGACGAATCTCTTGGTGGGAAGCGCGCACAGGTACCGGTGGAAACACAATGAGTTCGCCGGAGCCTTCAGTCGGCACGCCGGCGCGAGATGAAAGAGCCGTCGAAATTCCCCGGGGTGAGGATTTCCTGAGAGGAATTCTCAACAGCTCTACGCTCGTCTCAATTGTTCTGACTGATCTGGACCAGAATGTGCTCTTTTGGAACACCGGGGCTGAGAACATTTTCGGATACAGCTCCGAGGAGATGATCGGAGACAAAATAACGAAGATCTATCCCGCTGATTCCCTCACTGAAGAGACGGTAGACCGACTCCGGACAATGGTGCGAAAGAAAAAGGGAGCGGTGCACGGGAAGATGGAACAGCTCTCCAAAGATGGTCGAAAGCTGACGGTTTCCCTGGCGCTCACTCCCATGCTGGATCCTTCGGGAAACGTCCAGGGTATTGTCGGCGTAGGGCTGGACGTAACTGAAGAGGTTCGACAGCACAAGGAGATCCTGCGACTGTTGGATCAGGTAAAGAATACCCAGGATGCTGCGATTTTCACCTTAGCGCGACTGGCGGAATCTCGTGACGAAGAAACCGGACTGCACTTGACGCGAATGCAGGAATACTGCCGGTTGCTGTGCAACTCTCTGGCAAGACGAGACAAGTATTCCGGTGAGATGACTCCGGAGTTCATCGATGATCTAGTCCGGTCTTCGGTGCTCCACGATATCGGCAAAGTGGCAATCCCAGACGAAATCCTTCTCTATCCGGGAAGATACAGCGACGAACAGTTCAAGATCATGACTCAGCATACCGTTGTGGGTGGCCAAGCCCTCCAGGACGCGGTCGAACGACTCGGGGAGGAGAGCTTTCTGTCGGTCGGGCGGGATGTCGCGTACTATCATCACGAACGTTGGGATGGAACCGGATACCCCTTTGGAGGCAAAGGGGAGGAAACTCCCCTGTCGGCGCGCATTGTGGCCGTCGCGGACGTGTATGATGCCCTGACCACCAAGAGAAGATACAAAAGAGCCTATGGCCACGCTCAAGCCTGTGACATAATAGTCCAAGGCAAGGGGACACACTTCGATCCCGAACTCATCGAAGCCTTTGTCGCAGTCGAAGATCAATTCGATCAACTTCGGCAGGAGTTATCCACGCTGTAGAATGACCCTGCGGGCCAGATCGGCAGGCCGGGAGCGATTTCTCGATCGCATCCGGAATGAATTGACCGAGTCCGGACAAGAGGTCGGCAAATGGGCGTCCCGGCTTGTCAGCATGCGCTCCTTCAGTCACTAGATCAGCTCACCAGGGAGGTCAACATGGGAAAACTGCCCGCGCGGACGTCACGGACGAAGATGTCCAAAGAAGACCGAGATTTCCTTCTGAAGACAGAACTGCTGCTCGTGGCCCCGGAAAAGGCCAAGAGTCGGCTGCTGGCTTCAATGAAGCGGAAATCGGTCAAAGCGGGCGAACGCTTCATTTGCCAGGGTGACAGGGGGGATTGCTTCTACGTGATCCAAAAGGGTTCCTGCACGGTAGCCATGGAGAAGTCGGGGACGGTCCATCCCGCGGTTCGCATCAGGGAAGGAGATCTCGTCGGCGAGATGGCCATACTGACCGGTGAGAACCGCAACGCACATGTCGACGCGGAGACGGACATGGTGTTGTGGAAAATTGACCGGTCAGAGTTTGACCGACTCTGTGATTCCCATCCGGAACTCCGGGAGTTCCTGACGGAAATCGTTACGTTGCGCCTCTCCGGTTCCAAGGTGACCGCGGAGCGGGTCATCGGGAAGTATGTGATACAGGACATCCTGGGGCAGGGCGGTTGGAGCATCGTCTACCGGGGCATCCACGCAGGTCTGAACATGCCCGTTGCGATCAAGATGCTCAAGCACGATCTCGCGATGAATAGTGACTTCTCGGCAAAATTCGGGAATGAAGCGAAAATCATCGCTCAACTCAACCATAACAACATTGTTCGCGTATACGACATCGAGCATCTTTACCGGACGGTCTTCATCGTCATGGAATACCTCGAAGGAATGTCATTGGCGTACATCCTTGAGCGTACGTCCAGGCTCTCTTTGGACAGGGTGCTCAAGCTTCTTGTGGGAGTTTGCGACGGACTGAGCTACGCGCACGTGCTCGGGATCGTGCATCAAGACGTCAAGCCGGCCAATATCTTCGTTCAGTGGGACTATTCTCCCAAGCTCGTTGACTTCGGCTTGGCCGTCCACGTCGGATCCACCGAGCAGGCCGACATGCCGGGCACCCCCATGTACATGGCGCCCGAGCAGATCGTGGGCGACCCCGTTGACGAGCGAACGGACATCTATTCGCTTGGGCTTACCGCTTTCGAAATGGCGACCGGTCAGCGCCCATACAAGATTCAAGACGTCGGTCAGTTACTCCTGGCGCAACTTGAAGAAGCCGTGCCCGACCCCAGGTCCGTCGATCCTCACATCCCACCCGAACTGGGTGAGGCAATTGTGAAGGCTACGAGAAAGGACCCCCTGGAACGATATCAGAGTATCGGGGAATTCAGCGAGTCCATCGCGGGGCTGGCCGAACGCATAGGGCTGAAGAAGGAGTCCGAATCAAAGGAGAAACGCAAAATGATGAGCCTGTTCATGTTCTATCGCAACGAACAGCAAGTGGAAATGAACAGACTTGTGGAGCGCTTCACCCGCGAACTCAAAGAGCTGGGAGCGGAAATGCGTGTCGCGGACTTCGAAGATCTGTAATGACAAAGCGCTCTTGAACTAATTAGGCAATGTCATCGACGGTTCGGATATGACGTGGGGTGGTGAACGCCAATATTATGGTTGAGCCAATCTGAGCGAATGCTTCTTCCATCTCCGTTCCTTGCCACGGATACCTTGCTTGTCAAGCTCCATGTACCCTATGTGAGGATGGGAAAGCAGCCATTTCTCCGTGGTCAAGTCCCCATAATCTCTAAACTATCCCGCTGACAGAGAATCGCTGCACCCTTTCCGAATTCACTTGACCCATCGAACGTAATCGACGATATCCTGGGCCGGGACAAAGTCGAGAGCGTAACAGGAAACATGATCCACAAGATTCGCCACGAAATCCAGAACAAACGATGTCGCTGCCTTATCCCATAGCGGCATCAGTATTGCCTTGAGCAGCATGATTGAGGCAGCCCCGGAACTCAACGCGTGTGAGCGGTTCTCTGCGGCCTTTCGAAGGAAGAAGATCTTATCCAGTGCCACGCCTTTCGGGGAGGTGGCGGGCAGTTCGCCAAACCAAGGGAGACCGTAGATACGGAACACGTTATTATCCGTCCGAACCGCTATACGATCGTCATTGAGCACACGGGCATGATCCTTCCAGAGCTTGGCCATCGTTGTCTTACCATGGCCGGAATGGCCCACAAAAAGATATCCTTTGCCCTGATGGTCAATACCGGCCGCATGAGCTATGATTCCGCGGCCCTGGGCCAGTGCGGTCATCAGGATTAGAGGCCCGAGGGGTAACTCCAGCGGAAAAGGGACGCGTCCGAAATTCCGTTCTCCGTAATAGGACACGGCTGTGTATATCGTTGCTCTGGAAAAACTCGAATCGATCAGGGCCGCTCGATACGGGTGCGAACTTCCCGGTAATCGCAGGACGAACATCTGGTCGTCACCGCGCGCATACGCCTTCCAAATTGACCGGGAGTCAAAGAGCAGATCCGTCTCGCTCGGCAGTGGATCCGGCATCCCATCGTACCTGCATCGGATAATGATCTCCGGATTCTTTTCGGAAATGAAATCCCTGTACCTGGGGTCTGTAGACTCGACATCACACTTAGTGTCAAACCGGAGTCCAAGAGTGGCGCCACCCAGTTCTAACGTCGTTTGAGGTGCTTTCTCCACGGTGACACCAGTGCACAGGACTCACGTGTTGGACTGTTGGTTGCATCGAAAAAGAAAGGGCCAAAACCACCGGTAGCAGGCATTCCACACATTACCGGGGCCGCTCGAATTAGACCTTGTTTTGCAGATCCGAAGCACTGTTTCACTGGGCTCCAGATTTATGGTCGCCACTTCCGGTTTGCTGTAGGCCTTCCTTGTTGGTCTTCCTTCCTGGGTTTCCACCATTGCTCGTCGCTCCTTGCCCTGCCAGCAGTTTCAAAGCCGCCGACACTTCAGTCTCCCGGACGAAGGACGATCGGCTTTCAGTCAGACTACTGAACCCGCCCTTCTGATCCTGCCCATTCGGGTTCCGTAAAAACCGCCCGCCGGAGTTGAGTAATACGGCATTGATAGGTTACAGGCTTCTCCGGATCGCCGCTTTCCAACTGAGCCCACCCAGGACAATGCCCGCACAGATTTCTCAGATTGCATGCGTCGCACTCTGTCTTGAAGGTCTGTGGAGTGCGACGGACGCTCGGTATGAATTCGCGCCATCCGTCCGAGAACGTTCCCTGCAGAAGATCGTATTGCGGAGATCGTACAAGAACACACAGACCGAGCTTCCCGTAAGGATCTACATAAAATGACCTGAGTCCGGCACCGCATTTGTACAGCAAACCAGAGTCCACCGGCACTCCCATATCCCGCCTGAACGCATCCTTCCAGTCCGCGGCACACTCAGCATACATCAGATCCAGTTCTACCGTTTCTTCGGGCGAGAGTCTGTATGCTGCCGGACCCTTTCCGCCATCGATTCTCATGTTTAGATTCGCATCAAATAGGAACTTGAGTCCAAGACTCTCCGAGTATCTTTTCAGATCGAGAAACTCGTGCCTATTGAGTTTCATCATTACGCTCTTGAGCTTCACGGGAAGTCCTCGTTCCTGCAACAACTTAATCCCCCGCATGCACCGCCTATGCGAGCCCGGTACGCCCGTTACCGCGTCGTGAGTGGCCTCGGTGACGCCATAGAGAGTGATCTCCACGGCGCTTGGGGGCCATTGGCCAAGCTCGTCAGCGATTTGGGGGGTGATGCAGGTCCCGTTCGTGAAGATGGTAACGAGCAATCCCTTGGACACGGTGTACTTGTAGATGTCCAAAAAGTCTGGACGGATGAAGACTTCACCACCTGTTAGCAGCAACCAGAGACATCCTGCTTCGGAAACCTCATCAATGAGTCGATGCCATTGGCTTGTGGTCAGTTCCTTCTCGCTCGCGGGCTTATCATTGGCGGGCACATTGATGTAGCAATGCCGGCAGCGCAGGTTACAGCGGGCTGTGAGTTCGAAAGTACCAACCAGAGGGATTTCCCGATCCTTTTCCCAGAGGACCAGTCGTTTTGCGAACTCATCGCAATCAATCTCCGGGATCTTCGGGCATTCCATTGCGAACCTCTATTATGGCTCCTATACTCTGCAATTTCGCGACGAATTCAGCCAGATCGGCCTGAGCTTGCTCAGAACTCACGTCGTACTCCTGCGTGACAAGTTCCGCTACTTGCAGCGCTCGTCTCTGGCCGTCCATGAGCCTCCATATACACGCGCCGACGGCGTTGAGGCAGTAGATGTCCTCCACTTCACGTGCCATCTCTCGAATGGGAACCAGGATGAACTGGTCCCCGATCTCTCTTGCTACGATCGATTCGTTTTGAGCAAATCGTTTGCGCAGCCAATCTCGCTTTTCCATAGCATCTCCGAGCAATGCCTATGGCTCCACCATCCTATCCTCAAGGAATGGTGTCCGGTACGGAGAACCTGACCCAAGCTCTCGCAAGCCCAAGAAGTGTCCAGCGAATTCCGAAGGGTGGCCCCACGACAAAGCTAGAGTACTACGCACTGGTGTTGTTGTCAACGATCTACCCAAACCTTGACGGAATTGTCCGGGTACGGAATAGAATAGGGGGCATCGAACTGCCGGAGGTTAGTCCATGCGACCGAGAGTGTTTCTCGGACGGCTCATAATACGACTCGGCGGGTTCATTCAATCTCTGGCGATTATGGTCATGAGGCCGGATGATCTCGTGCACTTCAGCCGGCAAACCTATTCCAGATTGTGTGCTGCTCAAGGATTGGAGGAAGATCCAGCCAATGCTTATGGCTTAAACCCTGACGAGAAGGCTCTCCTGGACCAAGTTCCAGTAAAAGGGGGGCGGCTACTCCTTCTTGGGATTGGCCCAGGCAGGGAGGCCATCCCTTTGGCAGAGAAGGGTTATGAGGTGACAGGTGTGGACTTCGTGCCGGAGCTTACGGAGTTGGCCAGAGCCAATGCATCCAAAAAGGGACTGGAAATCTCTTGCTTGGTTCAAGAAATGTCAAAGCTCGACGCACCTCCGGACTATTACGATCTGGCATGGCTCTCCTCGGGTATGTACTCGTCTGTTCCAACCTCCAGTAGGCGCGTGGACATGCTCAAAAGGATTCGGCGATCTCTCAAGCCGGGAGGCTATCTTGTTCTCCAGTTTATATGGGTCGAGCACACGCGACAACGGCCCAGGTTCCAATGGATCAGGAAAGCCTTCGCATATGTCACGTTGGGCAATCTCTCCTATGAGGAGGGCGATATTCTGTGGCTCAGTTCCGAGTTTCTTCACCAGTTCTCTTCCCAGGAAGAGGTCAGGCAGGAAGCGGCTGAGGCGGGATTTGAAATCGTTCAGATCCATGACCGCACAGCGATGGGGCAGGGACAAGCAGTCCTCAGAAGGGAACGCCTGTAACCGATGAAAGCGACAGATCCGGGACAGTCTGTAGACGGAAAGGGTCGGTTGATCCATCTCCGTTCAGCGGATCGACGAGAAATCCGCGGACTCGTGCGCGATCTGGCATTGGATAGTCCCGTTGAAGCGGGCCGACTCAGCAACTGGACTTCAGCCGAATTGGAGATCGTTCGATCGCAGCATTTGGCGCCATGGTTGTACAAAGCGTTGGCGGACAAGGAAGACTCAGGACTTCCTCCGGAAATCGGGCAGCAACTTCTGGAGCAATACAGAATTTCTGCAGCGCGGGCGGCCTTGAGGGAACTGTGGACGGGCAAACTGCTGGCCGCATTCGAGGAGAATGGCATCCCGGCAGTTCTTCTGAAGGGTGCCTATCTGGGGGAGTTCGTGTACAAGGACTCGGCCCAGAGACCGATGGCAGACTTGGACCTCCTGGTTCCGGAAGACGACCGTGAGAAGGCACACGTCTTGTTGACCGCTCTCGGGTGCCGAATGTATGTCGGGGGATCGGATGAATTTGAACCTATGATCAGCCCGAGCACCACATACGTGATGGACTCATACGTTCCCGAGTATACTGACCTTCACTGGGGTTTGTGCTCGATGGACTATTACCGTCTTCACCATTCGATCATCGGGGATAATGTCGTTGAGTCGAAGCTGTGCGGTGTGAAAGCGTACTTCCTGACTCCCGAGGCGAATTTCGTCCACATCGCGTTGCACATCTTGGCCCATTCAGGAGGAATGCGAGACTGGCTCGATCTAATTCTGCTGAGCAGGATGAAAGATTTCCATTGGGACCGATTAATTGAGCTGGCCGAGTCTCTCGGAGTCGTCACGCCCCTGCATTGGGTTTTTCGGCGCTTGGAAAAAGAGTGGCGCTTCTTCCCACAGCCCCAGGTCTCCACGTGGTTAGCGAGCAACCAACCCCATTGGATTGAGGATCGCGTGATCAGGGGTCCATTTCCTCAAGTGTGGCGTTGGGGTTCCCGATTCGCACGCCTACCGGATTGGGGTTGCAGAGTGAACTACCTTCGCGCGAGAATGGTACCTCCACGGGAGTACAGACAAGCCCTGTGCGGTTCCCCCAATATCGTCCGCTACCTACTCTCACGGAGTATTGGTCTTCTGAGGTCGGCCTTGAGACCCTAAGATCCGCAAAGAATGGGCAAAGGAGGCTTCCGGTCAGTTCAGACCGAAATTCATCCACAGCGTCAAAGCCATCGCCCCGCTCCACAATGAGCCTATTATGGGCGATTCCGGTTCCTGTGTTGTGCGGTCAGCCCCTCATGCTCTCCCCGGACTTCGCTGGTCACTCAGCCCTGCAGCTGTTTTCTGAGGGAGACGAGCTCGCCCATAGCCTCCGCATCCGGGAGCATCCCACTGAATTCATCGACATAGAGGTTTGCCTGGCTCTCAAGTATTTCCCTGAGGATGCGGCGATATTCCTCATTCACTCGTCCTCCAATTTCTCTGAGTAGATCGAGTACTTTCAGGCTCAGCAGCCACTTGGGAATAAAGGGTACCACGACGCTCCCAAGAAGCGCGTCCAGCAAAGTGAAGCCGCCGCCCAGCACGATCTCCGCGGTGATCAGAACGAGGGCCCACAATGTGTACGAGCCGTACAGTTTCAACTCATCGGTCCGCGACAGCCCCCGACGAAATCCGTCGAACTCCGATTCCAACAGCTTTTCCACTCCGGGAAAGGCATCATCGAAGCGGGCTCTGATCTCGTTGGGTCCCCACCGGGGAATATCATTCTTGGCAACGATACGGAGATCCTCCAACGCGGCGTCCGACGCGAGCAGATCCGCAATTTCGCGGTTGAGCGAAGCCACGGCCCACTCCAAAGGTTCCAACTGTGCCTTTGAGCGAGTCTCCTCAAAGTCTTCGCTCCGGGCGGCTTTTTCCGGGTCTTCGGCCGCCATTTTGCCGAAGGTGAACGAAAAAATGTCTCCCACGGCCCCGAAAGCCGATGTGACGGCTTTGCGTACCCACGCCCGAGGTACGAAAAAGATATCGTACTTCTTGAGGAGCTGACCCAGGCGACCCTGAACCCGTGTCTGAACATCTTCCGAGATCACGCCGTCAAGCTTGGTCTCCATGTCGCGTGTGACATGCTCGAGAATCCTTCGGACTTTGTTATTCAGAGCGTTCACCCTCTCCATCTCGCCTTCAGCGGCTCGTCCGAGAGATTCCACTCGACCGAGCGTCTCCCTCCGCAGCCGCTCCATTTCTTCGATCCGAATCCGACGCCCTTCCGGCGCACCCCCGGCAATCGCGTAGAGTTCCGAGAATTCCGGGAGATCAGCCAGACCGGGAATAAACTCTACAGCGGAATCGCTCCTCTCGATCCTGACGGGATTATGATCTGCACCGTTGCCTGCTCCCAGCCCCCTGCGGAAATCCTCGAACGCAACATCGGACACCACTTTGTTCATGACCGACCAGGATTGCTTCTTCCACTGGATTGCCCGTTCGCGGATTTCAAGTCCGGTAAGGTCGCCATACTTTTCCTGGGAGGTGACGAGAATCACTATATCGCTGATGATGAAAAAATTCTCTGCAATGATCCGATTCGCCAGCTCCACACTGTCAACGTCAGGTGTGTCTACGAGAATGAGACCGGATAGCCTTGGCTCGTCATGCTCCGCGATGTTGACCGCGGCTTCTCCTTCGACTCCAGTCTCCGCCGGGACGGCCTCGAAAAAAGGACACCGGACCGTCTGATCCATCCACCTCTTGTGAACGAACAGCACCGGACTCGTAGTACAGGGTCGGCGTATGCCGACGCGACTGATCATGCTCCCCGCCAGCGAGTTGAACAGCGTGCTCTTGCCCGTCCCAGTACCTCCCATGAGGCATGCTATGGCGGGAAAATCAGGAGCCAAGCCTATTTTCCATTTCAGGGCCTTCAGAAACCTGTCCGCCTCCGACTGCTTCTCGGTCAGCGCGGGGAAGTCCTTCAACCTTCGGTCGAAAGAGAGTCTTATTCGGTCAGCTAACGCTGTCACGCCCTGATCTTCATCGTTCCTGCCTTGGATTCGAACAGGCTCAGTTCCCGGATGAGGTATCCGGGCCCAAACCGAATGCCCGTCCCGTGCCCGCAGTATAGACCTGGAGAACCTTGAGTGTAAATCATTCTTTCTGTAGTCAAGGTGCCCTTGCGGACTCCATTTGGAAGCGAATGCACGCGCAGGGTTGCCTGTCCGACCAAGAGCCGGTCCTGTCACGGATGGCTGACGGCTATCCATGAGACACCGCAAGGCATGGTTGCTCCAGGGCCAACAGGAGGACCGGCACCGTGCCCTCGCCTCACAAGCCGGTATCCAAATACCTCGGCGGGTGTCCCGGTCAATGGGGAGAGATGTTCATGGGATTGAAGAACGTGATCTCCCACTTCGCAAGGGAGACAAAGGGCACTTTAATGGGGGTCTTCTTGACCGCTGCTCGTCGACATCGCGCGCAACAAAATCCCCTGCGCCGGATCCGTGTCTTCCTGATCGGCTATGTCACCAGAATAACCTGGACTTCACATCAAGGGGGGATGCGTGCTAGTTGCTTCTCGACTCTATCGCCCTGCGGACCGCAGGCGGTATGAAGATCCCTTCGAGATTGAGTTTTTTCAGTGAACGAGCGAGGACCTGTATCTGTCGTCGCCGGGAGTCTTTTCGATTGATGAGGATCATAGCTTTCCCGGAAACCCTGCAGAATCCTCCGTCGCTGCGGATGGCGCCGTGCGCGAGGTTCTCATACCGCAACTCGACGCCAAGGCGTGCGGCAATCTCTTCGAGATGTTGGAGTAGTTGCGTTTCGTTCATCGGTCTTCGCCCGCGTTTGCCGACAGATCGCAGAATCAGCTAAACCGGGGTGACTGGATTGTCAAGCGAAAAAGCGAAAAAGGGAGTGATTATGAGCCTAAAAGCTCCTCCTGGACTGTTTTTTACGATGACTTGGCGAATTTCTCTTGACAATTCAGCCTGGTATAGATAACATTCTGCAATCCTTTGGTGTCAAGTCAACCCATTGAACCTGTTAATCTTTTTTGGAGGTGGTATCATGACTAAGGCTGAACTGGTGAGTAGGATAGCAAAAGAAGCCGACATTACCAAGAAGGCGGCGACATCGGCGCTCAACGCTGTTGTCGGGGCAGTTCACGACTCGCTGAAGAAGAAGAACGGCAAGATTCGTATCTCCGATCTGGGCACGTTCAAGGTCGTGAAGAAGAAGGCAAGAACGGGAGTGAATCCGCAGACGAAGCAGAAGATCAAGATTCCCGCGACTAAAGTCCCGAGGTTCAGCTCGTCCAGAGCGCTGAAGGACATAGTCAAGAAGGCCAAGTGATTGGCATATGGCGGGAAGCCCGTATGAACAAATCGGACCTCATTGTCACTCTGGCCGACGAGGCGAATCTTACGCAAAGAAAGTCAGAAGAGATAGTCAACACTATCTTTGGCACCATGACGAAGGCCTTGATCGACGGCGATCGGATTGAGATCAGGGGCTTCGGAACATTCATGGTCAAGCGTTACGATCGCTATGTCGGAAGGAATCCGAAGACCGGATCCAAGATAGAAGTCGCGGCCAAGAACTTGCCGCTTTTCAAGACCGGCAAGGAGCTGAGAGAGAAAGCGAACGAGCAGGTCTGAAGGACGACGACTGCGGAACGGTCACAAAGTGGGCCGCATGTTTGTGCCCCGGCCCAGTTGCCGGGGCCGGAGGGTGTGGGTTAACGAATATCGGCTCCCGATTTCGAAGGGACAGCTTCGCGCACATTGACCTTCCTTTCGGAGAGAAGTGTTTGCCGGGAAGAAGCGATCATGTGCCAATTCGAATTTCCCAAGAACCTGACTCATGCGCCATCGAAGCCATTCTCCGCCGGGGGGGCCCCATTCGATAGTGCAGATAGGGGGGCGATGACAGGTAGCGCCTGCGCTGGAGGCCGATCGGGGGGCCGCGGCCCTCGGTCGAGGAAGTGAACCTGTCTCCGGACGGGAAAGCGGAAGTTCCGGAGAAGGGGTGTGGGGCAACTCGGCGTTGGGCCAGCCCTGAAATGAAACATGACCAGTAATTTCAACTACTTCTGAATCGATGGCGGGTGGCATCGCGCTACGCGGAGCACCTTCGTGCAAGAAAACCCTCCTTGGTCAACCTACGCCTGACCGACGGAAGGGTCGGGAGCAATAGGGGAAGCCGAGCGAAAGGGCAGGCCGAGGCCCAAAAAATAGCCGCCAGAGTGGCGTGGTCCTTGCGGCGAGGGAGGGAGCACGAATTTTTTTGCGTTCGTCGTTTGGATCTGGCGGATATGAACCCCGTTTTCCCAGACGTGCCTGCTTGAGCCCCCAGATAGCTCAGTCACCACATCGATGCGCGATCAAGCGAGTGCCTTCTGATCACGGTTCAGGTTCTCGCGCAGCCTGTTCAGCTCCGTCTGGGAGAGGGGCAGCGTACGCGTTTTCCTGCAAATGCGTGCTCTCCGTTATGGCATGCCCAAGAAACTGAACGCGTCAATCGGTACTGAGCTTTGCGCGCAAACAATACAAGACCGTGGCGTACTGAGCTTTCGAGATGGTGGTCAGGCTACGCCCCCACCACCGTGTGCATGCCCGTCCGTGTTGATTTCAATCCAAGACAGCAGGATTTATGAGAGCGCCGGCGAAGCGTCGTGCGCCGGCCTTGAACTCCTGCGAAAAAAGCACTACAAAAGAAAGGAGTAAAACAGTTTCCGGAGGATATCCGGGTTACGGAGTCGGGTCTGCGTTTCGGGTGCGAGACCGTGAAAATCTACAACGATATCAATGAAATTAGCGAGATCCTGTACAATTCGGGCCTCCTCGATGATGCCGGGCTGGTCAAGTTGCAGGAAGCGGAACTGTTCATACGAGAACGGCTCTCACAGGAGCGTGCTCGACAAGTGAGGGAATCGCTTCCCTCGGCGCATCAGACCACGGCCGCGGACATCATCGCGGAAATGAAACTGGTCGGCCCGGAAGGCTTGCTGACCGAGCCAGCGATCATCAAGGCTCTGTCCAACCACCAGGGCTATTCCTTCACGAGGTTGGAAGCCCTGGAACTTGACCCGGACTTTGTCACGAGCACACTTCCTCAGAAGTTTGTTGATCGCTACTTGCTACTTCCCATAGAGGAAAGGAACGGCAAACTCCGGGTCGCAATATATGATCCCACACAACAGGAGGTTCTGGAAGACGTCTCCCGGGTGAGCGGCCGCGATGTCGAAGTCGTCGTGGCGCCAAAAGAAGATATCATCAAGATCATCCTTGAGTTCCATGGTTTCAGGTCGTCTATCAAGGCCGCGGAAGAGAAACACATCCAGCACTTCGCGGAACTCAAGGATCTGGAAAGACTCGCGGAGGTCAAAAGTCTTGAAGAGATCTCCCACACGGACAAGAATATCCGCACGGCTGTGGATGCCATGTTCCGGCGAGCGATCTCCCTGCGTGCCAGCGATGTCCACTTGGAACCCAAACGCGATAAAACCGTGTTACGTATGCGAATTGACGGGGTGCTCCACGATATAGACCAGATTCCCGGGCCACTGCACGGAGCCTTTACGAGCCGCATAAAGGGTATGGCGGGGCTCGACATTGCCGAGAAACGCCGTCCTCAGGACGGGAGGATAAAGCTTGCCGCGAGCAGAAGGGAACTCGAGGTTCGCGTCTCCACAGTGCTTACCGCGTTCGGCGAGAAGACGGTCTGCCGGGTCCAGGACCCCGATCTTCTCTTCATGGATCTGGAAGAACTCGGCTTCACCCCCTACGATCTGACGGTTTTTCAGGGCATGATCACAAAGACCCACGGTATCATCCTCGTCACCGGGCCCACGGGATCGGGAAAGACTACCACGCTCTATTCAGGGTTAAAGGTGTTGGCCACCTCGGACAGGAACCTCACGACCATAGAAGACCCCGTGGAAATGGTTTTCGAGCGATTCAACCAGATATCGGTCAATCCCGCGGTGAGCATGCTGCACGACCCGACTGAACGGATGACCTTCGGTCCGATACTGCGCCACGTGATGCGCCAGGATCCGGACATCATCATGATCGGCGAGATACGGGACGAGGAGACCGCTGCTCTCGCGGTTCAGGCGGCGCTCACAGGACACCTCGTCTTTTCGACGATTCACACGAATGACGCGCTCTCCGCGATAGGGCGCATGCTGGATTTGCGGGTTCCCGGCTTCCTGCTGTCGACCACCATCATCGGGCTCCTGGCTCAGAGGCTCATGAGAAAGATCTGTCCCGCTTGTGAGGAGAGCTATACCATTTTTCTCAAGGAACTTAACAGGCGGGGTTTCAACTTTGACGGTCCGGAAAAGATCCTGCTGAAACGAGGGCGTGGATGCTATCAATGCCGTGAGACAGGATACTTCAAGAGGGAGAGTGTGTACGAGGTGGTGGCGATCGATGAGGAAATGGCCAAATTAATCACTGACGAGCCCGATATGAAAGCTCTCAAGGAGACTGCAATTAAGCAGAATTACAGTAGCTTGTGGCACAATGCCATCCGCAAGATGCTCAATGGAACCACCACCGTGGAAGAGGTGCTTCGAGTCGTGACACCCGACCCTCTCTTCAACGAACCCATCCATCTGCGTAAGACCGATGGCGCGTAGGCCATTCGGTATGCGAATTCTTCGTAGCGGTAGGCTTGACCACCAATCTCGAAGACTGTACCGACTCACACCGATGCGCTTTCAAAGGCACAAGATGCTTGCTCACCCCAACCCTCCCCCTCGGGAGAAAATTGGTCTCTTTATGGGGCGAGGTGCCTGCCCGTCCATCCCCGCTCGCTCCGGGACCGGGTGCGGATGAAAACTCAGGCCCAGATCCCCGGTCGCTTGTTTGAGCGCGCCTTGGTGCAAGGATGAACGCGGGCTTTCGACGGATTCACGGTCGGGGAGAATGCGACTAAAGATCGGGCCAGTGGAGGTGACCATCCGGAGAAAAACCTGGACAATCAACCTGGTGCTCTTCGTTGTTACTGTGTTTACAACTACCGCGGCGGGGTCGCTCTATGCAGAGGGCGTGCCGGCGAGCGTAAGATCCTTTGTTCTCGGAGGGTTCCTCAGCGGATGGGTCTTTTCCGCGCCTCTCATGTTGATTCTCCTGGTGCATGAGATGGGGCACTACCTGACCGGGACAAGACGGTACCTGAATGTGACTCCACCCTATTTCCTGCCTGCACCCCCGCCGCTGGGCACGTTCGGAGCTTTCATCAAGATCCGATCCCCGATCACAAATCGGAGAGTCCTCGTCGAGATCGGCGCTTCCGGGCCGCTCGCAGGAGCCGTGGTAGCGATCCCGTTGCTCTATGCGGGACTGTGCCTGTCGGAGATTCGGCCCGAAGCGGTCTCTCCGGCAAGCTTCTCGCTCGGATCGTCCCTTATTCTGGAGTTGCTCTGTCTCGTCAGGTTCGGCGAGTTCTCCTCACATATCACGGTGATCCTTCATCCGACGGCATTGGCGGCCTGGTTCGGACTCTTCGTCACTGCGATGAATCTGCTTCCCATCGGGCAGCTTGACGGCGGTCACGTGGTGTACGCTCTCTTCGGTCCGCGGGCGGCGAAGGCCGTTTCCGTAGGCTTCTTCGGTCTTTTGATTCCCATGGGAATACTGGTTTGGCCTGGCTGGCTTATCTTTGGGGCACTTGTCTTCTTCCTTGGGTTGAGGCACCCTTCGCCACTAGACCCGTACATGGCTCTGGGAACGACGGGGAGGGTGATCGGCTGGGCCGCGCTCGTGCTTTTCACATTGACCTTCATCCCCGTCCCGTTCTCGTGATGCCTACGAGCTTACACAAGGTGCCAAGAAGTGAACCGCAAGCCCCAGCCGCCGAAGGAACAGGGGAGGACGATGGTCACCACCTGTCCCTTGCCGGGCACAGAACGCGGATCACGCATCAAAAAAGTGAAAAACCTCGTTACCCCTGAAGTTTCAGGAAGATAGAATTCTTTTGTGAGGAAGAACCTATCACCAACGAGGCGTACGTGGTCATGTCACAAGGGATACTGCATTCAAGTATGAAGAAGAGAAGCGAACAGGGAGAGGGGAGGACGGCGTCGGCCGGTTTTCCGGCCTATTTGGAGCTTCCCTACGGGTGATGGATTTGGGCAGGTCTATTGGAGAGCATCTGATACCAATGAGCGGTCAAATAAGTGACATGGAATCGGAGCAGGAAGCCGCGGATCTGTCCCTCATCCAGCGGGACAGATCCGTGGCACCACACGTTTATGCCCTATGGAAGCCTGAGGTGCCACTGACCAAGCCGATTCGTGGTCAGTGCTCTTGCGCAAGCCACCGGTTTCCCCGTTTTTTGGAAATGGTAGGGCACCAGGCAAAGTTGGGCATCTCTCGCGGGGGCGAGAGTCGCCGCCGGGTAAGGCCCAGCCACCCCTGTCGAGCGTTGCGCATCCCACAGAGGTTGTCAAATAGACCGAGTCCACTCCTCCGGGTGTGGAAGGAAGACTCTGCACGACCCCGTGAACCGCCAAACAATGCATGTGAAGCGTACCCAGAAAATCCTGTGGGACGCAAGGGAGCTGCACCTTCCTGAATGGCTTCAGCCTCGTGACAGCTCAGCGGTGGCGACGCTCTTACCATTGCGCAAGCCGGCACAGAGGGATCGTTTGTGGTTAGATCCCCGAAGGCCTGCCGTGTTCAGAGAGCGGCGGATGTAGGCAGAGAGATCTCCGGAACCTGGGAGGAGGCCCCATGGTCTCCCGCCGCGAGGAGGGAGGGCGTACCAACGATAAGCAGGGCGCTTGTATGAGGTTTGTCTGTGTGCCGGCTCTGACCGGCGGAAGGGGGAGGTTGATTCCTTGGGCAAAATCTCAATGCTGTTCCCTCCAGTTCGGCGAAACGCTCGCGATACGCCAGTGTTTTTCGTTTCAATAGAAGATAACGAGAAACAGGGAAGCAATTACCAGACTGATCGTGGTTACGGGCACGCCATGCTTGAGAAACTCGAAGAAGGTGATCCTGTGGCCAGCCTTTTCCGCTATACCTGTTGTTATGACATTTGCCGAGGCCCCGATTATGGTGCCGTTCCCTCCGAAGCAGGCACCGAGCGCGAGGGCCCACCACAGGACGCCGGACTCTGCGCCGGGTATGGTCTTGGTGAGAAAGGCGACCACGGGAAGCATGGTTGCGGTGAAGGGTATGTTGTCAACGATGGCGGACAGCACCGCCGAGGTCCAGAGGATGAGAAGTATTGCAAAAAGCAGATCACCCCGACAGATCTTTACCAGCCAATCGGCGATGAACTGCAGTATCCCTGTCTCCTCAGCAGCACCCACGACGATGAACAGCATGATGAAGAAAACGAGAGAGACCCACTCGATCTCATGTTCCAGAACCTCAACCATGTTAACTCTGTTCAAAATCAAAATCAGCGCTGCACCCAGCAGCGCGGCCACACTCACCTCCATCTCGAAAAAACCGTGGAGAACAAACAGCGTCACGACACCGACGAGAACCGTTCCTCCTACAGTGAGAATCCGCAAATCGGATATCTGATACTTCTCCCGAAGGAAGGATATCATGCCCGGCACGTCATCCACCTTGGCCGTAGCGTAGTCCCGGCCGTAGTACCATTTGGTGAAAAATATCTGAGCCACCATCGTCACGATCACCACAGGTGTCAGGGTAACGACAAAGTCATTGAATGTAAGCCCTGCGTAGGAACCGATCATAATGTTTGGCGGATCTCCGATCAGCGTTGCGGTACCTCCGAAGTTGGAAGCCATAATCTCCGGTACGAGAAAGGCAAAGGGAGAGATCCCCAGTACTACAGCAATTTCGATGGTGACCGGTGTGAGAAGGAGCATGGTGGTCACATTGTCCAGGAACGCGCTGAGCACCGCCGTCACTACACAGAGCGCCGCCGCGAGCAGAAAAATGCGGCCCTTGGTCAGTTGGAATGACTTATACGCCATCCACTGAAATATTCCCGACTCCTTCAGGACACCGACGATGATCATCATGCCCATGAGGAGAAAAATCACGTTCCAATCAACCGCATGAAGGGATTGGTCAAACGTCAGAATCCTATAGGATTGATCAAAGTGCCCTACCGTGTGGGTGATCGCCAGAATAGCCGCCGCCCCCAACAATGCCGCAAGGGTTCTGTGTACGAGTTCCAGGGAAATCAACACGTAAATTCCCACAAGAACCAACAACGCGACCCAAAACGCGGCACTCCGAAATCGCTTGAGCGTGATTTCCACGTCAGCGGTCAGATGATGAACCCCTTTCTTGTCGATTCCTTTCTTTTGAATGGTCCCAACGGGTATCAGCTCTTCCGCTATGAAGTTCGGCCTGGTCACTCGGAGGGCCCACGTACCCTGCTCAATCTTGTCAAGAGGGGCACGAATCTTGATCATAAAGAGGCCGTTTTCCTTTGAGGACAGGTTGTCTTTGTGACTCTCGTGAGCACCGTGGTCTTTCGCAACACCGTAAGGACGACCATCCAGGTACGGTTGGATTTCCGCTCCGCCGACGGGGTTTCCTATCGAATCCTTCACCTCGCCCCTGATAACGAGAACACTGCCGCCGGTCGGGAGCGTCTCACTCCGGCAGACTCCGATCGACAGGAGAACCCCACACAGCACTGCCGCAAAACATGCATAGAACCGCACGGTCATATCATCTCCCCAAACGGCCAATGAAGCGGAACGGAAAAAGGCTGACCGTCCCTATGTTAGCTTCCCTGAACCTCTAAGGTATTGCTGTATTGGTGGAATAGAGGCCACCATACCTCAATGTTTGTCAAGTCCTCAGGGTTTCCGCGATGGCCAGGAACACATCCACATCGCGTAGGACTCCCACTAATCGATCTCCATCGTACACGGGTAACACCGTGAGTTTGTTGCTGCATTTGATCTTGATGGCTTCCAGAAGGTCGGCATCCGCCTGAGTCGCGCCCCTTGTCTTAAGCATGATGTCTCTCACCGTCGTCTGGGCATTTTTCAGCACTCGCTCCCTGAATTGCGACCTAGCATCATCAGGATGGTCCGCAGTGGAACGAACGGACATCAAAGCCAAGCCCAGATCTTCCAATCTCTTCCTTAGCTTTTCCGAACATTCGGGAATCAATACTTCGATAATTCTTCTGAAATCAATGATTCCGACGAGACTGCCGGATTCATCCAAAACGAGAAGCGTGCGATGTCTCCCGCCGGCGTCTTCGTTCAGAAATCCTTCTTCAAGCTTTGACACCGCGTCTTTCAAGGAACTGTCAGCAGTCGCAACTGCGTATTTCTCTATGGGAACCATGAGGTCCCGAACCTTATTCTTCACAAAAGGCATTCCAGGCCTCCTCTCTGGGGACAAGTCGATTTTCTCCGAGCGGCCAAACGCGGCACCGCTCGCGCTCACTCTTTGGAAAGCCAGTTAACCAACAGCAGCAGGATGACAACGATCACTCCAAGCCGGACTTTGATTACGGTTTCGCACCTCCTTCAGAAGCACCTGGGTCCATGGACACCTGGCCTTCCCGACAAACTTCTTCCAACAAGGCAGCGCCAGACCTACGTGGGCTTATCGGGAAGAGTCATGACCGGCCGGCCGTTAGGAGTGAAGGTACTTAGCAATCCAGCTCCTCTCGTCCGTCTCCTCCTCGTCGAGCAGCAATTTTGCCACGGTGTGAAATATATCCCCAAGTTGCACGATACCTACCAGCTTGTGTTCCTTGATCACCGGCACCAGGGATGCGTCGTGGTCCAGCATGATGTCGAGGGCCTTGAGGATGCTGTCACCTGGCTCTACGGAGTCCGGCAAGGGGTGTGCCAACTCAGAAACCGGTCTGAGTGCCTGATCCAATGTGCCAGCTCCGTCAGGGTCGTCGCAAAGATGCCTGATGCTTCTAAGAAGGTCAGTCAACCTGATCAGGCCGATAAGGTTGTAGTCGTCGTCCAGGACCAGAGGAGTTGAATGTCCTCGCTCTAGCTTCTTTTCTTCGCTGAGTATTCTAAGAATTGCGATGGCGTCCTTTATCGGGGTATGCGCCCTGAGCAGCGTCCAATCCGTGGGATTGATCATTACTTGCGCAACGGGAACCGACTGAGGCATCTACTTCCCCTTTTGGCAGCACTGTAGGAAACGGATGAGTCGCGGTTTGGCGGCAGTCGGAGGTTGGATACGGCCGTTTCACTGTCTGTCCGATCCGAACCGTCTGTGCCCCCTCAATCGCGCGAGGATCACTTCACTCCGTAGCAAAGATAGATCATGCCGATCATTACAATGATGAATATGACGCTCATGATCGAACCCGCCTTTATAAAATCCACACTCCGATATCGTCCGGGTCCCATGTAAAGAGCGTTGACCTGGTGGGTCGGCAACATGAACGAGTTGGACGTGGCAAGACCCACTATCAGTGCTGCCATTCTCGGATCAGTACCTGCACCCATTGCCATGTTCACCACCAGGGGGACGAGCAAGACGGTCGCCCCGACATTGGAAATTACCAACGTGAAAATGGTGGAGAGTATTCCTATCACGGTCAACAGCACGAGCGGAGAGACATGGCCGAGCATTGACAGGACCGTCTGGGCTATATACGCGGCTGTTCCAGTCTTTTCCGTGGCGATGCCCAGAGGAATGAGCCCTCCCAGGAGGAAGATTGTTCGCCAGTCCACGGCCTTGTATGCTTCGTCGATGGATAGGACTCGCGTTACGATCATCCCGAGTGCGCCTGTCATAAGGGCAACCGAAAGCTGGATTTTGAAGGCCATGATCATTATGAGCGCTACCGCCAACCATAATCCGGCCCACAGGGCTTTTTCCGGCTTCATGATCTCGGCGTCCAACGGTGTGGCCAGAATCAGGTCTTTGCTTTCCCTCAATATTTGGAACCGCCTCCAGGAGCCCTGAAGGAGTATCGCATCCCCTATCTGCAGAGGAATGCTGCTCAGACCCGCATAGAAAATTCGGTCGCTGCGGTATATGGCAAGGGCGTTGAGACTGTATTTGTCCCGGAAATGAGCCTGCAGAAGAGTCTTGCCAACAAGATCCGACCGGGGCGAAACAACGGCTTCTATGGTCCCTGATATCTCCGGAGACATCTCTTTCTTGAACAGATCCAGATCCTCCTTCATCTCCAGCTCAAGGTCGTTTGCCAGCCTTTCAATATTTTCCTTCTTGGCGATCACAAGGTAATGAGTGTCGGGAGCCATCTCCTGATCGAGCGAAGGAGAGAAGGTCATGTTTTTTGATCCGCTCTTTGTTGACCCGATGACATTGACGAAGAATCTGTCGCGCAAATCACGCAAGGACGGTCTTTCCCGTAGACCGTTGGGCGTGGCAACCTCCCATGGGACTCCCAGGTGATGGTACCGGGACATGTGGTCGGTCGACGTGGTGTCAATCTCTTCGTCCTGGCTTCTCTTTGGAAGCACCAGATTCTTGAACACAATGAAGTACAGAATGCCGCTGGCAACCAGAGCCAGACCGATGGGTGTCACGTCGAACAGCCCAAAGGGTTTCAGCTTGAAAGGTATCAACAGATCGTTGAGGAGAATCAACGGACTACAGCCCACTAACGTAATCGTCCCCCCCAAAATGGCACAAAATCCTATGGGCATGAGGAGCTGTGAAAGGGGTATTTTCGTGTTCTTGCTGACACGCTGAATGGCCGGTAGGAACAGAGCTGCCGCACCGATGTTCTGCATGAAGCTCGAGATTGCGGCAACGGTACCCGCAATCATAATCGTGATGCGTGACTGGCTGTTCCCGGCAAGTTTCATTACCGGAGTGACCAGCCTATTTATGCTCCCGGTCTTATCTAATCCCGCCCCTATGATAATGACCGCGATAATCGAGACCACGG
Organism: uncultured Syntrophaceae bacterium; assembly: GCA_964497585.1. Lineage (GTDB taxonomy): Bacteria > Desulfobacterota > Desulfomonilia > Desulfomonilales > Desulfomonilaceae > CAZCDS01. The sequence goes on from CAZCDS010000018.1 coordinate 63,264, forward strand.
CGTTGCTGCTCAATCCGATGAACGCTTCCGTAGGCGTGACCAGACCGAGCAGGGGAAGTGTGACCATCATGATTATGGCCACAACATCGACCCGTACCCACTCGATTACGAACAAGAAAACCGCTATTCCGATCATGGCCATCACCATGATCATCTGATTGGTCAGTTCCATAATCCTTACACCACTCCCTTAAAGACAGTCCGGGACCAAATGGTCCCGGCAGCTCGCAGCACTGTTTATCCTGGGTTTGCAGCCAGACCCGGATCATTACACCAAAGAGCATACACAAACCGAGCCTTCACATTCAGGCGCTTGTTCGGCGGACAGATTTTCCGGTTCGGTAAGCACGAACTCGATATTCCCTTTCTCCTTGTGCAGATGTCTTATTGCCTTCTGTTCCGACATCAGTATTATCTCTTGGTGGAAGCGAACTCCGCGTTCCTCGGCTCTCCTCCTGAAAGTGTCTCCAGCAGTCCGAGCGTTCTCGTGGAACCGCTCTCCAATTTCATCGGCAAACCCGCTTAACAGACGGGTCTTTCTGCTCATTGGCAGTGCGTTGAGAGCTATGATCTCGTAATCAAACCGTTCCGCCATGTCTACGGCATAAGTGATGAGATAATCGGCGAAGGTGTCCTCGTTGCCGAGGACCAATATGCATTTAGCTTCCGCAGGACGAGCGGCGGGCGCAATCTCCTCAAGAGCTTCTCGGGCGTATTCATGTTCGCCCTCTTCCGCAAAGGTGATCGCCCTCATATACTGTTGGGCTCTTTCGGAAATGCCGGCTTTTTTGCCCTCCGCGTTGTCCGCACTCTTCAACTCCTTTCCTTCCGCGTGCAACAGGGAGAGGGCCGTTTCAGGTTCGCCTGCCTCGGCAAAGGTCACCGCGTTCATGATTCTTTCAAATGCTTGCCACATGGTCTATTCTCCTCCATGTTCTTTTTCGTTGGGACTTATTGGAGACTCTAGCGAAGCCTTATGGGGACCTCGTCCGGTTCTCTTTGTGATACCGTCACCAGCGGAATGGAGACCCTTTCCGCAACATTCTGCAGTGTTTCTTTCCAGCCGATATCTGCGGCTTCTTTGTCCCGCAGGTTGGGCGAGTCGATGACGGCAGTCACTACGTTCTTGCGCATTCGCACATAATCGTAGAGAATCTCGATCGCTTTCGCCTTTCTGACCGTCACGTTGAATGAGACCCCCTTGCCTTCGAGTCCGGGAAGCAGAGCCGCCAGCCTTTCCGACGGTCCGTCGCCTTCAGAGCTACTCCGTGATAAAATCTGGAGGATATCCAAATTCGCATTCATGCGCGTGCACAGGTTGACGGCATAGTCGAAGGTGGCCTTTGTAGGCACTCTCCCCTCAACGGCAAGCAGTACCGTCTGCTTCCTTTCATAGGCGGGGAGTATTTGGCGAGCGGTCTCGAATTCTCCAGCTTCGGCAAAGGTTGCTGCCACGAAATGATTTTGCAGTTTTTCTCTAACCGTTGTTTTCTTAGCAGTGTGAGTCGCCCTTTTCCGATCACGGGCCTTCTCGCTTACTGCCTCAGCTCGGTGGGAGGCCCGAAGAAAGCTCAGGGCAGTTTCATGCTCCCCGGCTTCGGCGAACGTCACAGCGGTCAGGATTGCCTCGATCTTCTCTTTGAAGCTTTTCATGATTGTGCACTCCTGGTTTGCTGTCTCGATTATGACTCAAATATCGTGCCAAAGTGGTAACATATGAGATTGATTGATTAATGACCTGACGGAGCAGGTGCGGTGGGAGTGCAGTTTCGGGAAGAGAGGTGTAACAAAAAGTAACAGTTGGCAACCGAAAAGAAAGGTTGTACACTCTCCGTTCAGCGTTAGAGGGATTCTGCTGCGACGAGAACTGGTGCTACAAAATGTTACACCTGCCGTAACAGCGATTGTAAGGGACTGGTTTTATTGCGAATAGGGATTCTGGGATGAGAAGGATTATTATTAATCCATCCGGAGACGAAGAAAGGAAACTGATTCAAGACATAGTCATCGACCTTGTGTTAGGGGCGCTTGGGTTCCTGGGTCTGTTGCTGACAACCGCATGTGTTCTCCGGTATCTTGTGGGGAATCCTCTGCTCGATCCGTCAAATTTGCTCCTCATCCTTCTTGGTGCTGCGACTCTTGCGACCATGATACGGATTCACAGGGAACTGGCGATGCCGGGAGAAGGTTACTTCTGGATGACGAGTAGGACCCTGGTGGGCACATTTTTTCACTGTTTGGTGTACGCATACACGCTCTTTCTCATGGGAGTCGCTTTTGACATACCCCCGTTTCGGTGGATTCCCGGCTGGGTTTACGACTTTGTGGCGGGATTACTATAAGATATGCCATTATGTGGCACAGCGCGACGACCGGTTCGTTATCTGAAGGATTTGGGCGGCAGCCGAGCGCGGCCTGGCGAATCTGTCGGATCTTCGCCGGCGGCGGTACGAAAATTGCAATCTAAGCCCTCGTGAGGCCGGTGAGAAACGGATGCCTTGATCCCCCAGGAGGATGACCGGAGGAGATGTCTCAACCTATTCTTAGTATCAAACTCAAGATTGTTTTGACGTTCGTGGTTGCGTTTATCGTCATAATTGGACTCCTGGTCACCAGTGCGTATCTCATGCGGTTGCTCCAGAGAAGGGTGGTGATTCTGGAGGAAGTGTCCAGGCTGGAAGAGAGAGTCCAGGACCTCCGACGGTGCGAGAAGAATCTCTTCCTCTATCAAGAGAAAGACTTCGGGCTGAGAGCTCTCTCTGCGGTCAAGGATGCAAGGCGAATTCTGGCAGCGAATAGACAGGAGTTCGAACGGATCTTTTCGCAGAGAAGGATGGAAACATTCAATAAGCGTCTGCAGGACTATGAGCGAGCAATGTCTGAATACCTGACTGCTGAGGTTGCGGGTGGCGGGGTTGCTAAGACGCAGTCCGTGGCCGAACAAAAAAGGATAAGAGACATCGGAACCCGACTCCTCACGTACGCGGAGTCCATTGCGAAGCAAAAGAGACAGAACATACGGAAGACCATCAGTGTCGTCAACAGAATTCAACTTGTTCAGGCTCTGTTGGCCGGGATAGGGCTCCTGGTATTCGGGGCCCTTGTCCTCGGGAGGGTTATTCATCCGTTGAAGTCACTCCAGGAGCATACGGAGAGAATCGGAAAGGGGGACTTCCGAGAAATCGAGGCTCACCCGCAAGAACTTGAGATAGCCGAGATTTACAAAGCGTTCAACCGCATGGCCCGGGACCTGAAGAAGCGGGAAGAAGACCTCCTTCGGTCCAGGCATCTCGCCTCACTGGGGACCCTCCTGGCCGGAGTTGCTCATGAGCTAAATAATCCGCTTTCCAATATCCGTTCCACCTGTGAAATACTCGTGGAGGACATCGGCACCGTGGATCAGGAATTCCAGAGGACAAGCCTTTCAACGATCATCAAACAAGTTGACAAGGCCGGGAATATCGTGCGGGATCTTCTCGAACTCGGCAGAGGAAAGGAGTTCTTGAAGGAACCGTTGAATCTGAAAGATCTCATCGAACGGACCCTGAGCCTGCTGCACGGGCAAATTGCGCCAGAAGTTGAAGTGTGGGTCAACGTCACGCCGGATGAAACGATCTTCGCGGACAAACAAACGATTCAACAGGCATTGATGAATCTTATCACCAACGCGGTGGAGGCAATTGACGGTGAGGGAAAAATAATAATCGAAGCGTATCACACAACGGACGGGATGACAGATCTCATGATATTGGATACAGGCTCGGGCATTTCAGAGGAAATACAGAGCAAGATTTTCGATCCCTTTTTTGGTACAAAAGAGTTGGGTAAAGGAACCGGCTTGGGCCTCTTTGTCACCCACGACATAGTGGCAAAGCACGGGGGCCAAATCTTAGTTCACAGCGTTCCTGGAAAGGGGACGACCTTTGTGCTGAGAATGCCGGCCCAGGAGAAGCCTGCGTGAGCGTCTCAGAAAGAATATTGGTTGTCGATGATGAGGAAGTGGCTCTGAGAAATCTGGCGCACATACTCAAGAGCGAAGGGTTCAGCGTCGTCCCGGCCGACAGTGGGCCCAAAGGACTGAACCTGCTGACGGAAACGGAGTTCGATGTCGTCTTGACGGATCTTCGCATGGCAAAGGTGGACGGGATGAAGATCCTTCGAGAATGCAAACGATTACGTCCGCTCACGGAAGTGATCATGATCACCGGTTATGCCACCGTGGATTCCGCGATAGAAGCAATGAAACAGGGCGCGTACCATTATGTTGCCAAGCCCTACCACAATGAGGAGGTCCGCAAGGTGGTGGCGGAGGCGGTGGAGAAGGTGCGCCTGAAGAAAGAGAACCTGAGACTCAAAGAACATATAGAAGAGCAGCAGAAGGGTTCCGGTGTAAGGATTATCACGCAGGATCCGGGCATGCGAGCAATGTTGGATACCGCGCGCCAGGTGGCCTCCGCGGACTGCAATTTGCTTATCACCGGCGAATCCGGAACAGGAAAGGAGCTCCTGGCAAGATTTATCCATGAGAATAGCATGAGACGACATGGCCCGCTCCTCGCCGTCAATTGCGGAGCGTTCAATGAAGAACTCTTGTCCAATGAGCTTTTCGGCCATGAAAAAGGAGCTTACACAGGCGCGAATTCCACCAAGCCGGGCATCATAGAGGCCGCAAACGGGGGGATTTTGTTCCTGGATGAGATTACCGAAATGACCGCGGGGATGCAGGTTAAGCTTCTCAGAGTCATCCAGGAACAACAGACCATGAGATTGGGAAGCACAAAGCCTATCAACGTGGATGTCAGGTTTATCGGAGCCACCAACAGAAATTTCCAGGAAGCACTCACCGAGGGAGAATTCCGGACCGACCTCTACTATAGACTGAATGTGGTATCATTAAAGATTCTACCCTTATCGGCCAGAACAGGTGACATCCCGCTTTTGTGCCAGTACTTTCTTGCCAAGCATTCGAGGCTCATGGGAAGGGAGATCCCGTCGTTGTCACGAGAGGCCCTTGAAATCCTGACGAAGTACGGTTTCCCCGGCAATGTGAGGGAACTGGAGAATATCATAGAACGCGGGATTGTTCTTGCCGGTGGAGGCATCATAGAGCCGCAACACCTCCCCGATGACCTCATGCACTATGAGGTAACGACCTTCCGTAGTGACGATGAGGAGCTGCCGAGCCTCAAAGAGCTGGAAATCAAGTACATCCGAGAAGTGCTCAAGGAGACAGGGGGCAACAAGACGCATGCGGCTTCAATTATGGGCATTGCCAGGCTGTCTTTGTTGCGAAAGATCAAGAGATTCGGGCTGGAGGAATATGCTGCCAGTCTACGGGGCTAGACTGCGTTTAAGGGAGCCATCGAGCCGCGAAAGGTCCCTGTCCGTGCCGAGCGTTTCTCCGACGAGCAGCGCGTCAAGCCCGTCATTTGCGAGAAGGTTGTCAAGATCAACCTGAATGACGATCGCGCGGTCATCGGTACGGTGTCGAGTAAGAATTCACCGGCGAGGGCATTTGTCCGCAAAGGCCCTCGCCGGTGAACGTTCGGGCTTATTGTGTGTTTGATTCCGCACGCGCTGCGCGCGCAATCGAATTATGTCGAGGCCGGGTTTTCCACCCTAACCCCCCGGTCCAGTTTGCGGGGTCCATGATACCCATGGGTGAGTCACTCAATTTGCGCAGTGGTGGGTATTGCAGTGGGATTTTCTCCGCCTTTCCGTACGTCGTGAACAACCCTCCTCACGCTTGTCGCCGGGCTTCCCCAGAAGCGAGTCAGCCGTCCTTTTCTTTTTCGGAAAGGTGTTGACCGATCACATACCGGTTGCACTGCTCACGGAACTCAGCGACCACGTGTCGCAACGGTCTCCCCGACTCTTCAGACGCCTGTTTCAGGGTTTGCCAAAATCTCTCCAGTATCGGAAACGTGTCATCGGTCAAGGCCAAGACCAGAGTCGAACCGCACGCGCAATTCCGGTATTGCAAGGTGTACGGCACCTGCATCACGTCCGTGCAGTCTTCCAGGCCGTGTCCAACGGGTGCCGTGCCATGGAGGTATTCAGGAAAGTTACGGTATTCCTGTCCACAGGTACAGCATTGTTTGGGGAAAAGATTCTTATCACTTCCTATCGCAGCGAAAATTTTGATGAAGTCGAGGAATTGTAGGTGGTACCGGATCTCCGGTTTGACAGGAGAGGGGACGGTGCGGTCCGGTACCGCCGGCCGCCTGCGGCTCATCCTTCCCACAAAAAGTCTCAGCAGCGGTAATAAGTTAGACACTTGGCCTGTTCTCTCCCACGAGCGGGTCCTTTGCCTCATGCCCATGACCCGAAAACGCGGATGGCTTATCAGGTCACGCGAAGAAGCGTTTTTCGTATTTGATCCCGGCCTGATCAAATTCCTTGAAAAGCGTGCCCAGCCGGTCGTTGGCAATGCGCAACTGGCGGGGTTTTTCATCCGCCTCCCGATCCGTGGCGTAGCACGCGAAGCACCGTTGACACTGGTGAGTTGCTCCAAGACTGGTAACGTCACAGTTGACCAAAAAGAAGGTCCGGGCCTCTTTACGGTTCCCGAAGTTTTCGACCGCAGGGAAGCATTCCAACGAGATTACCATGGCGACTTCGTTCCCTTCCTTGGCAATGTGAAGGTAGTCGTCCAGGGTGAGCGTCGGGCCATGCTCCTCTCTGAAGTCCTGGAACCTGACGACCATGTCGTCTAAGGAGAAGAGCTTGGTTTCCACATCAATACCGCTTTCCTTCAGCCTCCGGTAATCTTTCTGCAAATACCGGTTGGCAATCATGACGGCTTGAGATACGTGGGGGCACAGGTTGTGGGGGCAACCCCGGGCATAGCATTTTCGAAAGCTGTACTCTTCACCGTCAATGGTGCCGGCAAACCGACAGAAAAAGAGAACCGCCTGGAACTCGTTGTCCATGTGGGTGAAATCAACCTCGTTGATCTCGAAGGAAGGACGGCATGTGACAGCCGCTCCCCTCAGTTTAGCGGCGACGAGGTCACCGATACGCACAATAGGTCCTGGCCTCGCTGTTTCTTCCATCGTCTCAACCTCTCTTGTCGTCATCCCCAGGAGATGACGTATGTACAGGAATCCCCTCCCGTCTTTCTGCATGGTTCGGAGTCTTGATGTCGCACCAGCACGTCAGTGATCCCGGTGGGTCTGAAACGCTTTGCAATACCTTCCAGGACTCCGCGGTCAAAGGCACAACAGTAGTGGTTGGTACTCATCACTCTGACGTGCACGAGACCTCGGCTCATCCCCTCATGCTGATAGCTCCAATTTCCGATCTTCCCGCCACGATATTTCGAGTGGTAGGCTCTATCCAAACCTTCGAGAGCTGCTTGCAGGTTGTCCCATTCGGGAGGAAGAGCCACGCTCAACGCGATACCTTCGCCGATTCTTGTCATCATGTTCCTCCCCGCTCGTTGGGTCACCTCTCTCAAGGCATCCAGAAACGTTTGTGCCCGGTAGAATCGATTTGCATCGGCGTCACGAAGTCCATGTCTGTCCAGGGCAGCGCGTCCGAAGTCACGGAGTTCCTCCGGGAACGCCATCACAAAGGAATTGATCACTTCGCCCATCACCTCGACTACGTCCGGTTCGTACGATGTGAATTCGGCCATACGATTCTCTCCCCACCGTCAACCGAAATCAGCAGATCAATAGCTTAGAACCGCCTTCGCATCGCAGCACTCGTTGATTACCGTGCCACCGGCTATTACCTTTGACTTCTCAATCAGGTCAGTCTCTTCGATGTTGCGTTCTTTGATACAGGGCGAGCACACAAGGATTTGACCTCCAAGATCCAGGAAATCATTCATAAGTTTCTGCAACGGGTCGAATCCACTGGCGTGCACGTGCTCGACGTAGCCCTTCTTCGCAAGAAAGACGGCAGCCCCTTGGAGGACGATCGTTGCCTTCTCGTCCATGGCCAAGGACGCGTTTCCCATAGCGAACGGGAATGTTGCTCGTTCAGCGTCTTCTCCACCGTGGGTTGCTATGATCACTACACCTTGCTTCTCTTCCATGGACAAAGTCTCCTTTTCTTTTTTGCCGGACCCGGCCACTCGCTGTCGGAGTTTAGTCAGGACATCCTTCTAAATACTTAACCAGTTCCCTTAAACGGGGCCGAGCCAAGGTGTACTGAACGGACTGTCCGACTCGGCTGCCCACCAGAAGGCCATGGGTGCGGAGAACTCCCAACTGCCGGGAGACAAAGGACTGAGATGCTCCTAAACGGCTCGCTAGACCAGTCACGTTCTTCTGTCCACTTTCTGAAAGGACTGCCAGAATCCGAATACGCAAAGGGTGAGACAATGCCCTTAACATTTCGGCAATTTGCTCAGCCCTCTGCACATTGTCTGGCAGACTTTTCATCAGTTCGTTTCCGCGGTCAATCCTGAACATCTTCAATCATCGCCTGCTCGCGTATATCTTTCCTTGCCTTCCGAATTACATGCTCCCATTATTCCTGATTCGTCGTTAAGCCGGTTTCTGTGTTCTTTTCGCTCTCACCGTCTTGCTTTGGATTGACGTATGAACAAAGCAGCCGGCAGAAGCACATCGTTTGCGAACACCTCAAAGGGCAGCAATAGCCCCGGCATCCTCATCAGATGAATAGCTGATTACTTGAGTTCGAGGCGTGAGCCATAAAGGTGGCAACCCCGACGTATTCCACAAGCGGGTAGTCGATTATCTCCTCGCGCTTGAGGCCCATGAGGTCCATAGACATCTCACAGACGTAGATCTTTACCCCAAGCTCAGCTGCTTGGCCGAAGAGTAGGTCCAAATCCGGAGCCCCTTTCGTCTTCATCAGCGACTTTATCATTGCCGTTCCCATGCCGCCCATGTTCATCTTGGACAGCTTCAACTTGTTGCGGCCCGTGGGTAGCATCCAGCCGAACATCCTCGACATCAAGTTCTTGCCGCCAACTTGGCGCTGTGGCTTGCGAAGTGCTGCGGTACCCCAAAAGGTGAAGAAAAGTACTACTTTCATGTCCATGGCAGCAGCGCCGACAGCGATGATCATCGCGGCGAGCACCTTGTCGAGATCGCCCGAAAAGACGACCATCGACAGCTTGTCTTCCCGCGGCGGCCCCAACTCCTCGACCCTTTTTCGCAAATCGATGAACTCAGCTTGGTCCGGGCTCATTGCCTCTCCTTTCCTTCAAACTATCCGATTCCTCGTCTACGCAAGTGAGATTGTCGTCGCGTCATACTCTGGGGAAACGTCTCAAAAATCTCTGATCCGGAATTCCCGTAGCCGCTGCACTACTCTCTTGGGCGGTTAGCTTTGAACGCATGTATGAATAGAGCCACAGGTCGGAGCACCGCATGGGCGAATTTGGTAAAGGGCAGTAACAGCACGAGCATCATGGCCCCTACCACGTGGATGAGAAACACTACATACTCCCACACCGATGCGGTGGGCAGATAGACCGCGATCTCCGCCACAAAACCCGTCAGGGTCACTCCCCACAACAACCCGAGAAACAACCAATCTGAAGGAAGGGAGTGGGAGGAGTATTTGTCAGGGTGCCGCAGTCGATTGATCAGGGCGACACTGGTCCCGTACAGGACGAAAAGACCGGCCACGGTACCCAACAGTCGCATCGGATAGAATACAGGCACCTGAGAGAACGGCTCCTTGAAGAGGAGATCAAGGGCGGTTGCAGCCAGTAGCCCAAGGAATCCCCACATGATCGATAGATGAACGAAGCGCCGTCCCAGGTACCAGGGTACCGATTCTGTGTCGCACTGATCGAACCGGGTCTGAGCAATTACCTCGTACATGGCTGACTTGAGTGCATTCCAGGAGCCTGACACAGGCGCGCCTTCGTCGGTGGTTTGGTCGCGAACTGTTCCCGCACCGTTGAGGGCCGTGTTGAGGCGGCTTACCATGGTCGCCAGGCTCAAGAGCGCTATGAGCCCGGCCAATATCATCACGGTCTGTCCGGTGTAATGAATGTATTTCACATCGATGAAGCTTCCCAGTTTCAGAGCGTCTATCGGCATTGAGCCGTACCCCGCGAGCATTATGAGGACCAGGACGGCCGCAACCGCACCAAGGAAGCAAACTGCAAACGAGGTGGACGTGTAGAGTCGTCGAGCCAGGGTCGTGGGATCGTACTGGGAAATGATATACCTGCGGGCGGCCGCAACGAACTCGCCCGGCTCGGCCTGCCTGGGGCAGGTGGCTGAGCAATCCCCGCAGTAGTAGCAGAGCCACATCTCCTTGCTTGCTGCCAAACGATCCTTCATTCCCAATTGAGCATAGCGGATAAATTGTCGGGGAAACGTGGCTCCTTCTCCCGTGAGCGAACATACCGCAGTACAATTCCCGCAGTTGAAGCAGGCCTGTATGTCAGATGCGCCGTAGCGCTCCAATTCATTGACAAATGCAGGGTTTACCGTGTGAGCCATCGGTTACTCCTTGAGAAGGACGTATTGAAAGTAGTCGCCGCTTTGATCTCCTTCTGCCACCTTGCCGTACTTCCTCATCGAAGTAAGGTGCCAAAGGACTTGTTGGGAGGGAATGCCTGTTTCCTGGGCCAACTCGGGGACCGTCTTTGGTCCGGCCGTAAGTGCTTCCGACAGTTTTTTCCTGAGCATCCTGGTTTCTTTCATTCTCTCTCGCGCAGAATCAATTGTCTCCTTACGGGATTGTCGCAATGCTTTCATTGCTTCTTTCGTGGTGTCCTCGCTCATTATCCCTCTCCCAACACTCTTATTGAGCGGCAATAGCGTCTACCATAGCTTCGAACTGGTCCAACGTCCAACCGCTCACATTGATCGCCCGATGGGGGCACCCCGCGGCGCAGGCTCCACACCCCATACACAGAGCCGGGTTCACGAGGGCCTTCTGCTCAACTTTGCCGTCGACCTCGATATCGGTGAGGGTCAATGCACCTTCATAACTGCATTCGGGCAGGCAAAGACCACAGCCGTCGCACGCTGCGGGATCGACCTGAGCGACGAAGGGCTCCAGTTCCACGTATCCTTTTCCCAGGGCTATCGAAGCCTTGGAAGCCGCGGCTGCAGCTGACGCGCAACTCTCGGTGATGTCGCGAGGTCCCTGCGCGGTTCCCGCCAGCAGTAAACCGTTTACCGCCATCTCTACCGGGCGGAGCTTCGGATGCACTTCCTGCAGGAATCGATCGGCTCCCACGGGGAGCTTGAAGATGTCAACCAGCTCAGAAATATTGTTGGGCATCATGCCCACGGAGAGGACGACCAGGTCCACTGGTGTTTCCACATCCTCACTGAAGGTGAGAGTGTCTTTCACTCTCACCTTCAGAGGACACTTGGAGGTTACTCCTGCCTTTTCCACCACAGGAGGAGAATCGGGGGTGAACCTGAAGAACAGAACCCCCTTCCGGGAAGCCTTTTCGTAGAATTCCTCGTGCCCACGGCCGTATGCTCGGATATCCTGGTAGAATTCGTACACGTTCACGTCCGGAAAGCGATCCTTGATGTCATTGGCCGCTTGCAAAGTTGCGGTGCAGCAAACCCGTGAACAGTAGGTGTTCACTCTTCCGTCGGGCTGTGGCTCGTGGATCCCGTCCATCTGCCTGCTGCCCACACAATGAATCAAGGCAACGTCTCGTACCGAGCGTCCCTGGACTTCCAGCCTTCCCCCCGTGGGCCCGTCGTGAGACAGCATTTTGATGAGATCCGGAAGCGTAATTACCCGAGGAGATTCGCCGTACGCGTATTCGCCGCTGCGAGGCTCGTAATGTCTGAAACCGGTGGCCATGACCACGACACCGGCCTTGACCTCCACGGTCTCATCGGGAGAGAGACTCCCCCCGGATCGGATCGCACAACCCTGGAAGGGTCGGAACACAGCTTTTCGATCAACAGTGCCGATCCCATCGGAGGAGTCGCGTCCTCCACGTATCCGCACCTGGATGTCAAAATCGCCTATGGTCCCCTTGCTCGAGATTACCTCGGCCTGTGTGTGGATCGTGATGTTCGGATCAGCGACGACCTCTTCCACCAGTTTGAGCAGCAGATCTTCCGCTTTGTCTTCGGTCGGGTAGACACGGTCAAGCTGTGCCGTTTGTCCCCCAAGATAGGGAGACCTCTCGATAAGGGTGACTCCAATTCCCTGTTTGGAGAGTCTCTGGGCTGCGGTGAGACCACTGATGCCGCCGCCTATCACTACTGCATGAGGAAACGCGTCCACGCGGATCGGTTCCAGCGGCTCCAGTCGACTCGCTTTGGCCACGGCAGCGGCAACCAGCCTGACCGCTTTTTCGGTTGCCTCGCCCGCGTCATCGTGATGGACCCAACTCACCTGTTCCCTGATGTTCGCATGTTCGTAGAGAAACGGATTGTGGTTACCCCTTTTGAGCGTGTTGCGAAACGTCAGTTCATGAAGTTTCGGTGAACAGGAGGCCACCACAACCCCGTCGAGATGCTCTTTCTCAAGATCTTCGAGGATGAGATCCTGGCCGGGATCCGAACACATGAACATATTGGTGCGGGCCACTTGAACACCCGGAACTTTTTCGACTTCCTCGGCAACCTTTTGTACGTCCACCACGTCCGAGATGTTCCCTCCGCAGTGGCAGATATAGACCCCTATTCGAGGCTCTTCCGATTCACGGCTCTTCGGCTCCTTGTCGCTCCCAACGTCGTCGGCCATGTTAGTCACCTTTCCGTTCAACATGAGAGTCGCGAGGGGGCGGTTCAGCCCACGGCCCTTTCAATGGACTCCTGCACCGTCTCCTCCATAGCTCCACGCTTGGCGCTCAAAGCATTCTCCACCGAACGCAGGTAGTTCGCTGCTTCCATGGCAGCGGAGCCGGCTTTCGCGATGGTGTCCACGATGTCCTTGGGACCCGCGGCCGTTCCTGCCACGAAGACCCCTTCCTGGTCAGTGAGCGCAGGAGCCGTCTTGGGCGCTGCGCACTTGACAAAACCATCGTCCGCTTGGCCGACCTCGATGAAGTCCTGTGGATTGCACCCGGGAACCATGCCGAGCGAGAGAACGACCAGGTCGTGACTCCGCTCCTCCACGCGCCCGTCCTCTTCCATGAGTTCTACCCGGACGGTCAAATTGTGCTCTTCGTCTTCTGCGATTTTCGCCACCTTGGCTTTCACGAACTCAATTCCCATGGCCTTCGCGTTCTGGTAGAACTCTTCGTAACCTTTCCCAAAGGCACGGATGTCCATGTAGTAGATGGTGACGTCAGCGATGGGCAGGGCTCCGGAGAGCAGCATCGCTTGTTTTATCGCATACATACAGCAAACTCGTGAGCAGTACGAGACTCCGAGACTTTGATCGCGGGATCCCGCGCACTGAACATAGGCGATCGAGTCGGGGACTTTGCCGTCCGATGGTCGGATAACTCTCCCATATGGTCCGTGAGGAGAAAGCAGTCGTTCCATCTGAAGGGAAGAGAGAATATTGACACTTCCTTTGGGCGCGTACTCCTTCTTGCCGTCCTTGGGAGTAAGCTGGAATCCGGTAGCAAGGATAACGCTTGCGGCTTCAACCGTGATCTCTTCGGGCTGCTGAAAATAATCCACCGCATGGGTGGGGCAGACCTTTTCGCATGACCCGCAGAGCATACAGTTGTCCGCGTCCAGCACGGCCTTCTGCGGAATCGCCGTCGCAAAAGGAACGCATATGGCTTTCCTCGCGCCGAGTCCGCCCTCAAACTCGTGCGGAAGATCCACGGGACAGACGTACTCGCACTGGCGGCATCCTATGCAAAGACTCTCATCCACGTATCGCGGCTTTCTTGTCAGGTTCGCGCGGAACACCGAGCCGTTGCGGGTGATGGAATCCACCTCGGTGTAGGTGAGGATCTCGATATTGGGATGATGCGCTGCGGCAGCCATTCTCGGCGTTGTAATGCAGCTCGCGCAGTCGAGAGTCGGGAATACTTTGCTCAACGCTATCATTACTCCGCCGATGCTCGGCTCTCGCTCTACCACCGCCACCTGAAAACCCTGATCCGCAAGGTCCAGTGCCGAAGCGAGTCCGCCGATACCACCGCCGACGACGAGGGTGTCAAATTGCAGAGCCTGTGTTTTCATGACTGCTCAGTTTTCTACCTCCCCTTTCCGTGGGGGGCCGATCTTTTTGAGGAGTTCGTTCATCTCGTTCACTTCCTTGAGGAACGCCTTTGTGCAAACGGTACATATGGCTGTGAGCTTGATCCTTCGGCGATCGTACCCTTCCTGCTTCATCTTGACGGCGACCTTGTCCATTCGAGCTGCGAAACGGTGATACGCTCCCTCATAGGGGCATTCTTCTCCGCAGGACATAATGATGATTCCGCCTATCCCCTTGTCGAGCGTCCTGAAGTAGAAGTCTTCCGGAAGCATCACCGGCGCAGGGATCCGAAGGACATAGGTATTCGTGGGATACGACAGGTGCGCCTGTCCGACCGTGTCCGCTCCAGGATACGCGCATGCCATGGTCGCCAGAATGAGGATCTTCGCGTCGGCTGGTTCGGCTGCGGTTGCCATGCTCGCTCTCGCTATTTCTTTCTCGTGACAAAGAGTCGGTCGTGTCCCTCGGCTTCAAGCAAGCCCATGTACTCGTGACCGACCTTCTTCGCCCACGCGGGGATGTCATTGCGGGTTCCCGGATCACTGGACTTGATCTCCAGGATCTCGCCGATCTTCACTTGCCCAATGCCCTTCTTGGCTTCCAGAAGAGGTCCGGGACATGCGCTGCCTCTTGCGTCAACGATTTTGGATACCGTAATACTGGCCAGATCCGCGTTACTCATGATTCTTCCTCCTAAAGGTTGTTGTCTTGATTGATGCCATCCACCAGAGGAGCAATTGCCGTGCCATTTCGTCCGGCCCGCTGGACAGCGAGATAAAAGCCAATGAAAATGCCAAGATAGAGGCTTCACGTCCCATGGGACAAACGCGAAGACTCGAAATCTGGCCGGCAATTTGTAAACTTTCCTTGAAAGCCTGGTTGACGAATGTTAACCTTTGGAGAACGAGTTTACGTTTACCTCGGTACGAGAGAGAGGACGTACATGTAATGGATCAGCAGGAAATGGTAACCTTCTGGAAGACCATCGTAGAGACCATGATGGATGGATTGATGGTCGTTGACGCGGATGGCATGATCGTTGCCGTGAACCAGGCGACCGAACAGCTCACGGGGTACTCCCGGGAGGAACTGATCGGAAGTCATTGCACGATTCTTAATTGCGATCTCTGTTCAAGTCGATATACGGACCGTCAAGCCTTCACCTGTGACCTGTTCGTGACAAAACAGATCGAGAGGCGCAAGTGCAACCTCGTGAGAAAGGACGGGACCATCCAGCCTATCATTAAGAACGCTTCAGTCCTCATTGGAAAGGACGGTAAGGTCAACGGCGGCGTCGAGACACTCATGGACCTCAGTGAGATCGTCTCCAGAGACCGGCAGATCGAACGACTGAGTTCCATTCTCAAAGGCAGAGATCGATTCCACGGGATTATCGGCAAGTCACGGGTAATGCGGGCCATATTTGATTTGATCACCGATGCGGCTGACTCTGATGCGCCGATCATCATCTATGGGGAGAGCGGCACTGGGAAAGAACTCGTCGCGGCTGCAGTACACAAGCTGGGCAAACGGAAAGAGGGCCCCTTTGTCAAGGTGAACTGTGCCGCGCTCAGCGAGTCTCTCTTGGAAAGCGAGCTTTTCGGGCATGTGAAGGGCGCGTTTACCGGCGCTGACAGGACGAGGAAAGGACGCTTCGAACTGGCCCATAAAGGAGACATCTTTCTGGACGAGATCGGCGATATTACTCCTTCCATGCAGGCGAAGATTTTGAGAGTGCTTCAAGAAAAAGAATTCGAGCGAGTGGGAGACAGTACCCCTGTCAACGTGGATGTCCGGATTATCTCTGCGACCCATCGCGATCTGGAAGCCATGATTCACCGCAACAACTTTAGAGACGACCTCTTTTATCGTCTCAACGTGATACCTATCCGGCTGCCTCCGCTGCGGGAGAGGCTGGAAGATCTCCCTCTGCTCGTCGAGCATTTCCTGGAAGAGAATCGGCTCAAATCGGGAAAGAATATCGGGGGCATCGCAAACGAAGCTATGGAGTGCCTCCTTGCCTACCGCTGGCCGGGGAATATTCGAGAGCTTGTCAATGCCCTTGAGTACGTTTTCGTCGTGTGTCGGGGTGACTGCGTGGATGTGGCCCACCTCCCGGAGACCGTTGTAGCGTCACGGCAGCTCCGTCGCTCGAAGATTTCTCCCAAAGGAAAGCGGCATCAGGGAGAGACAGAACGTGTCCTCGAAGCAATGAGGAAAGCGAAGGGCAAGAAAACCGACGCGGCACGATTGCTCGGAATTACTCGGCAAGCATTATGGAAGAAGATGAAGAAACTGGGCATAAGAACAGACTTCAGAGCGTGACGTAAAGCAGAGTTTTCCCCAAGCGTTGTTTTTGCGGTGATAAGATATTGATAACAGGAGACAACCTCATCACATTGAGGTAATAACGAGTGAAGTGTCCATCTCACTTACCGGATCAACCACTGCGTAGCAAAGTGTCTGGCTATTGCGTCGGATTTCAGGGGAGGAGACTGTGAGATCCATACTCTCACGAAGTCGCCGCCAACGAAGCTCGATGACTCGTGGGCGTATTGGCTCGCAATTCCCCGTTCCGCGCATGACAGACGATGAGAGTCCTACTTGAAACGAGAAGAAGCCAAGGGGTCAGTGGAATGGCTCATCAATCACCTCACGATGGTGGGCGTCAGAGCATCCTACCTCGGGCAGAGGTGGCTGGCTGAAGTGGATGTGAGTGCAGCGTTTCTCCGAGGCACCACTACAGGGAGGGGTTGGGGTTAGGTGAAAAGGCTTTACAGTGCGGACGTTGACAGAGGCGAGAGCAGTAGAGTATGCTTAAAATTGTAATAAGGCGCCGATAATGGGGGGCAAATGGCCGAATTCCCATCTTCGAGTCGTTACTTGCGGCTAGTCGGTGGTAATTCGGAGTGGGGAGACCATCGATCGGGACAACACAAGCCTGCAGGTCGTCGAAAGGGGGGATCGCGGAATAATTCCAGCTCATGAGTATTACGAACCGATCAACATGGTTTTCTCAGGTTGCCGGAAGGATTCAATGCCTGACTCGGAAGCGGGCAGGCCATTGGTGACAAGTCAAGGAGAGGTCGCCATGTACAAGAAGATACTGGTACCCCTGGACGGAACCAAGAATGACGAGGCGGTCTTGGAACACGTCCAGCGGCTCGCCCGGGTAACAGGAGGGACCCTGCTCTTGATTCAGCTTTTCCGGGTAATCAGGAGCGAGGATCCATTTATGGAGAGGATTCAGGTGGAACCGGGCTCTGCAGGACATCGAGCCAAAGAGAAGGCTGAAGTCTATCTTCCCGAACTTGAGAAATCTATCCGTGAAAAGGGGATAGACGTATCGACTGAGTTTCTTATCGTGCACGAACCTGAGGCAGACGAGATCGTCAAGTATGCCCAGGACCATGACTGTGATCTCATCGCTCTGGCAAACGTGGAAAGGACCGGATTAGGTAGCTGGTTCTTTTCAAGTATAGAGGAGAAAGTGAAAAAAAGATCTTCCTTGCCGGTCCTTATGGTGGCCGAGAGCACACGCTGAGGAGACAGGTCAATGAATACTGAAACCATGGTCAAGGTCTTGAACGGTCTGCTGGAATCGGAACTGGCCGCGGTGGAATACTATCGCATTCACGCGGAGGCCATTTCCGAGGAGGAGATCGCGGATGGCGTGAGGGCCATTTTACCGGCTGAACAGAGCCACGCGGTAAACCTCGCCAAGAGAATCCGAGAACTTGGCGGCGTTGCTATAGAACCTGGTGGAGCCGCCACGAGGCGTGGACAGGAAATGGCTGAGAAGAGCAAGCAACAGGGCACCCTGGGAATGCTGCGACTCCAACTTAAGGAGGAGCAGAAAGCCATTATAGACTACGCGCGAGAGGTCGCGGAAATAGAGGACGATATGGCCACCCTCGAAATGCTTGAGGAACAGTTGCTCGACGAGATGAGGCACGCGAAATGGCTGAAGCGGAAAATCATTAACTTAGAAGGGAAATAGCCTTTGGCCCAAGAATCACTCTCGAAATCAGTTTTTCGCCGGTTCAGGGCAATTGTCCTGTGGCCGCGGCCCCGAACTCACGAGGCGACTTCCTAAATAAGGTTACGTGTGACCAGTTGCCAAAACCCTTCAGCGTCGTTTTTGCGAAAGCAGGAACCCGATTTTTCAGGGGTTTTTCGGTCCCGTGCTTCTAACCGGGACGTATGATTATATTGTCGTATGATTGTTTTGTTCCAGTTTCTATCAAGAGGAGCCAGAGTCTGGTTGGTCCAGGCTCCGTCGAGGTTATGGTTCGGAGTAATTTCCCTTGATAGCAATGCGCTGTCGAATCAACAGTATTCAGGCATGTCCCTTCCGCCGCGTGGGAAATGAAATTGCCGTTGTCCTCCTTTAGGCCTTGTGCTGCGCATAGGTAGAATCAAAAGGGGGTTCTTTCGGCCAATAGTGATTCCAGTAGGATACCACTTGCACCTTGCCCTGATGTGTGAAAGTGACCGGGGAATGCTTTTGAGAAGGTTCCCATGGAGGTCATCGATAAAGACGTGGTCATATGCAATGTGGGGTTTCTTCCAGTCGTATCGGCCCATGCCCGCCGGAGCGGGCCCGTCAAGGAGATCGACCGAGTGCCTGCGAGATGGAGGTGAGTCCTGGCAGGTGGGTGCTTGCCATGATCCTCGATACCCTCTCGGGCACGAGTCCGCTGTCGCGCGTGGAGCAGTTCTTTCTTGACAAGGACGCGGCTCAGCTTCTGCGAGAGGAGATTTCTCGCGCAAAGCTCAACGACCAAACGATGGGGCGAGTGCTCGATAGGATCAGCAGCGGTGGGGCCGAGAGGGTCCTGGGCGCCGTCGTTGTCAGGGTCATGGGGAGCTTTGAGCTGGATCTATCCCACATTCACCAGAACCCTGCTAGCTAGGAGTTTTTTGGCGATTACCTCTACCAATGGGAAGGCCACGATTAGCCCTTCGTGATCACCCAGGGGTTCAGCCAGGACCGTCGACCGGATCTCAAACAACTGGTGCACAGCTTGTTGTTCATCCGTCATGGTATCCCGATCTATTCCAAGCTGAGCGACGGCAATCAGTCTGACAAGATCGTCAACCGCATCCTCATCCCGAAAATGACTGGGCGGATGAAGGCCCTGGGACGAGAGGATTTAATCTACGTGGGCGATTCGGCCCTGATCAAAAGGGTGGCCCTCATCAATGATTGGGACAATGGCTTTTTGTTTGTCTCCCGGCTTCTCATGACCTACAGGGAGTTTCGGGCAACCATAAACCGGGCAGTGCAAGCCAACCAATGGGAAGAGATCGAGGTGATTTCCGAGCAGCCACAGACCTGGAATCGCAAACCTCCTTCGTACCTGGCCTTCGAGAGGGTGGTCACGCTCTCCGGGATCAATTACCGGCGCTCGTGGTTCATTTCCATGCGCATGATCGGCGACGGCGCAAGAAGGTAGACCGGGAGATTCCCAGTGAGCAGGCGGAACTGACCAGAGTTGTCAGCAGACTGGAAAGGATCGATTACGCGTGCCTTCCCGCCGCGCAGGCCGCAGACGACCGGATCAACTCGCCGCGTGCCACCGACTGACCGTGCAGATACACCTCGGCCACAATGCGGGAAAGGTCGGCCCAGGGCTGACGGTACCCGCAGACTCAAGGCCATGAGATAGGGGTTGCAAATCTCGGCCCGGCTCGAGGAAGGGGCTGTCGATCGACTCCGGTGCGAAGCAGGCTGCCTTGTGCTCATCACAAATACGCCGGCAGAAGGAACAGGTACTATCTCGGCACGAGAGCTCCTGTTCATCTCCAAAGACCAGCATAGCGTGGGACGCAACTTCGGATACCTCAAAGCCCCTGTTTTTGTCAACGCGCTCTTTCTCAACTCTCCACGGCATATCGAAGCCCTCGTGTTGGTCCCCATCCTTGCCCTGATGACCTGGCCCCTCATGGAACGCACCATGCGGCTGAATCTCGCAGCCAGAAAATCCACGATCTGCGTATGGGAAATGCGCCAAAACTGCCGTCCAACCTCATTGATGATGCCAACCAAATTCCTCGGCGTATTCCTCCTCGTCTCCACGGGCTGGCCACGCACGGCAAAGCCCTCCGCCGAAATACAACTCCACTCCCTTCAGGTATGGAAGTCACGCCTGAGGCCTTTCTCAAGCCTTATCGAAGAAGCACTCCCCAAATCAACGCGAATAAAAATACCAAAAAAACCGTCTCAACCTATGCGGAATGTGAGTCGAGGCCGCGACCAAAATACGCCAGCCAAGGGGACCCAAAATGGCCCCACTCCTCGTCTTGAAGCGCAAAGCCGCTGGAGTGGCTATGAATAACTAGCTGGTATCCTTGCTATTTCATGGAGCCGGGGATGGGAGTCGAACCCACGACCTGATGATTACGAATCCCCGGTGAGGATATAACAAACAACAATATCAACCACTTAGCCGAGCGCTCCCGTTGCAAAATGCACCACGAAGCATAACGAAGCATAACCGAGTCCCGCAAAAGTCCCGCAAGAATCTCCTTGAGGAAATCGCTGTATCTTCTCTCAGGAGTCTGAACCGGCCGTGAATGAATAGCGGAATTCTTCTCCCTGGTCGTTGCCACCCCTCAGACCGCATCAACCCCTCTCCTCCGCCCCACCGTCCACGCAAACCCGACGTGAGAGCGCATCACGCACGCGAAACCCCCGCCGCGGCGCTGTAGATGGTAAGTCAGGGACCGTTCCCCGCGTACATGAAAAGGCCCACCGCTGAACGCTCTTCAAACCGATCCCTTATCACAGTTCGCGTTACGCTAAAAGGAAGGAAAGAGCGAGGCACAGTGGGCCTCATCAGGATATCTCTGTCTGGGCGCGGCAGTCAAGCCGTTTCCGCAGTCAGAGTCACGGGCCCTGAACAGATGATGTCCACCAGAGAGATCGCGGATATCACCAAGAAGCAACACGACAACGTACTGAGGGACACCAGGGAAATGCTCAAAAAACTGGACGCCTCAGATTTGATGACTACCCTAAATCATTTGAGTTTCAAGGTTGTGCACAACGAACGAGGGCAGACTGCCGAAATCCTCCTCAACCGGGAGCTATGCTACACCCTCGTGACCGGATACCGTGTGGATCTTCGAAGGAAGGTAATCCGCCGAGAGGCGCTTTCCTGGCCCCTCTTTCTCAAAGTGTCAAGAAAGTTGACAGTCTGAAGGCGCAAGTTGCAACATCGGCCTTTGCGAGTGGATTGGGCTGTCTCCCACGAATTTCCTACGGAAGAGCACGCCATAGAGTACGCGATCCACTGTCAGAGAGACCGGCGTAACCTCACGGACGCGGAGATCTTGAGCTGCATCATCGCGCTGGATAAGAGGAAGAAAACCGGTCCAAAACCTAGCGATAATTCTGCCACAGATGTGGCAAAACCAAGCAGATCATCCCAGGAGACTGCGGAAAAGCTGGGCATTGACCGGGGTAAAATCGAGCGCGCCCGCACGGTCCAGGATCACGGGGATGAGGAGACGAAGCCAAAGCTTTACTTGAAAGATCCAAATTTGGATGGTGCTGAAATTACTTGGCTTCACGCGCGTGAAGAGACGAGAGGCATTCACCGCGTCCCTGGACAGTCGCAATTCCGGGACATCCACTCGTACGCGACCGCCCGGTTGTTGACGTGCTTGAACCGCCACCCGAGACAGAGTGACCGGCCCGTCTGACCGCGTCGGAGAAGAACCGGTTGACGGCATTCCTTGCACGTCGTCTTCCCGCCCCTCGCATCCGCCTGGTGCGCAACTTCCCGGTAGCAGATGATCCAATCCCCGGCCTGAAGACCAAGCTGTGTTTCATGCGTCGCCTTGTACGCCATGGCCTTTTCAAAGAGTTCCCGGATCATGGCCCGCTTCTCGGCCTTCTTTGCCCTGAGATATCGCCGGTTGGTGGCTATCACATCCTCCACGGTCCTTTTCAGGTCTGCATTCGCCGGGTCCAAGGCCAGGGCCTTCTTCAGGTACTGCTCACCGGTGAACCGGTGTCCTTGGAGAACTTCCAACTTCCCGAGACCGACCAGGGCGGGGACATGATCGGGCTTGATACGAAGGATTTTGAGGAAACTCCGCTTGGCCGAAGAGACCTGGTCAAGTTGCAACTGTAATTCCGCGAGGAACCAAAGGCCCTCCGTGCTCCGGGGATAGGTGGCCGTAAAGAACTCCAGGGCTCGCCGGGCCCGTGGTAGATGCTTTTTCGCAAGGTAGGCTTTTCCGAGGCCGAGAAGGGCTCCCCTATGGTCTATCTTCCGATCAAGGACCTGGTTGTACAACCGGATCGCTTCGTCAGGTTTTCTAGTCTCGAGAAAATGGGTCGCTCGCCGGCAGAGATCATCCGGGCTCCCCTGAGAGATGACGGCCGCGGGTATGCAGAGCGCACAGAGGACGGCGAGAACAACGACGTTCCTGAACATGGCTTCCCCCTCGATAGGATTCCAACTCCGTACGCACTTCCCCGCCGCCGCGGGAGATCAATCCCCCGGCGGAACCAAGTCACGATTTATTCGTACGGGATATCCGATGAGACAGTACGGATCCCCGGAATGTTCCCTGGTAGTGAGGAAATTCCCAGGTGTTCCCGAGCATATAGCTTTAAGGTATTGTACTAAACGCGCGAAAGTACTCTAGTTTCCCGAAACCCTTGACAGTTCTTATTCCAAGGTGGCATTATTGGGGGGAACCTTCCTGCATTCAGTGAACCGCCGAAATTCTCACCTTGCATCTCCACACCGCCCGGCTTCGTCGGGCCCACACGCGGCGAACCCCCCAGGAGGGTCGGCTCCCGAGGGGTTCTCGCCCACACCTGACAGGAGGTGCAAGCATGGCCGGAGAGTATCCGTTTCCGTTTTCAGAAGCAACCCTCAGACGTTTCGCACGAGAAGAGGAAGGAGCGCGTATTTGGGAAACACTCGGGGAGGACTGGACCCCCGAAAGCGATGAACCCTTGCATATCCATTGCCTGCGGGCATGGCTGTCCTGTGTCCGAGAAGGCATCCTTGACAGCATCCGAGGCTGGGCAAGCAAAATCCCGATCGGGACAAAACACCACGACGACATGAAAAGGTTCGATGACGCAATGCGCAAGTGTCTCGGCATGCTTCACGAGATCATCGATCTAGCACGTTTCACCATTCCTTCTGATCCCGTGGTTCGCAGATTGGTTGACGAAGCGCCCGACGATTTGGCGCCGGCTCCACTCACGGTGCACGTATGTGTCCAGGGAGAAGGGGAACCCGGTAAGGAATATCCTTTCCCGGTGCCCGAGGAGACCTTTAAGACATTGACGGCCGCTCAGCACAGTGCACTTCCAATCGGAGACAGGTGGTGTCCTGGTTGGTCTCCAGACTCCGAAATTCCTCTCTTCTTTGTGAACCTGGGCATATGGAAGAGGGGGTTGAGGAATCTGGTGCATGAGAGCGCTGACCACAGAATAGCAACGCTCCCTCCCGGATCGGATCACCACATAGATATTGTGTACCTCACGGAGATCATCGACAAATACCTTGACCTTCACGAGCACATGGCATTCGAGGGCTTTGCGACGCTCAAACATGATCCGGTTGTCTGCGAAATGTTCAGCAACGCCGACCAGGGAGCCGCCCACATGCCGAACGAGAGAGAGGAGGCCGGCACATAAACCCCGAAGTTGCGCAGCCAGTTGAGAAGTGCTACTGACCGGCCAGCGGAAGGCAACAGCTCCGCCACAACCGAAAGATAACTGGAGGTGTCCATGACTGACCAATTTTTCACCGTCCGCGAGCTGGCCGAGTACCTCCGGGTCTGCGAAAACACCGTACGGTCCCGTCTCGCTCGTGGGGAAATCGAACACTACCGGATCGGGAATCAGATACGGATTCCTCAAAGATCGGTCGATCAGTATCTCGAAAGCATCAAAAGAGGTAATGAGCCAACCCGCGAGAAATCCCCAAGACGATGGAGTTACCAGACTCGGAATAGAAACCTCCCCTTTGGGGAACTGAACGAGGAAGCGATGACCCGCGACTGCCGGAAACGTGCAAAACCATGACCTCCTGTCTGGCTCTTCCCCGCGCCTGCCGGGCGTGGCCCCGAAAGGAAAAACAGGTCTGGCATACGACCGGCTCAAGACAGGAAGTTGATCCGGTTGACCGGTACGGATCCCCTGGGGCTCTCAATTGAGGGCCCCTTCTTCCTCCGGGGAGTCATGCCCCTGGCCATCAAATTGATGACCGACCCCTTTCGTCAGTGATTCTGCCGCCACGATTCCGGCATCCCGCCAGAAAAGCCCAATGATATCATCATGACCTACTGACTCAGATCAGTAGGTTAGTCCTGTAGGGAGCTCTCGATGAGGGAGCCCTTTTTGTTCTCCCCGAGAAAAGAAGGCTTGACATCCTCCCCCAGTGTGGTATTACCAGGTAATACATCTCTGTTTCAAGGGAGGGGAGCAATGCTGAATACTCCATCACCGACCATCCAGGCCGGGGTAATACCGGGTATCACGCCTGTCCAGACACCTCTTGTGAACCCTCAGATAATCAGCGTCAAATTTCCCAAAGACCTTACATCCCAATTGGATCAACTCGACGGGCCGCGATCCCACCACATCCGGGAGGCCGTCAAGCTCTATCTGCGACTCGTGAAAGTGTAGGAGAGGAGACAACCAATGGCAAGGCTCTACGGATTACCATTCAATCAGCCGATGCAGCCGCAAGGGAATCCTGTGCTCATGGCCGCGGCACTGGAATCCCTTTTTCCCGGTCGGTTCAATCCGCCGGCCGGACCCGGAGGGGATCAATCCGCGTGGAACGTGGCAATGGCGATGACTCACGGGGGGCTCGGTCCGGGGGCTGCATTCGGACAGCTCGGGCAGGAACAGCGGAACCAGCTCGCCCGTGAGAAACTCGCGACAGAGGCAGAAATCGCGCGTAACAGACTAGCGGCAGAGGCCGCCCAACGTGCCATGCAGCGGATGTTTCTCGGTGGAGAAGCTGCCAAAGACCGCCAGCTCAAGCAAGCGCAAATCGACGCGGCGAATCAACGGGCGGCTGATGCGCTCCAACAGGGATTATGGAAATTCCTCACGGGAGAGAAGGGCAAGGATCGCCGGACTGACAAATGGGTCTCCATGCGGGAAGCAGCCGCCGATCAAAACCTTGCGGGAAAGATGTTCGGCTTCCAAGCCAAAGCACAAAGGGAGGCTGAAAAGGCCCAGACGAAGCGCCTAACCGAGACGCGGAAATTGATTGACGCTTGGGAAAAGCAAGCCGCCTTTCGCCTCTTAGGTGGAGGTGGAGCTGGCGCCGACATTCTCCCAAAAGTAAACCTATTGCTCGGAAAGAATAAGGACATACGCCTGAAATATCGGCTGTTGAACCGCTTGGCAGAAACGGCACTCGGGCCTGGTGGGTATCCAGCCGCGATGGAAATGCTGAATGAGGCCTTGGCCCAACGGGGGCTCCAATGAGTAACCCTCTCCTTGATATCCTCGACGAAGGGAACAATCGGAACGCAAGCAGTAATCCGCTTCTTGAGGAACTTGACCGCGGTGGCGGACTGAATACGCCGATAAATCTCCGGGACCCGGTTCAGGTCGGACGGGCCATGTTCCCTCTTTTGGAGAATCTCAACCGTCCGCTCTATGGGATGTACGGCGGGCTGACCGAGGCCGCAAAGGGCGGGGATATTTGGAGTGGCATAAAGAAGGGTCTCACGCTCAAGGAACGGAAGGAACTTCCGGATCTGCTTGACGCACTCAACCCGGGCTGGGACGCTGTCGAAAGAGAATTGGGCGATGTGCCGGAAGCACAGCCGGCTCTTGAGAAGTACAAGACCCTCCGCAACATCGGGCTCTCCATTGTGGAGCCTGATCCTCTTTGGATCGCCGGCAAGGTGGCGAAGCTGTTCCATGGGGCTGACGCCCTGGCCGACGTCGCGAAAATGGAGGTGCGGGGGTCACGACTCGGAAAGCAGTTCCTCCACCGAGTTGATTACGGCGAGGCCGGCAAACGCGTGGATATGGAACTATCCAAGGCAAAGTACGCACAGAAACAGGTCAATCAGGAAGTCCAAAAGATCCTTGATGAGATCCCCGAAGTAGACCTTGACGAGGTGTGGGACGTGATGGAGCGTGGCCATGTCTCGGAACTCGGGCCATTGGGATTATCAACCGCTGCCGTTCGGCGAACGGGGGATCTCATGAAGCAGAGCCGGAACCTCCAGAAGGAGATCATCCGGTTGCAGCGCAAACACGGCCTCCCCATGGACAAGCTCATCGAGGAACCTGATTACAGCTTCGCCCACCGGGAATTGACGGAAACCTCCAAATTCCGCCAGAAACCGATCTTCTTTCAGAAGGCCCATGTCCAGCAGTCTCCCGGCCGGGAACTCCACGCCTATTTCGAGCCGGGGAGCGAGAAACCTTTCCATGTCGGGAAGTCAGGCAAAGGAACCCCCGTCAAACTGATTACAGACGACGAAGGGGTCAAAACCTTCGTCGATAGGAAGACGGGCGCCCCGTTGGAACGTCGGCAAATCTCCAAGACCGAGGCTCAGGCGCTTCTTTCGGACAAGGAATTCATACCGAATTTCTGGAAGGCCCAGGAGATTGACATCCAACGGAAGATCGGAAAAGTCCACGCGCTCCGGGCGATTGATGACTTCGTGGAAAGCGGAGACCTCATCAAACTCGAAAAGGGCGATATTGTTCCGAGCGGATACCGGCAGCTTGAGATCCCCGGTTATGAGAATTTTATGGCCCGCAAGGATACCGCGAACCTCCTTGACTCGATGGGATCTGCGTATTTGGACCCCGAATCCTTCGCCAGCTATATGCGGGGCTTTTTCGAAAAGACCAAGGTGGGACAGATCCTCAAGCGGTCAACTCAAGTCACAGCCAGAAATTTGCTCGCGGCCTTTCCCCAGTACCATACCCGAAACGCTATCACGAACCAACAGCTTGCCTGGCTCGCCGGTGTCCGCAACCCTCGTCGGGTGGATCAGGCTCTCTCAGTACAAACCGGCTGGGGCCCGCAGGCTTACCATGAACTTCCCAACCTGCAACTTCGGGACGAGCTTGAACGCCGGGGCGCTATCCGAACGGGCTTCAGTACCACCTTTGGGGAAGAAGGCGCCAAAGAGCCGTTCCGGATTATTGACGCGATCGCGGAAAGCAAGACCGGTCGATTATCCATTTTGAACAAACTCGTCCGCGTAGTTCGGAAACCCCTGGTCACTGGTGAGAAAGTGAATGACTGGCTTTTTGGGGCGGGAAGCCATATCGAGGACAACGCAAAGATCCAAGTTGCGATTGACTACCTGAAGAAGCACCGGGGGGACCATCCCAACCTCGAATCTGCCCTTGATGAGGCTGCTTGGCGGGCTAAGCAATTCATTTTCGACTATTCCGATCTGACGCAACGTGAACGAACCGCAAAAATTCTATTCCCGTTCCTCGCGTGGAGCCGGAATATGGTCGCCCGCACCATCAAGGATCTCGGGGGGCAACCAGCGCGGCTCGGGCGGTACAGCAGAGTGGCGAATAAACTGCCGGCGCTTTTCGGGGCCCGGTTCTTGACCGAGGACGAATACAAGGTCGCCCCGGAGTACATCAAAGAGGGGGGCACGGTAGTCCATCCGGGGCTGGAACGTCCCAAAGGAACCCCCGGCGGGTTCCTTCCCGTACCCTATTCTCCTTTTCAGACGCCCGAGGAGATCTACAACCGGCCAGGAGAAGCATTGCTCAACATGATCGCTCCTCAATTCAAGGGATGGTTCATGGAATTGCCCACCAACTACTCCCTTTGGAGAGGCGGACCAATCGATCGGGGCGCAAAGCGGGCTGTTGACGCGTGGCTCGGCCGGGGGGACCGGACCAAGCTCTTCGGGGTAGATATCCCGCCGATCTGGGAACACGCGATCAAGTCAACGCCCCTGAGTCGATATGCACAGACGCTCGACGCGATTACCCGGAACGTGATTCCTGGCATGGAGAATCCGTACCGAGCACCGCTTTCCCCCGGAGAGACTGCCATGTGGGCCCTGACTGGAGGCAAGGCCGCACCATTGGAATTCGACAAATGGAAGAATTGGGCCCGGTACAGTGAAAAGAAGCAGGATGATTTTTTCCGATCAAAGATCCGCCGGGCCTTAGAGGTTGGTGATACCGAAGGGAAGGAATATTGGTTGGAGCGGCTCCGTCAGTACCGCGAGGAGAAGGATCGGGCCAGCGCCCAATTAGACTAGGAGTGCAAATGGTAACCGAAGACGTCACCGCGGAACTGCCGATCATCACAGTCACACCCGAGGCACGTGAACAGTGCCCCTATGTGGAATACATCGACCTGCCCACGGTCACCCGCCCTTTGCCCCTGGGAGACTTCTCCATTTTCGGATTCGAAGAGCACGTGATCATCAAGGCCCTGCCTGTTATGCGCCTTGCCCAAGGACTTGCGGAATGCCCTGATGAACTCATGCAATACATCGGGCTATTCGAGGCATTTCCCCATCGGTGGATCATCGTTGACGATGTGATGAGTGACGAAGAAGTGGAGGATTTTACCGCCAAGCTCGCGCCGGGCGAATTCCCGAGACTCCTTGGAGAGATCGTCGTTCGGCACGCAGTTCCTATCATCCCCGTCGCCGATCCCCTCTCAGGCGGAATGTGGGTAGAGGCACTGCTGAAGGGATGGTATCGGAACGTCGGAGCCTTTCTCAGCGGAACAAGTCTCCCTCGATTTGAGGAACAGGTCCAATACCATTGACGGTTTTCAGTCCTCAAAATTGAGGACCCAGCCAGGAAAGCGCTTTGATAGCCGAGAAGGAAACAACCGCGTCGATTGAATCCCTCCTCACCGGTTGGCACAGGAAACGCCTGCAGGAGCTTGGACCTGGGGCCGTGAGCCAGATGGTACACTGAGAGGCCAAAACATGACGACGACTCGGCCTTTTCCCTTGACAAAGAGATGAAAATATCGGCATTTGCGGGGCGCCGGGCGGTATCAGTATTCAGAACGCTTGTTTTCTGAGTAATAAAACGTCATAATTGGATATCTTCAATAAACTCAGGGTGTGGTTCGAGGGTCGAATCGGCGCCAAGCCGGGACGCAAAGCACGGTTGTCCCTGCCGCGCTTCTGCCCAGCTCCGCGAGAGAGAGGAGAGCTGACATGCGAAAGGAATATTTCGACAAGGAAAGAACCGTCGCAACGATACTCTTCTTCGCCGAGAAGGCTGGGGGAACCATAGACCTATGGCGCCTCCTTAAACTCATATACGTGGCCGATAGGAAACATCTAAACAAAAAGGGGCACACGATCACACGGGACATCTACGGCAAGCTTCCAGCGGGAGCCACCCCGTCCGCAACCTATGATCTGCTCAAGGAAGCCCGCGGAGAAAAAACACCAACAAGACATGACCTCCGGGACTTCATAACGCAGTATATTATCGTCCAACCCGATCCTGACAACGTTGTCATAGCGCGTCAATCCCCGAACCTTGAAGATCTCTCGCCTGCCGAAATTGAGACCTTGGAGGACGTTTGGAATACTTTAGGAAGGGCTTCGTTTGGAGTGCTTTGGGAGGAGGCCCACGACCAAGCATACAAAGACAAGGAGCCAAATGACAACTGGATTTCCTATGAGGCTATGGCTGAGACCGAGGAACTGAAGACCTATCTGCGAGATCGCGCCTCAGACTTCCTCCTGCCATAGACACCGAAGGAAAAGTCGGTGTCGCCGGATTGGTTCAAGAAAGGACGCTTGATTTATTGTCTGTTTGGAGATCTCCCGGATAGCGGGTGGGATCGAGAAAGGTGGAAATTTGGTGTCCTGCTCGGGTATTCTCGCGGACCGGACAGGATGAGTTTCGTAATTATCAACTCTGCCGACGAAGACGAGCAACCCAAAGTACGCCCAGAAGATCGAGCCTTACAAATTGAAGTCTCGAAGGATGAAATCAAAGGGCTCAAGCACAAATCATTCATTGATTGCAGCCAGTTGACCTCGAAACACGCCTATGACCTTTGGCAGGAATTTCAGAAATTCTCAAACACCCAAGACTATGGGCAAATTAAGCCAGAAATCTTGGATCAAATCCTGGAGAAATTTAAGGATTCTGACGACATATCCCGAACCGAACGAGGAGCGCTCGATTCTTCAATAGAGCCACGTGATTTTGACGCAGAGTTTGAACAGCTCTGACACGCGCCTCCCGGACCCTACCTTCCGCCCCCTCCAAACCCCGCTCCAGAAGCGTCGGGAAAAGGGCGCCCCTGAAATGGGCTCTCAAAGCCGCCAAGCGCGGACTTTCTCTTGCAAACCGAAAACTATGAAAACCGGGGACGCCGAGAGGGGCCTGTAAATGGTTAACAAGCAGGACGGACCCTTCCGGGTCCCATAGGGCTGGGCTTTTGGGCCCCTGACGTGACGAGGATCTCTGCGGGTCAGTTCACCAATGGAGCTTCTCGCCATTGAAAGAGGTCAGGATTTCTTTTTCTACTTGAAGTACTTGTTGTAGACTTTCACGGTGATATCTGACTCGAATTTCAATGTTCGACCATGCTTGAATCCCAGAAGTAGAATCCCCACTTCACCGTCTTGCAGGTCTTGATTAATCCTATCTGAAATGAATCTGTCTCGTTCATCAATTATCTGTTGGAATTCTTTCGTGAGTGCAGGATTGTCCTCGATTTCATTTTTCGGGTGCTTGCTCGCGAAGTCACGGTATTTTATCGTCAGATCCTCACTCTCAGTCGGTCGAAGCTCTGCTCCAATCCTAGCCAGGCACACCCAAACGCGATAGTTCCAAACGTCTGGCCACTTTTTATTTTTTAGTGCCTCCCGCAGTTTCTGGATCTGATAACGACACCCGAAGCCGCTCTCCCCATCATCCAAAGAGTCGTTGTAAACCTTGTGCACTGCGCCAGGAGCTTTTGCTATCTTCTTCACTTCTTCTAATATCCATTCCCATTGTTTCTCAGTCTTTTGGTACATGTCCGGACATAAAGGACCAACCTCCTGCTTCGTGTGCCCGATCTTGAAGTGATGCAAAATCCTTGGCATAAAAGACCTCCTTCGAACAAGGTTCATGAGAAACACCCTGTTGTCAAGAAAGGATTTCTGCCACCCCGCGATTTAAACGGCCACGGGACCCTATAGAATGGGGTTTTTGGGGTTCCTGGCGTACCGGTTTTGAACATGCGGTCTCAGGGGCCCCTACAGATATATATATAAAGGGAGGCCCAGACCCCCTCCCCAGGGGTGGGGGCGTCCGCCGCCGCACTCTTCCTTCCGGCGTACACGCGCCGGCCGCTCGGCCACGCCACACGACACAGACCACGCCGACCCGCGATCTTCACCGTCCACACGACCACGACCCTCAAACCGAGAGGCGAGAGAAAAGAGGGAAAGGGGGATTACACGAGAAGGGCCCTATCCCGCGCGTCATGGAAAAGTAGGGGTTCCCGGGTGGGAGGATATTCCCGCGGCCCCGAACGGCCAGGGACGCGCGCCTGCGTGCGCCGCGTTCCGCAGAATCACGACCGTGGAACCCCAGAACGGCAAAGCCGAGCCCGAAGGCCCGGCCGCCTGAAGACCGACGCCCCCCCCCTTGATATCGGAGCCGTCTTCAGCTCGGAAGTCTCCACGAAAGGGCCGCAGGCTGTCAAGGGGCTCGCTCGAAAATCGAAGAGCCAGGGGAACTTTTGTTGTCAAACGATGTCTTACGTTGACAGATGATGTCACACGGTGTATAAGAGGGGGGGGGGAAGGAGACGGTCATGGACGCGCTCGCAATCACTCAGGACACGACCCCGGTCACGTCAACCGACGATTTGATCAACGCCTTCTTGTCTGGAAGATCCCCCCGGACGGTTGACGCGTATCGCAGAGACCTTCAGGACTTTGCCGACTTCCTGGGAGTCCACGACACCGCGGAAGCGGCGAGGGTCTTCCTCTCGGGAGGCCACGGCAGGGCCAATCTGACAGCCCTCAACTACGTTCAGGCCCTTCAGGATCGGGGGCTACAGCCCACCACGATCAACCGGCGGCTCGCTGCCCTGCGATCCTTGACAGAGATGGGCCGGACCATCGGCCTGATTTCCTGGAAACTGGAGGCCAAGAACCTCAAAACGGAACCCTACCGAGACACCCGAGGGCCGGGATTGGAAGGCTTCAAGCGGATGCTGAACATCACCAAAGAGCGGAACGACTGCAAAGGCGCCCGTGACTTTGCCATTCTCAGGTTACTCTTCGATCTGGGCCTTCGCCGAGGGGAGGTGGTAGCCCTGGACGTGGCAGACGTGGACCTTGCGGCGCACACTATCGACGTGATGGGCAAGGGCAGGAGTCAGAAGAGTACCTTGACTCTGTCAGAACCGACCAGTCAGGCGCTGTCGTCATGGTTCGATATCCGAGGGACGGAACCGGGCCCGCTCTTCACGAACTGCGACCGCGCACAGAAGGGGCATGGAAGGCTCAGCGGAACGAGCGTTTACCGGCTTGTCAGAAGCCTTGGCGAGAAGATTGGTGTCAAGACACGACCGCATGGAATCCGACACTCAGCGATCACGACGGCTCTTCAGAAGGCACAGGCCAATGGCATTGACTTGGAAGCGGTTCTGGACTTCAGCCGACATGCGGACGTGAAGACCATGATGATGTATAGAGACCGTGAGCGGGATATCCAGGGGAAATTATCCGAGCTGGTAGCAGACTCCGTATGAGTACGAAAATTGACATTATCGTACTCAAAATAACGCCCAAAATAGGCGAATCTTGAGAAGGAAAATGGACCATGGCACGCCAGTCGACAAGGGAACAGAAGCAGAAGACGAGAAAGGTCGTCGTTGATCTCGCAAAGAGACGGGAAAGCTCTCCGAATATTGCACGCATTCTGCATGAGGACCCCGACCTTGTCTCCTATGCGGCCGGGACGATCCGCAAGAACTTGAAGAAATGGAAGGCCGAATTCGAGTCTGAAACTCACTCAGTCTCCGCGGAAGATAATGAGCTATCCGCAACGGAAACCCTGAGAAGAATGAAAGCCATGATCGAGGATATCAAGATTGACAGGTTACCAATCGGATCGACAGCACCGAAGCGAAACGCCCCAGACCAGTTCAAGACGAAAATGGTGAGTGCCAGACTCCCTATCGCGTTAATGGCACAACTTGAGGCACTTCCAGGACTGAAATCGGATCATGTGCAGCGGGCCTTGAAATTATATCTCCGTGCCTTGAAGTCTGAATGAAAGCGTGCTGCTTGTCTCTTGTGGTCTTGTCTGGTCACGCTAGCTGTGATATGGATCGCTCAAAGGTGCCTCAATTCGACCGGGGCATAATTGCGGAGGCTTTTAATGTTGCCCGGCTTTACTGAACAATGGGAACTTCGCGACCTCATGGGGCGGCTGGGGCAAGTCGTCCATAAACCAAAACCCGCACGAGACCTTAGTAATTGCTTCACATCTGAGGAGTTGAAAGAACGGTGGAGTGTTACTTCAAAAGAACTCATCGATATTATCCACCGCCGCAAGCTACCTGCGTGGCCCTCACCGACAACATCAAACACGCTGCCATTTGTTTCCCTTACGTTTAGGCCTGATTATAGGCTGAGTGAATCATCGTTGGAAACCTGTTGCTTCCTCAAGATCGATACTTGGTTTGTCGAAAAACTGCACCGTTTGAGAACAATCTACCCACACTCTCCGCTCTGGTTGACAGCCGAGGAACTGCACAAGCGATGGCGAAAGATCAAACCCACCGACCTGGAGCGATATTGTATTGACGGAGACCTTCCCGTTTACTCTCTGTCGAATGGGGTCAGTGAGGTGACACCTTTTTACATAAAGGAAATCGGGTTTGTGAACGCGCTATTCAAGCGTTCCGATCTTTGGACGTTTGAGCAGAAGTACCGAAAAGCTCTGGGCTTGCACGAGGCCAGGGTCGATATACTCCAGTACCAAGACTGGGCAATTGCCCTATGGTCCGAGGTAACTCCGGAAATGGAGACTGACCGCATGGCTCGCTACCTTCACAGTCAGCTTAAATGTTGCAGCGCTTATGATTGGGAGACGATTCGGAAAAACATTCGCCACCTCAACCCAAACCCAAAACCCGGACGACCCAAAAAGACCAAATCCTCATAAATCCACTCTGAGACCTGCCCAAAAACCCGGACGAAAATTCTCGCGCTTCATTCCTTTTTCCAAATCTTCTGTCGCCCTAAACTGTCCCCCGTATCCTAACGACAAACTGAGAGGGCCCAAATGACCGACTCTACATTCCTGACCAGACAGGCATTAGCCGCTAGGTGGCGGGTCAGCCTCCGTACCATTGACCGCCTCAAAGCGCGGGGGCGACTGCCATGGGTAGACTTCTCTACAAGTGACGGACGAACTTGCGTGCGATTTCGTCTCGATGACGTGATCGATTTTGAACGAAAGATGCGCCGCCCGGACGCCGCGTGACCGGTGCCCTGAGAACGAAAAACGCCCCCGATCCGTCACAACCTGGGGCGTCTATGGAGAATTCGTATATGTCCGATTTAGAATACCCGCCAAATACTGAAATGGCAAGGGCTTTTTTGGAGAAACTCGGGCCTGGCGAGGAGTTTACCTTTCAACTCTTTGGCGATCGAGAGAAAGATGGAAAACTCGCCTGCAAATTCCACGGATCACTCACCGACGATCTCGCCCGCCGACTGGCGACACTGAACAATGAGGGAAGAGGCGTGTTCGTGGCCATCAATGAGACTGACTTGCAAGGCAGGCGGATGGAGAATATCGTCCGCGTCCGCAGCCTTTTCGTGGACCTCGACGGCGCTCCGCTTGAACCTGTCCAAAATGCTCCGTTGCCGCCTGACATCATTGTGGAGACCTCGCCAGGCCGGTATCATTGTTATTGGCTCGTAAGAGACGTCCGGCTTGACGAATTCTCAGCCCTGCAAAGGGCGCTTGCAGTCAGGTTCGACGGCGACCCGGCAGTCCA
The DNA here is from genome assembly GCA_964497585.1 of uncultured Syntrophaceae bacterium. Taxonomy (GTDB): domain Bacteria; phylum Desulfobacterota; class Desulfomonilia; order Desulfomonilales; family Desulfomonilaceae; genus CAZCDS01. Next base: position 98,348 of record CAZCDS010000018.1, read on the forward strand.
TGATCTACCGCGATGCGGACGCTTGCCCGGCTTCTGGCATCTGAAGGGGGAGCCGTTTCTGACCAGGATTATTCACTTATAAAGGGGTGAGGGGGATGCACTCGAAGCAGGAAATCATCGAAAAAAACAACCTTGATCTCAGCCAAGCAAAGCAAGGACGGCGACGGTCGCAACCAGCAGAAAACACGCAGGGGGAGCCTGAATATCGCGGAGTGTCGAAGGGCGAACGAAATTCCTCGATGATGTCTTATCTCGGTCTGTTGCGTAAGCGAGGCGCAGATGAGGAGGAATTGCGCGAGCGTGCTCGTGAGGCCAACCAACTCAATTCGCCTCCGCTATCTGACAGGGAGGTTGAGAGTCTTGTCAAGAGTGCCGTCGGGTATCCCAAAGGGCGGCCGAGAGTGGAACGGGCCCGCCGAAACGTGGACAACGTGCTGAGCCAGAAGAAGGATCTCCGGCAACGGTTATTTGATGAAGAGATCCGGTCTGACTTGGTCGTGGTTCGCCAGGAAGATCCCGAGACCTGGGTTCGAGTGAAACACGCATCAAAAGGGTTTGTGAGAGAGCTGGAAAGGGCCGTCAAGAAATCGTCATTGCGGGTGGTGAGTCCGTCGGGAGAGGGCGTTCAAGACGAGAATACCATGAAAGCGGCGATCAACCGGGCGCTCGCTCCGTATTGGGAGGCAGGGGCGACACCCGACTATTCGGTCGCCGCCGACGCCGCGTATGGGTGGCTTAGAGAAGATGGAGCGCAGTTTTTCCGTACCCGCTCCGGCGAACCCTACATGTCCTATGATCGGAGGATGTTTTGGCTGAACTCGTCGGATCGCCACCGCACAGGTGAGTATGAAGCCCTCCTCCATAACAAAGCCCGGCTACTACAAACCAGCGTATTGGGGCGGGCGGTGAAGGAGGGAATTCGCCATGCCTGTGTAACCCACGGTCAACCCCTTGATCAGGTATCATCTTTCCGCGCCGATATTGATGCTCCCTCCGTCTACGTCTGCCTGCACAATGATGAGAACGAAATTGTCACAATCACATCGGCCGGCGTGACAGTCGTGCAAAACGGGGCCAACCCCGATCGGATTTTCTTGACCCCCAGCCCGAAGATCGAGCCCATTTCCTATATCCCTGACATCAAGACGGCAGAGGTCAAGCAAATAATCCAAGATCATTTCATCCGGTCTCTTGCGTGTCATCCTACCGATGCCGCAATGATCTTCTACTGGTTAATGTCCTTCCTTCTTATAGATTTTGCGTCCACGCGACCAATTCTGAGGTGTGAAGGAGATCACGCATCGGGCAAGACGCTTGCCGCCAAAAAGAAATCTACGATCATTTACGGACAGTCACTACAATCGAAAATCACACCGGCGGCTGCCTTTAGCGATGCCGAACGGAACCCTCTACAGCTCTGGGATAATTTCGAGTCTGCTCAAGCTACTCCTGAAATGACAGAATTCCTTCTCATAACAGCAACGGGGGCGGTCAAAGAGAAACGGAAAAAGGGCACTGATTCTGATGTTACACTCGAAAAACCCCGCGCTCTTGTCGCCATGACGGGAATTGATAGCATTGGGGCCGATCTTTCAGAAGTTCATTCAAGGATGTTCGTTGTACCCTTTAGCCCAGACTACATGCAGAAAGCTGGGTTTGTTGAACAAAGCGTGCTCTCAGGATTACGAAAGCACCGAGACACGATTCTTTCATGGACTTTTCAAAATACCGCCCGCGTCTTGGCTCTCATTCGAGACGGCCACCTACAAAACGTTAAGCGCCAACTTGATCTGGACTTGGGAGGGCACAGTAAGCAGCGGTGCCATGATTATTTGGCCCTCATGTACTTGTTTGCGATCGCGTCCGATCCGGCGGACGAACAGAGGGAGAAATTGGCGGCTATAGATCCAGGATTCAAGGCGTGGATTTTGAACCAGCACAGGGAGGCACTGGCCTCCGCAGCCGCTAGCAATCCAATCGCAACCGCGCTCCTAACTTTGTTTGAGAAAATGCGACACGCGTCGCTCGGCCCAGATAGTGAGAAACGCTCGTTCCTGGAGAAGTACCAGGTTCGCCCCGATGACCCCACTTGCCTGGTCGATGTGACCGCCCGACAGTTGTGGATCGCGCTGAAAGCGTTGAGCAAAGACTACAATCTCGTTTTTCCGATCTCTTCACCGCGATCCCTGGGAAAACGGTTGTCATCTGAACGGGCCAGCATCGCCGGTGCGGGGGTCACCGTGGAGACCAGAATGGCCTGGAGCCGGACGATCCTCTACAACGTCCATTTGACCCGTGATGGTGAGTTTGATGAGTTTTGAAATAACATTCACCAGGCATACTCACCGGGCTTTTTATGGTCATATTAGTATGTTGCCCCAATTGGTGAGTTTGGTGAGAATATTTCGGGAAATACCCCCTTATAGGCTTTTGTTAATAGGATCGGCGGGGAGATGTACTGCCGTTAAAGAGCCCTATACGCGAGATCTTCTGACAAACTCACCATATTCATCATTAGTACTCTCTATAGATAAAAAGATAATAATAATAATGAGTTGGCGTGGTGAGTTTCCTGGTGAGTTTGCGGTGAGTTTTGGTGAGTTTGGTAAATTTTTGGATGCGGAGGCCTGAGTGATGCTGCTAGGAGAGCTTCGCACAGATGAATACAGGACGCACGAACCGAAGCCGAGTGTCGAGCAATTCCATTTGTTTTGGAGCGCAACCATGAAAGAGATCGCCGCCGCCTACGTTGACGGCACGGCTGCATTCATCAAGGCGAACTATCCCGAGATTCGCCAGCAACTCGACGGCGCTTGGGACGCGATGGTGACACACTGGGGAAACGATATCGATTCCTTCAGGGTGGAGCTGGACCGGTGGAGCGATCTCCAATTCACGGCTATTCGCCTCTTCCGAGAACGCCAGGCGGATACCACTACCGACAGCCCTGAGTCAGAGCCACACTCGCCAATTCAATCAACATTTCCTGGATTTGAGAGCGAGGCCCGTCGTCCTGCCCAACGCATGGAAAACGTAGGGCGTTCTCGAACCCCGACACAGGAGCCCAAATGATGGGAACGCAGCTATTGCGCATCCGAAGGGACGCAAGGACCAAAATAGAAGTTCAGTTGGAACCCGACAAGTCGGTGAAGATCTCGGCCTGGTTTTGGAACGGTTCTGCGTGGATCGGAACAAAAAGGCACTCCGTCAACCTGACGGCCGCGGAGGTATTGACCATCGCATCCAAGGTGGCCAACATCCTCGCCCACGCGGCAGCGCAACGGGAGAAAGCAAATGAAAACAGCTTATGTCATCAGTGACATAACTATGCGCCCCTGTCATCCTAGTTCCGAGGCGAACACAGCAAGAAGCCCTTATGTCTTCGCTGACATAGCCCTACTTGCCTAAGGTTGGCACACGCACGCAAGGACGGGCAACAGGCACCGGACAGCACGGGCCTATGAACGCAAACGCATTCACGAGCACGATAGACGAGTCTAACAAACGTAGGCAAAGCTACCCCGAGCGGGCATAACCCATCAGTGGAAGGAGAAAAACCGTGAAATATCCAACTTGTAGACACTGCATCTTCTTTGTTGAGGACGAGAAAGACGAATGCACTCGGCACGCCCCGCATTTCAGCGGCCAGTTTCCGCCGACCTCTCCGGGCGTGAATTGTGCCGAGGGGTGGTTTTTGATCGTTTTTCTTGGAGCAACCAAAAAGGAACAGAAGGCCTTGGCCGGGAAAAGAACGCTTTCATTGAGCGAATGGTGGGAGGTATGCGACCTCAGCCAAGCCGAGATTGACGAGATCGTGAAGGCCCGCGAGGCTGCATGAGATGACATCGACTGAAATGGAAATCATTACCCTAACGGGTTCCCTCCGGGGCTGCGTGAGTGTCCTGGCGGCAATCCGGCGATCAGATCATTGGCCGGATCTTCCCGGGGAAATCAAGGACGATCTCGAAATGGCGTTGACTGAATCCCGAGAAGCCCTCGGGGAAGAGCCGGCGTGTCAGGACGGGACGTGCAGGTGGAGATGAGAACATATCGCAGCCGGCCTGTTAGACGAGGAAGCAGCGAATCTGGTTCGCCGCCGGCAGGCTGAGGAATGTCAATTCCTTGGAATGGTGTCTAACAAATGGGAATCCATCACAACCTTTCTCAACGGAGCATAGGAAGCGCAAATGCAGATTATTCCAATATCGCAAGTCGAATTCGTCAAACAACTCTATCCACGCCTTAAAGAAGACGACGCAACGATTGCCCAGTACCGCGCCGCGATAGACCAGCTTCCTCCAATTGCAATCGCGAAGGGCCGGGTCTTGGTAGACGGTTTTCATCGATGGAGGGCGCATATCGCCGAAGGCAAGGAGACCATCCAGGCCATTGATCTCGGGGACCTGACCGACGCGGAGATATTTCGGGAATCTGCTTATCGCAACGCGAAACACGGCCTACAGCTTTCCACCAAAGATAAACAGTCTGTAGCCGACCGGTTATGGCGATCTCTCGTTATTCGTGACGAAGAAAGCGATGATCGGGTCCCTTTTCTGGCCAATATCCTTAGTGTGACCGAACGCACCATCCGGGAATGGACCAAGGACGCCCGGAAGGAAGAGAAGGAAGAGAAAAAACAGCAGGCATGGGACTTGTGGCTGGACTGCCGGACGGAACAAGCCATTGCTGATGAAGTCGGGGTCGCCCAAAAAACCGTCTCGAACTGGCTTAGTAATTTTGGAGAATCTTCCGAATTTACTAAGCCCCCCGCGTCATTGCAGCACTTCGACGACTGGTATTTCGAGAAGATTGACCAGACGGCCGGCCGGGATATCTTCGGCAGGTGCGCCGGGCAGATCGTTGAAAACCTCCTCTGGCTATACACTGAACCCGGTGACATCGTCTTCGACCCCTTCGCAGGAGGCGGCACGACGATTGACGTGGCGAAGCGCATGGGCCGCCGGGTATGGGCCTCGGACCTGATTCCCTTCACACCGACACTTCCTATTCATCAGCATAATATCTTGGACGGATGGCCGGAGAACGGCCCGAAGAAAACGGATTTCATCTTTCTCGATCCGCCGTACTGGAAGCAGGCCGCGGGGAAGTACAGTGAAGATCCCGATGATCTTTCAAACATGACGCTCGATGATTTCCGCGCCGCGTGGGATACGATTGTCGCGGAGTGCATTGAACATTTAACGGCTGGCGGACACATGGCGTTTATCGTCAGTCCCACCATCGACGGGAATGATTCAATAGATCACGCGTTTGAAATGCAGACCGCATGTCGGGAAGCCGGGTGGCTTCACGTCCGCCGGATCATCGCCCGGTGGAATCATTCAATCCAAGCCACCGGCCAAGAAGTCGAATGGGCAATAGCAAACAAGCAACTCCTCCGTGGATATCAGGATATCGTCGTAATGAGGAAGGCGTGATTAGTGGAGTCACTCTTAACCCCAACACAAGCTGCTGAAACGCCCGCCTGCACAATCAAGACGGTGCATTGTCTCTGCCGAGAGGGCTGGCTTTCGTACGTGCGGATCAGCGGCTGGGGTGTGACCGGCGAAGAGTAGACCATGAATTATCCACCGCGCTTCATCAGACTGAAAAATGCCCCCGAATATCTTGCCATGGACAAGAATCGGTTCAACGATGAAGTGCGCCCTTATTTGATCGAGATTCCAATTGGTAAGCAGGGAGTCGCCTTCGATAAGGTTGACTTGGACGCCTGGGCCGACGCATATAAGGCCAGCAACGGGCGCCCGGCCAAGCAGAAAGGAGGTCCACAGCCGTGGCGCAAGGAAAAACCCGAGGTCTCTTCAAGCGGGGTGGTGTCTGGCATATCGACAAAAAAGTCAGAGGTCATCGAATTCGAGAGAGCACTGGAACAAACAACCTCTCGGAGGCCGAACGATATCTAGCTCACCGCGTTGAAGAGGTCAGACGGGCCGAGGTGTACGGAGTGCGCCCGAGGAGAACTTTTCGACAGGCCGCCACCAAGTATCTCCGGGAGGCCACGAAATCAAGTATCCAAATGGACGCACGTCAGTTGAGAATGCTCGATCCCTACATAGGCGACCTTCGCCTTGAGGCAGTTCACATGGGAAGCCTTCGGGGATTTATCGACGACCGGAAAAGGCAAGGCCGAAAGAACCGGACCGTCAACGCTGCGTTGCAGACCGTTCGCCATATCTTGAACCTCGCGGCAAGCGAATGGCTTGACGAAAACGGTTTGACGTGGCTTGCCCACGCCCCGAAGATCAAACTCCTACGGGAGGACGACAAGAAGCCGCCCTACCCTCTTTCCTGGGAAGAGCAGTTCCGGCTTTTTGCTGAACTCCCCGAGCACCTGGCGAAAATGGCATTATTCGCGGTGAACACCGGATGCAGGGCGCGGGAGGTTTGTGGTTTACGGTGGGAATGGGAAGTCCCCATCCCGGAGATGGATGACTCGGTCTTTATCATCCCGGCATACAAGGTCAAGAACCGAGAGGAACGGCTTGTGGTCCTGAACAGGATAGCGAGAGCGGTAATTCAGGAGATGCGGGGGAGACATCCCGGCTACGTCTTCACGTACAAAGGGAAGCCCGTGAGGAGCATGTACAACTCGGCATGGAAGGAAGCGCGTATCCGTGCCGGCCTCGCGGAAGTGACGGTCCACGATCTCAAGCACACCTTTGGTCGGAGGTTACGGGCTGCTGGGGTCTCTTTCGAGGATCGTCAGGACCTTCTTGGGCACAAATCTGACAGGATCACGACACACTATTCTCAGGCGGAACTTGAGACTCTTATTGAGTCTGCCAACAGGGTTTGCGGGAAAAAGTCCCACAAAAGTCCCACACTCGTCATCCTGAAACGCAAGGCCACTGGACTGGCCGTTGCTAACTAGCCGGTATCTTGGGTATTTCATGGAGCCGGGGATGGGAGTCGAACCCACGACCTGATGATTACGAATCATCTGCTCTGGCCTCTGAGCTACCCCGGCGCGGGAAGAGGCGTGTCCGAAGATTTTGAGGATAGATCAACACTCGGCCGGTGTCAATATACTCAAGTTCCCAGAATCCACCGTCTGATTTTCGCGGACGGATTTTGTACGACCTGCCGGGCATCTTTGGCACGCAGTTAGTTTCTCAGGATCTGCCTCGACGACACATGCCGGCACGATCGGGGGTTGGTCATGGCTGTCCCCCGCTTTTCGGCCAAAGCTCTCCTCCGGGGCCGATTGTGCCCCCACCTGATTGACTCTGCGTACCTGAAGGATACAGCGGACTATCCCGTATCATTGAGTGCCACTATCCTCCTTCGTGCTGCCAGCAATGTTTCATTGGACGGATGCCCCCCGGCCAGACGAATGATCAGTCCTCTGGAATGTTCCGCCACACGTCCCGGCAAGTTGATTAACCAAAAACGGATCGCCTTGAAACGTTTGCTCACCCAATTTCCCCCCAATACCAAACGCTTCATGGCAGAGTTGAGGTTCAATGCCAGGACCATTATCTGCCACCAGGCGGCGTTAGCTCCAAATTTGCCTGATGGGAACTTTCCGCCCGCAAGGTCCTGCTTCATCACCCCATGAATCTCTTCACCCTTGCCGCACCGCTGGCGGTACCACCAGATGAGCTCCTCGGCAGGTATCTCCCCATTTGTGACAATCCCGGTGACCTTGTAGCGCGTCCGATCCCTATCCATCGTGGGTAAGGGAAGGTCCCTCGCGGAGGGCAACATACCGATACTCCGGCCCGTGCTTCCTGCGCCAAAGCCCCTGCGGCCCAACGAAAACCTCAGCATACTCCTGACCGGTCGCCACGGCCTCGCCCTTTGCCGTACGGCAGAGAGGATGCCACTGGGCCTCATCCACCTCTGCCGCCGCCCTCTTGAACTCTGGAGTGACGTCCCCACCACTCGCGAATTCGATCACGCCGAACCGTTCCTTGTGCCCCCCTGCACAGTACGTGAGAAGCTCATGCTGGTACCCGGCCGTGCCCAACCGCAAAAAGACGTCCTCCACGACTGCAGGCCACGTGCCTTCACCCTTTCCAGGAACCGGCAAAGTCCTTCATCACCCTCCAGAATCCGCAGGTCCTCATGGAATCCCCGGCCACCAGATTCAATAGAACCTACGACATAACCATCTCAGCATCGGTGATACCACCGTGCTTTCTAACAATGAACATTGAGGTAAGGAAAATGAGTGAGGG
>CAZCDS010000019.1:0-99202 GCA_964497585.1 uncultured Syntrophaceae bacterium
CGGTTGGGTTCGGGCTTACCTTCGTGAACGAAGCGTTCTGTCGGTACTTCGACAAGAAGAGGGAGGACCTGCTGGGGGAACTCATCACGGAATTCGTGCCGGAAGAGGACCGCAAAGGGCTTCTCCGCGTCGTCAAGTCGATCAGCCGGACGCGGCCTACGAGCACCTACGAGCACCGGGTCCTCGCGCCGGGAGGCGAGATGCGTTGGGTCCAGTGGGTTACGCAGGCGGTGTTCAATGACCAGGACCAGGTGGTGGAATACCAGGCGGTCGGCCGGGACATCACGGACCGCAAACGAATGGAGGACATGCTCGAAGCTTCGGAGCGACGCTTCCGGTCGCTGGTGGAGACGGCCAAAGATGTCATTTGGACGTTGAACCTCGATCTCGAGTACACCTATGTAAGCCCATCGGTCACCAACCTTCTCGGCTACACTGTGGAGGAGATGATGCTGATGCACCCCCTGGACACGCTGACTGCCTCGTCCCGGGAACGTGTGCTCGAGTCATTTGCCAATGAGATGAAGCTCGAACAGGAGGGTCCGAGGGAAAGGTATTCCGCACGGTTTGAGCAAATCGAGCAATACCGCAAGGACGGTTCCATTGTGGCTCTGGAGATCACCGTAACCTTTCTGCGGGGACCGGATGGCAAGCCCACGGGAATCCTCGGCATTTCCCGGGACATTACGGATCGCAAGCGGATGGAACAAGCCCTGAGGGCCTCGGAAGAGAAATACCGCGTGCTCGTGGACAATGCCAACGAGGGTATCGTCGTTGCCCAGGATGGTCGATTCCGTTTCGTCAACCCCAGGACGGTGGCCCTGACGGGTTACTCGGAGGAAGAGCTGAAGGACGGACCCTTTTCCGCGTTCTTTCATGAGGAAGACAGGGAGGGATTGCTCTCGGCCTACGGGCGAACGATTGACGGAGCGGAGCTCCCGCCCGGAGAGGTGAGATTCTTCGACAAAGGTCACAACCCCATATGGTTGCAGCTCAATGAAGTGGGAATCACGTGGGAAGGGAGACCGGCTGTACTCGGCTTCGTCACGGATATCACCGCACGCAAGACGGCGGAGCAGGCACTCCTCAGTTCACATGAACAGCTCGAGAAACGAGTCGAGGAACGCACCGCTGAACTCAAGGAGATCAACGAGCAGCTCCGCCTGGAAATCAGGGACAGAATTCACGCTGAAGAGGCGCTCCGTCGCAGCGAGGAGAAATATCGCAGTCTTTTCGAAGGATCCCGAGACGCAATAGCTTTGGTAACCCAGGACGGACTTTTTTTTGACGTCAACCAGGCATTTCTCGATCTCTTCGGCTATTCACGGGAAGAGCTGGAGAACATAGTACCAGCGCAGGTCTGGGCCGATCCCTCAGAGCGATTGAGCTGGCAAAAGGTCATGCAGCGAGACGGGTATGTCCGGAATTATGAGTGGAGGATTCGCCGGAAGGACGGCCGCACCAGGGATTGCCTGCTCAGTTCAACACTGCGCCCGACTTGCAGCGGAGGATTTCTGTATGAGTCGATGATCCGAGATATCACCGAGCGAAAACGGTCAGAAAAGGCGCTTCGCGAAAGTGAGCAGCGATTCAGGACCATTTTCGAAAGCGCGAGAGACTGCATATTCCTCAAGGACGCAGGCCTGCGATACACCCACGTGAATGCCGCCATGCAATCCCTGTTCGAGGCGTCTGAGTCACATGTGACGGGCTTGAGTGACGAGGAGCTGTACGGGCCGGAACAAGCGCAGCACTTCCGGAACGAGGATCTCCGGGTTCTCTCGGGCCAGGTGATAGAAGCCGAGCATACCCTGACTCTGAAGGGGCGTGAGATTACGTTCAGCTCGGCGAAAATTCCCATGCGGGACTCGGAGGGGAGGATCGCGGGGCTTTGCGGGATAGCCCGCGACATTACCGAGCGGAGAAAGGTGGGGGGAGGACTCGCGACGTCTACGCTGGGGTTCAAATCCGCAGCCATGCGCTCCATTATGAAACAGGCGCGCTTGGCGGCCAGAAGCGACAGCCTGGTTCTTCTCACGGGAGAGAGCGGGAGCGGGAAGGACTACCTGGCCGGACTCATTCACACGATTTCCCGACGTTCCAACGGTCCCTTCTTCTCCATCAATTGCGCGGCCCTAGCTCCCGAACTGGCCGAGTCGGAACTCTTCGGCCACGAGCCGGGGGCTTTCACAGGCGCCCAGGGCAGGAAACGAGGAATGCTGGAACTGGCCGAGGGGGGAACCCTGCTGCTCAACGAAATCGGTGAGCTTTCGCTGCCCTTGCAGGCCAAGCTGCTCACCTTCCTCGACACCCGATCTTTCACCCCTGTAGGAGGAGAGAAGAGCAAAGAGGTGCACGCCAGGCTCATCGCGGCAACGAACCGCGACCTGAGAGAAGAGGTCGAAAATGGCCGGTTCCGGGGTGATCTGTTCCATCGCCTCAACGTATTCTCCATAGAAGTCCCCCCGTTGCGGAAACGGCAACAAGACTTGCCGGAACTGGTTGAAACCATTGTCGCTCAGCTTGCGGCCAAACTCGGTTTTGGCGAAGCCCCCCTCGTTGACTCTCGATCGATGGCCCTTCTCGCCGGGTATCACTGGCCCGGAAACATCAGAGAACTCAAGAACGTCCTGGAACGGGCCATGATCCTTACCCAGGGAGCAAAGATAGGCCCTGACTCGATCAGGCTCTGGGAAGGGCCCCGAGAACCCAATGGCGATGACGGCTGGTCGATGAAGGTGAGATTTCCGGAAGGGAAAACCCTCAACGATGTGGCCGCGGAAGTAAAACTGGAACTGATGAAAGAAGCCCTCTGTCGCGCCTCAGGAGTCAAGAAGAAGGCAGCCTTTCTGCTGGGCATTTCGCCCGACGCGTTCAAGCACCACGCCAAGTCGCTAGGATTGTGATGGGGGAAATTCCCCTCCCACCTTGGCGTTCGGGGCGGCGGATATCACCTTTTCTCTGAGTCTCTGTTTTCACTGCGCTTTTATCTGATCCTCAACAAGACGCGGGTGATTTTCACCCGCAACACGTGACCGGTCAGTCCTCACACACCTGTTCGCTCAAACCGTGCTGTTTGATCTCTATCATACTGTTTTTCCATTATAAATCACTCGGCAGCTATTTCTCTAGCCTGATTTGGCACAGTTCGTGCTGCTTAAGCGGGCACAAACCTTCTTGCTTGACGGGGTCCGGGTCCCGAAACCACACCGCCCGGACCCCACTTCAGATTGGGACTGAGAAAGCTTCGCCGCGCTCATCAACCAGACCGGAGCAAGCAAAAAGTCATTACGAGAAGACAGAGGAGGGGGATTATGAAAACATTCCATATTGGAATCATGGTGTTGATCTGTTCATGTCTGCTTGTCGTGCAGACATCGGCCGAGACAATCTCATGGAAGGCCTGTCACACGAACGCGGAAGCGCTCTGCCAGGCCGGTCAGTGGGACCAGGCGTACCAGGAGGCAAAGAAGGCGGCTGCCAACGCCAGACGTGAGCACGGTGAGTACCACCTCAATACAGCAAAGGCGCTTAATCTGTTGGCCGACATCTGTGGCGCACGGGGAAGGGTCTCCCAAGGCGTGCTTTTCCGGAAACAGGCATTGAGAATACAGGAACGGACCTGTGGTACGAATCATCCGAATGTGGTCAAGTCGCTTACCGCCATCGCAGATCTCTACAGATCCCAGGCCAGACCCCAGGACGCGGAGAGATTCTATCGGGCCGCGCTGGTACGGGCGGACAAAGGTGGCTGGAGCTCCTCGAACTGCACCGTCCCGGCTATGGAAGGACTGGCGAGCTTGTACATGCAGAAAGGGAAACTCTCTGACGCGGCTTCCCTGTACGCCAAGGTGCTCAATGCTCGGGACCTCCGGAGAAAATACAATCCGGCCGAAGATCTGGGCATTGCCAGAGACCTTGTCTGTCTGGCCCAGATCAACAAGACTCAACGCAGATACGCGGAGGCATCGAAGCTGTACAGAAAGGCACTGGAGAAATATCGGATCATCGGGGGACCCAATTCTTTGATGTTTGCCAATACGTTGAAAAGTCTTGGAGAACTCTATGCCGAATGGGACAAGCCCGCCAGGGCGATCGCGTGCCTGAAACGAGCCTTGGGTTCCTACGAGAAGAGCGGCCTGCCTGAAGGCCCCATGGTGGGAGCAACTTTGATCAATCTGGCCGGCATCTACCAGGATCAAAAACGGTATGCCCAGGCTGAAGCGCTCTACCAAAGAGCCACTGCCATATACGAGCGAACCACAGGGATCGACAGGACCTTGGCGTCGAGGCTGCTCAAGAATGCAAGAATATGGCCGGGCGCAAAAAAGGAAGGAATCTGAATTACCGAACTCAGGTAACGGAGGAATAGGCTCGCAGGAGCGTCACTCCGCGTGCTGACAGGAGAGAGGGGAGTCAGACGGCCGGGGTGGGAGAGACCAGTAAATCTCTCCCATGATCCCGGCCGTCTCGCGGCATGGGGCCACGTGTCCGTTCCCCTTTATCTGAGCAGTAAGGTGAGACCTCAGAATCCTACGCTGGATGCGCTTCGCCGTGCACAGAAACTCCTTGCGGAAAGGACCTTCCCGGTGAATTCTTGCCTAGCGGACCATTTGTGCGTTCACCGTGGAGAATCGCTCCACGGCATCTGCGATGCGGTTGATCGTCTTTTGTCTGTGAGCTCGCACCCTATCGTCGGCAGTACGGAGTGCCTCGTCAAGGTCGTCACCGGCAGATTCCGCAAGCCGCCGAGAATCCTTTTCAATCCTTTTGAGCCTGCGGCCTGCGAGATAGAAGGCGAGTACTACCTCGAAGATCAATAACACAATCACCCCGTTCAACCCGCGGGACGTGAAGAGCGAAGTCAAGCAAGATACCGCGAACCCCAGTGCATGAACGACATTCGGTTCATTGAGGAGCGCATCGAGCCTGGGGCCACCCACAAGCGCCAGCAGGAAAACAGGGATCGGCAGCAGGAGAATGAGCGTCTGAAAGAATCGTCGAAGCCTCACGAGAGACTTTGCCATGGATCTCTTCCTGAGCTGAACCCGTTCGCCAAGGAGCGACGCGGTCTTTTCCACTGCCTCGTCGAGAATCGATCCGGGTTCGGTCTTCGACCGGAGGAGCCCTGAATCTCGCAGCGCCAGAGCCAATTCCGAATCCATCCGCGCGCCCGCGGATTCCAGGTCATGGAGCTTCTTTCTCCCCATGGCCTCGGCCAGTTCTCGAATAACCTCGTCGATACGACTCTCGTCACCCTCGGGCCGTGTGGATCTCACCCGTCCGATCACTCGTATAGCAAGGCTCACCGGACTGATGGAAGAATCCGCGCTGAGCAACATGCCGTATACCAGTCTGCCGATTCGTTCCTCCTGGTCTGCGAACCGCAATGCAAGGTCCGGCTCGTGCTCGGCCGCCTCACGATCGACTAACCGCAGCGACTCTACGAGCTTGCTCGCGTCATCAGGTCGCACGATCGCGCGCAATTCTTCGAGGAGGCCTCTGGTTTCCTCTACGAGGTTAACGGTCTTGACCGACGCGATCTCTTTGGCGTTCCGTCGCACCATGAGGAAGTCCCGGAACCGCTTGAATTCCTCCTGCAAGATTGGGTCACCGTCCGTGCCGGTGAACTCCTCAGCCGCAGACAGAATGAAGACTCGAGGTTCCTCCACACCTGCGTCATGCTTCAAACGAAAGGTGAAATCGCCAAGGATCTCTTTGAACCCCGCGTGAGGGTCAGCTCCGCCGGTTTGCTTGAACTCGTCCGCCTTGTTGAGAACAAACGTGAAGTTTTCGCGGTTGATACGTGTCTCCCGGACGAGCCGGTAGAAGATCTCATCGGCATATTTCTCCGGGCTTGCCACCCAGATGACGCAGTCGAGCCAGGGAAGGATCTCGTTAACGGTTCGGTGATGTTCCAGGTTGACACTGTCGAAGTCCGGGAGATCGAGGAGCAGCATGTACTTGACGTGCTCGCTGTCGTGGAGTGCGTCGGGATCTCGAAGAAGGTGTGATATTTCTTCCGGCATCCCAGGCGCAGAACGATGTCGGTAAAGTACCGCCTTATCTGTGTGTGGGCGTCTATCGGAGGAACTCGATACTTCCTTACCTGCCAGAGCGTTGATCAGGGTCGACTTGCCAACTCCGGTTCCTCCGAGTATTCCCACGTGCAGGATTTCTCCCGGATGGCGGGCCTTTTCCAGGAGTGTTTCCGCTCTCTGTTGGAGCCCCCTGAAATCCGCGGACGGAGCGAGAACCGGACCGTCATGCTCGAGGAAATCGAGTGTTTGCTCCAATATCCGTGCGATGGACGCGCGATTCATAGCGGCTTGCTTTCATGCCAATTTCGCTTTGAAAGATGTGAACCGGGGATTACGCCAGGCAAAAAGAGACATACCAGATCCATGAGAAGTTGACGAGACAAAACTTCAGGGCAAGGGATGACCGCAGGGGCGGCCGGTTTCTAGGGTTCCCAGGTCCAGACCAGATGATATTTCCCGTCCGTTATCCCTTCGATGCAGACGGATTTGATCGGGAAGCGACTCCCCGGCGAGTACGAGATCTTGCCGGTGACACCTTTGAACCCTTTGGTTTCCGCGAGAGCTTTCGTCACAGCGGCGGGGTCCGCGGTCCCTGCCCGGGAAATCGCGGATGCAATGAGGTTCACCGTGTCAAAACCGAGCGCGGCGAACGAATTCTCAGGAGGCCGGCCGTACTCTGCCCGGTAGGCTTTCACGAAGGCCACTACTTGCGGACTCTTGCCGGCCAGAAACACATGAGTCGAGAAGTAGATATTATCCGAGAGTCGATTGTCTCCCAGGTCCTTCACCACATCGGACGCGAATCCGTCCCCACTGAGGATAGGCGCTGTGATGCCCGCTTTCCTCAGCGGCGTGACCGTGGGCACCACGTCGGCCGGCTGTCCTGAAACAAAGATTGCAGCGGCCGGTGGATTCAGCCGTTTGATGCGGGAGACTTGCCCTGAGAGATCCTTTTGGCCCTGTTTGAATTCTTCTTCCGCGACGATCTCTCCACCGAGCTTCCGGAAATGTTGCTTGAAGTACTTGGCGAGTGCCTTTGTGAAGTCCGAGGATGTTTGGGTCAGCAAAGCCACGGACTTCACCCCGCGCTTGGTGAAAGCATACTCAGCCATTGCATCGGCTTGGCCGTTGTCCCCGTACGCAGCCAGGAAGAGTTCCGGGCCCACTCGTGACGGGAGCGTCGGGTCGGTCGCGCCGGAGGTGACAAAGGGGATGCCCTGCTTCTGAAACACGGGGCCCGCCGCGATGACGTAGTTGGTGTCTCCGTACCCCAATGCAGCCGCCACCCCTTCCCTTACGAGCTTCTCGGCCGCTTTTGTTGTGACTTTGAGATCGGTCTTGGTGTCGATGGTTACCAGTTCGATCTTTCTCCCTCGGAGCAGCCCTCCCTTGTCGTTGATCAGCTTCGCGGCCAGCTTCGCTCCGTTTGCTCCAGGCAGGTCGATGGGGGACATTGTTCCGGTCAGATTGTACAGAGCGCCAATCTTGATGGACTCCTGCGCGCCGCCACAGACGATCGAGGGGAACATCACAATCAGCGTGATCAGAATGAGACTCAGAAACCGCATCGAAGGCTCCTCCCGAAGATCTGGTATAAGCAAGACGAAAGACGTTGCATATGTATGAGAGATGTCTTCCGGTGATATGGCCGAATAAGGAGATTTCTCCCATAGGCGTTAACTTAAAGGATCTCGGCATGTGATTTCAAATAGTTAACTCAAATGCATCCCGTCACCCCGGACTTGATCCGGGGTCCAGAACATATTGAAAAGACTGGATTCCCGCTTCCGCGGGAATGACGGACGAAAGAACTGGTCTCCTCAACCTAACGCGAATGGGGATTTCTCCCGTGATGCAAATCCTCTCCGGCCGCCTCACACTCCGAATGTGGGATCAGGCCTGTCATTTGGCGACCTTGCAAGGAAGCGGCGGTGGGGGAGGCACAGGCTCAACTTCTGGTCCCAGCCGTTTCCTCCACTCCTTTCGGGTGAGGTGCGCAAGTTCCGCCCGTCTGAAAGAGTTCACAAAGCGTGGCGGTCCCGGTGCGGAACCGGACCGAATCATGCTCCTCCAATCCTCGTCAGTGAGGGGCGTCAGTCCCCCGCGGATAAATTCACGATAGGAGAAAACCGCGCCCTGGTGCAGGACCGGCTTTCCATCTATCTCTATGATCACCCAGAGCAGCTCGGGTCTTGCTACGCCGGCAAAGAGCGTCCGGTTGGTCAGGCCGTCGAGACAAAGGGGCGTTACGCGCGGCAAATCGTCGCGGGGATGCCGGTACGCGTCTATGCCGTATCCGTGGAAATCAGCCAGGGTCCTACCATACCGTGCGATCACCTGAACGTCTTTGCCGGTGAGAGGCTTCCCGTCCAGTTCCTTCTGCGCGATGTCCGCGAGAGAGTCACAGAGTCGGGCGAAGCTCAGGAACGGTCCTGCAACGTCCGGCCGAGAAGCCATCAGTCTTTCCATAAGGTATCGATCCGTCTTGGAGATGCTTTCCCCACGAATCCATCGTTCGGCAACTCTGTGCAGCTCTTCCGAAAGAGATCGGGACTCTTCTCCGGGTTTGGGATACTCGCCGTCACGGAGAACGCGGACATACTCGGAACGAAATCGAGAAAGCCACCGGTAATCCGGATATTGGCCCATGAATATTAGACGGGGCGAGACACCCTTCTCGGCTCCGTCGACACGAGTCATCAAATCCAGAAGAGTACTGCCTGCGACTACTTCATCAGCCACCCTACGGAGTGATTCGCCCAACTCGGCAGAAGCCTTCCGAGATAGATCCGCAAGCTCCCGGAAAAACTTCGGATAGGGTGACACATAACCGACTGGCTCTTCCCTGTAACTTGCCTGGACGAAGTTCAGCTTGGTGTGGAGGGCCCAGGTGTGTCTCTGTTCTGCCCACGCAGAGAGGGCTGTCCAGAGCTGTTTGTCGTGCCATTCCCGCGTGCGGAGAGCTTTGGGAGCTTGCTCCGGCAGAGGCTCTTGCAGCAGGCGAAGAAGCCTCAGGAACCTGCCGTGAATTGAATCCGGAATTGAAATTCCCTCTACCGAGGCAATCTGAGCCACAACTCCTTTTCGAAGACCGGACTTCGTCAGGGCACGCTGGGCCGCATTGCAGGCCAGAGGCCCAACGGCAAAGAAATCGATTCCCGATGGGAGCATCCGCATGTGCATGGCAGGATGGGTTGTTTTCTGAAACAGGACAGCCGAGGGGAGTCGGACAGGTGGTAGGAGGCGAAATCCCTTCGTATTCTCTTGCCAATTTAGTTCGTACTGCGAGGGGGTCAGGAACTGATCGTTGACTGCGGGGTCGGGAAGCTTCTTAGCCTCCCCCATGAATGCCTTCAGCGACGATTTGAGGGTCGCCTCGTCCACATTCCCGCGGGCCATCTTTCTCACGATCTTCACGTATGTCTCCACACAGGCGTCGTCGAAAGAGCTGATGAGACTGTGCTGGAATCCGGTGAGCTGTTCGTGCAATGTTTTCAGTTGCTCGTCTCTTTCGATGAGGAAGGCCAGGAGCAGCGCACGCAGTGTCTCACCGGGAGATTTTACCCGGAAATCAGAGATAGCGTACCACTGGCGTGGCTGAAAGTATCGTTTGAGTGTCGGGTCTTCGGCATAGAAACTGTGGGCTATGAGTCGGACAGTCGGGAAGCCCAGCCCCAAGAAGGGAATCTTTGCGACTCCGGCGTCCGGTCGGAGTTCCTTCAACAGGCTCTCAACCGTCTGCCTGTGCTCCGCGTCCAAACTCCCCAATGATTCGGGATCCTGGAAAACGAGCCCGACCCCCGCGAAGACCGCGAGATCGGTATACGGGCCACTTGATTGCCTGGCTCTTGCCGCGGCGGCCCGGTGGAGCTTTGCGGAAAACTCCCGCAGAAGGATCGCCTGGGATCTCTCAAACTCACGGAAGCCTTTATCCAGGAGAATGTGGTAGGTGTGCAGAGCGGAGTCGACGGTGATGAATCTGGGAAAAGGGTTCCATGGATTACGCGAGACGTAGGCCGAAAAGATTTGTTTTAACTCCTCCCCCGTGACCACCATTCCCTGACGAGCCAGTAGCTCACGGGCTGCCTGCGAACCTCTGAATCGATCGGCATAGCGGACTTTGGAGAGGTCCCGGCCTGATGGTTCTTTCCCCGCGCCCCACGCGACACCGCACATCGTCAGGATTATGAAAGCAGGAATGACAAGCCGGATTGAGCCCCGCAATGACAGTCTTCTCACACTGAATCTCATCGAAGGCTTCCTCCCCCTTTTGAACGTCTTCAGTCTTGATGCCTCAACGGTGTTCGTTTACTCAATGATTCCGGCCGGCTTTATCTGTTTAGTTGGCCCTTATGTCACGTTTCGAGTCGTTTTCTCTCTTCGCTTCGGATTTCTCTTCTGAGCAATTTGCCGACCTTGGATTTCGGCAGCATATCCCGAAATTCAATGTATTGGGGAATCTTGTACTCAACGAGCCTTTTACGGCACCATTTGATCAATTCGTAGCCGGTAATGCCCTTGACGTCCTTTTTCAGCACGACGAAGGCCTTTATTCGCTCTCCCGCCTTGGGATCGGGCACCCCCACGACTCCGCATTCGATCACCGCAGGGTGTTCCTGGAGCACGGCCTCTATTTCGGATGAAGATATTCGGTAGCCTTTGTGCTTGATCGTATCGACGGTTCGATCCACGAAGGAGAGGTATCCGTTCTCGTCCTGTTTCACGATGTCCGCGGTTCGATACCAGAGTTTATTGTCGATTTCGACGAAGGATTCAGCGGTTTCTTCCGGCTTGTTGTGGTAGGCCCGCACCATTCGCTCCGAGTGGACCAGCAATTCACCTGGCTCTCCCGGTTTTACGATTTCCGTGCTGTTCGGTACGGCCACGAGGATCTCCTTGCTGTCGAGCTTGATCCCCATGCTCTGCGTCGGGTTCGTTCGGTCCGTTGGATCCATGGCGACTCCACCGCAGGTTTCGGTCGCGCCATAACCCTGGAAGATCTGAAGGTTGAAGCGGCGGGTCCACCGGTGTGCCACTTCCACGGGGAGCACATCGCCTGCGGAGAAGCAGTATTTCAACGAAGAAAGATCGTATTGATCCACGCGGTCGTGTTCGAGAATCATTCGATAGTACGCGGGCACCCCGATGAGACTCTTCGCGTGGAACCGCTGAATGTGGTCGAATGTCGCGTCGAGGTTAACTCTGGGCATCAGGATCAGTGTGCCGCCTCCAACCACCACCGTCGAGAGACTGCAGGTTTGGCCGAGTATGTGGAAAAGGGGAGCGCCGCCGAGGATGACGTCCTCCTCCATGGGGAAAAGCGGGTTTCGGACCGCAAGCTGTTCTTCGGAGGACTCGAGATAGAGCCCGTGGGTGATCGGAACCCCCTTCGGGTGTTTCGTGGTCCCGCCCGTGTAGAGGATTTCCGCGACGTCCGCGTGACCCGTATCGGGATCGGAAGGTGGGCGGGAAGTCGACCTGATGAGTCTCCTCAAGGGGATGGCGAAATCCGCGGTTTCCACGTTCCCGGTTGGGATCTTGTCCGCGATGTGGCCGAAGGCTCGCTTCCACCAGGGAAGCAGATCCGCAATATTGGTGACGATCGCCTTTTCCAGAGGAGTGTCCGGGAAGACCTGCTTGACGTAACCGTAGTTTCGGTCCTGGCAAACGACGGCTCTCGCCTGCACGTCGTTGGTGATATACGTAAGATCCGCGGCGGTATAGATGGGCGTGATCGGTACCGCGACCGCTCCCACTTTCTGGATGGCGATCCAGGTGACCACGAACTGTACCGAGTTGGGAATGTACATCACAATCGGGTCACCCCTGCCCAGTCCCAGCGAAGACAGGCCGGCGGCCAACCTCTCAATGTAAGAAGCGAGCATCCTGTACGAATAACTCGTGCCGAGGAAGACCACCGCGGTCTTGTCAGGATGCTTCGCAGCCAGTACGGCAAAGGATTTAAAGATGTTCGGATGTTCGAGGGCCGGCATCAGCTTCCCCGTCTTCTGTATCTATACGCCGAAGTAGGCGGCTTTTACTTCGGGGTTTTCCATGAGTTCCACTCCCGGTCCGTCCATGGTGAGCATCCCGTTTTCGATGATATACCCGTGGTCGATCATCGGGAGTATGGGACGAGCGAACTGTTCGGTGATCACGATAGTAAGTGCCGTTTCCGCACTAACCCTCTTGATCGAATCCACGAGGGCGGTCTGCATCATGGGGCTCAAGCCGAGGAGCGGTTCGTCGAGGAGCAGCAGCCTGGGCTTCACCATGAGGGCCATCCCTATGGACAGCATCTGCTGCTCTCCACCGCTGAGGAATCCCGCCTTCCTGGTCTTGAGGCGCGTGAGCGTTGGGAAGAGATGAAAGACATACTCCATCATTTCCTTCGTTTCGCCCTTGGTCCTCAGGTACCCTGCGATCCTGAGGTTCTCCAGCAGGTCGGATTCGGGAAAGATCGGATGTCGCTCACGACAGAGCACCATGCCCATTTTGACGCGGTCGTCCGGGTCGACGAGCGTGATATCCGTACCTTCGAATGCGATCGACCCGTAGATGGCAATCCGTTCGCCTCCTTTGCGCTCCTCTTTGATCTTCGTATCGATGATCAAGCCTGAAAGGGTATTCATCAAGGTGGTCTTGCCCGCACTGTTGGAGCCGATTACCGCGACTATCCGCCCTTGCTCGACGTGCATGCTGAAGTCGTTGAGCGCGAGCGCGTTCTCATAAAAGACCATCAAATTGGAAACTTCAAGCATGACGTTCCCTGTGCAAGATTCAATGAGTGAGGCTGGAGCATCCCGCCAAGTATTCCCAGGCTGGAGCCTGGGAAGGATGAGGAAGTATTCTTGATCTTCTCTGTGCCTTTGCGCCTCTGTGGTTCTGTATTCCTAAGCTCTTGATCTGCTTGGTGTCTTCCTGTCTTGGTGGTGGAAACTCTCTTCTCTTTGTCCTAGTCTTCCTCCTCGCTGCCCAGGTAGGCTTTCTTCACGTCGTCCTTCTCCATGACGTCTTCGGGCTTTCCGTCCGCGATGATCATCCCGAAGTTGAGCACAACGACCCGGTTTGCGATCCGGAAGAGTTCCCTCAGACGATGCTCGATCATGACAACGGTCTTGCCTTCCACCATGAGCTTCTCAATGATGGGGAGGATTCCGGCAAGCTCGGCAATGCTTAGGCCCGAGAAAAGCTCGTCGAGAATGATCAGATCAGCTCTCAGCGCGAGGCACTTGGCCAGCTCCAGGCGTTTGAGATATCCGTGCGGAAGGCTTCCCGCAGCCTTGTACGTAACTGAGGATTCCCGTTCGAAGCCGACCTCTTCAAGCAGATCCTTTGCAACCGAGTCCCGGTCACCATACAGCCCTCCCGCAAGGCCCCGGACCCGTGGAGAGAAGAGGGGGATTATCAGATTCTTGAAGGAGGGCAGTTCCGTGAAGGGCCGGACCATCTGGAACGTTCGAGCGATGCCGAGCCGGGCTATGCGATAGGGCATCCAACCCGTGATGTCTCTGCCGCGGTAGATGACCCTGCCCCGATCCGGTTTCACGAATCCCGTGATGAGGTTCACCAGTGTGGTTTTCCCCGACCCGTTCGGACCGATGATCCCCAGCAGTTGTCCCTCGGACAGGTCGAAATTGACTTCCACGACCGCGTGAACGCCGCCGAAGCTCTTGCTCAGGTTGGTAACGCTCAGGAGCGTGTCGGAGCCGTTTCGGTCAGCAGCCATGGGGGGATACTCTCCAGGTCATGTTTTCGCAAACGCTCGGGCAACTCGTGAGGTACGTTCCGCGACTCACTTCTCCACCTCCACCCATCGCTCAAACTGCTGGTATTTCCTCTGGATGTAATGGAAGATCCCCTCGGGCAGGGCCACGATAAAGACCACCAGCGAGATCGCGTAGAGGACCGTGCGCAGGCCGCCGACTCCACGCAGCGCCTCGGAGAACGGAACCAGGAGAAAAGCGCCCATGAACGAGCCGGCAAAGGTGCCCATTCCTCCCACCACCGCGGAGGCCAAGGGCAGGATGGAATAATCGAGTGCAAACGAGGGCATTCCCACGAACATGTACACGTGGGTCATGTATGCTCCGCAGAACGCACACGCGCATCCTGCAATAAACACCGCCTGCGCCTTGTACCAGTAAATGTTTATGCCTCCGCTCATGACCGACCGATCGTTGTCCCTGATGGCCTTGAGGACCAGGCCGTAGTCCGTTGTCATCAGCCTGCGAAATCCGAACAGGGTCACAAAAAGAGCCGCAACAATGAGATAGATCTCGATCCAGTGGCTGGAGAAGGGCGTGAGCCCGGTCAGGCCTTCCGTCCCGCCAAGCATGTGAGTCGCCTCGATGATCCTCTCCAACATCAGCGGGAGAACAAGCGTCACCATAGCGAAATAGATCCCGCGCAGTCGCAGCACCGGCAGGAGGAACACAGTGCACAGAACCCCTCCGAGTACGGTGGCCAACGGGATCGTCAACCAGATGGGGAAGCCTGCGTAATGATTTAATATTCCGGCAATGTACGCGCCGGCGCCGAAGAAAAGGGCCTGGCCGAGGGAGACCATGCCCACGGAGACGAGAAAGTCCCAGCTCATCGCCATAATGGCGAAAACCGAAGCCTGGACAAGCACCTTCTGCCAGTATGTGGGGAGAAACCAGGGGGCCACGATGAGTAAAATGACCGGAACCGCAGGCGGCGCCGCCACATAGAGCATTTCCCGGTACGAGCTGAGCGCAAAGACGTCGTCCGACCGGACCTTGATACCCCGGTCCAGCCTCTCTCTCCTCTTGCGAGACGCTGCAGGCTCCTGAGGGCCGGACCGCTCCCTGCGCGCAGCGGGAGGATCTGTCTTCTTGGCAAGGTTCTCGGCCACTAGATACGCTCTTCCAATTCCTTCTGTTTCCCGAACAGACCCGAAGGCCTGAAGACAAGGACCAGGAGAATCGCCACAAGAGACACGGTCATCTTCCAGGCGGGTCCAAATAGGGTGTCGGAGATCATCTGGGAGTAACCGATCAGAAATGCCGCGACCACGACTCCTCCGGTGCTCCCCAATCCTCCGATGATGCAGACCGCCATCGCGTTGATAAGAACTTCATACCCATCGTTCACCGATATCGTCCCGCGCGGCAGAATGAGTATTGCGGCAACTGCGGCCAGGCCCGATCCAACCGCTACGCTGATGCCGGCTATGCGGTCGGAGTTGATCCCCAGGGAGAGCGCGGTGCGCTCGTCCTGAGCGATGCCGCGAAAGGCAAGACCCAGCTTGGTGTGGTGCGTAAAGAAATAGAGCCCTACCGCGAGCGCAATCCCGAAGCCGACTATCCAAAGCCTCTGGTGATCCACATACGTGTGGCCGATAAGGATGCTCCCGTCCGTGAAAACGGGGAGCGTATACTCAAATCCCGTGAATCCGAGATAGCGGAACATTTCCAGGATAGCTAGACCAACGCCGAAGGTCGCGATCACTTCGGATATGACCAGTCCACGAACTCTCAGCAGGACGAATCGGTAGAGGAGCGCCCCAAAAAAGGCGGTGAGAAAGACGGCAAGGATCGCTGAAAGAAAGAACGGGATCGCGAGTTTGTGCATGAAGATCCAGACCGTGTAACCCGCCAGGACGTAACATGCCCCGTACGCGAAGTTCGAGACTCCGCTGATCCCAAATGTCAAGCTAAATCCCAGCGCTACCAGCGCGAGGATGACACCATTGATGAATCCGTATATGAGCGTTACTTCGAGCATGGATTCCGATCTGCTCTCCTGGTGCGACGGTCGGCCTTGCAGCCGTTCATATACTGACCCCCATGCAGCACAAGCCACGATCCAGCGTCACATGAGACATGAGAACCCGGCGCACAGCGGCCGGTGCAGATGCCCGTAGGGCGTGTATGCTCCGCCCTTACGTAACCGCATAGCCGTGTCTTGCAGATCCGAGCCGGTAACTCGTCTCTGGTTCTTCATAGTAACTGCGATCCCTAGAAACGATGGCGAACCGTGAAAATCCCCCTGCCCCTCTTTGTCAAAGGGGGGAAGGGGGATTTCTCCTCTCGAGGGTTTGGATCGCACGTTGCCTCGTTGGCAGCGAAACGGCCTTTCCACGTGAGTCCGACTACTTCTTGGCAGCCTTCACCCAGGAAGGAAGTTGGATCTTCCCTTCAGCGATGGACGTGGGGTAGACGATCGTCCGCTTTCCGTCTTCCGTCCATTGGAAAACCACCGCCAGCGCGGTCTTTTGGGGATCATTGCCGTAGATCACCTGATGACCGTCATCAAACTTGATTCGGCCGATCACGCCCTTCCGGTCGGTCTTCTCAAGGGCGGCAACGAGTTTGTCCGCGTCGAGGGAACCGGCTCGTTCGATGGCTTCCGCCAACACGTAGACCGCGTCATATGACGGCGCGGGACCATGGCCGGCCTCAATCGGCTTGCCGTATTTCTTCTGGTATTTGGCGTAGAACTCGGCTGCGGGCGGATACTTCTTCACGGAAATAGCGCTTCCCATCTCGAAGTTCACATTGATCAGTCCGCCAATTTTACCGTCAAAAGTCTTCCATGCTCCCGGTCCGGCCATGGGCGAGATGAATCCTGCCAAAAGCGCGGGGATCTTCATACTCTTCCACTGCTTGAGCAGGATGCCGCTCTGGGGCATGTCGAAGATTGGCATGATCATCTGGGCGCCACCGCTCTTGGCCTTCACCAGGCCCGGTGCGAAATCGGAGGAACCGGTAGGATATGCCTCGGTGCCAACGATTTTGATTCCCATTTTCTTCGATACCACCTTGGAGGTGATAGCCCCGGTAGCCTTTGCCCAGAGCACGTCCTGATGCATGACGAAAAGCTTGTTGAATCCGAATTCTTTCCCCATGAAACCCAGGGTCTGTGCGAGGTATCCCACAAGGTACTTCGCGTTGAGACACACCCGGAATACGTATTTGTATTTAGGGTCTTTCTTGATCTTGCCCTCGGACTTGGGTGTCATGGCAATGGTACCGAGCATGGGTACCTTGTACTTGGCGATGATGTCCATGCCCGCCAGAAGCGCCTCGGATCTGAAGGGTCCGACGAGGATAGCATGAGGCTTCTTCTCCGTTATGATCTTCTCGAGGCCCAACAGGGCTTCCGACACCCTGACGCCCGGCGAAGAGTCTCGGAGGTCTATCGTCTCTATTTTGAAGGGCCGCTTCGCCTTGCCGACCTTTATGCCCCCCTTGCCGTTGATTTCCGCAACCGCCATTTCCACGGCTTTGAGGCTCTCCCTGCCTTCCAGGGCGGTCAGTGAGGTCGGGACGCCGATGACGATCGGATCTACTGCCAGAGCCGGTCCCGTTGGTCCCATCGTGCAAATGAGCAAGGACACGGCTGCCAGGAAGAGAACCTTCTTCATACCACTCCTCCTTTTGTAGACTTGTTGGTTCACGATGAATCGATCTGATTGCAGGCCCGTCCGGGGACCCGGACCTATGTTAGTATAGCCGAGGTGTATGAGAGACGACAAGTCTCCTTTCCCGCATGCCGAGCTTCTCGGCTCTTTTCGTCAACGACTCCCTGAGGAATGGGAAGACCCATTTACGGAACTAGAGTAATTCGGTCAAGTGCCCTTTGGCAGCCTAGTGGATGTCTTTCACCCTGTCAATGGAAAATGAAACGAAGAAACTGCAAAGTCCTCAAGTGGTTTGCGGGGACAGGGGTAACGCGTGTATGCTGTCCGATCATGACGGGAGATGCTGTAATAAACGAAAAGAAATCCACGATCACTGTTCTCGGCGCGGGCGCCATAGGAGGCGTTACCGCGGCCTATCTGACCAGGGCCGGACACGACGTGGAAATCGTGTGTAAGCATCAGGATATTGCTGACTTGGCCGCTTCCCGGGGATTGCACGTCTTCGGCGTGCGAGGCGAGAACTACGTTCCTGTGAAATCCGTCAAGCATATTGCGGATCTCTCAGGCACCAGAAATCTGGTGCTCCTTGCCGTAAAAGCCAACGATTGCGTGGTCGCAGCCCGAGAGCTTCTTCCCTTTCTCGGTCCTCAATCGGCGGTTGTGTCTTTGCAAAACGGCATCTGTGAAGACGCCCTTGGGAAGGTGCTCGGACGCGAACGGGTGATCGGATGTGTGGTCGGGTGGGGCGCCACCATGCACGGTCCGGCGGAGCTTGAAATCACCTCGCCGGGGGAGTTCGTCATCGGAAATATTGACGGCAAACCCGATGAACGGCTGCCCCTGCTCCAGGAACTGCTCGCCGGCGTGGTTCCCGCACGCATCTCGGACAACATCATGGGCGAGCTCTACTCAAAACTCGTGATCAACTCGTGCATCAATTCGCTGGGGGTTATCACAGGGGAGACGCTCGGAAGATTACTGGCACGAGAAAAAGTGCGACGGATCTTCCTGGAGATTATGCGAGAAGCCATCGCGGTAGCCGATGCTATGGGGATCAAGGTCGAGCCGGGAGGCGGGGGAAAGCTCGATTACTACAAGTTCCTGGGAGAGGGCGGAGCGATTGCGGACCTCAAGCGGCACCTGATGATCAGAATTATTGGGTTCAAATACCGACGCATCCGGTCTTCAAGCCTCCAATCGATTGAGCGGGGCAGGCCGACCGAGATCGACTACCTCAACGGATATATCTGCGAACGAGGGAGAGAGTACGCGGTACCCACTCCCTTGAATGAGGCCGTCGTCTCCTTCATCAAAGCAATAGAATCTGGCAACCGATCGATAACACCAGAAAATCTCGACGCTCCGGAATTCGCATCGGCCCTCGTTTGAAAGTGAACCGGTTCAGGTCATCCAATTGGGTCGCTCCTTCATCCAATCCTCGACAATCCCACGAAGCCACGCTTCAAGACCGGGGGTGACATAATATCGCGGGAACAACAGATCGTCGTCCGCAGAGATGATCCCATCCTCGATCGCTCTCTCGGCGAGCATGGTGTGGGGATAGATCCGGATCCCTACCGTTATCTTGAGGGCTTCCAACTCCAGGGAATCGGCAAAGGCAAGGCTTTGCCGAACCGTGGCTTGCGTTTCACCCGGTCCCCCCAACAAGAGGAATCCCGTGCGCGCGATGCCGTGATCGGCAAGGAGCTGTGAGGTTTTCATGACATCAGCAGGGGTGAATCTCTTGTTCATGAGGCCGAGAACCGTCTCCGACCCGCTCTCGAAACCCAGCGAGACCTCCTTGCATCCGGCTTTGGCCATGGCCTCAACGAGTGCCCCGTTCACCTTTTCCGGATAGAATATGCACCGCCATCGGATATCCAGGGAGGCGGCTGACAGCTCACGACAAAGTTTTTTTGCGTACGAGGGGGGTCGATTGAAGGTGTTGTCCACAAAGAAGACGCGACGAACTCCTGCGCGCGCCCAGCGACTCAGCCACTGGACAATCCTCTGCGGTGACCGGGAGCGGTAACGTGTACCCTCGATGGTCGCGGTTGAACAGTAGCTGCACTTCAGCGGGCATCCCCTCCGAGTCTGGACGGGCAGCCAGAAGTCAGGGTCCGCCAGGTTCGGCGGCAGGAGGAGAGAAGGCTCGGGAAGAGGCAACTGATCCAAGTTCGTCACACATGCCCGGTTCACTCGGGGCTGGATGTTCGACAGGTAAGCTCCCGGAATTTCGGACAGATCAGCTTTTCGCTCGATGCCCGCAAGAAGCGTGGGAAAAACCGCTTCTCCTTCGCCTTGCACGCCCATGTCAGCACCGAGGTACGACAGTGCGGTCTCAGGGAACATGCTGTAGCCCGCGCCCCCTAGTACTATGGGTGCTTGCGAACAGCTTTTGCAGAGCGCAACGAATTTCCGCACCTCATCCAGGAAGAAAATTGGTTGTGCCATGTTCTGATCATCGACATTTCGGACAGAGATCCCTATCACCGTGGGCTGAAACTCCTTGATAACCGTTTTCAGAGCAGAATCCGGCTCCTCTTCGTGCATCAGGTCGAGGAGTCTCACATCGTGTCCCGCGGCTATTGTCGCGGCTCCCACGCACGCGAGTCCCAGCGGCCACATGGGCATGTTGATTTCTTCCCTGTTGGCCGAGACAAGCAGTACTTTCATCAATCGCGCCTCCAAGCTGGTAAGAGCAGTGCGCTTTCGAATAACCCGGGACCGGAGCAAGAAGACACGGATCTCTCCCGCGTACCGCGGGAGAGATCCTTTGCACCCCACGTTTGTGCCCGTTGGAAGGCCGGGGGTACCGGTGACCACGCTTCGGCGCGGTCAGCGCTCTCTTGTATAGGCTACCGCTACCGCTCCTTTGCCAAATGGTATGACAGCTGAGGGATTCCCGAGAGTGGCTGATGTCCCATAGGACGGCCGCCGTGCGTGCCCGTTTTTCTCCGTTGCAGTCACCGGGAAGGGCTATCAGTGCCAGATTTCAGGAGTGGAATTCGCGCCGGCCTACGGCGGCTCCGGGATCGGGCTCTTATGAGTCGGCGGAAAAGGCTCGGACAAGTATTTCGAGATCTTCGAGGCAACTCTCGGAAATACTGATAATTTTGAAGCCGGCGAAGCAGTCGCCGTCGTTTTCTTTCCGTGCCCAACGACACTGTGCCTCGAAGGTTATAGGGTCAACTCGGGCGAGCCGGTCCGCAAGGATGATGAAGTGCCGCTTGTCATTAACCCGCGACTCAATACCCTTCACCTTGACACCGCCCCGGGAGATGTCCGCGACCGTTCCCTGGATCTGAGGCTCCTCCTGATCGACTATCGGGAGATGAAAGTGAACATCGATTCGGTCGAACTTTCGTACACTTTCGAGAATCACCGAGTCATAGTATTCGCTCGGTCGCCAGTCTATTTCAGCCTGGGTTATCACTCTACCCTCGAGCAATTTCTTGAATGCATTCTCAAGCCCTTGATAGGAAAGGTTATATTTAGTCATAATGGCCGCATCGGTCATACCCGCACGAATGTCATGCACAAAGTCCTTCATGGGAATTCTCAAGCGAGGCGACATTTCCTCAGATTCCTCTCTCAGGGGGTTTCAGAGACTCTCGGCCCCTGATCCGGGACCCAGGGGACGCATGTGAGCGTCCTCGAGCATATCAACGGGCATGTTTCCCGCGGTCTGCCCACCGTCGAAGAGGTCCGCAGCGCTCCCCTTCTCCCATTGACCCGCTACGGGACTTATGTGGCAGGGCTACTTGACCAGGTCAACCACACTCAGTTTATGGAGCAGTTTGTCCACGGTTCTCTCGACGATTTTGTCCGAAACCGATTCGGCAATGCCGTGCTCCAAACGAGCGCCCAGCTTCTCCACGATCTTTTCCGCGAGTCGTTCCAAGGCGTCCTCAGCAGGTGCCGACTCAGTACCGCTAATCGTTTCGACGACTTCCTCGTACGTTGCCTCCGTGCTGTCCCCCAGAACCTCGCCCTCCGCCGCGAGCATGTCAAAGCCGACGGCATCGGCCGCATGAGCGCTGTCGACCAATGAGTCGCCAGGCGGGCTTCCAGCGTCTTCGGGTATTCTCTCATGAGCGTCGGTATTGTTCGCGGGGCTGGCTGCGCGATTTGCCGGGGGCAGCTTCAGCGTCCGGAAGTCTCTGCCGCGATAACGCAGAGAGGGGTCCACGTATTCAACATAGCACTGCTTCATGGAGCCGTAGTGCCGGGGGTTTGCTGTTCCGGGAAGCCTGAGCAATGAATCCACTCCCACGAGGCAACCGCACCTGAAATACTCGTTTATCCTCGAGAGCAGGCCCTCGAACGCAGAGACGTCGGAAATCGTCTTGATGTCTTGCAGGAACCAATAGAGGTGGCTCCCACGACCCGAACGCACAACGGCCGACGGTTTCAAGGGGAAGCTTTCGATAGCCTCGGCTACCTGGTCAGCATCGGAGAAGTGGTTCTTCTGCCCGGAAAACCCTTCAGGTCCCACATCGAGGCCGGCCCACAACGCCGTAACATAGCGGATGTGTTCTTTGCCGGGACTCATCTTCTCCCGTGGACACGGCCCGAACAACACGTGCAGGTCCTCGGGGAATTTGGCGGCTGCCAGCCTTTCTACACTGGGGTAGTAACTGATGTTCCCGGTGGCCCTCAGGGTCCTGGTGCTCCGCACCATGATGAAGTTGCCGTCTCCCTCGTAGTATTCTCGGAACAGCGCCTCCAGGAACTCTCCCCGGGTGTGTTTCTCCTTCATTCGCGACTCCCCGCTCGCGCGATGGTCACCGTGCTCATGCAGGATCGGGAGATCCCAGTCGAAGATCGCTCTCTCCGCCGCGATTAGCTCCAGCTCTCACCTCGGGGCCTCCGTGACCGAATCCATGACGTAGTTAGAACCCTTCGCCGGAGCGGCTCCCTTTCACTGACATAGCCCGTCCTTCCCTCCCCGATAGAGCCATCGGTGCCGACCAGCAGACGCGGCAGAGCAATCATTCGCCAAGTATATTATTCACAAAGATCCTTCAGGTCAACTGGAACAAAGGACCACGCGAGCGGCTCTTGGGCAAGGCATCCTTTCCCGCTAGGCTCGCCTTGACAGGACCGACGAGGCGCGGATTCAACCCCGAGATCGGTTCGCCGCCAGTGATGGGAGTCTAGGCTCGGGTCGGAGCAAACGCGAGCAGACAACTAGGGTATGAGATTCTCTTCCACGACGATCGACAGTTGCTTGAGCGTCCCGCACTCGGTGACTTTGGTGCAATAGGGAGCATAGACATCCATGATGCTGTCGCCGAGGCCCCAAAACGCTCGCGGCTCGGGATTCAGCCAAATGACCTTCCGGGCTCTGTCCGCGATTGACTCGAGCGCATCGGTCCGGGGATGCAGGTTGTTGTTCCGCGCGTCCCCAAGTATTAGCAGTGTCGTGCGCGAGTTGACCGCTGTCAGGTGCTGTTCCGCGAACCAACCAAGGGACGATCCGTAATCCGTTCCGAAGGGATATCTCAGGCCGTGACCTGAAGCGGCCAAGGATACGGCTTCGTCGAGTTCGTTCTGTTGAAAGAGGCGCGTCACTTCCACCATGTCTCCGACGAAAATGAAGCTCCGGATCCTCGCGATAACCTCATTGAGCGTGAACAAAAAAATAAGCATGAACCGTGAGAAGTCCCGAACGGATCGCGACACGTCACAAAGGGCCACGACCTGCGGTTTCGCAGGATTCTTGTGCCGAAAACGCAACTCTGGTAACGGACCGCCAAACCCGATGTTCTTTCGCAAGGTGGTCTTCAGATCAAACCGTCCCCTGTCGGCCCATTTGAGCCTCAAACTGAGTCGGTCCTTCAGTCGCCGCGCCAAAAGTTCGACAGCGGGACGCATCGCCAGGACATCCTCTTCGGAGAGTCGGAACAGATTGCGATTGGCCAGCTCTTGATCGTCTATTCGGCGGAGGTTCAGGAAACGGCTCATGCCCATCTCGCGTTCGACGATGTTTTCCAATTCAGTTTCGAGCCTCTCCAGATTCTGATCCACGAATTCCCGGATCGCTTGAATCGAATCGGGATCCAGGCCCCGTTCATCCATCTCCTTGAGCAGTTGGTCGGTCTCCGGATTCACACGGTCCAGTTCCATTTCCCTTCGGAAACGATTGAGAAAGAACGTACCGCGCAGAGGAGGAATAACCATCTCCTTCAATCCCAGCTCCGCGCTTCGATCGAGGACAAGCCGCACCATCTGCCCGAATTGTCCCGTCATGATCATCCGAGTCACGGGCGAGAGTTCGCCCTGGTACGCGGACAACAACTCTGTGACTTGATCGGAGATCCGCTGCAGGTCTTCCTCGTGCTTCTGCTCGGGCACGGACCCCACAGGCAAACCGCCTGCGAAGTGCAGATCGAACAGCGTGTCGAAAACAGGGATGTCCCTGGCTCTTTTGACCAGGGTCGACCGGAGAGAGTCTTTGAAAAGGGACCTTGTCTCAAGGAACGGGTACGAAAGAGCGGCCAACGCGTCGAGCAATTCTGCCTGGGATACTTTGATGCCGGTCCTGCGAAGCTCGCCGACAAAATCTGTCAGGGACTGCTCCACGATTACCTTTCCCACCGCTCATAGGAGCGCCTGTCTCAGTTCGGGGAGTTTTTCCCGTGCCTTCGCCAGATCCCGTTCATACTTGAGAAGGACGCTCAGCGTCTGGTTGAGAATGTCGTCGGAGAGGCTGTCCGCGCTCAGGGAAACCAGCGCCGCCGCCCAATCCAGAGTCTCGCTGATGCTGGGGGTCTTTTTCAGGGGTATCTCTCGCAGACGGCTCACCATTGACACGACTTCACGGGCCACGGTCTGACTCAGTCCGGGGACCTTGAGCCGTATGATCTCCATCTCGGTTTCCGGAGGAGGGAAGTCGAGGAACAGATGTAAGCATCTGCGCTTCAGAGCGTCGCTCATCTCTCTGCCGTTGTTGCTGGTCAGAATTACCCGGGGGATCGTCCGCGCGGATATGGTGCCCAACTCTGGGATGCTGACCGTAAAATCAGAGAGAACTTCCAGGAGAAAGGCCTCGAATTCGGGATCGGACTTGTCCACCTCGTCTATGAGCAAAACGACGGGCTCGGGTGAGCTGATTGCCTCGAGAAGCGGGCGCGGCTGGAGAAAACGTTCCGAGAAGAAGACATCCTCGAAGGAATATACTGTCTCCATCGCCTCCGAGAGGGTCGGCTTCTCCGCCATGATCTCCGAGATCTTGTCTTTGAGGATCTGTCCGTAGAGGAGTTGCTTGCCGTATTGCCACTCGTACAGGGCCTTGGCTTCATCGAGACCTTCGTAACATTGGAGGCGTATCAGTCGGATGCCCAAGGTCCGTGCCAGCACACGCGCCAGATCCGTCTTACCCACTCCCGCCGGCCCTTCCACGAGAATGGGCTTCCGCAGTTCTCCCGCAAGATACAGGACGGTCGCGGCATGATCCGGCAACAAGTACTTTTGCGCGGCAAAGGCTTTTTTGATGTCTCCGGGGTGCGTGCGCAACAGTTCCGGATTCGTGATTTCGTCCATGGTTCTTTCTCTCAGTCCCGGACAGACTGCACAACCGGTCGAACCCGTGTGTGCCACCATCTTCCAAACAGTCAGAGAGATCTTATCACAGGTCTCTGACATTGTGAACGCGCCGGTGGAAAGACTGGCACGAACGGAACGACTGCCTCACCGACCGTGGGTGACGTTGGTGTCGGCTTTGCGCTATCGAGTGTTGCTCGTTTGACACTGTGGAGGTGATATCTTTTCCATACGCTGATACGTCATTCCGAAGTGGGCCTTGACTCCAGCTACTGTCCTGTATTACAAGGATTAAGCGAAAACATTCTCGTATCTGTATTGATTTTGGGTTGATCGGCCGGCCAGGGAGCTGACCGGGAAGCCTTGTACTGGGTTTAAGGAGGGTATTGAAATGAAAAGACTGTCTGTTCTAGGCATTTTCTTTGTTCTTGTTTCCGCGCCGGCTTTCGCTCAGGGCTGGTTGGGCTCGCTCGGAATCAATCCCGGGGATGACCTGTCATTTTCAGCAGGATACGTGGACCATCGCAATGGGGCAGTCATAGGTTTCGGTGATGAGGAGGACAGCCTTCGTTCCGGTCGCCACGAGTATTTCGGCTCGCGTGTCTCATTCCCTGTACGAGGGGTCAAGCTCAGCCTTTCCGGTCAAAAGGTTGTGAGCCCGAATACTGCACTTGTGCTCTCTGTATCGTATCTCATCCCTTCGCTCGTTGATGCGGTCGATACCTATGATTGGCAGACCGTCAGGCAGGGGTTCCACACCCAGGCACGGGGGTGGAAAGCAGACCTCCAATGGTGGGATGTGGACGGCATGGGAGTTTTCAGGCCCTATGAGGCTTTGTCCATACTTGGCGGCTTTCGGTACGACTCTTTTCAGACCTGTTTCAGCGATCCGAGCAGCATGCAGAATATTGCCGGCGGGCTCAGAGGATATCCCACAGACGAATCGGACCTCACGATTACCTGCTACGTGCCGTACGCGGGGGTCCAGGTGAACATGGGAAGTCCCTACGGGAATTTGACGGTAAAAGCCATCGGAACTCCCTGGCTTCCTGGAGAGGTGATTTACAAGAATACTGTGAACGCAGAGAGACCGGCAGGAGGCGTCCGGTTCAATCGATTCAGTACGTCGGGCTCTTTCAGCTCGGCCTACTTACTGGAACTCTTCGCGGAATACGGACTGGACATAGCCGGATATAGGGCCGCGCTCTTCGGCGAGTACTCGTTGACCCATGCTGTTGCTCACCTGGAAAAGGAGCGGGTGCAACAACCCACGGGCGGTTCCGTCTTGACCGACAGCGACCGCTTTGCATTTTCCTTCAATCGGAACGTATGGGTTGTCGGAGGGAAAATCTCGATCCAATTAGCCGGTCTCCTGTGAAAACTGTTGGGCAGCGGGAGAACTCACCTCGGACGGGAAACGCCGCTCCGGTACTGATCCAACGCGCGTGTAAACCATATCTCCGAGTCCGCATTAGCTGACTCCCAGCGAACTCTCGGGGCTTACCCGGTTGGGGACCAACTCGCTGTCCGGGGCACATAGTTCGCCTCCGGCGCCATCGTTTCCGGCTTGCTGTGGGGTTTCGGTTCCCATATCCGCGCGGGACCTTTCTGTAAGCATGTGCGATATGCCGGCAAGTGGAAACGCGTGGAGTCGACGATTCGTCAACAAGAAGACGGAAGTCTCTTCCCCGAGGATGCAGCCATCTCCCCGATGAAAACGGAATTCTCTCTCCCCCTTCACCATTGCTTTGAAATCACATTAGGCTGCGGGGTAGCCCCATAGATAGACTACCAGGCCCAACTGAACTATCGACGCGCCCAGCGTAGCGGTCAATAGGGCTAGCGACATCGGCGTCTTGAATTCAGGACGTCCTTTGGCGATAAAAGTTATGTGGAGCCCAAAGGCTGTGAGACCGGCAAGGCCCATGAGCATCGAGAGAACAAGACTGCCCATGGAGTGAGTCGCCACGAGGGCCACACCGTACAGGAGTATGAAAACCAGCGGCAAATGTAAGATCAGGAAAAAGGCTATTCCGCCGGGCAAGCGGAAAAGCTCCCATTCCTTCCAGTACGCTGAATCGATCTCGTGGGTTATCAGAAGCGTCGCATTGATAACGTAGATCCAGAACAACGTGTCCCACATGATCGTGCCCTCCGAAGATCCAGTCTCTGGCGCCGTTTCGGAGAGGGTAGAACCTGTTGCTCACGCTGTCAACCGATGCCGAATCGCCGGGCGACTTCCCCGGCCGCGGCGAGCAGAAAGGCATCTGCGCCCTTGCGCGCCAGGAGCGACAGTCCCACGGGAATACCGCCCGCTTCAGCCACAGGCAAACTCACCTGGGGCAGCCGGCCGATGCCTGCTATGGCCGTGAGGGATAGCGTCCGGGGGTAGTAGTTTCCTCTGGTTCTGTCGTTCCCGAGACTTCCCTTTATCGGCGCCAGAGCAGCCGCTGTCGGAATACAGATCAGATCGTTCGGACCCAGGAGTTTTTCGAGATTCGCGGCGAGGAACTCTCTCTTTCGTATTCCTTGTCCGACTCCGCTTCGGTCCAAGTTCTTGACGTGCTCGAAGTTCACTTTGATCCGCGGCCCGAATTCGGGCTTCACGTCCTCTATCCAGCCGCCGAGGCAGCTCCAGATTTCGGCCCATTGGACGGTGCAGTACGTGTGATACCACACTTCCAAAGCCGTGCCCGGAGGCTCTCCATCGATCTCACGCATGGAAGTCTCCCTCACTGATCGGGTGAACAGATCTGTCAGTTTGTCCAGAGGCTGCTCCAGGGCGGTTCTGACGTCCGGATCGCAGATCTCCAGGGCCTCCCTGATGAGGTACACCTTCTCAACGGTCACGTCGCCGGCCGGCTCGCATCCCGTCAAAACGGATGCCGCTTTGGCCAGGACCTCCAAACTGCCTGCCAGGACCCCGACTGTGTCGAACGTTGGTGCAAAGGGCATTACTCCCGCGACGGAAATAACGCCGTGTGAAGGCCGCAGGCCGAAAATACCGCAATTGCTTGCGGGTACTCTAACCGAGCCTCCGGTATCGGTACCGACGGCGAAATCGACGAGACCGCATGAGACCGCAGACGCGGACCCGCTTGATGACCCGCCCGGAACACGGTCCGGCGCACGTG
Source organism: uncultured Syntrophaceae bacterium (assembly GCA_964497585.1). Classification (GTDB taxonomy): domain Bacteria; phylum Desulfobacterota; class Desulfomonilia; order Desulfomonilales; family Desulfomonilaceae; genus CAZCDS01. The sequence goes on from CAZCDS010000019.1 coordinate 28,113, forward strand.
GATTCAATGGGGTGCCATAGAAGTGATTCTCCCCGTTCAGACTGAAGGCCAGCTCGTCGGTAATGGTCTTGCCCACGAATCGTGCCCCCGCGTTAAGGAGTTGGTCGACGCACACACCGTTTGCCGCGGCCACAGGGTGGGTCTTCCGCCAATTGGGGTTGCCGCATCCCGTCTTGTAGCCGGCTATGTCAATAAGATCTTTCACCGCGAATGTCAGACCGCTCAATGGTCCTGCTGAGCTCGGCGCAATGGAGAATACGTCGACAAACGCTCCTGACTCATCGAACCCGTAGATCCCGCGTTCTTTGCTCATGCGTTCCTCTTCTGAAATCAATGGGCTTTCGAATCAATGAGATTCAGGCGTCTCGGACTGCCGCCTGCGAAATGAAATCCCCTTTGGGTCCTCGAAAACGGGGCGCATGGGGGAGAATGAGGAGAGAAGCGAGCCTATCCTACTCGTTTCACAACTCACCGGCATAAAAAGAACGCCCATTCACGTTATTTCCCGGAATCGGTATGAAATCTCACGTAAACCTCGGTACCTTTCGTATCCCCGATCTCAAGTTCGCCGTTGAGTTGCTCCGTGAAGATCTTGACCAGCCGCAGGCCCAGCGAACTGGGGCTTTCGAAATCTTCTTGACTGACTGACCCGATACCGTTGTCACGCATGCGAAGCGCCATTTCGTCCTGACCGACTGCACGCAGCGAGATTTCAATCTTTCCTTTTCGGCCTCCGGGGAAGGCGTGTTTAATCGAATTGCCGAAGAGTTCACTCACGATGAACCCCAACGGAATGAGTACACGGGGACCCAGAGCAATTCTTTCTACGTCCAGGGAGACGCGGACCCGTTGTCTTGCCGATCCGTACGTTCCTGAGAGGTGACTTATGAGGTCATGCATATACTTGCCGATATCGACCGCGGCCAGTTGCGCCGACCGATAGAGGTGCTCGTGAACCAAGGCCATGGACCTGATGCGGGTCTCGGCATCCCGGAACATTCCCCGGTAGTGATCGTCCCGAGCGTAGCGGCCTTGCAGTCTGAAGAGACTGCACATGACCTGAAGATTGTTCTTCACCCGGTGGTGAATCTCCCGCAAAAGGACTTCCTTCTCTTGAAGAGCAGCCTTGAGTTCCGCTTCGGCCCGTTTTCGGTCACTGATGTCTCGAATGGACGACAGGATGTAATCGTTTCCCCGCAAGCGGATCTTCCGCAGGAAAACCTCGATGTCAAATTCAGTGTCGTCCTCTTGTTGTCTTGCCTTCCACTCGAACAGCCTGATCTCTCCGGCGAGGACGCGTTCCCAAATTGGATACAACGACCGATCCTCGATATTCTCGACAAAATACCGGTCCGCTGTTGCCACCCGCCACACGTCATGGCCAGATATATTGAACATTTCCAGGAACTTGCCATTGGCATGAACGATGTTTCCCTTCAGGTCATGCACGAGGATACCGTCATGAACGCCGTTGATGACCGTTCGCAGCACTCCTTCAATATCTTGAGCTTCTCTTTCGGCCCGCACCTCAGCGGTTACCACGCGAAGGAAGCATACGATTCCCTCTACAGGGGAATCGAGTTTGTTAACAAGAATGAGGTCCACGTCGTGCCAGCCCCCGTTCCTATGTGGCATCCTCATCCTCCACCTTTCCGAGGACCCCACGGGCTTTTTTAACAGGGACTCATAGAGACTCCGTGTGAGGAGAAGCTGCTCGGGAGAGGACAAGTCCCACCACCCGGACATGCCTACGATTTCATGAGGAGAAAAACCCAACTGCGTTTGCAGGGAACGGCTCGAGAACTTCACCTGCCCTTGCGAGGTCATGACCATCACGATGATGTTCTCGGAACTGCCGATGACTTCGGTAAGGAATTCTACCCTCTCACGTGCGGTCGCTTCAGACTTCTTGGCCTGCTTGAGCTGTTCTCGGCACACAGCCAGTTGCCGGCGAAGTTTCTCCACTTGGCCCATGGTCACTCCTTGCCCTACGGGCTGCTCTGGCACATGCTTCGCGCTGCTCACCCACACCCGTGCACGAGAGGTTCGCCTGCGAAGAGGTAAGACTCCGTGACCTGTACATGCACTCTACAGCTTTCAAGCCTGCCCGGTCAACCCACGAATGACGCCTTGACAGGATCTGGGATGCTTCATAGAATATACAACCAAACTGGTCAACCACGATCGGATGCATGTCAGAACAATTCCGCCACTGATCCAGGGGAGCGGTCACCCCCGGATTGCGCTTGTGAGAGGAAGTGACACCTTTAGAGGGAGTCGATCCGGCGCACCGGCAGCCGCAGACTGGAGAAAAGAATGCGATGCTCCAAGTGCGGTGCAAGGAACGCACGCACGAGAGATATCTGCGTCAGGTGCGGTGCGGAACTGTGGCATGTCTGCCCCACGTGCGGTTCGAGAAACCGCTGTCAGTCGGGGTTCTGCGACGCCTGTGGGCAGAGACTGATCGCTCCAGGGGCGCAGTCCGGGCCGGATGCACCGGTCGGCGAAAAACTGGAGCGGATTCGGCCGATCTTTCCCGGGGCTCCTCAGGCTCACCAGCCCTCCGAGACCCGCAGAATCACGGGCGAGCGCAGACAAGTCACCATTATGGTTTGTCATGTCGACCAGGTTCTGCCGGGGGAAACACCAGAGGATCCGGAAACATCACTGCTCTTGCTCGACAGGATAAAAGAGACGCTTGTTCATAAGGTCCTCGATTTTGAGGGCTCCGTCTTTGAGTTGAGAGCCGGTGGAATCGTGGCCGTGTTCGGGCTGCCCTTGGCTCTCGAGGAAATCCCCCAGAGGGCAATTCGCGCGGCTCTTGCCTTGCAGGGTGAGGCAGCCGCGTTCAACGAAAAGACCTTCCGCGATCAATCAGCCGCAGAGATCCTCCTTCGGATAGGGATCCACTCGGGCTTCATGGCCATTGGCGACAATGCCTCGCTTATAGCCGCGGCGTCACACACCGGCAGGAGCACAATGAGCACTGCCTCCCGCGTGGCAATGCTCGCCGAGCCAGGGGCGATATACGTCACCGAGGACACGTTTCGCCTTTCCGAGGGATTTTTCCTGTTCAAACTGGCAGCCGAGGCGAACGTCAAGGAGAACGGTTCGCCTATCAAGATCTACCGCGTGATGGGCAGCAGAGCAGGCAAGACGAGATTCGACGTGAGTGCTGAAAGAGGGTTGACCGCCCTAGTCGGACGGAAACGAGAACTTGACCTGCTGCTGGATGCTTTTGTTAGGGCCGTAGACGGAGAAGGGCAGGCATGCGCCATAGTAGGTGAAGCAGGTGTGGGGAAATCAAGGTTGGTGTACGAGTTCGCAGAGGCGATCTCGGGTGAGCACGCGCTTATCCTGGAGGGAAAATGCCTCCCCTACGGAAAGAACCTGGTCTATCATCCGATCACAGACATCCTGAGGAGCAACTTCAATATTGAGGAGACGGATGGGGATTCGCAGATCAGGGCAAAGGTCCATACGACCATAGCAGCGCTCGGGGCCGACAAAGGGTTCACGCTGTCGTACCTGCTGGAACTGCTGTCAGTTAGGAACAGCGGCATCGACAATATTCTCATAGGCCCCGAAGCCAGAAGGGACGGGATCACACAGGCCATCAAGACGCTCGTCTTGAAAGCTTCCCAGGTCCGACCCCTCGTGCTGGTGATCGAGGACCTGCACTGGATCGACAGAAGCTCAGAAGATCTGTCACGGGAACTCGTGGAAATGATGCCGGGATGGCCTATTCTGCTGATATTAACGTACCGTCCCGAGTTTCAGCGCGGCTGGGAAGACGAATCGGTCATGACGAGGATTGACCTGAGCCATCTTACCAGGATCGAAGGCGCGGAGATGATCTCGCATCTCCTGGGAAGCGAGAGACCGGACGAAGCACTCGAGCAGTTCATACTGGAGAAGGCTGAGGGCATTCCGTTCTTTATCGAAGAGTACATACGATCTCTGAGACATCTCAAGATCATCGAGAGAAAAGGGAGCGTTTTTCGACTGGCCGACGGCAACCTCGGAGGGCCGGTCCCGACAACCATACAGGACGTCATTCTCGCTCGTGTGGACAGGCTCCCGGAACCGTCAAGAAGGCTCCTCATGAAGGGCTCCGTTGTCGGGCGCGAGTTTGGCCTCTCATTGATCGGCCGACTGGCAGGGCTCCCGGAAGAAGAGCTGCCATCCTGTCTGAGGACTCTGCAAAAGGCAGGGCTTCTTCAGGAGCGCCGCAGCGGGGAACGCCCATCCTACGCTCTCAGGCATGCAATGACACGCGACGCGATCTACGAATCCATGTTGGCCCCGACGAGGAAAGTGCTTCATGAGGAGGTGGCAAGATCCATTGAGTACCTTTACGGCACAAATCTGCAAGATCACTATCCGGTACTCGCAAACCATTACTTTGCAGGGGACAATTTCGAGCGAGCAGCGCTCTTTGCCAAGTTGTCCTCGCAGAGAGCCAGGAAGACCGGAGCCCTCACCGATGCCGTAGCCTATGCCCGCAAAAGAGTGGCGAGTCTCGAGCAATTGCCGCGCAGCGACGAGATTGCAAGGCAGGTTGCCAAATCGAGAATCGTTCTCGGCCTGATTCTCCTGGAGATGAATTACCTGCCCGAGGCGAAAGAGGCAATCGAGCCGATCATTATTGATGTGCTCAAGAGCGATCAGAAGAGAATGCAGTCTCAGATATTGAGCATTCTCGGGATTCACAGCAGTTGGGTCGACGAGGACCTGCGGGCCGCGATCGAACAGTTAACCAGAGCGCTGAGCAGATCTGAGGCGACGGGTGATGCAGGAACTTCACTTCACGTGAGCCACTGGCTGGGAATCAGCTACGCCATTGACTGCGAGTTCGAAGAGGGTATCCAGTACCACCTCAAGGCCATCAGGCTGGCCGAGTCCACTGGACATATCTCTCGGATGTCCACCTTGAAGAGTAGTCTCTGCGGTTGGTGCTACTTCTACCCCGGAAAAGTGGCCGACGGGTACGACCTAAGCAGCGAAGCGATCAGCGCTGCGGACAAGACAGGAGACATCGTTGCCCAATCCTGGGCCCACGTAACCCGCGGAATGTGCTGCTTCGGCCTCGGAGCGCTTGAAGAGGCGGGCGACCATTTAGTACAGGCGGACGTTTTCAGTGCCCGAGCCAATATGTTTCTCTGTCATTCCATTGCCCAACATTTTCTGGGCGCGATTTGTCTTGAAAGGGAAGAGGACCCCAGGGCCCGGGAACATTACCTGAAGGCTGTAGAAATAGGGGACCGAATCCACTTCCTGCCCTCCTGGGTGAATTTCAATAAATTGGGCCTGGCTGTTTCGAGGGCTGCGCTTGGCGAGAAGGATCTTGACCTGGAATCCCTGCGCCTTTACCGTGAAAATAACAAGATCAAATTATTCCAAGGGATCCTCGCACGACATATTGCCGACATACTCATGCGCCTCGACGAGCGCTATCTGCCCGAGGCGAACAAGTGGATCGGCGACGCGGTGAAAGCTGACAAGAGAAACGGTATGATGTTTCACCTGGCAAAGGACTACGAGTTCGCCGGGCAATTGTTCGAACGAATGGGTGACCGCGAAAAGGCTCGTGAGACGCTCTCGAAAGCGACCAAAATCTACGGGGAATGTGGAGCAAGAGGCCGGGTGGAGAAAGTGGAGAAGCAATTGGCTGCGCTCTTATAACATGACCGTCTCTGCGTACCTCCGCACCGAATCCAGGAGGGGGGCACGAGAAAAAGGAGCACTTTCCTGCGGACTCTTATCGAGAATGGTCTTCGATCGAATCCTCGGAGGCTCGAACGAGACAACCCGCGGAATAATTGCGGCCAGGGATCCAATCACGTGCACGTGTTACTGATCAACCCGTCAGTCCCGTACAGTGTCTGGACTTTTAGTGAAACGCTGGAGCTCATGGGCAAGAAGGCATTTGTCGCGCCCCTGGGCATTATCACTGTGGCTGCTCTGCTTCCGGAAGAGTGGGAACTCAGGTTGGCGGACAACCGATTTCAGCCCATCACGGACGATCTCTGGGACTGGGCCGACATGATTATGATTTCGAGTATGCTGGTGCAGCGGCCAGCAACGCTTCGTGTGGTCGAGGGAGCAAGAGCGCGCGGGAAACGAGTTGTCGTGGGCGGCCCCTATCCTACGGTATCGCCAGATGAACTCATCGGCGCAGGAGCGGACTTCGTTGGGAGGGTCGAAGCAGAGACCGTAATTGGGCAGTTCCTGGAAATGCACGACAAAGATGACGCTCCAACGGTGCTCCAGACCAACGCGAGACCTGATATGGCTGCTTCTCCGATTCCCCGATTCGATCTGCGGGAAATGGATGCATGCGTTGCCATGGCTGTGCAGACATCGCGTGGATGCCCCTTCAACTGCGAATTCTGTGACGTGGCGAGTCTCTATGGGAGGGAACTCCGGCACAAGAACCACGGTCAGGTCATCATGGAACTCGATCTGCTCTATTCCTACCGTTGGCGGGGGAGCGTCCTCGTTTCCGATGACAACTTCATCGCGGGAAGGAAACATGCCAGGGACTTACTCGACGAGCTCGTCCCCTGGATGGAGAGCCACGGCAGGCCCTTTGACTTCTGGTCGCAGGCGTCCATCGACCTGGGACAGGCGCCTGAGCTGATGGACAAGATGGCTCAGGCGGGCTTTTCGCATCTCGTCATGGGCCTTGAAACCCCGGACACTGAAGTGCTTGCGTTCAGTAGGAAGCACCAGAACATCACGAATCCCCTTGTCGAATGGGTGAACAACATCAATGTCAGCGGTATCACTGTGGTATCTACCCTGGTTATCGGCTTCGACAACGAGACCGGTTCCGCCGGCGGGAAGATCTGCGATCTGGTCGAGCGAACGAACATCCCCATTCCCGTGGTCAACAAGCGGGAGGCGCTGCCGGGGACTGATTTATGGCGTCGTCTCAAACGCGAGAAACGACTCATTGAGACTCATCCATCCGGTGACTTCGTTCGCGGGGGAATGAACTTCGTTCCTTCCCGGCCCGCTGCCGAGGTCCTCGAAGATCAGGCGCGGACCATAGACCGGCTCTATGAACCCAGCGCATACCTGACGAGGGCCTACCGGTACTATGCTGCTATGAGACCTGCCCGCCTCGCTTCACCCTCACAAATGGGCGGGAGAGTTGCGTGGGGTGGGGTTTTCAGCAAGCGGTCCTTCCGCAAAATCGCGAGTGATCTTGTCGTGCTTGTTCGGCTTGCCCGGAGATACGGGGCCGCGCCGTACCGGTGGCAAGCACTCAAGTATGTGGCCGCGATCGCCCTGAGGAAACCGAGCAGGCTCCCGGACTACATCCAGGCCTTGGCGAGCGGAGAGAACCTGTATGCCCTGAGAGAGGTCGTCCTCGAGGATTTGCGCGCGGGAAGGCTCACGTCTGTCAAGGTTCGACCATTGGAGGCGCGGAGAATTCATGAACGTTCCGTGCCCTCGTCGGGCACGGGGTCGTCGTGAAAATGCTCCTCGAGGAGAGTGGAAACACCTCTCCCGAAGCAATTGACCAGGAGGCTGACTTCCCAAATCCCCCGCGCGCGTATCGACGGATTTTTTTCCCCGTGTATAATATTCCGATGGAAATCGCGACTAACAGGGAAGGAGGGTCAACGGTTCCGGCCGAGAGACGGGAATGCTCGCGCCTTGCCCTGTCGGGCGCGCTCCGGATTTGACAGGCCGGACCTCCGTTGCGACGAGTTCCACCGGCGGCAAACCGGACAGGCTGCACCGCCGACCGGTGGGAAAGGAGAGAGGGATGAACGCCAAAGTTCACCACTGGGTGGTCAGTGACGCGGTGTCCTACATAAGAATTCATGGCAACGAAGCTCAGAAAAAGGCTTTACAGGCTTTTCAAGACGCATACGGTGAAAACCTGCCGGTGGAGACCATCCCCCAATATCAGAGTGCAGTCGAACGTCTTGCAGGATTCGAATCTCGTCACACGGACAAGTTCGGCGATCTCTCGCTGAGAATTCCCGCGCTTCCCTGGGGCGCCAAGAGTGACGTGACCGGACTCGGCGGTCGCATGTTCACCGCGTTTAACCATTTCATTAACCCCTTTGCCGGCACGGATCAATCGTGGCCAAAGGCTCACGGGTACTCCTACGCATCCTCTTCAATGCGCGGGTTCGACCGACTAGTTGTACAGGGAATTTCCGATCACCTCCACGGTACGGTAGACGTAGACCATTCCGTGGTCCTCGAGCGAATCGAGCCTTTTTGGATGCGGGGGACTTCCGAATGGAAGCGCAATTTCGGACGTGAGCTTGTGTACACGAGCTTTGCTCCATGGACTGTTCTGGTTGACTACTACTATGCCCAATTCCTCGACCGCCACTTCGAGCCTCTGCAGGTCCGGGGACCCAATGAATACATCGCGGGTCTTCAACTTCTCGGTCCGGTCTTTCATGCGACGACAGACGCGAGCTCTCCCCAACATGTCCGGTCGGTGCTTGGATTCGGGCACCACGTATGGGAGAACTACGTCCAGTCGCGGGTCTATAACCGAGAGATAGGGATAGATCCCGGACTCATCGGCCGGATTCTAAAGGAGGAGCCCTTCGATCCGTGGCTCACTATTGAACAAGGAGCAGGCCAGGGAAGGTTCGATGTTCCGGAGTTCGTTCATCGCCTCAGCCTTAGAACCGCGGATCGCCTCGGCGCTTCGACGCTCCATACCTGGTTGGAACTCTGGCAAGAGGGGGAGACCTTCTGGAGAGGGTACCTCACCGGCACGTCTATGCCGGACGACGCGCGTTACCTGTACCACCAAGCTGTTGCAGCCGCGGTACATGTCGTCGAAAGGGCCTGCAAGGATCTGTGTGAGGTCGGAATCCTCTCCCCGACAGCAAAACTCGAAAGCCCAGAGAAGAAGCCCGAACTCAAACGAGTCCAAGACGAAAGGGATGACATGCCGATGAAAAGGGCCGGCAACGAGGACCCGCCCCCCGAGGAAACGCGGCCTGTCCCGTTCGCCGTTCCCCGGGACATCCTCGGTTTCGATCCGATTGGAGACTCCTCTTTGAGCGAGGGGCTCGATCTGGTCAGGAGGCACTTTTCTAAGACGGATCGGGGCAAGCGGGAAACGCCGGAGCTGGCGGCATTGATGAGGAAGATAGAGGAAGCCCTGATCGGACAGTACCGTGCAATGGCAAGCCGCGAAGGGGACACCTTCTGCCCACTCAGAACGGTGGAGAAAATCCCCCTCGATTCGGACATCAGCGCGCACTTCGGGACATCATCGTTCCGGCTCCCTTCCTCTGAAGAGTGTAACGACCCTGAGTTGCTGTCCGACTACATCGACCTCCTGGACACCCACGCGGAAATGGCTTACAAACTCCAACTCACGCAGGTCATAGCAAGCCTCAAGTTCTTTAGTGCCAAACTCACCCCAAAGCGGGCTCACGCGTCGAGAATCGGCAACGTTATAGCGGCGATCGAAAAGGAGCGGGATGGGCGGGCCTTTCGGTCAGCAGGAACCGGTACAACTGAGGCCGTTACTGTGGTACGCGCCCGGAAACCGGTTCGCAAAGAGTCTCTCTCCGAAAGAATAGGAGCCGCTCTCCGATCAATGGCTTCCGCCCCTATTCCCGCGCTCGCCACCGCGGCAGTTGCAATGCTGGTCGCGGTGCTGCTCATCCCTCGCGGTCCGGAGGGAGCGAGACTCGCGCTGAGCCCTGTGCAATGGCAAGAACCGGGCCTGACGATGATGACGCCCAAGGCCCTTGTCAAAAGCCCTATCCCGCCGAAACCCAAACTGTTCATACTCTTGTACTTCAAAGGCTTCGAACGCCCTCCGAATCAAGGGACCATCAACCTCTACTACCGGGCAATGCGGCCCCCCGAGAAACTGCTCGATCGCTTTGATGTTGTGTCGCCGAGCGCGCTTGACGCGGCGGTGAAAGAAGGAGAAGTGAATGCCGGAAAGAGACCGCAACTGCTGAGCGGACTGCATGACGCGCTCGGCATCTCCGATGTCTTGGCAATCACGGTGATCGCGGTCCGAGACCGGTTCAAAATCGAAGGCGAACGAATCAACCTGAGGACCGGCAAAACGGTCCGACGCGCCATGGACCGCCAGTATACCGAAAGCGAGCTTGTTGCAGCGTTGGGAAAAGCGGTTCCGTACTTCCTACAGCAGCACGCGCGGAAGTAATAGGATCCGTAGGAGTGAGCACGATCACAAAGGTTATGTCGGAGCCGATGACTGGGTCTTCGCACTCACGCTTCGCACTGGTCCGAGTGGCCTAGCCTACTGCCTCTGCTGTCCCGGCGCATCGCACCGGAAACAGCCGAGGAGCGCATTTTACCATCCCCACATCGATCCTGAGGAGCCGCCCATTCCGTAGCCACCCATTCCGTAGCCGCCCATGTGGCCGCCACCCCAGGTATATCCTGAACCGCCCCCCCCAGGATAAGGGCCGGACATTCCGCCGCCCCAACGCATTCCCGGTCCATAGGAACCGTAGTGTCCGCCGTAACCGCCTCCCATGCCGTAGCCGCCCATACCGTACCCCCCCATACCGTAGCCGCCCATGCCGCCCATGCCGCCCATGCCGTAGGCAGCCACGCCCAGGCCCAGAAATACTACCAATAGAGCCAATACTATGACCAATATCGTTTTCATGGGTACGCCTCCAATACTTGGAATTTTCCTTATCTTGTACATACGCTCGGATAGCAAAGAACCCGCGCGGGTTACGCGTTCTTTTCGGAATCCCTGGGTCTGTGACAACTTACCGCGACGTTGTGCCATCAGGGTCGTTGACGAGTCCAAGAGACCACATCGTTCAAACAGGTGGCACAGGGTATCTCCCTGGTGGCCGGGCTCGCCTCGGACCTCTTCCTCGGGGCCGACCAAGACGCTTACCTGACATCTCACGAGGAAGATTTCCGTCGGGGTGCTGTGCCTCTTCTGGACAGCTCACGGCATTTGCCGCACATAATGTCCGAACTTCTCATCGATGGTTCGACCGGGTGCTGATTTGCCACGTAGCAAGTGGGGCGACATCGTCATGTGGGGGAGCTGTCCCTGCCTGCGATTCCCTGAGTCTTCGCAGGCCGGACCGAGGAAGGGTCCTGTAGGTCTCAGAGCGCGCTTGCCTCAATGAGCAGCTTGGGAGGCTCCACGTACGCTCTCGTCACGAACCCCGAGGGGCAACAACGGGAACCAACCTCGGTTCCAGCGTCGCGGTCACCGGCGTAGTCCCGAAGTAGTCGCCGTCGATCTCCACGGGGACTGGATCAGCGGATTGGATGCATATTGTGCGGCCGGTCAGTTTCGCCACATCGCCCAGCCTTGCCGCCCTCCGCGCCAGGCCGGCCAGGGCATAGCGCAATACCGCCGCGAGAGAGCTGTGAGAAAAGACGCGCACGTGGAAACAACCCGAATTTCTGCAAGCATCCTCGGCGAACACGAAATATCCTCCATAATTGCGAGCCTTGAGGATCATGGCCCCTTTTCCGACAATCGAATCTCCTCCGTCAACGGTGACCTCAAGCTCGACCGGGCGATGGCGCAGGGCCGCCCTGACAATCGGAGACGAATAGCCGACGTAGCCGAGCTTCTTCCCTCTGCGTTCGTGGAGCACTTGCGTCACTGCCGCGTCGAATCCCGCGCTGATCAGGGACAGGAACCGACGGTCGCCCACGAGTCCCATGTCGAGCCTTCGCACCTCACCGGTATCGACCAGTTCGGCCAGCGCGTGCGGCTGGGTCGGGATGCTCAGATCCGCAGCCAGCATGTTGGCCGTTCCCGACGCAAGAGGAACCAGGGGAACCGCGGATGGATCCCGGAGGCCGTTGAGCACCTCGTTTATGGTTCCATCTCCACCGGCCACGACGAGTCTCTCGACGTCCGCACTGATCCGGGATGCCTTGTCGGCCGCATCTCCCCGCTTCTCGGTGAGGAAGGTCTCCACCGCGTGGCCTTTCCCCTCCAGCAATTCTACGAACCGGAAAATCCTCTGCAACGCCCTGCCCCGCCCTGCGACCGGATTTCCGATGACCAATATGTTCATCTGCGGGAATCCCCCTCTTGCGTACCGGTAGTTCCGGCGACAGACAGTATACCCGTACCGGACCGCGGTTGCACCTTCCGGGGTCACCAAATTATGATCGGATATCATCTGCTTGATAGCAGAGCGACGTGAACTGGAGAATTCCTGTGCATTTGAGGGCTCTGGGCCTGTCCGGGCAACACTTCTAACACGTATGAATCATGTATCGTCTCCGGAAATCATTCGCGTCATTCCTGGGAACTTCGGGTCGGAGTCTAGGCAGGAGCCGGAAGCCGGGCACTTCAATACCTTGCCGATCCCCATGGCTCTCAGAGGGACGGCACTTCCACAACGGAGAAGCTTATTTTGAGACAGGCCTTGAGCTGTGAGCATCTCATGCTGATTGCAAAGTGTGACCGCGTTGTGGGACAATAAAGATGCCAGGATTCTTGTATCGGAAACCGTCCGCTCGTCGGAGGCGCCCCTCTTTCACCGCGTACGCGGACTATACAGCTTCCCAAGTGTCGTTATCTGAGAGGGGGGCCGAAGACCACATCTCGTATGGCTGAGGAGCACGCAATGAGGCGCTTTTCTCGGATATCCGTAGTACTGCTCGTTCTGGTGCTGATTGTGGTTGTGGCAGCCTTCGTCGCCGTACGTTTCCTCCCCGATTCAGAGCTGATCCGCAAGACTCTGGAAGCCGAGTTACAGTCCGCGACCGGCGGAAAGGTATCGCTCCAATCCGCAGGCATATACCTGTCGTTTCCCGGACCGGTCGTTCTGACCCTCAAAGGCCTCACTATTCGCACAACGGCTGAGAGGAAACTCGTCTCCATTCGGCGAGTCGATCTGGTTCCCGATTTGTATGACCTCGTGAGGCGCCGTTTGTCCATCAAGTCAATTACCGTCTATGGGCTGCACAGCTCGGTCGTCCGGGATCGGGATGGCCGCGTTTGGGCGCCAACGCTCCCTCTGGTTGCTGGGACGGGCGAATCTCAAGTGACCCGGCCGTCCGGGCCTCCCGTGAAATGGTCAGTGAGAGAAATCCGATTCTACAACGGGACGATTGAGTGGGTAGACAAGTACGTGTCTCGGGAAAAGGGTCTCGTGATCCGAGTGACCGACATCAGTGGACTGGTGGACCGGCTCATACCTGGATCTGAGTCGCCCGTCTATTTTTCGGCTCGATTGGGTTCGGAGAAGGGGGTCGAGAGCGTGCTCAGGCTCGAAGGGTCACTCCTGATAGCGCCTGACCAGTCCGGTCTGGAAAGGATCAAACTGACCTGCTTCTCGGACTCCGTGGGAATTGACCCCTTTCTTGCGTACTTGCCGGTGAGTGGCCTCGATGTCGGGAAGTTTCCCCGGCCCGGATTCAGGGCTGAGCTAAACTGGTTGAAGGATGAATCTCGGATCGTGCCCTTCAAGGGGGCAATCACTTTCGGAACGAAGCGTAAGTCAAAGCTGAACTTCGACGGTAAGGCTGTGATCAGGGAGGATCCTTCCGGTCTTGAGGAAGTACAGTGTCGAGCATCCACCGAGTCCCTTCCTTTGGCGGTCTTCAGCAAGTTCTTCCCGCCCGAAAGTCCGGTGGATCCACGATCCGGGTTCCTCAGAGGGGAAGTCCGGGGACAGTGGACCCAAGCCGGGAACTGGACTGCTGCTGGAGCCCTGGGATTCGAAGAGATCGTTCCTATCGGAAAGTTCAAGACCTTCGGCAAAATGCTCCGAGTTTGGGCAAGATTCCGAATGGAACCGGAAGATCTGCTCATCAACGGCCTCGAGGTATCGGACGCCTCCAGGTTGATCTCCGTAACCGGTAAGGTCTCGGGCCCGCTTTTCGAGCAACCGGTGCTGGATCTGAGCGCCCAAGCCACGATCCGGCCGGAATGGATTAAAGCCCTTAACGTGAAGCTCCCGAAGACATGCCGGATCGACGGACTGATCCCCGTGAGAGCCCGGGTCACGGGGACGATGGAGAATGTGCACTTCAGAATCAACGCTGACATGACGCGTGCCAAGTTCGCGTTTGATCCGTATGCCGAGAAGCCCGCTGGGAAAAAGGCTACTGTTTCGGCACAGGGAAACTGTGTTCTAAGCCGCACCGAGAGCGGACTGAAAGCGTCGGTGAAGGCTTCAACCAAAGCTCAAGTGGAAGAAATAAGGCTTCGGAGAGATAAGCAGAGCCCGCCGCTTCCGCGGACCCGCGTTCGTTTCGAGGCACGGGTTTGGGGTGACGATACGTCCGTGAGTGTCCGAGAATCGCGCATCAGCCTGGGGCGTGTCGGCGACCGGGACTACTTTTTCAAGGGCGGAGCATCCTTGCTGTGGACAATGACTCCCTCCCCTTCCCTCAAAGGAACTCTGACCGCAGTGCTTGACATGGGGATCGTAAGGTTCCTCGAGCTGAAATTGCCCGAGGGATTGAAGGTGAAGGGCAATGTTCCAGTCAGAGTGCAGTACTCAGGCCGACCGGGACGACTGCGTTGGGCTCTGGATGCAGCCCTTGGAAAGCTCGCGGTAAGTCGGAAAATGGCCTTTCATAAGCCCGAGGGGGTCGAGGGAAATCTCACCGCTCAGGGAAGCTGGATCAGTGGCAAAGTAAACCTCAAGGAAGCCGCGCTGAGCCTCCCCCCCATGGTCCTCAAGGCCCGAACGACAGAAACGTCTGAGAAGCACGAGAACGAGCTCGTTGCCGTGGAGCTGGAGCAATGGGATCTGGCCACGATGTCTCCTTACGTTGATGACCCCAATCTGAAGGCATCTTCAGGGCCCGTGAAAGCCCGGTTTGCTTTCAAGCGCACCGAATCGGGGATTGTTCCCTCGGGCGTCATTGAGGTCCTCAATGTTCGGATGCAGCGGGAACATGCCCCGTGGACTCTTGAGAACATTAGGGGAATTATCGAAGTCAGCGGCGAGAGTGCAAACATCCGGGGAATCGACGGGGAGATAACGGGAGCCTGCCAGGGTAAATGGCGCCTCACTGGAGCTCTCAACAATGTGATGTCGCCTGTCCGGCAGCGCGGCCGCTTTTCCCTCGAAATGGGGGAGGGCAAAATAAAAGCCATACGCCTTGTGACAACCCTAACCAACCACCACAGCGTGCTTGGGAGGCTTATACAACCCCGGCCCATAGCTCTGGAAGGGGATTTCATCAAGCTCAATTCCGTCCGGGGTGATTTCTCCATCAAGGGGGCCAAGGCCACGACCGACAATTTCAGATCCGTGGGACCCGGTCTGTTTAGCGGCATCGTCGGCACGCTCGACCTGCGATCGCTCCAACTGGACATACTCATGGGAAACAATACGGTTGTCGTGGGAAGCAATACACTCTCCCGCATTCCGGGAATGAGGAAGTGGCTTAGCCCAGAGGGGAGTTCCCTGATCAAAGTGGCGGTTGACACGTACGCCAGGCTGACTGGATCCTTAGCTCAATCTCTCAATATTGTCCCTCTGCACTCGGACTCCATAAATCCTGCGGCGCTGGAACAGCTCAGAAAACTGATGCACTGATCGGCTCTCTCGGGGCCGACGCGCTGTTACCCCCCTTATCTGTGATCACCACGTGCGGTCCGCGCTTGTCATGGAAAGTCTGGCAACAACTTTTTCTAAGGTTGCACGCGCGCCGCAAAGGGGGAGATGGCTTCGTGGCGCTACGTCCGGGGGGAATTTCTCCGAATTGCGGCCTGGCCGCGTGAAGGGAAAAGCGCCTTGGAAAGACCGCGTTGCTAAAGAATTCGCTTTGCCTATCGGGTGTTACCAGCAGGTTTCGGGAGGGTCGGTGTCCTTGCCGGACGGGGCCTCTTGCTCATCTGGTCTATTCGAGACGAGAGCTTCTGCAATTGAGCCTGGAGGTCGTCCAGTCTTTTAAGTAGTTTCTCGCGAGTCGAATCGGGCTTTACCGGCTTGCCCTCCAACCGCGGCAACGATTTCCGCAGCATCTCCAGCTCTCTTCTGATCGCCTTGAGATTTTCCGCCAGAAGCCCACCATTATCAAGAAGGCCTTGACCGTAGTTCTGTATGTTGCTCTCCATGGTGCCCACCGTCGTATCGATACCGGTGGTCATTTTGTCAAGCCTGGGGATGGCCCGATCGGAATTGTATGCCATTCTCGCCGCGCTGTTGGCCATAATCGGCATGTATGAGGCCATGGCGTTTGCCGAAGCCGCGGTGCTCTCCATCGCGCATATCATTCTGTTTAGCCTGGAGCACCCGCTCGTCAGGCAGAGGCAGGCAGCGAGCAGGACGACTGCCCTCCATACTCTCGATCTATTTCTCCTACGGCCTTCGGCCGCGCGCCCGGATGCCACAACGACGCCGAGTTCCATACCACGACAATCAGAAGTCAAACTGTCACATCCTCCATTTGAAGGTACCGAAGGTTTTAGGGTCCAGCAATTCCTTGGGAATCACGATCCCCCACACGGCTCCATCTTGCCTCACTATGATTTTCGTTTTTCCGGGGATTGAGACTATTTCCTCCCTCGGGTACAGTCGCCCTTTCCGGGTCTTGAAGAATTTGATGACCCGCAGGGTTCTTTGCAGCTTTCCGTTAACCCCGAACTGCTCAACCTTGACCACGTTAAGCTGCTCCTTGGATATCCACACCAGCCTCTTTTCCTTGCTATTCGGTGCTGTTATTTCGATCACCCAGCACTCCATGCCCTCCGTCTTTTCGTCCTTGACGAGCTTTCTCTTCTCTCCCTCTTTTGGAATGAGCGGCCGAAAATCGCCGATAGTGAGTCCCGTACCACCGATATCGGTCGACGGATCGTCCACGTCCACCTGAACGGTTTGCCCGGATGCAGGAAGGTACATGTAGGCCTCCGGTTTGTTCCGGGGTTTGATTCGGCACAGCAGGCGCAAACCCTTGGATTCCGGGGGCTCCGTAAAGTCCATGAACACAACGGACTCCGGTTCCTCTACCTGAACCATCAGCCACAGAACGTGCTTGGACCGCTCTTTGTTGCCTTGGAAATTGGTTACCCGCACAACGGCCCGTAGCGTTTCACCGTAATGGCTGCTGATGGCTTTCTTAACGATCTCGTCGGCGGTGAGCGCGTGTGAGCCCGAAGGGAGTATCACAAGCATCAGAGCCGCAACAATAGCTGTCAGAAAGACCTTTCTTGCTCTCATCGTCCAAGCATCCACTGGGCTTTCACGCAGCGCTTCTTCGACTCGTCAAAAACCTGCGCGGATTCCGGAGAAACCAGTTGTCGCGTGCCCGAAGCACGCGCTACCGTTTGCGTTGTGATATCACAAATGGTCAATATTTGTCAACCATTAGCATTCACACCTCCTATTGCAGTTGCGCAAAGCCAACCCCCACCAGCAAGGCCTTAGGCCTCGCTTTCACGAACTGAGGCCAATGGGTTTTCGAAGAAATGACGGTGGCCGACCGGGCGCTCAGATTCGCCCCCGCTCCCATTGGCAAAGGGGTGACAGGGTTTTAGGCGTCGAAACAGGCGAGTTCGTTGGTCCATTCCGGGGATCGGAAAATTGATATCAGCCGGGACGGACGGGACGCGCCCGGTTTGTCTGGCAGTCCTTCGTGCAACCGGGGAAATACGCGACGTGGCCGGTGTCGCGGTCATTATGTTTCGTTGAGGTCTCAGCCTCGGCTTCGGAGTCTCAAGGGGCAGGCTGTTCCGACAGGATGTGGATCAGAAACTCCGGATCTACGGGCTTTTCAAGGTACAGGACTGCACCCCTGCTGAGGCACGCATCTCTGACGGAGGGATTTCCAAACGCCGTCATGACAATGACGCTCACGCTGCGGCGATTCTCGCTAACCCAATCGACAACGCCCAAACCGTTCACTCGAGGCATTTTCAGGTCAGTTATCACCACGTCAACTTGTTGCGACTCAAGGCAAGAAATAGCCTCCTCCCCATCGCCACAGGTAACCACGCTGAATCCGGCCCGAGAGAGACACCGTCCAAGGCCCCAGAGCAGATCGGGATCGTCGTCCACGAGGAGTATAGAGGTCTTCCTGTCGTTCATCGCTTTTTCGCTCCAGCAGGATCGTGGGAAAACCTGTACACAGATTCGACAGCAACGCCCGGCTCGATACCTTAGCCAAAGGGCACGGCGATGCAGGTTTCCTCTTGTGACGATCCTTGGCAAGTTGCGTGCCAGGTGCGACATCTTCCCTGCGATTCACGTGTCACGTGTGATATCAGGACCTTAAGCTATCCGGATTGACGGAGGCGGCCCTTTTCAACGGGACCTTTCATGTATCTGATGCTGGAATTACACGCTCGGCGATGGATAGTACGGCTAAGCAATCGAAATGGTTGTCCTCTTTTGTGGCCGATTTTTGAACAAACGGAGTAAAACTGCGTGAAGCTCACGCAGCCCCAATCCGCCGCGCGCGGCGGCTCTGGAGTCCACCACCGCACGACCGCGAGCAACGGCCAAGTAGCATCCTACCAACCGCTGAGCCACAGCCGATGTCGGTCTCTGCAATTCTTCCGAAGACCAGGGAGCGAAGCTACCTTAGAGGAAGATCTTGGAACGCGGGGAACCCTGCCAGGCTTTTCGCTTCGATCACGGCCCGGATGACGGCCCGGGCCATACAATCGGCCGCGGAACTACCGATGGCGTTGATGGACTCGGCCTTGGGCTCAGCGAAGAACCCGGCCGCGTCCGGAAGGTCCCGGTGGCCGGTGGCCAAGCAGAAAATCGTGTCCCCGTCGAACATGGTGTGAGACGGGCGGATGGCCCTTGCCAGTCCATCCTGTGCCATCTGAGCCACCTTTTGGGCCTGTGCCTTGGTCAGAATCGCGTCGGTGGCGACAACTCCCAGCGTGGTGTTGCGGCCCACCGCAGACTCAGGAGGCTTGGGAAGTTGCACGGCACGGCGGCCGACTTCGCCGAATTCTTCGCCAATTTGGAGCCGGATCTCCCAGGGACGCCCCGTCGTAGGGTCCACCACCGATCCGAGTGAGTTCACTGCCACCGCTGCAGCGACGGCAATACCGCTGTCGAGAACTTGACTCGCCGTGCCCAGCCCCCCCTTGATTCCTCCGGCCACCGCTCCCGTGCCCGCACCCACGGATCCTACCGAAACCGGCCCGCCGCTCGCGGTATCGCAGGCTCCCGAGCCCCAGTCAGGGCCGATAGGCGGCACATACGCCTCTCCCCTGCCCAAGTCGAAGAGCACGGCAGCGGGCACGATGGGGACCACGTGGCCGTCACCGAGAGGGAATCCCCGTGATTTGTCCGCAAGCCATCGCAGCACTCCATCGCCCGCAGCCAAGCCGTAGGACGAGCCCCCTGAAAGCACTACAGCCTGAACCTTCTGCACGAGGTTAATCGGGTTCAGGAGGTCCGTCTCCCGGGTGCCGGGAGCGGAACCCCGAACGTCGACCCCGGCAACCGCGCCATCCGAACACATGATGACCGTCACACCACTTGCAGCCTTCAGATCGGTGAAGTGGCCCACGAGGATTCCTTGTACATCGGTTATGGCGTTGTTCGTACCGGTCACTGCCATGCGTAGTCTCCTTTAAGGATTAAGGCCCCGCGTTGGCATCGCGCGGCTTCATTCAGCGGCGACCAGTTGATCGAATCGCTCGCGATCCATAAGAAAGTAGTTCCCTGTGGCTCTCGAACAGACCGTGCCGTCCCGGTCGGTGAGTTCTCCGACGAGTCTAACGTTGTTGCCTTCCTGCGAATCGATGCGACAGCGAACCTCGATTTCACGGTCGACAAAGACCGGCTTAAGGAATTCGATCTGCAACGAGGTCGTCACACCTATCTGGCCGGTGAGATGGATGGTGGTCCAGCCCATGATTTCGTCGAACATTCCGCTTTGGATGCCCCCGTGGAGCACATCGCCAAATCCCCGGAAGACCGCGGGGGGAACCCAGCGGCAGACGAGCTCGTTGGGCTCCATTTCGGTTTCCTGAAAGGTCAACTTTAGTCCTATGGGATTGTCGGCTCCGCAGAAGAAACAGTCCCCTCGTCCCAGGGGGTTCGGTATCGTTTTCAACAGCTCAACTCCCTACACCGGACGACATGCGGAAAGGACCTCGGGGACGAGCTTGCCGGCTCCCCAGCCAATTCATCCTCCCGCACATCCTCAGTGATTTTCGAAAATATGATGATTACCGCTTCAATGGGCTTCGGTCAAGCCTCCGCTCCGAAAAAGGACGGAAGCCATGGCGGCCGCTCAGGCTTGCTGTTGCCCGCAACGATATGCGAAGATGCTTGATCCGGAGAAAACCTGCTCCTAGGAAACCAGCTCAACAGAGCTGAATCAGTGGTCTGAACGGCAGTACGTTGCTCCCGGCGAACAATTCTAATCCGCTTCTCTTTTTTACGCAACGGATCCGAAGCAACGCGCAGGGATTATGTAAAGCGCCGGCCAACTAGCGCGGGCTGTTCAGTGGTCATGAAGGCAGCTCCACATTCGCGGCCGAGTCAGGATACGCGCCATGAGGTTGCCGAAAACCGTGAACTGGTTGTTGTCCCGTGGACGGAACTTGTGCTAGAGTAGCGTTATACGGCGGGTTTCGCCCATGGACGGAGCACGTGTTCCACTACCTCAGTTCCAGGTTCGAACGACACGACAAGATCGTATTCTTCAAGGGAATCGGGACCGATTAACCAACCTGAAGTCGCCGGACCCCCGATAGGCCGGATAGCGATTTCGGTGCCGGACTGCCGGCAATTATTCCCGCTAAATTAGGACGCGGGCTGATTGCCGGAAGACTTCTCCATTCCTCATTTCTCAAGCAAAAGGTGGCACGCATGAATATCCATACGGAATGGCAGCCAATTATCTGTCCTGCCTGCAAAGGGAGAGATCTCTCCCTCAGGGAAGTTCGCACGGTTGCGGTCTCCTACCGACAACGCCCGGAAGGCGCTCCTACAAGCGAACTGCACCGCATCATCCACCAAAGTGAAGAGGGGTGTCTCTACGAGTACGACTCGCGAACGGCGTACCTCGAGGATGTTCAGGCCCAATGCAATATATGCGGGCTCAAGTGGATGATTCCGGACTGCAAGCGGTTGGAAGACTACCGACCTGTCGAGCCGCCGCCCGCCCGCCCCGCGACCCGCAAGATACGGGCCAGAGACGTAGCCAGAGATATTACCGGAGGGATGAACGATCCCGATTTGATGGAAAAGTACGACTTGACCGCGAAGCAACTCGAGCTCCTGCTGCAGCAAATGGTACACAAGGGCGTCCTGACTCAGGAGCAGATCGATGAGCGGCTGAACCTTGCCGAAACGGCTATAACCAGGGCTTTTGACGACACGCGAAGATCCATCGACGAATTGGACTACGGTGACAAGCCCACTCGAGCCTCGGAGCCGGCCCCTGCACCGCCGCGTGCGGTAACCGCGGCTGGACCGGGACCGACTAGGCAGGCGAGAATAAATGTCAATGACTTCGTAGCAGATGTTCTGACCGGCATGTCCGACCTCGAGCTTCTGGCCAAGTACTCTCTGAACCCTAAACAACTCCAATTCGTGTTTCAGCGTCTGCTCGATCTGAGCTATGTAACTGTCGCCGAGTTGCAGGACAGAGCTCACATCACTGATACGTCGATAACCAATTCTTTTATTGAGGTATACCAGTCACTGAAGGAATTGGAAGACTAGCAGTTCCGTCGAAGACACCTCAGCCTCGTATTGCCTGGGTCATGGGCAGCATGGACAGCCTGTTCCGCCGTGGTCTCACGGCTCAAGAGATACGTGCGTACAGACATGCGTTGGGGTCGCTCAGGCGGTGGCTTCCGTGAAATATGCTTGACTCTCATCGGCAAAAAATGATAGATTATCCAGAATTATCACTGATTTGGACAGGGATATGAGGAAGTGGGAAAGGCCCGTCTCTCGCGCTGCTCAATGATTTTCCTCATCATGGCCGGCACACTCTTTTGGGTGCATGGAGCCGGTTCCAGTGCCGCGGCTCAGAGTCTCCGAGGAATCCTGGACACCCTCTCACCCCTCGTTACCATGCCCGCCGTCCAGGGAGAAGTGCAGCTCCGCCCGATCTGGATGAAAGTTGCCTCGGGTCACAACAGCATACCGAGCCTCGGACTGTCCTGGGATCTGCGGGAGGATTTCGGCCTCGTTGATCCGGCCCTGTTTCTCGATCTGATGTTTCGATTGCAGGTGGGTCGTCTCGGCTTCAGACTTCAGTCCAACATGGCGGACTTCACCGGAAAGAGGAGATTCATGAACCAGCCGGGCCAACCCACCGGCGGAGCCCGTCTGGAATACTCCGGCATTCGCCTGGGCTGGGACGTGGACATACTGAGGTGGGGCAGGTCTCGGGCCGGATTGGATGTGGACTATGATTATTTCCCCGCGCGGTTCACGGAGTCTATCGAGACGCCCGGCGGAGGCAAGAAGATCCTCGGTAAGGAGGCTCTCACCATCGGCGTTCACGCCGCGTTTGTGCCCGGCTACAATCTCTGGGGGATCTCACCCGTTCTCGAAGTTCGAGCACGCAGACCCCTGGCCGGCGCCGTAGTCAGCGAAGTAGAGATAGCAGCGGGCCTCATCGGGCCGGAAACCGTGCTGGGCGTGACAGGGATAAGAGGCGGCTTCCGAAGAACGTCGGTCGGCTTCAAGGCCGATCAGTTTTACAATAACGTAGAGGTGAAAAGCGAGTTTGACGCCACGTTGGAAGGTGTGTTCGGAGAACTGGTTTACTACTACTGAGAAGGGATGACGGTTCCTCGGAACGGACCGCCGGCCTTTATATCGCGGCTCAGACTGTACACACGCAATGCAACCATTGTGCAGTCTTCCCTCCGACTTGATTTCTGTCCCCATCCTTCACGACTCTCCGAACGGATCAGTTGGAAACCCGCACGGTCGCGTCGAGAAGAGGTCAGCCTTCCAGATGACGAAGCCCATTTCGCCATGACAGGCTCCCTTCGGAGTGTACCGTGAAGGAACCTTTATTCCAACATCTTATCTCCCGAATAGTAGAAAAAACCTATAGACCTAATGACAACAGTGTGATATTATATCCGAAATATTTTACAGAGTAAAAACATGCGTCACGTTCTTATTGTCCTATTGCTCCTTTTTCTGATCGCGGCTGGGCCCGCGAAGGGGATCTCCCAGACCCTGGAGGTTCAGCGGTCCGCTGCCTATGCTACCGGCCTTTTCGAGGAGAACTCGATCCTGGCAAGTCTGCTCACGATACCCGATTTGCTGGCAGGGATCTTTCCTGCCTCCGTTGTCATGCTTGGAATCAGTCAGGCTAAGTGGCCGAAGCCTTCAACATGGGCTACGATTCCCCCCCGCGCGCACCAGGCTTGCAGCCATGTGTGCTTCAGGCAATGGGCAACGCCTCCCTATTTGCATGGCCGCCAGTTCCGGCGCTCTCCTGTAGGACCTCGGCAGCCGCTCCGTAGGCGCTGAACGTGGTCACAGCAACTTCCACGCTTTGAGAGGTATGGTCCCGCGGAGGCGCGAGACCCTACCTTACCGACAGGATACTGTTATTGCGGCCTCAGGCTGCGCCTCCTTCGTGATCTTTCATACGAGTGCGCATCGGCCGGCATAAGGGGTTGTACGCAGTGGCACGTGATCAGGCTCGCTCGTGTGAGGCGAACCAGGGGACGGTGGCAAGACAAATCCTCACCAGGAGCAGCATAACCGGGACCTCGATCAGTACGCCGACCACCGTGGCCAGAGAGGCGCCCGACGACAGTCCAAAGAGCATCGTCGAAGTAGCGATAGCCACCTCAAAATGATTGGAGGCCCCGATCATCGCGGAAGGTGCGGCATCCTCGTACGAAAGCCGCAGGAGCCTGGCTGTACCGTAAGTGAACCAGAAGATAAGATTGGTCTGGATAAATATGGGGATCGCAATCCAGAGTATGGTAAGCGGATTTGAAAGAATCACCTCACCCTTGAAGGAGAAGAGAAGAATCAGGGTAATAAGGAGCGCGACGATGGTTATCGGGGTGAGAATGTGAAGGAACTCCTGCCTGAACCACACCTCACCCTTCGCTCGGATGATGAGTTTCCTGGTAAAATAACCGGCAACCAACGGCAATGCCACATAGATTCCGATCGACAACACGAGCGCTTCCCATGGGACCGGGAGCCTGCCCACCCCCAGAAGATAACCGCCGAGCGGTCCATATAAAACCAGCATCGTCAAGGAATTGATCGCGACCATGACGAGCGTGTGCCCGTCATTTCCCCGTGCCAAGAATCCCCAGACCAGCACCATCGCGGTGCACGGAGCAATTCCCAGAAGAATGCAGCCTGCCAGGTAACTTCTCCACAGCGGGACCTCCAACATTTTGACTCCGTGCACGAGAACAACCGTGCCCACTCCGTGGGACGACCCCACCGGAAGGTTCAACCCGAGCGGCATCTTGACGAGATCCGTTGCATTCGGCCCGATAAAGGTCACGAACAGTGTGCCGAGACAGACCAGGGAGATGAGATACATGGTAAAAGGCTTTACGGCCCAGTTGACGAATAAGGTTAACAGCACCGGCTTCGCGTTCTTTCCCGCTTTGACCACTTCGCCGAAGTCGATCTTTACCATGATCGGGTACATCATGAAGAAGAGACAAACTGCGATCGGGATAGAAACCACCGGGGCCTCATTCACGTAGATTGCCAGCCCGTCGAGAAACGACGCAACGCCGGGAGCAAGCTCTCCGATGACGATCCCCGCGACGATGCAGAGGATGACCCACACGGACAGGTACTTCTCGAACAGCGATAGTCCTTTAGGTTCCTTTGTGATACAGGCTTCAGTTGCAGTCATTGCGAGTTTCCCTCATTGCTTTCCAGAGTTTCCTGCATCCCTTCAACCGAGGCTCCAATCTCATCCCGGAGTCCACGACAATGCGCTGAAGCCTCTTTCTCGTTTCTTGTGCGCTTCCCCGACTTCGGGGATCGTCAAATCTCACATAAGTCGGGCTGGTGTTGGGAGGACTAAATGGAAAGAGCCACTGCCCATAACCACAGAGGGACCCGAAGCAGTCAAATTTGAGATCCTGCAGGGTGGGAACATGCTTGGTTTGTCGGTCTGAGATTTCCAATCCACTCTCAACAATCGTTCTGACTGTTCCGATCAATGGGAACCGCAAAGCGGTATGTGACGCGATTTCGCCTTTTAGGTCTTCACATCAGATGTGATACGACAGAACGAAGTCGGAATGCCGGGATGCTCAGCAAGCTCTACTGGTGTCTTACGTTCTTGTAATCATTGTCTTTTCTTTTTCCCAGGTCACGACGGACCGGCTCAGGCCATGCGTATCCTTTGATTTCCTCGACGAGAAAGGATCCGCTCAGCGGTTTCTTGACCAGCCGTCCGGCATATGCCCACTGGAGCTTCCCGAACAGGTCAATGTCCTTTGGGCTGAAGCTTCCCGACTGAATCTTCTTCATTTGAGCCTTTACTTCTGAGGGATAGATCTCGGGATTCCGCGTCACCTTAACTGTCTCAGCGGTCGAAATGCGCTGGACAATGAACCCTCCTCCTTTGAGAGAGCCGTCTATGTAGTGCGAGCCGAATCTTGCCCTGGCACCCGTAAGATAGGAGGCAACATCTCCGCCGCAAGCCGAGTTGTTCGAGACGATGCGAAGATCGGTTCGGTCGACTATGCCGTCAGCAAAGAGCCTGTCCAGTGCGACTCTGAGAGCACAGGCAGCCTCAACGAGTCCCCCGCAAAGATGACCGTGGAATTTGATGAAGTCTTCAATGGTTATGCGCTTGGTCTGCGAAGCGTAACGACCATACTTGTGAAGAGTGTCTTTCACCTCAAAGGCTGGAGCATAGGGGGCTGTCGCGAGCCATTCGGGATAATACCAACTGCGTTCTTGAGCTACGATGGAGCTGTCACCCGTCGCTCTTCCCTGTGCAAACAGGCCGGCTCCGGCATGCAGAAGAAACAGCGCAAGGCACAGCCAAATCCATGCCACCTGTCGCAACGACACGGCACGTGATATCGAAAAGAATCCCATTGGCACCTCGTCGACCGTATTGCGTATCATGTGCAGCGGACTGGAATGCCCTCCGTACAAGCCGTCCTCGGCCTTTGCGCCGGTCTCGGCAACGAGGAGGGCCATTATCGCTCAGACCTAGAAAGCAAATCCGAGACTCGGAAACATCGTGCCGATGGCTATGTAGAGTCCCACAACTCCCAGCAGAGCTCCGGCTGCTCGTTTGATGATAAGGTTTGCAGTACGGAGTCTCGCCGACCCCAGGAGATGCCTCGCCGCTCCCGCGGATGTGCCGACGGCGACAATAAGCAGGCAGTGCCCGATGCCGTAGAATAGCATCAGAAACCCACCGAAAACGGGACCTTTCACCGGTATGAGACTCACGATGAGCAGCAGGGCAGGTCCTGTACAGGGCAGCGAGACAAGACCGAACATGAATCCGAACAGGGCTGCTCCCACATACCCGCTGAATTTCGGGAGCTTGTCCTGAGAGATGGCCAGGGGAATGTGAAATAGATCCATGAAGTGGAGTCCCAGAAGGATGCATATCCCGGCTACCACATAGATCATGTACCGTGACTGGAGGAAGGGCGCGGCAGCCAATCCCACGGAGAAGAGAACGGCCAGTTCGAGACTGAATCCGAGCACAAAGACGACGGTATACAGAAAGGACTTCTGTGTTGTCATCTCCTCTCCCATGCCCCCTATGAACCCTATCAACAGGGGAACCATCACCAGTACGCACGGATTCATTGCGGTGAGGGCTCCTCCCAGGAACGCTCCGACAGCCGCCAAAACGAGGCTCCCCGATGACAACCACTGTTGGACTAGTACTATAATCGATTCCATGGAGTTCTCCTGATATCGTACTCGCCTTCAGAGATCGGAAAAGCGCAGAACCCCGCTACCATGGCTTGCGCTGAACCTGTTGGGGCATCCCGGGCGCCTTCGGTATGGGTATTGATTGGGATTGGGCGGCTGATCGATTTGGGGGAGCCAAGCCCATTTTCCTGAAGATTTGCATGATCTGCTGCCGCTCAAGCGTTCCCTCATTCCTGAAAAACTCCTTCCCATTCGGTGCAAGAAACACTTGTGTGGGCATCATCCTGATCCGGAAAGCCCTCACAAGGTCCTTATTAGCGTCCATGTCCACCGTCGTGACAATGGCTTTGCCTGCATACGCTCTCTGCATGTCCTTCAGGATGGGCTTCATATACTTGCAGGGAATGCACCAACCGCGACCGAACTCAAGGAGAACGGGTACGCGTTTGGCCATGAGCGTTTGAAGATTAATTCTTTTCGCAGCGGCCGCGTCACTTGTCAGGAGTGACGCGGTGAGGATCATGCAGAAACAGGACACCAGAAGCAACCTGGCTGTTTTCATCAGATTCATACCTCCGAAAATCGCTTATCGTGAATTTGACAGGAACGCGTCCTTCCAACCCCAGTCCCGTTTTGCGTGAGAGAGCGGTTGCCCGGACGTGGAACAATTCGATCGTTGTTCCGACCCGCGTCCTCTTAGGCACTGAGCCATTTTGTGAGATCAGACTCCTTGGGAAGCTTTCCAGCAAGCTTCACTTCGCCATCGACCACCAGAGCTGGGGTCATGAAGACTCCGTAATCAGCAAAAACTTTGATGTCTTCGACCTTCACAACCTCCACGTCAAGTCCTTTCTCCCGGATAACACCGTTCACCATGTCGTATAACTTGTTGCACTTGGTACAACCTACTCCAAGAATCTCTATTTTCACGGTTTCCTCCTGATTCCTACTCGTTGGGTTTTTCCTTGTTTCCCGCGCTCAGGCACGGACTTCGCGCGGCCTCAATGAATTCATCAGCCGAAGAATGTTCCGTAAAGCACCCCTGACAAGGTGGCCACCGCACATACCAGGGCAACGAATACAACAGTCTTCTTGGTGCCCATGATGCTCCGGATGACGAGCATGTTGGGAAGAGACAGGGCAGGCCCTGCCAAGAGCAACGCCAATGCCGGCCCTTTGCCCATTCCGCTGCTCAAGAGACCCTGGACAATGGGAACCTCCGTTAACGTGGCGAAATACATGAACGCGCCTGCCACCGACGCCAGAGCGTTCGCCCCTATTGAGTTGCCACCGAGAGCCCACCCAACCCACTCTGAAGGTACTAATCCTTCGTGATCAGGTCGCCCCAAGAGGAATCCTGCCACAAGGACGCCAACAAAGAGGAGGGGCAGAATCTGCTTGGCAAATCCCCACGACTCATTGAACCACTCCTGGACCTCATCGTTTCCTGTTGTCGTGAGGATCGAGAGAGCTACGACGCCCGCAGTGAAGGGAATGAGCGGGACACCCGGAAACATTATGGCCAGAAGACCCACCGGCACAAACGCTATGAGCGTTTTCCACCAGGGAACGCCAAACCACTTCACGAGCACCACGGCAAATCCAAGGGAAAGGATCGCCGTAACAGTCCATTTCGCCGAATAGATGGAGTACCAGAGTCCCGCGCTATCTCCAGGCTTTCCCCAGTTGGCAAAGACAAGGATGCCAATCATCAGAGCGAAATAGCTCGCTGTCTTCCAGAGAGGCCGATCTTCCTCCGGACGAGCACCGATTGAGGGTGGCGCGGATTGAGCTCTTCGCTTTTCTTCCTTCAGGAATATCAGGTGCATAAGGAGGCCGATGATAACACTGAAGGCCACTGCTCCTACCGCGCGTGCAATGCCCAGCTCCGTCCCCAGAATCCGGGCCGTGAGTATGATAGCCAGCACGTTAATTGCAGGCCCGGAATACAGGAAGGCTGTAGCCGGTCCGAGTCCGGCTCCTCGGCTCCAGATACCGGCAAACAAGGGCAGAATGGTGCACGAACAGACTGCCAGGATCGATCCTGAGACGGAGGCTACCGGGTAGCAGATGTACTTCGGTGCGGTAGGCCCCAGGTACTTCATCACCCCTTCTTGGCTCACGAAGACGGCAATGGCTCCGGCTATGAAGAAGGCAGGGATGAGGCACAGCAGAACGTGCTCCTGCGCGTACCACTT
This sequence comes from uncultured Syntrophaceae bacterium, assembly GCA_964497585.1. Taxonomy (GTDB): domain Bacteria; phylum Desulfobacterota; class Desulfomonilia; order Desulfomonilales; family Desulfomonilaceae; genus CAZCDS01. Next base: position 57,097 of record CAZCDS010000019.1, read on the forward strand.
GACCAGGTAAAGCGATTCCATGACGGCCCGGTCAAAGCGGACGTTGCCCACGGGAAGAAAGAAGCACGCAGCCAGAACCCCGATTACCGCAAGAAGTGGCTTCCATTCATCTCTCCAATAGGACAAGCGGAAGCTCTCCTTGAGTGTGCCCATAGTGGCCGACAATGCTGAAGGAGCTCTCAGCCGGTGGTCCGATAAGGTATGGTCAGTCGTTTCAGTAATACTATGATGGTGGGCCATTCAATTCTCCTGTCTATTTGACCATTTTACCAAATAAGACAATAAATCCGCCAAAGAAAAAGCCTCGATCCGGCAGCGACGTCGCTACCCCCGACCGGGCTTCCGCATCATCGAATCTCAACGGCTGCAGCCTGCAGACCCGCATCCTGCCATTACCGCGCGTTGCTCTTCAAGTCTGTCAAAGAGAACTCCTTCAACGCATTGGGAGAAATCCAAGACACAGGGCATTGTCAACCTGTAGAAGATCTTCAAGCCTTCCCTGCGGTCCGTAACGATGCCTTGTTTCCTGAGGATCGACAAGTGCTTCGACACGTTCGACGTGTCCGTGCCGACATGCTCGACGATCTCGCAAACGCATTTCTCCTCCTGCTGGAGAAGCTCGACAATGCCGAGGCGAACAGGATTACCGAGGGCCTTGAATACGTCGGCCTTCATGCGGAGGCGTTGTCGTTGCTGTTCGGTCATCTCGTGTTCCTTTATTTGACCATTTAGTCAAATAGTACAAGACAGCCGCAGACTTGTCAAGAAAAAAATCAAGAACCCGCGACGCCCGCCCATAAACGTCCATCCGGCCAGCTCGTGGCGTCAACGGAACCGCGAACCTGCAGGGGTCTGTGAGTCCTTCGGCCGCAGAGGCTGCAGGCCTTCATGACTGGTGCTTTGCGGCCGCTATGCCGGCTTTGTGATGGAGCGGACGTGGGGGCACGTGCATCTCCGTCTTTGATGACCGGCCTTGCCGCATCATAGACCGAAGAGAAAGGCAGAGCCAATAGACAGTAATCCAGGGCTTGCGGTGCTGGGAGGTGCGGCCGATCCTCTTGGCAAGATCGGAACAGCGAGCGGGTACCTCAATCCAGGTCATTGGCGAGCGAGCATGCTTCCCGAAAATGCACTGCTGAGGCAAGGATCTTGACATTAACGTCTCGGGCATACTATAAAAAAAGCGGGAGATCTCGTGATGCCTGAAAGCGTGCTGAACGGAAAGCAAGTTCTTGCGGTGGATGATGAACCGGATGTCCTGGATATTCTCGGAGAGGAACTCGAAGAGTACAGCGTATCTTTGGACAGGGCTACCACGTATGAAGAAGGCATTCAAAAGATGTCTTCGCTGACCTACGATCTGGTGATTCTAGACATCATGGGAGTGCGAGGATTCGAGCTGCTGAGGTATGCCGTGGCCAAGAAGCTGCCCGTCGTCATGCTGACGGCTCACGCGCTCAGTCCGGATACCCTCAAGAAATCGATTGAACTGGGGGCCCGGGCATATCTTCCCAAAGACCAGCTCGGCCAGATCGCCCCTTTTCTTGAGGACGTGATAGAACTGAATTACCAATCAGGCTGGAAAGCCGTTTTGAACAAGCTTGGCAGTTCTTTCGGAAAGCGATTCGGCCCGGAATGGAGAAAATCCGAAAAGGAGTTCTGGGACAAGTTCGAAAAGGACCTGGAGGTCGGTGATTCCACGATCATCCAGTCCTGATCGATGACGAGTATGCCCGTCAGAATTCCGGGGGTTATGTGTGGGAATCAAACATATACAGACCGCTCACCTCGTTCATGACCTGAAGAATCCCGCGAATATCGTTGAGACCGGCGCCCGGTCCCTGCTCGAAAAGCAGGACCGGTATGGAACATTAACCCCCAGGCAGGAGAAAGTCGTGCGCCGAATGCTCCGAAGCGCCCTGAAAATCAAGCTGTTGGCCAATAACATGCTCGAAGTGGATATGGCATCCCACGGGGTAACGAAGAACCGGCAATGTACGCTGCGCGACATCATCAAAAGTGCTGTCACCGAAGTATTCGACGTGGTTGATCCGCAGGTCTCCGATGCTGTCTTGGGCGCGAAGGATCTGGAAGCATTACAGGAGGTGCTCAGCCGGCATTTCATATTCTTGGAGGCCGACGCAAGAGAATTCGTGAACCCAATCGAAATCGACGATATCAAAATGAGTCTTGTTCTGACAAACCTGCTCTCCAACGCACTGAAGTACAAGCGTCAGCGAATATTCGTCACGCTTGCGGCGCAGGCGGGGAATATCAGAGTCTCGGTCAAAGACGACGGCCCGGGCATTCCGGAGCATTTCCACGAGCAGATCTTCGACCAGTACTTCCAGTGTCTAGAGGTGGATGGCTTCCCGGTACGAGGGCATGGGCTCGGGCTGGCCGGAGCGCAGGCGCTGACCGAAGCCCTGGGCGGCCGGTTGTACCTCTGCAGGTGCGACAGAGGAGCGGAGTTCGTCGTTGAGGTAGCCTGTCCGGCAGAGAAATAGGCATCCGAAGCGACGCACGATTGGGATGGTTCCCGGCGTTGAGGCAAACCAGTCATTGCTTGATTTCCACCCGCGATTAGGTCTGTTTTCCTGGGGGATGGCGGGGCGATCCGGACCATGAGGAAGGAAGGGAGCCCCACCAGATTGTCGAGGGGGCCATTCGGGATCTATCCGCCATCGCTGACAGTGATGCGGTGTCAGGCAAATGACCGTGTAACAGTGTTTTGAGCCTCGTAACCCGCGTCCTCTCCCTCTGGCAGAGGGCGCGCTCATTCTGCATTGAGTCTCTCAGTGCATGGAAGGTGGTAGGAGCGCCCGAGGGATGGGGCTCGTGAGGGAGTTCCCTACCGAAAGGCCCCAGAAGTGGACGGCTTAGGCTTTCCTTGATCGGCGTATCTTCCCGCGCTTCCCTGGATTGTGTCGACGGAGCGTTCCTCCGATTGACAGTTTGTAACGGTTGGTTTACTCTGGGTTTACGGAGCGAAACAGTCCGATCGAACCGTGGGCCGGATCACTCTTTGGGCGCTATTGGGTCAGGGCATGAGACAATAGCTGAGTCTTTTACGAAAAGCACGGGCAGGAAATGCACGACGATGCGAAGGCACTGGAAAAGAGACTGATCGTCCCCGAGGGGTTGGGTCTTCATGCCAGAGTGGCCACGTCTTTGGTACAGGCCATGGAAGAATACTCATGCCAGGTCACTCTCATCAAAGATGATGTGGAAGTGAGTGCCAGAAGTGTGCTAGGGTTACTGCTTCTGGCGGCCACCCCCGGCTCGGAACTTCTCGTGAGAGCCACAGGGCCGGATTCCGTTCAAGCAATTGAGGAGATAACCCGTCTGATCGAAAATGACAACTCCGGAAAGCATTGACACAAGTCGGAATACCGCCGTAGCAGAGAGCTCGGACGCGGAAACCAACAGACTCGTAACCGGCATCGGAGTTTCCGGGGGCGTGGCCATCGGGCAGGTCGTGCTGGTTGAGCGCGTCAGTACCGAGATCTACCCCCAACGAATTCTCCCACCCGAAGAGATACCCGCGGAAACCGCGCGCTTCGAACTGGCCGTCCAGGAAGCCGAGACGCAACTCAAGCAAATCAAGGCCCTGATCAAACCCGGCCATCCGCTTGAGGACCACAAGTACATCCTGGACGCGCATGTGATGCTCCTGCGAGATCAGATGTTCTTTGAGGGTACAAAGCGCTTGATAACCCGGGAAGGACAGAACGCTGAATGGGCTCTCGTCGAGATCATCGCGGGAATATCTGCCGCGTTTGACACCATTGAGGACGAGTACCTCAAAGAGCGGGCGCGGGACGTCCACTCCGTGGGAGAGCGGGTCCTCAGGATCCTCATGGGCCGGGAGGATGACGGAAGAATCCACAAGTTGCCTCCCAATTCCATCGTGGTCAGCCACGATCTCTCTCCGGCCGATACCGCACAAATTCAGAGCGCCAGCGTTCTCGGTTTTGCAATTGATATGGGCGGCAGGACATCCCATACCGCGATCATGGCCCGCTCGCTGAAGTTGCCCGCGGTGACCGGCCTCGAACGCCTTTCCCGGCAGGTCCAGACCGGTGACACCATCATTATCGACGGGAGTACCGGCGCAGCGATCATCAATCCCGATCCTGAAATGATCTTCCGATATCGGGAACGGCAGGAGGTCTACCGCAACTACCACAAGAACCTGTTGGCTTTCGGCCGGCTGCCGGCTGTGACGAGTGACGGCGCCTTTTCCACGAGGGTCCTGGCGAATATCGAACTTATGGACGAGATCGAAATCGCCCGTCAACACGGAGCCGAAGGAATCGGACTGTTCAGAACCGAATACCTCTTTCTCGGCCGGAAGGATCTTCCATCAGAGGAAGAACAGTACGAAGCGTACCGGCAGGTTCTGGAGACCAACAATCCCGATCCGGTGACGATTCGAACGTTGGATGTCGGCGCAGATAAATTCGCACTGAACCTCAACGTGGCCAGTGAGACCAATCCCGCAATGGGCTTGAGGGCCATCCGTCTCTGTCTCGACCGGCCCGACCTGTTCAGGACTCAGCTCCGGGCGATTATCCGGGCTTCGGCTCACGGCTCCTGTCGGGTGCTGATCCCCATGATCTCATGTTTGCCCGAGCTGCGCGCGACCAGGAAGATACTCCAGGAGGAAAAAGAGGCCCTTGCGAGATCCGGTGTGCAATTTGACCCGGATATTCCACTCGGGATACTTGTAGAGGTCCCCTCTGCCGCGGCCATAGCCGATCTGCTTGCCAGGGAAGCGGATTTCTTCAGTATCGGGACAAACGACCTCATTCAGTACGCGCTCGCCATCGACCGGGTTAACGAGCACGTGAACTATCTCTACGATACGCTCCATCCTGCGGTGCTCCGCATGATCCGCCAGATCGCCAACGCAGGGGAAGCCCACGGGATCCCCGTGGCAATGTGCGGCGAAATGGCGGGCGACCCGGTGAACGCGCCAATTCTCCTGGGAATGGGGCTCAATGAGCTGTCCATGAACGCACTCTCGATCCCCATGGTAAAGAAGCTTATCCGCTCCATCAGCATCCACGAGTGCAGAGATCTGACCACTCGAGCCTTCGAGATGACCACGGCCCATGAAATCCGAGGCTGCCTGGAGCAGTGGATTCGGGAACGCTTCCCTCAGGACTATTTCGTGAGCGAATCTTAGAGAATCTGTCCGGAATGGCAACCTGGATAGAGAGAGCGGCTCAAGCCTCCGGTTTGCTTTCTTTACCGTCGTGATATTCAATACGCGGTCGAGCGGGTACGATTCCTTCTCACCCCAACCCTCTCCTTCTTGCAATTTCAGGCCGACGCAGCCTCCGTCAGAGAGCGGCGGCGAGGACGATATGGGAGACGACGACAGGATAAAGGTCATCTGCAAGAATCGCAAAGCCCGTTTCAACTACTTCATTGAAGACACCTATGAGGCGGGAATCGCCCTGCTGGGCTCCGAGGTCAAGTCGCTGCGGCAGGGTAAGGCCAACCTTTCTGACGCGTACGCTAAGATCGAAGACGGACAACTGTATCTCGTCGACGCGCATATCTCGCCGTACGACCAGGCAAACCGACAGAACCACGATCCTCTTCGCCAACGCAGGCTTCTCATGCACCGGCGGGAGATTAAGAAACTCGTCGGAAAGGTTGCCGAGCGGGGTTTTTCTCTCATCCCGTTGCAACTCTATTTCAAGAATGGTAAGGTCAAAGTACGGCTCGCTCTGGCCAAGGGCAAGAAGGCCTATGACAAACGCGAGTCTATCCGCAAGAAGGACCAGCGCCGGGAACTGGAACGACTCATAAAGTACCGTCAGAGATGATTGCGGTGCATTGTGGCTGTCGCCGGGAACCGGCTCTTGATACGTTCTGAAACTTGTCTGGCGATCGGTTGTCAAATAATAGCGCAACGTATCTTTATCCGAAAGGGGGCGAAAAGGTTTCGACGGGGATAGTTGAGGCCGATGCTGCATGTCGAGCACTCCGGTAGCTCGTAAATCCACCGGTAAACATATACTCGCCAACGATTACGAGTACGCTCTGGCGGCGTAATGCCAGCACCTCCCTGTCTTTTCCTGCGAAGGCGGATGAGGTGAGGACAGCAGGATAGCCGATTCCCCGGACCCGTTGGGGATGACGCGAAACCACCAAGCGGGTTGGTCCCGGAAGTACCCGTTCCGAGGGGGCCTTCCAGGGACGAGAAACAAACCTCGGAATAAACATGTAGACGCGTCGAGCTGAAGATTTCCGGACGCGGGTTCGATTCCCGCCGCCTCCACCACTTAACATATTGACATAATTAGGTCGAGACCCCCGAAAAAGGGTGTGCAAGTTCGGGGGTCTCTTCGCGTCCGATGGGCTGAACAAACCGAGGGGCTGCCGTCCCCAGCTTCCACTTGCAGGCACTATAGTGGTCCTACAGACAGTTCCTGGGCAGGCTGCTCACTCTGCACCAGTTTCTTCTCAACAAGGGCAAGAAGATGCGGCACCGCCATGAGTGAACCTGCTGAACGCAGTTAAAAGAGTTATGCGATAGGAGTCTGTGTCGAGGAAAGAAACGTGAAAAACCCCATGCGCCCGTCCACCTCCATAGCGACCGCTGCGTCAATCCCGATCCTGACTCTCCCCTTAGTCCTGCCTGGCCTTTCCTTCGGATGGAGCACCCGGAACACACCATCCGACAAGGAGGCAGAATAAGTACCTTGCATCACCAGAGAAAACGAGTATCCTTCAAGCGCGGAGGTTGGTCATGGACAAAGACGAACTTCTTCAACGAATTACCCGAGACCCCAATATCTTTGGTGGTAAGCCCATCATCAGAGGTAGGCGTCTAGCTGTCGAGCATGTTCTTGAGATGCTCGATGCCGGAGATACTGTGAAAGATCTTCTCGCAGCCTACCGGTGGCTTGAAGTGGAAGACATCGAAGCCTGTCTGATTCATGCCGGACGTCAGACCGATCTTCGCGCGTTCACAGCATGAGACTTCTTGTGGATAGCTGTGTGGCGGAATCAGTGTACGACGAATTGCTCGATGCTGGTTATGATGCCGAATGGACCGGGGATTGGGACGAAGATGCGGGAGACAGAGAGATATTGAGAATTGCTCATACCGAAGGTCGTATAGTTGTAACCTTGGACAAGGACTTTGGTGAATTGGCGGTTCGACAGGGTGTGTATCATTGCGGAATCGTCCGGCTCAAGAAGCTCAGGATTAACGACCAAGCAAAAAGATGTATTGAAGCCTTGGAATCTTTTGGGGAGGAACTCCAGCAAGGCTCGATGGTAGTTGTGGAGCCAGGCAGAATAAGATGGCGGCCTGCCTCAAAAGGATCTTGACCTGCTGGAGAAAGGAGATCTTGACGGCTGCACCGACAGTTAACAAGGTTGTCTATCTGGATTGTGAAAATGCCGGTAAAAACAGCGGCCAAAGTCCTGTATTTCGCTAAAGGGGTGCAACGTTTCGTGACCGTACCTCTGCTTATCGTCGAAGCTGGGTAGCAAACAGCCCCTGTTCGTTGAAATTGAAGCTGAAACAAGTCACACCCGCGTTGCGAAGCTCCGGGTAAACCATAGCTATTTTACCGAGCGACTCGCATCAGGTTGATTGCCTGGCAATGCCCCCAAAGGACGGTTCGGCCGTCGTCCACTCCCCCTTGTGGTCCCCGCGCTTTCTCCGCCGAGAAGGTCGGCTTTTCCAGCTTAGTCCCGTGTCCGGTTTTCGGGCTCCATTAGAGATTGTCTCAATTCTCTTGATAGGTTATGCTTCGAGCCACAAGAGGCGATTCGAGAGGTGGGGGAATGGGTCATCCTTACGACCTCAACCGAATCCCGGAGGTCGCTGACTCAAAGCCCATCCAAACGGGGGAACGGCGGCATGGCAACCTGCAAATACGAAAGCGACGAGTATCGGTGTCCCTGGGAAAGTGATGAAGAAACGGGTGACGGCTTCTGTATTCTGCATTCCCCGAACCCTGAGAAGGATCAGGAAGCCTTTGCGAAGCGCTTGGCAGCTCACCGCGAAAAATACGGGGATGTCTTCATTGGCTTTGTTTTCCCCGCGACCGTCAGTTTCACGAATACCGAGTTCAGTGGGAATGCCGATTTCACGGGAGCCAAGTTCAGTGGGGAGGCCCGGTTTGGGGGAGCCAAGTTCGTGGGGAATGCCAACTTTGGCCGCGCCGCGTTCAGCGGGAATGCCAACTTTCGGGAAGCCACGTTCAGCAGAGTTGGCTTCTACGATGCCACATTCGGGAAGGCCAACTTTGGCCGCGCCGTGTTCAGAGAGGGGGCTGGCTTTCTCGACGCCACGTTCAACGGGAATGCCGACTTTAGCGATGCCACGTTCGGCGAGGCCCACTTTGGATGCGCCACGTTCAGCGGCGAAACCGACTTTTTTGAAACCACGTTCAACGGGGAGGCGTACTTTAGCGAAGCCGCGTTCGACGGGAAGACTATCTTTTATAAAGCCACGTTCAGCGGGAGCGCCGACTTTGAGCTAGCCACGTTCAGCGGGAGCGCCCGCTTTCGGGGTACTGAGTTCACGGAAGCTGTCTCTTTCCGTGGAGCCTCATTCTTAGGTAGGACCCTGTTTCAAGGCGGAAAACGAGATCAAAAGCGTGTTCACGTTTTCCTCGGGAGAGGCTCAGAAGCGGAATGCGACTTTACCGATGCCGTGATTGATTTGCTGGCTGTGTTGAGTTTTCGGGGTGTGGACCTCACAAGGTGCAAATTCCTCGGCACAGACCTGCGCAAGGTTGAGCTGACTGACGTTATATGGGCGCGATTGGGTCGCCGCTTCGGCATTTACGATCAGCTCGATGCGGAACGAAATGGACGAACGGACGAGTATCCTTTCATTGAACGACTCTACCGCGAAATCAAACAAAACTACGAAGACCGACGAGACTACGAGCGGGCCAGCGACTTTCATTACGGCGAGAAGGAGATGCGCCGGAGGAATCCAAAGACTCGTCCGGGGCTTCGCTTTCTCCTGACCCTCTACTGGTTGTTCAGCGGCTACGGCGAGCGATGGGTACGGCCACTCATCTGCGGTGCTATTCTCCTTGTGGTCTGCGCCGGTCTCTATCTCTTGCTGGGCCTGCATCCCAAGAGCGGGGGAGCTACCCTGGATGTGACGAGCCTGTGGGACTGGCTTCGGAGTGGCTTTTACAGTTTTCGTGTCATGACCCTTCTCAGACCTGACGATCTGGCCCCAATTCGGTACGCGAAGCTCGTGAAGGCGTTTGAGAGCCTCGCTGGCCCTCTCCTGATCGGTCTTGCCGCGTTGGCTATACGTCAGCGCCTGAAGCGATAAAGACTAGGGGCCGGCCTTTGCCAGGATCTGCGGTCGGGGTCAGATACTGACGAAGGATCGAAGGTCGGGCGAGTGACAGTGGGATCGTATTGACTGCCCTGCCCTCCTCTGCCTGGCGATCACCAGGAACATTGACGCTCCGGGACGCGGTGGTGGCAGTGCTTCCTGCAGGAGCTTCCAGAGCCTGGCGAAAAGCGCGGCTTCGGAGATTCAAGGAGAAGCCCTGAGCCGCGATTTCAGCGACGGACCCATCGACCCTACCTTTTGACCATTACCATCACCATAATCGTCCAGCCACGGCGATTATACGAAGCCTGTTTCGGACTGGGTGGTAGCCGGGTCAGGGTCTTTTCAGTTAGAAACGTTCTAAGTGGATTCCTCTCCATGAAGAAAGGGAATCACTATTTGCTCTCGTCGAACCATCCTCTGGTGAGTTCTTCTGCTCTTCGATCTTTCTGGTTCTGCTGCTCCTCCTCCTCGCTCAGTCGCTGCAATTCCCGTTCGCGTCTCTTGTCCTCTTCATTGAGGTGGCGGCGGTACTCTTTGTTGGCTTTTTCGCAGGATATTCGTAGCGATTCCGGTGTATTGGGATGAGGCCCTTTGCCACCAACGGAGAACTGGAATAGCAAGAGCTTGCCCAGCTCATGCTTGCCAGCCAGTTCGTCTTCCAATAACCTAGTAGGCAGCGCCTTTTTGGCATGTATCTGATGGGGTTGTAGAATTTGCTCTCCCGAGTACTTCTTGCATTCCCCATAGGCGGAATGGAAAGCCTCCATCCACTTTTGCGGAGGATTAGCGGTGAGAAGAATTGGCAAGTAGTAGATGTGTTTTTTTTCCAGGCTTCGCACCGGTTTTAGGCTCTTCTCTATGGTTATGTCTTTGAACTCCTCTACGCGACTGGACATCCTGCGCCCTCCTTTCTGAGTCTCCTCAATGCCGAATTCACGGCATCTTTGTCAACGTCGCAACCGACGACCGCCGGTTCAGTCTTTTAGCTGCTAAGGCAGTTGTTCCCCCGCCCTTGTTGCCAGGGAGGGAACCTTTTCCTACGCCTCCTCCCATGAGCATGGTTATTCTCGACCAGATCTTAACCACTCGAAGGTTCCAACTCCTGAGCAAGATGAGTCTTGGCGCAACGCTCAAGACGACGAAAGCATCCCCAAAGCCCGGCAATTATAACAAAGTAAGACACCTTGAGCTTCCATTGACACGCGTCCAAGTCAGTCGGAAGTCCATCCCTCATCAACAGGAGTCCGATAGGAACTGCGAAGGCCAGAAACGTCAGGATGACGTGAGACCAGAAATTTGCGCGGGACGGCAGTCGATGCCTTCTCGAAAAGTCGTGCCACCTGGTCAGAATATCGTTATTATTGTGATCTCTTGCCTCCTTTTCAAGGAAGGTTTCCAACTTACGAATGCTGATGGTCGAGGCTATCCCGAAGATATCGAACAACACGGCGATCAGAGGCACAAGATATAGGGCTGCCTGCGTCATGTCGTTTGTGTTGCTCCCCAACTTGACCGATCCGATACCGAAAAAGCCCGCAACGAACGCGATTTTCATAATCGAGAGCTTGGACCGTCGCTCCTGAATGAATCGGAGTTCGTTGTAGAGTTTCTCCAACCCCCTATCCGTCTCTTTGTCCATGGGATCCTCCCTTAGGAAGCCGATCCTTGGGCGAGCCGGCTTTTGAGCTCCGCGAGTTCCGGGTGGACCATCCTTATCTCAGCGAGGCATTCGTATCAAGTTGATTGCGTTGCAAATACGTCACCTCACGCGAACCCGAACACCTGGAGTTCCTCCGGACGCGGACCAGGCGCATTCCGAGAACACCCCAACCTCTCATCCTCAAGACGCATTGCGGATGGTGTGCCTGGAATTCCTTTCGCAAGCGCCCAGCGAACGATAGTCAACTCCAAAATCTCGCATCCCATGCGCGCAGAGCCAAGAGAGGCATCTGGAGCCACCGAATCCGCTTCCCCCCCATGACAGCGTAGACAGCGGTGGAATTGGTGAGACTTGCTTTAGGCAACGTCGCCGGTAAAAAGTTCCTGCTGCTTCTCCCGTGGAGTGACCGTCTGCAAAAGAAGATGGGCTATTTGCCGAGTAGGAACCTTGGATAACTCTTTCGGTTCAATCTTATGAAGACCACCGCCGTAGGTCCTGCCCTCATTAAGCATATCCTCTGGCCGAATCTCTTTAAGGATCATCCAGATTGACTTTGCCAGCGCCGGATCTTTGGCAAGAGCCGTATTTAGCTCATGGTGAGGATAGAGCAGATGATAAGAATTCGTCACCGTAGCGGCGGAGTGGTTCAAGATAAACCTGAATGGAGAGGGTCTCTTGGAAGCACTCCTTCCCATGTACGTGCAAATGAATGGCGAAGGAGGCCGAGACTCTTGAAGGTACCAGGGCAAACGGCTCCTACACAGGTATCGTTGATCGACGCCCCTTCTACGACCTTCCTCCAAATACTCCCAAAGCGCCGGGTAGTGGTCTCTCACAAAACCAGGAGGCAGCTTACAGTCCAAAAGGAAGAGCTGAGGTTCCACACAAGGATTCCCATCCTCATCGCCAAGAATTTCGTCAACCTTAAGGAATCGTGGGCTGGGTAAAACGGGCCGAAAGAACTCAAAAGGTAACCCCCGGTTGCGGATCTCTTCTCTTGCTAACACAAAGAAGTTGTTGTCCCCCGTCGCGAGACCTCTACGAACAGAGAATATGTCACCCAAGGTAGCACCTGAAAAGACTTCTCTCTCTTCTGCCAAAGGATACCGGGTCCATTTGGATTCATCAGTTAAAAGTCCGGAAGGAATTGACTTCGATACCTTGGGAGAATGCAAGGTTCCTCCAAAGGAGAACTCGACGGAATATCCGACCGGAGGGTGCGATTTGCGGAACCACACCACAACAGAGGATACCAAGGCGTCTCGGAACTGGACTTCTTGAGGGTCAAAACGATGAATCCGCAAAAGAGTCACCTTTTCCAAAAGATACCGCTTCACTGGCATTCCATAGTTAACGTCCATAAACTCACTCGGAATGAGCCAACCAGCAATCCCGCCCTTCCGCATCCAGCGGTCTGATAGAGCCAAAAAATAGCAATATAGACCGGCAAGGCCCGAGATCCGCTGTCCGAAGATCGGTTCCGTCAAATCCTGCAATCGAATCTTGTCCCCGTTGAAGATGTGGTGATGTCTGACATAGGGCGGATTGCAGATTACCAGGTCATGTTTCTTCGATTCCTCTTCCGAAGGAGATACTTGAGTAAAATCCGTTCCATGAAGCACCAGAGGCGAATCTTTCCACAGGACCGACGCTGGTTCCCAATAGTGGGTATCGACCTCGAAGCCTTCTGCTTTGGCGATACGCTTCAGTGGAAAGGTGCTGAGAAGAGCAGAGTAAAAGGCCCCTGTTCCAAAGGCTGGGTCGAAGAAAGAGACTGTTTTCCTTTGTGGAAGAAGCCTCTTGGCATAGTTCAGCATATCGAGCGCCAGTTCAAACGGGGTTGCAAACTGCCCAAGCCGATTCCTCTGCACAGTAGTCTTGGCCGCGTCTAGTTCCCTCTGAAGTCTCTGTCGCTCTATCTCTTGAGGTATCATCTTTATTGCCTCAACCCAAACTCAGCTAAATCGTCAATCCGATGCTCCCAGACCCAATCGATGCCCTCGGCCGCCTCATAGCCCAAGTATCTGGTGTCAAAATAGCCGCAGAGAAACAACAGGTATTCCACATCCTCGCCGTAGGTTCGCTTGAGCTGAGCGATCTTCGTCGCTTCTTCCTTTCTCCTCTTGTTCACATTGGTAAAGTCCCCGGCGGACTTTGCTTCAATCAGAAGTGGAAGGCCGCCCTTTTTTGTACCGGCCCTCATGACTGCAACGTCTACGGAGACATTGACCATTTTTTCAGTGGCTTCCTCCTGCCTTGCCGGGACGTTTATATGAAAAGCGTAACTTGAGGCGGGCATCTTATCAAATGTGATTCCGCTTCCTGAAGGTATCTTCTTGTAACCGCGAGCGTTGAGCCACTTACCGATCAGTTTAAGCTGGCGAGCCTCCTGAGCATTTCGGACAATCGGATTTGCCGTGGCTCCACAGAGTCGGTCTGCGACAATGGTGGCGGCACGATGAATCTCGTCTTGTGTGGGCGGTTTCTTTCGATTTAGCCATGTAAAGATGTCCGGGTCAGCCATTTTCTTAATAATTTTACCTATTTTAATAAGTTCGGCGTCGAGTTTCTTGCCGGTGAGGCCGACAGGCAGCTTCTTCTCCTGTTCCATCCGAGACACAATGCTTTGTGGAACGCCTGCTAGACCGATAAGCCTGTCCTTCGCTATAGGGGGGCATGTTGACATCCGTAGAGTCCGAACGATTCCAGGATCCTGACGTAAAATGGCCGGATGAATATTGGTCAGATTGTCCGTCACTTCCAAGGTATTTTCAACTTCTTTAGTCGTCTGTACACGAGTTTCCCTGAACGCCTTGGGAGCGAAATTCATGAACCATTTGTTGTAGAAGTCTACAGACTTGGCAATGTCGCTCTTCCAGCGGTCGGGCTTGTCACGATTTACCCCCATTAATGCCTCTCCCACGAGAAATGGACTGGCGCAGCCTAAGTCATTGCGGAGGCCACAGTTCCTCCCATATCAGGAAAATGTCTCAATCTGCAAGTAGTTCTGTCCAGAACCATCCAAGAGCAGCATTACAAGTGGTGCAATAATTAGAACAGTGCCGGTCACCAACTCTCTGCTTCTCCAGATTTCAAGTCCGTAGGAGCCTCCCGCTTGGGTCTCGGTGGAGTTTCCCAAAGTTCCGAGTACACCATAGTCGTCTTGCGGAGGCATTCGGATCAGGTTGATTACGCTGCAAAGCTCCCCCAAGGCCGACCCATGCATCCTCCCCTTGCTCTTGATCGCCTCAAGAGCAAGCCGGGCCTTCGAGCTCCAATCATATCTCCTTCTCATGACCTTCTACCGAGGCTTCCTGTGATCCATTGGCGGTTTTCGGGATCTCTTCCATTTTTACTGGATTGTGCCCGTCAGCGCAGGGGAGTTCGTGTCAAGGGTTTTCGGCTCGGCCGGGCCGGACGCGGAGGATGCTGTCCGACCGCGGGTGAAGACTGTCGAAGCGGCCGTTCCGCGGCTTGGGGTGCATGAAGTCGGTTTGACTTCATGGGTTTTGTCGTGTAGAGTAACAAAGGGGTCACCACAGACTGGGGACGAACGGGATTCCACTGGTCTGTTCGCCGAGGCGGAGGCTGGGGATGCGTGACCACGACAAAACACGGGAACAACTCATTGCAGAGTTGAAACAGATGCGCCTCCGCATTCAAGAGCCGGAAGAGCTTGGCCAGCGTTGTGCCTATCTGGAGAAGGCATTGCGCGAGAGCGAGGTAAAGCGCACCTCGCTCATCGCGAAATCCGAAACCGTGGAAAAGCGCTTCCTTTCCCTCCTGAACTCCTCGCCCGATCCCATAGTAATCTACGACATGGACGGCAAGGCAAAATTCGTGAACGATTCGTTCACCCAGGTTTTCGGCTGGACGCCCGAGGAGGTTGAAAACCGGCGAATCCCCTATTTACCCGATTCCGAACGCGACGCGACAATGAGCGTAATCCGGGACCTTATTGCAGACGGAAAACCGTGCAGTCGCTTCGAGACCAAGCGATTTACCAAAGATGGAGAGACACTTGACGTGAGTCTGAGCGCCTCTCGGTATCTCGATCATGAGGGCAATCCTGAGGGACTTTTTGTCATCCTGCGCGATATATCCGACCGCATCCGGAGCGAGCAGGAGATACGCCAAAGTCGAGAAATGCTGGACAACATCCTGTCCGCATCTCCCATAGGTATCAGTTTCACGGAAGAGGGATCCATCAAATGGACCAACCAAGCCATGGTGAAGATGTTCGGCTACGAGTGCGAAGATGTCTGCTTGGGGATGCCCCCGAAGCAATTCTACGCGGATGACAGAGAACACAAGAGGGTTCAGCGGGCCTTTTTCACCAGCCTCAAGGAAGCAAGGCCGGTGGAAACGGAAGCGCTGATGCGGCGAGCCGACGGATCCACATTCTACGGATTGGTCACGATAAGCGCCATGGACCTGGCCAACCCTCGCAGGGGGACGATTAGCACCGTCACCGACATCTCCGAGAGGAAGCTCGCAGAGGAAGCACTCGCACAGGCTTACCTCGAGCTTGGCAGACGGGTCGACGATCGCACCGCCGAACTCTCCCGGATCAACGAGCAGCTTGAACGACAGATCGAAGAACGCAAACGAGCCGAGCAAGCCCTCCACTTGGAGAAACGAAGATTTCAGACCTTATCCGAACATGCTCCTTTCGGTATGGTGATGATCGGAGAAGACGGCACGTTTCACTATATGAACCCGAAATTCGAGGAGCTCTTCGGTTACGACCTGGCTGAGGTTCCCAATGGGAAGGCGTGGTTCAGAAGAGCGTACCCCGATCCGGAGTACCGGCGCCAGGTCATCGCCACGTGGGTCAACCGCCTTGAACAAAGCAAAATCGGGGAATTACGCGCGTACGCTTTCACCGTCACCTGCAAGGATGGAAAGGATAAGATTATTCTGTTCAGGCCGGTACAACTCGAGACCGGCGAACACCTCATGACCTGTGAGGATATCACGGAACGGAGGAAGGCCGAGGAAGAGATCCGACGGCTCAACAAGGAACTGGAAGAGCGAGTCGTCGACCGTACCGCCCAGCTCGAGGCTTCAAACAAGGAACTCGCGGCCTTTGCCTATTCGGTATCTCACGACCTGCGCGCGCCTCTGCGAAGCATCGACGGCTTCAGCATGGTGCTGCTGGAGGACTATGCCGACCTTCTCGACGAAACGGGCAAGGACTATCTCGGCCGGGTCCGGGCCGCGTCCCAACGTATGTCCGGGCTTATCGACGACCTCCTCAAGCTGTCGCGACTCACCCGGGCTGAAATAAACAGGAAACGGGTGGATCTGAGCGCGCTTGCTCTGTCGATTGCTGCGGAACTCCAGCAGGAGGACCCTCAGCGACGGGCTGAGTTCAAGATTGATTCGGGCATCCATGTGGATGCCGATCCGCGCTTGTTGCGCGTAGCCGTTGAGAACCTGCTCGGCAATGCATGGAAGTTTACTGCCCAGCGTCCGGTAGCCCGCATCGAACTGGGCATCTCGAACAGTACGGATCAATCCCCGCACTCGCCCCCAAACAAGCCCGTACACTACGTCCGGGACAACGGAGCCGGATTTGACATGGCCTATTCGGACAAGCTCTTCGGCGCGTTTCAGCGTTTGCATGCAGCCGACGAATTCCCCGGAACCGGCATCGGACTGGCAACCGTCAAACGCATCATCCATCGTCACGGGGGCCGAGTCTGGGCGGAAGGCGTCCCGGACAGGGGGGCCACTTTCTATTTCACGTTGTGAGGCTCAGGAGCATTGCCGTGGAAACGAAGACTATCCTTCTCGTGGAAGACAATCCTGACGACGAGGCCCTGACTCTGCGCTCCCTGAGCAAGAGCAACATTCTCAACGAGGTTGTCGTGGCCCGTGATGGCGTCGACGCTCTGGACTATCTTTTCGGGACCGGAACCTACGAAGGTCGGGATGTGAAGTGCGTTCCGCAGTTGGTCCTTCTGGACCTGAAACTGCCGAAGATCGACGGTCTGGAAGTGCTCAGGCGAATCCGTTCGGACCGCCGTACGAAGTACCTCCCCGTCGTAATCCTCACCTCCTCGGACGAGGAGCGGGACCTGGTTGAGAGCTACGAGTTGGGAGCGAACAGCTATGTCCGCAAACCCGTGGACTTCAACCAGTTTGCCGCTGCCGTTCAACAATTGGAACTGTACTGGCTCGTCCTTAACCAATCGCCGCCGGGCAACAGGAGCAACGGATGAACCGGCCTCTGCGCGTGTTAATCGTCGAGGATTCAGAGGACGATGTCCTCTTGCTGCTCAGGCAGTTGAAGCGCGGCGGATACGACCCCGTGTATCTCAGAGTCGACACCGCGGAAGCCATGAAGTCCGCGGTCAGGGAGCAGCAATGGGATGCCATATTGGCTGATTACGCCATGCCCGCATTCAACGCGCTCACAGCCTTAGACGTTGTCAGAGAGGCGGGGCTGGACCTGCCGTTCATTATTGTATCAGGGACCATCGGAGAGCAAACCGCGGTCGAGGCGATGAAAGCCGGCGCTCACGACTATCTGATGAAAGACAATCTGAGCCGACTTGCCCCGGCCATCGAACGAGAGCTGAGAGAGGCCGAGATCAGAGAGGAGAGAAGACGAGCCCAGGAAGCACTGAAAAAAGCCCACTCGGAACTCGAAGAGAGGGTGGCCGAACGCACCGCCGAACTCCAACGAAGCAAAGATACGGTGGAGGCACTGCTCAACGCGACCACGGAAATGGCTTTCCTGCTCGACACCAACGGTAACGTGCTTGCGCTCAACGAGACCGTTTCCAGAAAATTCGGCGTGAAGATCGCGGATCTTCTCGGAAAATCGCCCTTTGCGTTGATGCCGGATTCAGTGGGGCAGGCGAGAAAAGAATGGTTCGAGCAGGTCATCAGGTCCGGCAGCGCGGTCCGTTTCGAAGACGAGGAATCGGGCAGCGTCACCGATCACACTTACTATCCGGTCCTCGGCGATCACGGAAGGGTCGAAGCTGTGGCAGTCTTCGCCCACGACATCACGGACCGCAAAAGCATGGAAGCTGCGCTCAAGAAGGCGTACGACGAACTGGAAGAGCGAGTCAAAGCGCGCACACGCGAACTGAAGCAACTTAATGAAATCCTAATGCAGGAAGTCGCGGAGCGCGAGAGAGCGGAAGAGAACTATCGAAGCATCTTCGAAAACGCAGTGGAAGGAATCTTCCAGTCGACGCCCGACGGCCGCTTCCTCACGGTCAATCCTGCCATGGCGAGGACGCTCGGCTATGATTCGCCCGAGGATCTGATAGCGAACACTTCAGATATGGCCCACGAGCTTTACGTAGATCCGGAGCGTCGCGCGGAATTTATCCGACTCATGCATGGTCAAAAAGCGACCCCTACATTCGAAGCGGAACTCTACCGCAAGAATCGCGATACCATATGGGCCTCCATTCACGCTCGCCCGATCTACAGCGAACAGGGGGAGCTCCTCTGTATCGAGGGCATACTCGAGGACATATCGGAACGTAAGCGGGCCGAGGAGGAGCTCGCAAAAGCTCAGGCCCTGCTCGTCGCAGCTATCGAACACACCCCCGCGGGGATTCTCATCGCGGACGGGCCCGACGGAAGAATACGAGTTGCCAATTCCGCTGCGCTCGGGATCCGCGGTAACACAACGCTCCCGCTGACCGACATCCCTCTCGAGCGACACGCGGACCACTGGCAGACCTACCATCCGGACGGGACCCCCTTCAGGCCGGAGGAACTGCCGTTGGCCCAGGCAGTGATCCACGGGGCGACCACTAAGAACGTGGACATCATAATTCGTCACGCGGACGGTGACGAGCGCTGGGTCCTCTCCAACGCGGCGCCGGTGCGCAACGCGGACGGTGAGATTATCGCCGGCGTCTCCGTATTCCCAGATATAACCGAGCGAAAACGCCTCGAGGAGCAACTTCGTCAGGCGGCCAAAATGGAGGCCATAGGCCAGCTCGCCGGGGGAGTGGCTCATGACTTCAACAATCTGCTCACCGCGATCATGGGCTACACCGACATGTTGCTCCAGCAGCTACCCAAGGATGGCCTGTATCATCAGCGCCTCTCCCAGATTAGCCGTGCCGCGCGCAGCGCGGCGGCTCTTGTGCGACAGCTCCTGGCATTCAGCCGTAAGGCGGTTCTGGATGTCGCCCTACTCGATCTCAATCGAGCGGTCGAGGACTTCTGCAGGATAATAGAGCGCCTCATCGGCGAAGGCATCGAACTGAAAACCTTCCTGGATCCGGATCTCGGCATGGTTCGAGCCGATCCGGGTCAGATCGAACAAATTCTTATGAACCTCGCGGTCAACGCACGGGATGCCATGCCGCGCGGCGGGCGGTTGACCGTCCAGACCGCCAATGTGGATCTGAACGAAGAGCACGCCCGGACGTTGGCCGAAGTCGAGCCAGGCCAGTACGTCTCACTCATCGTCAGCGATACGGGAGAGGGGATGGACCAGGAAACACTCTCCCACATCTTCGATCCGTTCTTCACGACCAAGGAGAAGGGAGTCGGAACAGGGCTGGGCCTATCGACTGTGTACGGGGTGGTGAAACAACACCAGGGCCATATCGTCGTGGACAGCGAACCCGGCCGTGGCACCTCGTTCAAAGTATACCTGCCAAGGCTCTCCGAAACAGCTCCTGTGATCGACAGGACCCCGACGGATCAACGGCCTCTGCAAGGAAACGAGACGGTACTTATTGTCGAAGACGAGCGGGTCGTGCGCAATCTGGCCTGCGACGGATTGGAGGCCCTCGGCTATCACGTTCTTCAGGCGGGGAGTCCGGAGGAAGCAATTGAGGTGTCCGGGCAGCATCAAGATCCTATCAAACTGCTCCTGACCGATGTCGTGCTACCCAGGATGGACGGGCGGACACTTTTCCGCCGTCTCTCTTCTACGAGGCCGGACATGAAGGTTCTCTACGTTTCGGGCTATCCGGAGGATTTCATTGTCCGACGCGGCGTGCTTGACAGTGGTGTTCACTTCCTCCAGAAGCCCTTCAACGTGGACAGCCTCGCGTGCAAAGTCCGGGAAGTCCTCGAGGAATCGTAGGGTATCGCGCCTCGTTCCCCGCATTGAGACCGGAAATGGCGTGCAGAGACGCTCCCCCCGGAGCGTCTCTCCCCCCCCGCAGGGAGTCTCCAGGTTCATTGGTGCCCCCTTGGTCTTGATGTCCTCGCTCGGGTGTTAACCTCTGCCCATCTCCCTCCCTGAATACGAGATGCGTGACGGCAGCAATGCCTACCGGTTGTCGCGTACATCATCGATCTGCCGTGTCGGAATGTAGCATATCTACTACGGCACGAGCTGACGCCTCAGCAGAGAACTCCGAACGCATCCACCGCTGATGGACTCCCCTGCAGACGTATTTCTCGCGAGAGACAACCGGCCGGTCGCTGAAACCAGAATGCCTGTTCGCTCTTCAGGCTCCTTCGGCTGGAATTTTGAGGCGTAGCGACCTCTCCGATCGGCGGCCAAGGCAAGTGGCATTGATTTTGTTCCCTCCAAACGTTATGAATGATTCACAGAAGGAGCACAGCACATGTTGGAGATCCGAGACTCCGTTGCAGTGATCACGGGTGGAGCAAGCGGGCTCGGGCTGGCGGTCGCCCGATATTGGACGGCTCGTGGCGGCAGCGTCATGCTGGGGGACGTAAGCGAAAAGGGTCTCAAAGAGGCACAAGCTTCGCTCGGCCCTCGCGGCGCAACGATGCGATGTGACGTGACGAACGAGGACGACTGCAAACGCCTCGCAGACGCAGCGATGGAACAATTCGGCCGGATCAATCTCGTCGCGCCCTTTGCCGGGATCATAAAGGACGGCCTGCTTGTGAAACCGGACCGCGAGACCGGACGCGTGAGCGCGAAGATGTCGCTGGAGCAGTTTCAAAGCGTAGTTCAGGTCAACTTGACCGGCGTGTTTCTCACTGTGCGGGAATGTCTCGAGCAGATGGTGAACCATCGCTGCCGCGGGCTCATTTGCCTGGTTTCTTCCACCGGCTCATTGGGCACAGCGGGCCAGATAAACTATTGTTCCACCAAGGCGGCGATGTCCGTGTGGCCCAAGGTTATCATGGGGGAACTCTTCCGGAGAGGACTGGCTGATCGAATTCGTTGTGTCGCGGTGGCGCCTGGATATTGCGCCACGCCGATTTTGCAGGGAATGAACCAAAAGGCCCTTCAGAAAGTCCTCGCCGACGTCCCCATCGGACGCCTGGTTGAGCCGGAAGAAGTGGCGTCACTCGTCGCGGAACTCTATCGCAATGAGGCAGTCACAGGAGAAGTCTATTTCGTGCACGGAGGTCTCAGGCGAGGTTCGCGAGGATGAACGATGACTAGCACTCATCCGCCGGGCAGGGACTTGCAACGCGGGCACCCTCGGAACGGAAGACGGAACCCCGACAATTCTCGAAAGGATAAGGTAACATCATGAGTAAAGTCAGCATCATAGGAGCGTACAATACGCGGTTTGGCGCTTTTGTGGAAAGGGACCGAGAGTCCGGAAGGGTAAGAGATACCAAATCGTTCTATGAACTCCTCATAGAGGCAGGCAAGGGAGCTGTCGAAGACGCCCGGTTAGACCCCAAAGAGATCGACGGCATCTGGATCGGGTCATGTTCCCCGTCCAAATTCATTAACCAGGAACATGTAGGTCCGTTGGGTCTGGAAGTAGCGCCCGATGAGCTGAGGTTCGTCCCGACAACCCGCACCGAAGGAGCGTGCGCCTCCTCATCGGTAGCCCTCTACAATGCACTATTCGCGCTGGAATCCGGTCGTTTCAGGCGCGCTTTGGTCATCGGCGTTGAGAAAATGAACTTGCTCTCCACGCCCGAAATGACCCATGTGTTGGCCTGTTCGTCGTACTGGCCCGAAGAGGGAGCGAAGGGTATGACCTTTCCCGGCCTGTTTGCGGAGTACGCAAAGGGATATATGGCGCACTACGGCTATTCCCTTGAACAAATGCAAAGGATGTTCGCTGCGGTTTCGGCTCTGAGCTACCGTAACGGGGTGAAAAACCCGCTCGCCCATTTTGGTAAGGGGAGTCCTCCCGACCGACTAGGCCTCTTCACTGCCGATGCAATTCTCGCTCTGCCGGCAGAGGGAAAGGGCGGTAATCCGACCATCGCGCATCCCTTGAGATTGCACGACTGTTCGCTCGTTACCGACGGCGCCGCGGCCGTGGTACTGGCGCCGACGGAAGAGGCCAAGAGCCTCGGCACGCGCGTCGTGGAGATCGCCGGCCTTGGCATGACTACCGAGCGACTGCAGGAGAGTGTTCGTCCTAACATGCACGAACTGACCGCGGGCAAGCTCGCCGTGGAAAAATCATTTCAGGAGGCGGGAATAACCCTGGGGGACGTCGATCTGGCCGAGGTCCACGATTGCTTTTCGATCAACCATATCTTGACCACCGAGGCCCTGGGCCTGTCCCGGGACGGCCAGGGAGGTTGGGACTATCTCGAAGGACGGTACACTGCCGACGACGACTGTCCGATCAACCTGTCAGGAGGACTCAAAGCCAAAGGTCATCCTGTCGGCGCGACTGGTGCCTCCATGCACGCGTTGGTATACAAACAGCTCATTGGTGAGCCCATTGGCGCGGCTCCGACCAACGGGAGCCCCGAGATCGGGGTCGTCTTCAACGTGGGGGGCTCAGCGGCAACCAACTGCGTGACCACCCTCAGGCGGCTCTCCTGAGGGTTTTCGACCAACCCCCATCCGCCCAAAGGCATAATCCCGCGTTCAGTGGGATATGCACGGGCCCCCTTTATACCCTTTCCCCCGCTCTCCCTCTTGGAGAGAGCGGGGGAGGGAGACTCTCACTCTTTTGCATCCGCACTGATCCTACCGTTCAGACACCTTTTTTTCCTATCCTGATAGTCAAGAATTCTGTCCTAAAGGACTCCGGAATTCGCGACCGTGTTTACACATTGGTGTGCTAAGTTTGATCTCGGTACAGGGAGGTACGTTATGCACAAGGTAAAGAATTCTCTTGAAGTTGGGACAGCACTGTTTATCATTTTGCTATTTCTTGCAGCGATGTCGTGCCCCGTCATTGCAGAGGGAACAAACCAGACTGACGCGTCACAAAATGTAAAGGCTGGAAAGGTAGCGGCAGGCTCGGCTCCTGAAATCGCTCCGGGGATGGCGAGGAAGCTGCTGGAGAGAATTGAAATACTGGAAAAAGAAGTCAAAACTATTCAGATGCGAAACAGGCGAGTTGAAGGTGACAAGGCTTGGGAAATTAGCCATACAAGGCATGCTCTGGTGGCATTGATTACCTACATTCTGGCTACGGTGGTCCTCTGGATGATCTCTATTGAGAAGCCGTATCTCGGAGCATTGATCCCGACCCTCGGGTACGTACTCTCCACCCTGACCTTGGGGTGTGCCAAAAGTTACTGGATCGCTAATTATTTTGTTCGATAGCCCTTAAGATTCGGGGTTCGCGTCTAAGCATCGGCTCGATTGTGAGGATACAGGCCATTGATACAAGGAAGACTCACCTAATACGTGTGATACCGGCTAATCCCCTTCGATCTCGGAGAACTAGGAAACACGCCCACGGACGATTGCCGTGGTTGCTCCCCTGCCGGCAACGGGAGCATCGGCCGTCCCCGACTTCACCCCTGACCTGAGCAGGTCGCGAGTCTCCCGGAGTAAGAGCGGCCGGTCCGCCGCCGATAAGGCTTCTTGAAGGATTCAGACGGAAACAGCGCCCTTTGCCCAGCATTCGAAGCTGCCTCCCATCCCTTTGACTTCACCTGGTCATTCCTGTACTGTGACCGATGCCCACTCGGGTTATCGTCGGTGGATGTACAGCTATCGCGTATCGCGTCTCGTGGGGAAAGCCATGCCAGACCACGGTAAAGAGAGAGACCGGCTCGAACGTGAAGTGGCACGGCTGCGCCAAGAGATCGCCGATTTGCAGGAGATGAAAAGGGAGCACGAGCAGCTTGTCCAAGAGCTGGGACAATCGGAAGCCAAATTTAGAAAGCTCACTGAGAAATCCGTCGTCGGCGTCTATCTCATTCAGGACGAAGTGCTTCGTTATGTAAACCCCACCTTTGCAGAGATGTTCGGGTACGAGGTTGACGAGATTGTTGACAAAATGCGGGCTACGGCCCTTGTGTGCCCTGAAGACAAAGGCATCGTAGAGGAAAATGTCAGGAAACGTGTTTCCGGAGAGGTTGACGCCATAAACTTCCAATGGAAGGGAGTAAGGAAAAACGGAGAACACATACACCTTGAGGCCTATGGTTCGAGGGTGGTCCACGACGGACGGCCGGCCGTTATCGGAACCCTCATGGACATCACCGAGCGCATGCACGCGGAGTGGGAACTCGAAAAGCAATTGAACAAATTCCAGGCGCTCTACGACCTCGCGCTCGCGATGATAGCCGAACGCAGTCTTGACGAGAATTTGACCCTCATTGTTGACAAGAGCCGCCAGGTACTCGGGACCGATACCGCATTTGTCGCACTCCGGGACGAAGAGGCCCAAGAGCTTCACTGGCACATCTCCTCGGGCCTGAAGACCGAAGTGTTCCGCGGGCTGCGGGTTCCCATGGGCGCGGGACTTGCCGGCAGAGTTGCGGGCACGGGAGAGCCGCTCATCATAGAAAACTACTTCGAGCAGGTCAGTTCGGAGTTCCACGAACAGACGCGGGCCGAAGGATTGATTTCCGGCATCGCGGTCCCGGTCCAAATCGGCAAGTCCAACCTCGGGGTTCTCTTCGCGTTCGACAGGAAGAAGACGCCATTCTCCAAAACCGATCTGGACACGCTATCGCTCTTCGGCAATCTCGCGGCCGTGGAGATTACACGCAGACGTGCTTCACAACAGCTCCTCGAGAGTCAGGAACGGTACAGAAGACTCTACGAGGAATCGAAACGCGGGGAAGAGCTGTATCGATCCGTGCTCAACTCCTCGGCAGACGCGATCGTGATCTACGACATGGACGGAATCGCGAAGTATGTAAGTCCTTCGTTTACCCGGATATTCGGCTGGGAAAAGAAAGAGGTGGTAGGGAAGCGAATACCCTTTGTCCCGGACTCCGAACTTGAGCGGAGCCTGACGTCCATTGCCAAGGTCCTCGAAGACGGCAAGCCTTCGAGCGGGTTTGAAACCAAGAGGCTCCGTAAGGACGGGAGCATTATCGACGTGAGCATAAGCTCTTCCCGTTACCACGACCACGAGGGGAATCCCGCGGGACTGCTCGTCGTGCTCCGTGATATAACCGCGCTCAAATCCATGGAAGAAGCGAGAAAGGCTGCGGTTCACCACCTCTCTCACGAACTGATAACGCCCCTTGCCCTTGTGGAGGCCTCGGCACGAAGACTCGCCGGAACCGACATCTCCGAAGACATGAGGGAAAAGAATATTCAACGGATTCTGCGGAATCTGGGACGGCTCAAGGATATCCAACACGTGGTGCAGGAAATTATCCGACCCAGAGAGTACAAACCGCGCTCCTTCCCATTGGTGGAGACCATCGAGAAAATCCTCGAGGATCTGAGGAAACGAAGCGCTCACCGGGCAGTGGAGTTGATCTTCCAAGGGGAGTCCTTCGAGACCGACATCATTGACCCGATCATACTGGAAGAGGTCCTGCGGACCCTCGTAAAGAACGCGATCGAAAACACCCCGGACGAAGGAAAAGTTTGCGTGACCCTCTGCAAAGTCCCCGAAGGCGTTCTGCTGGAGGTGATCGACCACGGAGTCGGCATAACAGCCGGCGACCGGGAATTTATCTTCAGGGCGTTCCATCACACCCAGAACACGGAGCATTACTCCACCAAAAAGCCGTACGACTTCAACGCCGGCGGTAAAGGACTGGAACTGATGCGCCTGAAGGTGCTCGCGGAACATGGCTCCTTCGATATTAACTTCGAAAGCCACAGATGCAAATATATCCCTTCCAGTAGCGACGATTGCTGTGGGCAAATCTCTCGTTGTCGGCACATCGGTTCGGAAAAGGAGTGCCGGGAATCAGGCGGAACCACCTTCTCAGTCCTCTTTTCCCGCGCCGAGCACCTTACCTAGCAGGACAACATTTTCACTTTCCGTGGGACACTGGGAATGCCACGCAGATTTATCGCTGCGCGGGGCCCGGCATCAGGATCTCGTTTTCGTTGGCCGGCCCGCGTTGTTTGACGCGACATACGAGGATGTGGCAGAATGCCGTGAACCAGCGGCCTATGGGAGGGACCATGAAGACATCCTTTTCCCTGGCATGTTTACTCGTATTATGCGTTGTGCCCGTACTGTTCTCGAACAGAACCGCAACGGCTCAGATATCGGGCATAGAAGGAAATCCGGCGATGTGCACACAACTTCAGGATCAGATCGATGAAATCGTATCCATATCGAAGTCTGACAAGCTAAGCGACAATGAAAAAATCAAGAAGCTGATGGAATCATGGGTCAAATCGCTTTCCCAAATTCAAGATGCGTCTCAGCGAGATCCGGAAGTCGGCAAGATAGCGAAGGACTATGTGCAATCCATTACCAAGCTGCTGCTCGAGGCTCAAATTATTTCAATCACGGGAGACAAAAATGTTACTCCCGACGTAAAAAATGAACTCGACCTTCTGCGAGAGCGAATCAAGCCGTACATATCCATCCTGAAACTCCAGTGCCCGGACCTGCAATTACCGGCCGTAGGGACGAAATAGCTCGTACCGCGTGGAGCTCAACGGGGAATACCGACTGCTCTGTCCACGCATCCTCTGCGACCGGTGCGCAACCGAATTCGCTTTCGAATAAGTGAGATTCTGGCTGATTCGTCCACCCATCCGCAAAGTGAAATCCCCCAGGCCCCCTTTCCTTTGGCCCGGCACTACTAACCTGTGTTCAGGGTGACAAGCGCGGTGGAAGAAATGGTTGACGGAGTGGCGGAGGGCGTAGTACGCCAGGAACAGGACAAAAGAGGCTTTTCATCGCGTGACGACGGTTTTGTCCTCTTCCTGTCCCTTGCGGACCATTCGGGGTCTTTTCGGGTCCCACGGGGAGGCTGGAACGACCGGATTCCGCGGCAAACTAATCAGAATTGGCAATACAGAGGCATAAATCCGGTTAAGGACTGGACTCGTGCGGATCGTTCCAACAAGGACATGTTAATGAAGTTTCTCGTATCTCTCATTGGTGGCACATTCGCGGCAGTCCTCTCATGGCTCGGTGGGCAAGGCACACGGGCAGTAGCAGCCCTTGTTGTTATCGGCATCGCTCTCCCGTCAATTGGTGCCTTACTAAAACCATACGTCACCGAGGCAGTTTTCGTGTTATTGTGTATTGCTTTTCTGCGGATGGATGTCTCAGCTCTTAAGACCTACCTCCGCCGCCCGACCTTGGTGCTTGTCGCCACTGCGTGGACATCTGTGGCGGTTCCCGTTGTGTTTGGTCTGTGCTGTGGCGTGTTTGATCTCCGCAGGTACGCTCCCGACCTTCATCTTTCCCTTATGCTGCAAGGAGTTGCATCCCCGATGATGGCAGCTCCCGCATTGGCAGCATTGATGGGGTTGGATTCAACTCTTGTGCTTGCTACTCTCGTTACCAGCACTGCGCTCGTTCCTTTTACAGCGCCGCTGTTCGCACTTGTTTTCGTCGGCTCGGCTCTGGCAATTTCACCGATGGCACTTGGCGCCAAGTTGTTTGCGATCCTCGCAGGTGCCGCAGGGGTTGGGATTGCTGTGCGTCGCTTTGTTGGGCTCGAAACCATCGAACGACACGACGAGAAGATCAACGGCCTCAATATTCTTGTGCTTTTCGTCTTCGTGGCAGCTATCATGGAAAACGTTGGTACTAGCTTCCTCACCGCTCCAATAATCGCGATGGGCCTTACAGTGCTTGCATTCGTTGTGTTCTTCGCCGTCCTTTTGTTGACTGCGCTCCTGTTCATGTCGGCGGGCCGGGAGCGCGCTGTTGCGCTCGCGTTCATGGCGTCGCAGCGCAACCTCGGGCTGATGCTTGCAGCAACGGGAGGAGTGCTGCCCGAACTGGCTTGGCTATACTTCGCTCTCTCACAGTTTCCCATCTATCTATCACCCCA
Source organism: uncultured Syntrophaceae bacterium (assembly GCA_964497585.1). GTDB lineage: Bacteria > Desulfobacterota > Desulfomonilia > Desulfomonilales > Desulfomonilaceae > CAZCDS01. The sequence goes on from CAZCDS010000019.1 coordinate 85,173, forward strand.
ACTGCTGCAACCGCTGGCACGACGGATCCTTGAGAAAGAGCCAAGTGCATGCGCCTCGGCGCGAAAGGAGGGGGTATGACCGATCAATCGAGGGATCTCATCCCGCTCTATTGGCTCGCTCCGTATTTTCGGAGGAGTTTCACTATTGTCTCGTCCTCACTTTCCCTGGCCAGTGCCAGTGCGGTCCGACCGTCCTTTGCCTTCACATTGGGGTCCGCGCCTCGTTCCAAAAGAAACGTCACGGTCTTCCGCGATGCTCGTTCGGTGGCGCGCATGAGCGGTGTGTATCCCTGTTCGTCGGGAGCGTTGATGTCCGCGCCGTTCTCCACCAGCAGCCTGACTACATCCCCATGTCCGTTAGTGGCTGCTCGAGTGAGGGCGGTTCCTCCCGCGGTCAACCTGGAATCGATCTGCGCGCCCTTTCCGAGGAGGTATGCCACGAGGTGCGTGCATCCCTTGGAAGCCGCGCACACCAGTGGTGTCCAACCCGCTTTGTCTCCCGCGTTGACCTTCGCTCCTCTGTTCACGAGTAGCTTCACCGTTGGGAGGAGCCCTTCCCTGGGTACCGAGCAGTCCGCGTTGCAGCAGGCGTAGTGGAGACTCGTCCTGCCTTCCCCGGAGTCCGCGGTGTTGACATCGCCCCCTCTCTCCAGGAGGAGTCTCACAACCCTTTCCGAAGCGGTGCCCGCAGCCTTCATGAGCGCGGTGGCGCCTTTACCGTCTCGCGCGTTGACGTCGCTTCCCTTGCTAAGCAGCAGCCCAACGACCTGTGCTGCGCCATTTCCGGCGGCGGTCATGAGCGCAGTCTCTCCAGCAGCGGTTTTCGCTTCTATATCCGCTCCCCGTTGCAGGAGCGCTTTCACTGCGCGTACCTGGTCGTACTGAGCCGCCAGGCTGAGGGCCGTTGCGCCGGTGTCCCTGCACCGGTCACGGATGTCCGCGCCGTTCGCCAAGAGGCGTTCGATCACGGAAACGTGCCCGTTGGAGGCCGCGGCCATGAGCGGAGTTTCCCCTTTCGGGCCGCTCACTCCAACGCGCGCCCCCCTTTCCAAGAGAAACGTGACCATGGCGAGGTTGCCGTCGTAAGCCGCCTGGTACAGGGGTGTCCTTCCCGATCTGTCCGCCGCGTTGACGTCCACGCCTCGGGCCAGGAGGCGCTTGACCGCGTCCCGGTCGGCAAGCGCTACGGCCTCACGCAGGGAGATGTTGGCCCCGTGCCTCCTGAGAAACTTGGTAACGTCCCCGCGGTGGTTCTCTGCGGCCAATCTCAGCGCGGTCGAACCGCTGTTCGCTCGGGAGCGGATATCCGCTCCTGCGGTCGTGAATAGTTCCACAATGGGCAGGTAGCCCCCTTCCGCGGCCCACATCAGCGGGGTGTACCCCTCGATGCTTCTCTCATTCACTCGTGCGCCCTTGCCCAGGAGATATCGGACGGTTGCAACACGACCCCACTGAGCTGCATCCATGAGACCTGTTAGTCCTGAGATGTCTCTGGCGTTGATGTCGGCTCCGTCGGCGATGAGGAGTTTCACGATCGCGACGTGGCCATTGGCCGCGGCAACCATGAGAGGCGTTCGGTCGAAGAGTCCGCGCGTATGGGGGTCGGCCCCTTGAGCAATAAGCCGGCGCGCCTCAGGGAGACTTCCCCTTCGGACCGCGTCCAAAAGAGTTCGGTTCAGCGTTTCGGTTGAGGCCGCGGCTTCTACGAACCCCACCAGCAACAGGGCTCCGGCGCCGATAGTCAACCGAGCTTTCACGCTTTTCCTGACCCATTGAAGCATTTCGACCTGCTTCTCCTCCCGTGGACCGATTGACGCACCTGGCACTCGAAAGACAACTCGGGCGAATGATCGGTCTTTCTATAGCAGTTGCCAAAAGAAATGGCAGATTTTTTTCTGGAAGGCTTGCGGAAGGCTATTTTTTTGGCAGACTGCTCCGCTCTTCTTCCCTGGTTTGCAGGATGAAGTGGGGTGGTTCTTGAAACATACGCCACCACCAATAGGACAGAATTTTTGACAATTCCTATAAAAGACGGCGGCAGATGCATAGCTCAGGACTCAATAACCGCGTCACATCGGCAAGGTAGGGGCGCCTGCCCCGGCAGACGCGCATTGGGCTTTCATGCTTCGTTGTGCCTTTTCAGGCATGAAAGTTGGTATAAGCTCCTGACCGAAAAGGGAGGCTGGAGAGTCCGACCCACGGGATTGACTCTTATAGCAACCAGACATTGCTCGTGACCCCCTCATATTTGCCTGCGACAAAAGGAGTTTGAAAGAGAAATTCCGGACGAGCCCGCAGTGGTACTCGACAATCCCATCTCGCGCATCTCATTGCCACGCCCGATTATACCAGTTTTCACGTCCCGCGGGACGGGGATAGTGGCCCCCATTACCTGGAAGTTGATATCTGTGCATGGTATGAGAGATCGAAAAGACCGAATGCCTCACCGTGCTTGGCACGGCCGCAAGCGATTGCGAAAGTGGAGGCAGGGAGACACCGGTTTGTAAGGGTCAGAAGCAATGTCCGACCTCCGAAGCTTGACGCTCAAATTCTGTGTGCTGACAGCCATGCTCCTCGGACTGCCGCTGCTGGGCGTGTACCTGGCCGGCTATCCGGTGAGCAGATACCTGGAATTCCCGCCGCGGACGGAGTTCATCGTTCACGCACCCTTCTCCTGGGCCACGTTCGCAGTAGCCGGGGTGTGCGCTGCAGCCGTCGCTTTGTGGCTTCTGACCAGGCTCGTCATCTCGTACCGGCGCTTTGGCGCTGAAGCCGGTGCAGTGTCACTCCGAGCCTTTCCCTGGTGGGGATGGTTAGGCATCGCGACGGGCGTCGGCATGTGGATTCTCGCGTGGACTCGCTTCGCCTGGTTCGAGCCTTTTCAGCCTCACACCTTCGCCCCTCTCTGGCTTTCCTATATCGCTGTGATCAACGCCCTTACCTATCGAAGAACGGGGCGGTGCATGCTGATTGACCGTCCTGCCTTCTTTCTCTGCCTGTTTCCGGTGAGCGCTTTCTTTTGGTGGTATTTCGAATACTTGAATAGATTTGTTCAGAATTGGTTTTATGTCGGCGCCAATTACGGCCCCTGGACATACTTTTGGCTGGCAAGCATCTCCTTCTCAACGGTTCTTCCGGCGGTGCTCGGGACCCGGGAATGGATTCTCTCCTTCGCGTGGTTCAGGAAAGGTTTCAGCGACTACAAACCCGTAACCGCGCGTGCGCCTCGTTTGCTTGCATCGGTCATACTTGCCATGTCAGGGATAGGACTCGCCGGACTCGGCGTATGGCCGAACTACCTCTACCCGTTGGTGTGGGTATCGCCTCTGGTGATCATCGTTTCGTTGCAGGTCATCCTCAAGGAGAGTCACATACTCTCAGACGCGGCCCACGGGACCTGGTATCCCATGGTAAGTGCCGCTCTTGCGGCTCTCATGTGCGGATGGTTCTGGGAAATGTGGAACTACCACAGCCTCGCCAAATGGCAATACAGTGTTCCTTTTCTGCATGGCTTCCAGGTCTTTGAGATGCCGATCGTGGGCTATGTAGGCTATCTCCCGTTCGGTCTCGAATGTCTTGTGGTGGGCACGCTCATTGAACAGCTCCTTTCGCACGACGCGGACCCCGGGCTCAGAGAAGCCCTATCTTCTCCGCTTGCCGGACCAGGTCGTCCCGGAATTTCGGGTGAGCCAGACCGATGATGGCTTCGGTTCTTTCTCGCGTAGATCTTCCCTTGAGGTTCGCCACCCCGTACTCGGTCACCAGATAGTGGGTATCCATGCGCGGCACCGAAACCACAGCGCCCGCTTCAAGCCTCGGAACGATCCTTGACACCTCGCCGTCCCGAGCGGTGGAACGAAAGCCGATAATGGATTTGCCTCCCTTTGAATGGAAAGCTCCCCTGACAAAGTCGAGTTGCCCGCCGGTCCCGCCGTACTCGGTTCCCCCCAGGTACTCGGAATTACACTGTCCGGTGAGGTCGACCTCAATGGTTGCGTTAATGGAGATCATATTGTCGTTGCTTGCTATCACCGCCGGATCGTTGGTGTAGGACACAGGGTAGCTTTCCAGGCTGGGATTGTCGTGCATGAACTCGTACATTTCCGTGGTCCCGAGCGCATTGGTGAACACATGCTTTCTCGGATGCCGGTTTTTGCTCTTCCCGGTAATAACCCCCTTCTTGATCAGGTCAACCATGCCCGGACAAAAGAGTTCCGAGTGCACGCCCAGATCCCGGTGACCTTCCAGGCGGCCTGTGACCGCCGAAGGAATTCCTCCGATGCCCAGTTGGATTGTCGCTTCGTCAGGGACCAATTCCGCGATCTGTTTGCCTATGGTTGCATCCTCGGCTTTGGATGCGCTAGGAATCACTTCAACGAGCGGCGTGGAATGCTCAACGATCGCGTCGACCTCCGATACGTGGAGAAGAGAATCCCCGAACACTCGAGGCATCTTCTCGTTGACCTCCACGATCAATCTGCCGCAATGGCGGGCAGCCGTCGACGTGTAGTCGTTTACCGTACCGAAGCTGAAATACCCGGCCTTGTCCATGGGCGAGACCGCGGTGACCATGACGTCGATCTTCATGAAATCTCGACAGAGCCTGGGGATTTCGTGGAAATTGCACGGAACGAAATGGCCCTGGTGCTTGCCGGTCACATCCCTGTCCCCCTTGGTGAGAAACCACGAGAGCGCCCGCACCTTGTCCGCGAGATCAGGTGCAAGTATCGTTCGTGAAGCGACTTCCAGCGGAAACATCGAGAATACGCGTATATCCCGCAGACCGCCGTTCCTGACTCTGTCGGCCAGGGCCGCGAGCAGGGCTGGAGGCTCCGCGTTCGCCATACCGTGGACAACGGTACTCCCGTCAGCTATGCCGAAGACTGCGTCCTCGGCTCCTATGAGTTTGTTTCGGTACTCCGAGCGATACATAATCCTCTCCCTGCACAAGGGGTTTTGCCCCCTGGGATGTCATCTCCGATACCTGAGGCGGATCAGACAGGTGCCGAGTGATCGTCGGACTTCTCCGGAAGAGCCCTCTGTGCAAAAAAGCCGTCCTGGTGAAGTCTTACCACGAAATGAGCCTCGCTCCAAAATCCCTTCTCTCTGCAAAACCGAGAGACAAAGAACGAACACGAATCATTTTTTCTTTGTCTCAGGCCGGAACTGGTGTAATCCTCCGCTGGCGACGGGGCATGACGATCGGTGAAACGGGCCCTTGGAGGGGGTCGCTTTCGGATTCAAGGGGAGATTCATGAACACGTCAGTAGTGCTTGCCAGGATTATCGGGCCGCTTCTCATCATCACGGTAGTCGGATATCTGTTGAACTTCACATCTTACCAAGGGATCGCGAAAGAGTTTTTCAAGAGCCCGGCTTTGATCTACCTTGGCGGCTTCATCGGACTTCTCTGCGGTCTACTGATCGTGCAGTTCCACAACCTCTGGAAGGTTCAGTGGCCGCTTATCATCACCGTTCTTGGCTGGTTTCTGGTCATCAGGGCGACGATCACGCTTCTTTTCCCGGACAGGCTGGCCGCACTCGCTGAGCGTTTCATGATGTCTTCAACATCTGTGTTGGTAAGCGTCCTCGTAATGCTCGCTATCGGAGTCTTTCTCTCGATCATGGGGTATCGGCGATAGCGAAGCGGTTTCTGCGGGACGGCTTTCAGCAGGCAGGGCCCCGTCACTCTGATGGATCATCCGAGTCTTTCGGTTTCTTTGGCCTTTTGGAAGCATAGAAAGCGTCGAGCGCGTCGAGGTTTCGTCGCTGCTCTGCCAGCCACGCTTCCGTTTCCGCGTCTTCGCGATCGATTCTTTCCTGTTCTCTCCGGATCCTCTTGCTTCTGCGGTGCGCGTTTTCCCACCGCCACCGGCGATACCTCACCAGCGTGTAAAACCCCAGGAAGCTCAGCACCACCACGAGGATCGAAACAATGAGCGGGGTAATTCGATTCATCTGGTGTTCCCTCTGTTTCTTGAACCAGTACAGCCGGGCCCGCATATCCGCAGGATTTTCTTCTCCGGTGGCCAATTGCAGATCCTTGAGGCTCACCCCCGTCCTTTCCGCTGACCGCAAAAGGTCGCTGCTCTGTTGTTCGAGCCATTCCAATTCCGATTGATTGCGCTGCCGTTCCTCCTTCTTCTCCTTGCCTTCCCAGAAGAGGATTCTCGACGGGAGATCGTGAGTCTTCTTGAACTGCGCGATTTGGCGTTCCATCTCAATGTAGTCGATCCATTTCTGCTGCTCCTCGGCACTGAGACTCAGGTACCGCGCTCTTGCCCCACGTCGCAGTTCCGCATCCGATCCGCACGCAACGCACAGCAAGGCAACCAAGCAGAGCAACAAAGCCTGACGAACACGCAGCAAATGCTGAAAGTCCATGTTCCCTCGTGACCCGACGGCGATTCCTTCAGGAAGGTGGGGCCGATCGATGCCAGCTTACCGTGGACCGGGCCATAGTGCAACTGCTCCCTTGGCTCGCCGCGCCAGGCCCGCGTTGACTCTGTGAGTTCTCGTGTGATAGGCTCCAAATAGTCCAAAATGGGCTTGCTCAGCGATTCCGGCGGACAGACATCCGGAGACACGCTGTCGTCCGCTGGGTTACTACATCACGAGGGAGAAGGTCCGGCATGAACGCGACTCGCGAGAAGAGGCGGGGAGAGACTCTATTCCATGTGGTGCTCTGGGCCGTACTTGGAGGGATTGCATTGAACTTGGCCGTCATCGGCCAGGAATACCTTTCCTCTCCGGAGCTCGGGGGCCCGCAAGGCGTGATCGGACGGACCGTTCTTGGCGCAATCGCTGGAATCATTATCGGCGCGCTGGCAGCGATCAGCTCAAGAATCGGTCGCCCGGCGGAGACCGCTTCAGACGTCAATGACGAACCGGAACTCCAGGTCCCGCAAGAGACTCCGGACCCGGACGTCTGTGAAGAGGACCTTCGAATCGAAATTGCTCAACGCGAACGCTCGGAACAGGCCCTGGCAGAAAGCCGGAGGATACAAAGCGCGATCCTCGACAATATTCCCGATATGGCCTGGCTCAAAGACAAGGAGGGAAAATTTCTCGCAGTCAACGACGCGTTCGAAAAGGCCTGCGGCATACCCAGGGCAGAACTCATCGGCAAGACGGATTTCGACTACTGGCCCCGGGACGTGGCTGAGAAGTACAGGCTCGATGACGAGCAGGTGATGAAGACGGGTACGCATAAAAGCATTGAAGAGACCCTCGTTCATGCCGAAGACAAAAAGATTTGGATTGAAACGATCAAGTCACCCATCTATGACGAAGAAGGAAACGTGATCGGAACCACCGGCATCTCCCGGGACATCACCCAGAGAAAAATCCTCGAACAAAAGCTCAGGGAACGGTTAGCCAAAACTATCAAGCTGTGAACGTTGCAAGAGAACGACTCAGGTGTGGCAGGGGGGCATGGCGACTTGCAGCCTGGTGCTGCCATTCTTACGTTCGGTGAGGTATTCTGCCGGCTCACGGTGAGGACTGCCGGAAAAGCCAGGAGCAGCGGCACACTCGGAACCTGGCTCGAGCTTTTCGGAACGCAGCACACCTGCGTCTTTGTGGGACAGAGTACGTGCTCGGCCGGTGCGACTCTTTCACCTGTCCATCATACCCGTGCAGGATAACGCACCGTCCGCTTCCGAATGATTGTCGGCCCTCGTAAAGGCACGCAGGTCTTCCACAAGACGATAGATGGACCCGAAATCCCGCGCATAGTTGACAAAGGCGTGCTCCATCGATCGCTGGCCCTTTATGTCTACGTTGTGAACGATGAGCAATTCCTCGTGGAATCGCGACGCTTGAATCAGCCGCACGCCGGAGGGGGCCCACAAGCCGGACCCCCCCCAGAAGCGGGCTCCTGTTATGCCGTGAACACCTACCGCGTTGCAGGCTATGAGCCAGACCTGGTTTATGGCCGACTTGGCCGACAGCATCATGTTCCAGAGGTCCCCGTAATAGGTGCTCGTGCCCACGTTCATTCGGGCATAGTCGCGTCGAGCCATGGCCCTCCAGGAGGCAATTTCTATTATGGCATCCACGTCGTCGATTCTGGCGTACTCCAGCAGGAGCTCGGGAAAGAGCAGATCATAACAGGTGGTAAAGCCGAATTTCCCCCAGCGTGTGTCAAGAACGAGGCGGTCATCTCGACTCGTTTGGGTGTAAACCTTCTCGATACCGGGGAGAAAGACCTTGGTGTAGATATTCTCTTCGGACAGGAAGTCATGACTCTCCGTAACGACGACTGTCGAATTGAGATACTTCCTCTGCGGACCCATCCGTATATTATTGAAAATAATCGCCTTCAAATTCTCATCGAGCATCGGTTTCAGGGTGCTTTCGATCCAATCGACGTGGTTCTGAATCACCGCGCGGTCCATGTATCCTCGGCATTCTCTTTGATCTTCCCAGAAATACCCTGATAGACAAAACTCCGGGAAGACGGCCAGGTTGACCTTTCGGTCCTTAAAGATCTTGACGGCCCGGGCCATCTTCTCCTTATTCGCTTCGATGTCGGGAACGACCGCGTGAAGGTTTGCCAAACCGATTGAAAGCTTGTCCGCATCTGCGGAAAAGACCCGTTCGACAACGCTGAACTCCTCATCGACCGCAGACCGAACGGTGCCGCGCGACAGATCGGATGCGCCGTCACTCACCTTGGAACCTCCTTACCGAAGACCGTATTGCGCGCGTTGCCCGAATCGATCGCCTGATGCCCTGAACGTGCTTCAGAAGCAATCAGCGTCAAATCGAACTCTTGCATTCCCATCGTCCGATTCCCGGTTACTCGTCGATCCTCGTGAAGGCTCGAATCGCATCCACGAGATGATAGATGGACTCGAAATCCATCGCATAGTTGAAGTCATCCTGTTCCATTTTTCGCTGACCCTTAATATCCACATTATGAACAATGAGGAGTTCCTCGTGGAATCGGGATGCCTGAATGAGTCGGAGTCCCGACGGGGCCCAGAGACCGGAACCGCCCCAGAAAACGGCGCCGGTTATGCCGTGAACACCTACCGCGTTGCATCCGATGGTCCAGACCTGATTCATCGCGGAGTGAGCACCGAGAATCATGTCCCAGAGGTCGCCGTAATAGGTGTCCGTGCCCACGTTCATGCCAGGGTAATCCCGCCGCGCTTTGGCCTTCCACGCGGCCAGATGTATGATCGCGTCGACCTGATCGATCCGTGCGTACTCAAGAATCAAATGGGGAAACATGATGTCGTAGCTGGTGACAAAGCCGAATTTTCCCCAGCGCGTGTCGAGCGCGAGCCGTGCGCTCCGGCCCGACTCCGTGAAGTTCTTCTCCATTCCGGGGATAAAGACCTTGTTGTATATGTTCGCGTCATCCAGATAGTCATGGGCTTCAGTCAGGACAAACGTTGCGTTCAGGTACTTCTTCTCCAGACCCATCGTAATATTGTTGAAGATGATCACCTTGAGGTTTTCGTCGAGCATCGGCCTCAAGGTACTTTCTATCCAGTCCACATGGTTCTGTGTTACTGCCCGGTGCATGTACCGTCGGCACTCTCTTTCATCTTCCCAGAAGTATCCGGATAGACAGAATTCCGGGAAGATGGCCATGTTGACCTTCTTTTCCTTGAAGATCTTCACGGCCCGAGCCATTTTCTCCTTGTTCGCTTCGATATCGGGAACGACTGCCTGAATGTTGGCAACGCCGATTGAGAGGCTGTCCTCGTCTTCGGAAAAGACCCGTTCGACGATACTGAACCCCTCCCTGGTTTCAGACGGAGGGATCTCGCTCAAGAAACCCCGAGCTTTTTCTGTCACGTCCATTCCTCCTCGCGGGAAAGGGAGTCTGCCTTGGAGTGCTCAATCCGCATCATCACTGTATCGCAGAGGACTGCCTCCGGTCAACTGCCGTGCTGACGGATCGTCTTGCCGAGGATTTCGTTCCGCGTTCGTCAGAGGGCCGACGAAAAGATTTCTTGATGACGCGCGGTTCGGTCAGGTATTTTCAGAGACGCGAGAGAAGATTCCTTTCCAGGCAACGTAACGACGGTTTTGTCTCCGACGGGGCCAAGGGGGACGGAGGGGCATTCCACGCATCGCCGGGCAGTCCCTCTTCCCGTTATCGTGGAGCAGAACTGAAACGGCAGGATGCGCGCGCGGCGTGCGTCCACGAGGGAGGGTGACAATGAGAGGTCTCACAAGACGACATTGGCAAGTGGCGTGCACGGCTTTCTTGGTGCTGGTTTTCCTCGCGGTCACGACGGGTTTGTACGCGGGTGAAATCACGAGAAGATCGGGCGTTCCTGCACTGGATTCCCTCAAGAAGTACTATTCCATTCCCAACTTCAAAATCGGCGGCAAGTACGAGCTCGGAAATGAGGCCGCGTACGAATTCGGCGGCACGGGCGGAGTGACCCTGGAGTCCCTGGGAGCGAAGCCGCTGCGTACCGCCTACATTGCAGTAGGAACCCCGACGAAGGATAAGGACGGCAAGATCGTCAATGCAGTTCTCATCAGCCCCTATTACTCGGGTGATGCCAGTTTCTGTTACTTTTTCTGGTACGACGGCCAGAAGGGAAACGGCTTTGCCAAGGGTGCGGTAGTGGGGCCCGGCAAGCTCATCGATACAACGAAATTCTACGTCATATTCGTGGACGCCCTGGGATTGTGGGGAGCAAGCAAGCCCAGCGATGGATTGGGATTGAAGTTTCCCAAGTACTCCCTGCTTGACATGGTGCAGGCCAACTATCGCCTGCTGAAAGACCATCTCGGCGTGGGGAAGGTAAAGCTGGCCACGGGCGTCTCAATGGGCGGAATGCAGAGTTACGCGTGGGCCGTCATGCACCCTGATTTTGTTGAAGCGATCATGCCTATCGGCGGCATGACCAAAATGGACAACGTTCCCCGGTGGCTGTTTCAACTCATGAGCGCGGCCATGAAGAGCGATCCTGTGTGGCGAGCAACCAAAGGTAATTATTACAACCTGCCCAAGGAGAAACACCCCAACAAAGGAATGATGTTCGGATGGTCTATTCTGGGCGAATCCGCGTTTGATTTCGATTTCCGCTCAATCCAGAAATGGGACAAGATCGAGAAAGACGTCTTCTACTGGGAGCCCAAAGGAGATCAGGGCAAGAACCTGCTCAAGAAGGCCGCGGACTATGACGTGATCGACCTCCTCTATCGAAATCAACGAATGGACGTATTCAACATCGACGGTCAGCTCGGTCTCATCAAGGCAAAGACGCTTGTCATCAACGTGCAAAACGACAACTGGATCAGGACGGCCGTAGCTAAAGAAACTGTGAAAAAGATAAAAGGAGCGAAGCTGGTCACGTTTCCGAGTCCCCTGGCCCACTACGCGGTATTCCGGGGCCCGAACAAGGTCAAGGACGAGGTAGCCGCGTTCTTCAAGGAAATTGGGATGCAGTAGGATCAGGCCGCGCCCACAGCGCTAAAGGCTTTTCAGCAAGGACGGGATCTGGAATTCGGCGGCAGGGCTTCTTCCCGACGTGAGAAGTCCTGCCACTACTGTCTGTCCACAACTTCCCCTCTGCCTGGTGACTGCCCACGATTGGCGAAGAAGAGCCAGCATCTCCTCGTGGGACGCTCAGATCTGGGCCACCGCCCGCCTGCACCAGATTCCGGTCATTCTCACCGAAAACTTTGACCCCGGCCAAGCCGTCGAAGGAGTCCGTTTCGTCAACCCCTTGGCAGGAGACTTCGAGCTGAGCGGCTGGATTTTGTTATGAGCCCTTTGCAATAATGTGGAGTCGCCGACCACGGGCCAGGATTCAATGTAAGCCGCCTCCATGCTGCCTCTGGGGCACATGAACCAAAGCATGAAGCAATGCCTTTGCACCTTTCCTCTTTGAGCTGCTCATTCCGCAATCGTGATCTGTCCGAGAATCGCAACGATTTCCTCTCGGGTTCTTGACTCCGCGCTTGGCACCACCAGGTCGAACAACGGTGCATGTGTCTGTTCCTCTTCGCGATGGAAAGTACGCAGGTGCAACTCTCGCTTGGAGCATGCGGGCTGACGGGTCGCCAGCCGTCTTTCTAGGATGCTCTGATTGCACGGGAGCAGGAGAATGGTGAAAACTTCATTTAGACGCGACTTCAATCGTAGGCCCATGCGCCCCAGGATCTGCACGACGATCTTTTCATTCCCAGTCAACCGTTGCTGCAGATCCGCGCCGACTCCGTAGTAGTTGTCTATGGTGTAGTCCCATTCCAAGAGGCTCTTAGTCTTGATCATCTCCTGGAATTCGGAGCAGGTCACAAAATGATAGTCAACGCCGTCAACTTCCCCTTCGCGAAGCTGTCGAGTTGTGTACGGAACCTCGCGTCTGAAACCGAGTGATTCAGCCGCTTCGAGCCACCTTGAATTCTTGCCAATGGTAGAAGGGCCAGATATCAGCAGCAGCATTGATCGCTTGGGTGAAATCGGGATTTGTGACTACCGCAATTACCGACACCGGAGCCGGGCCACGAATTTCTGAGCACATTTTCGACGGTAGTCGTATTGACTGAAATCGTCCCCTCCCATTTCTGCCAGAGTCAAATGACAACTGAGCGGCTCAAAGATTGCATGGAAATAGTAGGGATTTGACCTAGGAAACTCTTGTTCTGCGCGTGGAGAGCTGCGGGCTTCCAGCGCGATAGTGCCTTGGAGAACAGCTCTCTCAAAATGGATCTCACCTGAACCAAGATAGGCCCCGATTTGACAAACAAACCGAGCCTCTCGTTTCTTTGAGCCATTCATCAGGCGCAAGACGCCTTCACCGCCCAAGTGGTACCACCAGTTCTTGGTGTCTGGTCCCGGTAACCCAGAGCCATTATGTGGGCTTCTACTAAACGCATCGATCAGCAGCATCGTATCTTCGACAAAGAAAGGGAGTTGCCGGGATTCCTCCATCAGGGTTGATATGCAGTGAAGCGGATATTCAACAAGCAGCCATTCGTTGTCGGAAGCAGTGGGCTCCACTTGTGGCTCAACGAGGAATTGTTGGTTCAAATCGGCCCACTGCAGGTCATACCCAAGCTCATCAAAAATCTGATGGTACTGTCTGAATTTCACTTCACTCGTTGTCACGAAATAGAGCAAAGGTCGAGAGTCCCACTCCCCATCGTGTCTAACATTCAGCAGAGTCATCTTTCCTTGCCTCCAGGAAAACACTCAACACTCCCCGGTTTGCTCTGGTCATTGGCCCACCACCATCCATTTGACCTTGATCCTTTGGCCCGCCTTGCGCTTCTTGACTTTAGCCTCAATCACCAGCTTTGAGCGGTCGGCTCCGGCCGTAGATCGTTGAATGTAGGCTGTCAGAGAATCTATATCTGCGGAATAATCCGTTGGCTTACACCAGACGGTGGCAGCCCGTGAGTATGGCCAGTCCAAAGGTACCACCTCTGTACCAATGAGGAGCCCGTTTCCAATTGCTACCACTGCGGTGCCTGATCTGGGACGGGCTGAGAGCAATTCCGAGATCTTTTGATCGATTGCCGGAACTTTCTGGGCGGTACCGAGTTCCAAGGCCTTGACCCTGCTGCTTAGTGTCTCGAGCTGCTGTCCACGTCTAATCCAGTCATCATGTACGCCAATCAACCACAAAATCACGCCGCTAACGGCCAGCCCCCCTATCACTAAGCGGATCAATATGCTATTCCGATGTACCCACTCAAGAATGCCCCACCAAATTCTCAAGTAAGTAGGCCGCGCTTTTTCTGGAGGCTGCTTAGAACGAGGAAACGGATTAGCATCATGCTCTAGGATTCCTTTCCAATTTTGACCGTAGTGGTGGCTCCGCTCCTGGAATTCAGACGTGATTTTCGCTTCGTCGCCGGTTTCGCCGGTCAACCTGAAGAAGAAGCACGTGGCTATGCCCTCGCCTAATTTTAGCTCCTGTGGACTGTCGGTCGCGTTTACGATCACGGCTTGCAGTATTCCGTCCCAATATGGATCCACGTAGGAGGGGGTGTATAGTGCTGCGCGATGAGACTGAGTCCTAAGCGAACGAGGCCAGGACGCTTCTC
>CAZCDS010000020.1:0-98372 GCA_964497585.1 uncultured Syntrophaceae bacterium
GCAGGCGCGGGACACACTCCCCAGGGTCTCTGCCAACTTCAAAAGGCCCAACTTGCTCTTGATGATCTTCTGCTCGGTAGTCATCTGACACTTCTCCTTTTAAATTCCCACTGCTTATAGCAGAAATGTCAGATGAAGTCTTAACTAAAACAACTGAAAGGGCAGTCATGGACATTCAATGGAAACGCCTCTCAACTCCCGCCATTCCCCTGCTTCTCCTCGCTGTCGGAACCCTGGTGGTATTTTGGCCTACCATCGTCTCCCACTTGGCGATGATGCAAACCGATCCGGTGGATACGCGTCTCAACAACTACATACTTGAACACGGCTTTCGCTGGATGCGTGGAGACGAGCCGCACCGAAGCTTCTGGGATCCGCCGTTCTTCTGGCCCCAGCGAAATGTCGCCGCCTATTCGGAAATCCTCTTGGGAGGAGCTCCAGTACATTGGATGACACGCGCCATTGCCGTTGTGCCCGACACTGCCTTTGAGGTATGGATGATGGTAACACTTCCCTGGATTACCTTGCCGCGTTCATTCTGCTCAGATACGGTGTCCGTAGCTCTATCCCTTCTGCGGCAATAGGGGCGTTTGTTTTCGCGTTTGCAGACGCTCGGGTGGCGAACTGGCACACCAACAACTCCTCCCACAATACTTCTCCGTTCTTGTAGGATATTGGCTATTCACATCTTTCCGTCATTTGAGAAAACAAACTCCGCAGACAGCATTGCTGTGATGTTGACCTTTGCTTTCCATGTACTGCAGCTCTACGCGAGCTTCTATCTAGGGTGTTTCCTCGTCTTCGGGTTGATCGCTCTGCGAGGCTGCTCGCTTGTTCCGCCAGTCAGTCGAAGCGAGGTGCTGAGGTTCTTGCTGGTCAATTGGAGTGCCATCGCATCAGGCCTTGGCATTTCGATTCTGGCGTTGAGCTGGATGGGGTACCATTGCATCACGGGAGGACAAGAAGTGGGCCACCGGCCCTGGAGCGCAGTCGCCGAGGGTGTGCCCAGGTTGCAGTCATGGCTCTACATGGGGCCGCACAATCTCATGCACGGTCGGCTCTACAAGCACACGTCGATCGGTGGTATGCCGTTAGCCAAGGAACACGCCGTGGCGGTGGGGTTGTGCACACTGTTTCTCTGCGTTTATGGATCGAAGACCCATTGGCGTGAATTGTGGCTACGTATTGTTACATATGCGGTGCTATGTGTGGTATTGGTTGCCATGACATATCCATTCGACTTCTCACCCTGGGTTGCCGTGTGGAAATGTTTTCCTGGTGCGCGCGTTATACGCGCGGTAACAAGAATTTGTCTTTTGTTGCTGATACCCGTTAGCATAGGAGTGGCCCTTGGAATCGACAGTGTCAAGCGTCCTCTGGTAGTGTTCGTGCTGGTGGCCCTGATCTGTCTGGAACAGGCTCACGTGACCCCGTACTATGACAAACGGAGAGTTCGGCAACGCGTCAGCCCTGTCTCTTGCCTAGTGAGTAGACAGTGCCTGTCATTCTACCTACCTAGAGTCCCTTTTTCGGGCCCTGGGATGAGGCGTCCGGGAACATATCAGGTGGACGCCATGTGGACCCAGTTGGCGGTTTCGAAACCTGCTCTGAACGGCTATAGCGGGCAAGCTCCTCCCGCATGGCGGCTCTTGGACAAGAGAGTACGATCCAAGGCGGAGCTGTTGGGCCTGAGGCAAGAGATCAAGTCCTGGGCGGATCGTAATGGCCTGGCCCCTGCACCATCACCGTCATAGGCGTCGAACCGGAGACACAACTGCCCGATTTTGTACCGGGCTCGGGACCGGACCCGTCAAGGAATCTACGGCTGGATATTGGCACCGAACCCACGCGACAATTTCTCGGGCTTGGATGGAGTGGTGACGAGACTGAGGGAGGCGAGTCCTGGGTTTGGGCTGAGGGAGATTATGCGGTTTTGTACGTCCCCCTGAATGCTGGTGTGGCTTATGACATGAAGATGACTGCACAACCCATGGTAGTTCCTGGCCGCGTCCAGACGGTAAAGGTACTCCTCAACGGTTCGCTCCTTAAACGCATTGAGCTTGCGCCCGAGCTACGTTCCTATGGTTTTCGGCCGCCTCAGGATAAGGTGACGGGGCTCAACACGATTAGGTTGGAATTCGCCTATTCAGCCTCTCCCGCTCGTATCAGAGGATCGCATGACAGGAGACGGCTGGGAGTTAAGGTAACTTCCTTTAGATTCACGCCCTCAGGAGGAAATACCGGTCCCATGTAGCAACCAGTTCAAGGGTTCGGACGGCCGCGACAGGTCTCTGGCCAAGCAATCGAAATGCTTGACGATCCATTTTGACGGTGCTAATATCCGCTCCACCCAGCTCTGGCTCGTGATCCATGTGCACGGGAGAGGTAAGGAAACCAATTGTTGGACTGCTCTTAGGAGTCATGTTGGATTCTCTCAGAACTGCTGACCGGGAGGTAAGCGCTATCTCATCATCGGAGAAAGGAGAAACGGACAGAAGCCATTGGACCAGAATCATTACCCCAGAGCGGGGTTGGTTCCACATCAATTTCCGGGAACTCTGGCGATACCGTGATTTGGTCGTTCTCTTCGTGTGGCGGGATTTTGTCGCCACGTACAAACAAACGATTTTGGGACCTGCCTGGTTCTTCATCTCTCCCCTGATGACGGCCGTTGTCTTCACGGTAGTATTTGGTAAGATAGCAAGGATCCCTACGGATGGGATGCCTCCCTTTCTATTCTATCTCAGCGGGACCGTCTGCTGGGGGTACTTCGCCCGGTGCATCGGCGAAACATCCCATGTCTTTTCGGCCAATATCCACCTTTTCGGAAAGGTCTATTTCCCCCGACTGAGCATTCCTTTTGCGTCGGTTCTTTCGAGCGGAATCAGATTTCTCATACAATTTAGTATCTTGCTGGGATTCATCTTCTATTTCTTCGCGAAAGGCGCTCCGATAAGAGCCAATATCTGGTCGACGGCTGTCCCGCTTTTCGCTCTTCAGGCTGGGGTACTCGGCATGGCGGCAGGCATCGTGATATCCTCTCTCACGACGAAATACAGAGATCTTAATCATTTTGTGCACTTCGGAGTTCAGTTGTGGATGTATGCAACCCCCGTGGTCTATCCGCTCTCGCAGATTCCCGATCGGTACAGGCCGTTGTGTTTGGTCAATCCCATGGTACCGGTTGTGGAAGCCTTCCGAAAGGGATTGCTCGGGACAGGGACCGTAACACCGGGTCAGATGGCGGTAAGTATCCTTCTCACGCTGCTCTTGCTCCTGGCGGGACTTATGCTTTTTACGAGGACAGAAAACACGTTTATGGATAGAGTCTAACCGGCCGATCACTGCCGCTCCCCGGACGAGGGCGGAGGCGTGAAGTCTGAATAAGTGCTTGTGAGATGTCAGTCGCACTTCGAGTCGAAAATGTCAGCAAGTTGTATCACCTGGGACAAATCGGGTATGGCACCCTGCGGGAGGATCTTGCCAGTTGGTGGGCAAGAGTGAGAGGCAAGGAAGATCCCAATGCGCGGGTGAGCGCAAGTCCCGGGGCCGTCACCGGACGCACGTCAAGTACCATCATGGCGCTCAAGGACGTGTCTCTCGAGCAGAGAGAAGGGGAGATAACCGGGATCATTGGGAGTAATGGAGCCGGGAAGTCAACGCTTCTCAAACTTATCAACGGTTTGACCGCGCCGACAAAGGGGAGAATCCTTCTCCGCGGACGAGTCGGGAGCCTTCTGGAAGTGGGAACCGGATTCCATCCGGAACTTACCGGCAGAGAGAATGTGTTCCTCAACGGGGCAATCCTCGGGATGACGAAAGCCGAGGTGCGAAGAAAGTTTGACCAGATCGTTGCATTCTCCGGTGTGGAAAGGTTCATTGACACACCGGTGAAACGGTATTCAAGTGGCATGTACGTAAGGCTGGGATTCTCGGTGGCTGCGCATTTGGAACCGGAGATAATGCTCATTGACGAAGTCCTGGCTGTGGGAGATGCGCAATTCCAGAAGAAGTGCCGCGAGAAGATTCGGCAACTCGCCCGCAAAGGACAGAGCATCCTCTTCGTCTCCCACAGCATGCAGTCGGTTCGAGAAGTCTGCCATAGAGGAATTGTCATCCACGATGGCAGTATCGTGTGGTCCGGCGGTGCCGAAGAAGCGACCCAGGTACACCTGGAACTCCAGTTGTCCGGCCATCACACATGGGACGCATTGTCCTTCGTGGGCCCGCTCAGCCCATACGTCACTTACTCCGAGATTGAGATCAACGGTACAAATGCTGCGGCCGGCTGCGTGGTCTCCCCGGAATCGATTATCACGATATCCGCATATGGGGAGTGCACCAAAGGCGTTTCCGCGTACCGCACATCGGTAGGCATCTTCAGGGATGGGGTCAGGGTTGTGACCTTGCATGATCTGGAGCGTCCCGAACCGCTGTCCGCCGGAAAGTTCAGATCGGAGGTCCGGATCCCGCCCTTCTTCCTGCGCCCCGGCCGATATTCGGTGGGGATTGGTGGCCACGACGACACCGGAGCCCGCTGGGTCTGGGCAGCGGATCTGGTGAACTTCTCAGTCAGGGAGATCTGGACGGACCAATACCCGAGTACCGCGCCGGGACTCGTGAACCTGCAACAAGTGGGGGGCAGGGAAACGATAGCTGATTGAGACCAGGGCGCCGGTAGGCAGGTGACACGGGATGGTCACACCGGGTGATCGGGAATCGTCCCAGTTTGGAACCACATTGCCGCGGCAACAGGGTTTCATTGGTGTGTGCGGGCATGGTGCTCGGGCTGCGAGTCGGCGCCAAAGGTGCGGAGTTGGGCGCTTCAGTCCCTATTATCGTGCGGGACGAATGTGAAGTCGCCTGCTCCCTCGATATCCCGGAGACTCTTTCGAAGGACAAATGGGGATCTCGGGTCTATTAGACCCACTATCCTTTGCGTAGAGATGAAAATGCCGCGGGTCGTTTAGACCCGTACCAACCTATTGATTTCACAGCTCTTGTCGCTCAATCATACGACTTGTGTGTCAAAGTCACTCGTTCCGTACTCCTACCGGCCGTCCAACAAGTGTCTATTCCTTCTTCTGATACAAGAAAGAGCACGTGATGTCGCCATGTTATCACTCTGTCCGAATTTCTGTTTATGATGGCACGAAATGTGCAGCACCGTTCGCCTAAGTCGTTTGTCTTTTGATGAGTCGCTGGGGAAGGCACCTCAGCACCCGGATCAGGATGGAAAATCGGGCGGGCGGTGATCGCTCCCCCGAAAAAACCGTGAACGAAGATCCAAAGAGATTACGCTTTGTGCGGGCATGAAGCGGCTTTGCCACGAACGCACAGTTACCACCCACACTGTGCATCCTTCCTTTTGAGCCCCCAGCTCAGCCCCAGAACACGTGCCCGCACAGCTTTCTTCATGAGACTTTACGGGGGCGTGAGGAGAACGGAATTCTACGGTGGGCCCGGGCAATCCAATTGATGACACGGGGTCACCGCGCAGCGGCCGGTGTATCATTGCCAAGATATCGAAGTTTAGATCAGCTCGACACCGGCTTTTTTAATGATCCGAATTAAACAAAGCAGGTCGCGCCGGGCAGCCGTCCCTGGCGCATTGCTTGTCGGCAACCGAAACAGTCTTTTCGGGAATCGGCAGGACTCGGCGCGCACCGAAATGATACGAACCGACAGGGGACCGTTCGGCTTCCGACGCATCCGTTGGTGATCCCGGTGTGGGGTAATCCCACGCAGGGCACCGCCCTACTCTTCGCTTCCCCCCGGGTGGATAATGCACCCTACACGGCCGTTTCAACAGTAAGGCTGGCATCAGGATTTCCAGCCCGACTGCGGCCGACCATGTCGGTTCTCAAGGGCTTGCGACGTTTCTCTTGCCGCGTACCGCTCTCTTTGACCCTGCCAAGCCCTCCAGCATCTCATACCGATGCGCCATCAAATACGTGACATACGATCTCCCTTCCGAACCTCCCCATCGCATATCGATGCCGGGGAATCCGGTCACACCGTGGATGAGAATTTCAGACATTTTTTTGACAAATGCTAGAGGTCAACAATTCTGAAGAAGACAAGCTTGCTGCAAGCGCAGTATAAAATGCTCCACGCGAAGAGGTCCGAGTAAAATTTCGGGCAAACCCCGTGAGTCCCGAAAGAGGCTTGCGGTTTAAAGAAGCATGTTTCAACGGTTTTATCGGTCCGTTGTCGGTTCAGCCATTGTTGGGCCTCGAATGTCAACCGCTGACATTTCGTTTGAGATCGATTCCGAATTTCTTCATGCGATTCCACACGGTGCCCCGGGAGACGCCCAAGATCCGCGCGGCTTCTGACTGGTTGCCTCCTGCCTGTCTCAGCGCTTCAATGAGTTGCTTCCTCTTCAGTTGCTCCCTGTTGGGAGCCATCCACTCTCCCCTCCTCCCCGCTCCTTTGCCTTCAGAGATTCTTGCCGGAAGATGATTGATCTGTATCATCGGTCCGTCACACGTGACCGCGGCATACTCGAGAGCACTTTTGAGTTCTCTGACGTTCCCCGGCCAACTGTATTCCATCAATAGATTCATGACATCCCTGCTTAATCCCCGTATCGTCGTGTCGGTTGTCAGTCGAATTCTTCGGAGGAACGACTCAGCCAGTGCCGGGATATCATCTGCTCTTTCCCTCAAAGGGGGAATAGCTATCGGTATCACATTGATCCTGTAATAGAGGTCTTCCCGGAAAGAGCCGTTTCTCACGAGCTCGTCCAGATCTCTATTCGTCGCGGTGACAACCCGTATGTCCACGGGAATCGATCGGTTGTCCCCCACGCGTTCGATAGTTCTTTCTTCAAGCACTCGCAGCAGCTTAACCTGGCTGGAGAGTGGCAGGTCGCCAATTTCATCGAGGAAGATCGTGCCACCCCTGGCCGCTTCAAATCTCCCCGCCCTATCCTGATAGGCTCCAGTAAAGGCCCCTTTGACGTGTCCAAAAAGCTCGCTCTCGAGCAGAGACTCAGTCAACGCTGCGCAGTTTACCTTGACAAAAGGCTTCCCTTCACCTGTTCCAATCTCATGGATTGCCTTGGCCACGAGATCCTTTCCCGTGCCGGTTTCTCCCAAAATTAATACTGGGGCATCCGACTTTGCTAAGCCCCCGATCAGGTCAAAAACGCGACGCATAGCCCCGGAAGCTCCGAGTATTCCATGAAAGCCGGCGTCCGATCTGAGTGCCTTACGCCACTGCTCAATCTGGGCCTCCTTACTGACAACCTCTGAGATGTCGGTCATCGTTTCCACCGCGCCCATGACTTTGCCTTTCATGTCTCGCAGAAGCGAAGCATCTTTCAGGATGGGTACAAGCTTCCCATCCTTTCTCTGAATCGTGCTTCTCCGTAAGTCGATTCGACCCGTTCTGAACAGGACACACCATCTGCTCCCTTTTCTGTCCAGGGCGATTTCACAGATATCGCAGTGCAATACCGTGCAGGGTTTCCCGATGACTTCCTGTGTCCGGTATCCGGTCGTTGTTTCGAAAGCTTTGTTGACAAAGACAATGGTTCCATCGGTACCCACGATCATGACTACGTCCCGTATGGTATCCACTACCGTCTTCCAATGTTTGTTCAATTCCTGTTCAAACATGGAGGTCCCTCTGTTCAAAATTTGACACCTGTTCAATAGTAGCACATTCGCCACCGTAAGAAAAGCGGTAAGCCCACATGGAATAGCCGCGTCAGGACGCACCCAGAGAGATCGTACCCGACCTCTTTCTCAGGCCAAGAGAGTGGCATGGATCTTGCGGCCAGACTTGAATGAAAGGTCTTTCGAAGGAGGTTCGGGATTGAAAAGGTCATGCGATCACCTTCTCGACCTGAAAGGAGCCGAGACCCCCTTGACCCTGCTGAGAGTGATTGAGGCGTTCCGAAAGATGAAGGCAAATGAGACCCTGGAACTCCTGGGTAGTGATCCGGATACCCGAACGGGCTTTTTCAAGGTCTTGCCGGAGTCTTCCTATCACTTGATCAGCGAAGAAGAGTTGAAAGGGGAAACACCTTGTTTCCGGATCCGGATCAGAAAGGAGTGAGAGACATAGTTCTGAATCGGACAATTCAATGACTGAACACTTGTATTATACCGGACCCCGGTCACAGAAAGGAGAAGACCGATGTTTTTGCCAAAAAGTGACGTCTTCAAAGATCTGAGGCAGGAAACCATCGACGACATCTCCCAAATAGCAGTGGAAACGAGCTACGACCAGGACGCTGTGCTCTATTCTCCGGGCGACCCTGCGGTTTACTTTTACCTCTTGGTGGAAGGGAGGGTGTCTCTGAACATCGGAAAAGCGGCCCGGATGAGCTACGTGGTGGAACGGCTGGGGGAGACCTTTGGGTGGCCCAGCGTAGTCGGTCACGATTCCTACGGGGCCGAGGCCCGTTGCGTGGCTCCAACAAGATTGTTGAAGATAGACAAAACGATGCTCGAAAAAGTATTCGACGCTCATGAGCGGAGTGGCCGAAAGTTCTACCGGAGTCTTGCCGCGGCGTTGGGGCAAAGGCTGATTGACGTCCACCGATGATGAATGTCCGCCACGGCAAATGTCTGTGTCGAATGGTCTCATAGCTTGGATCAATCGCCGATATCGGGGCGGATTGCCGCTTCCGCCCGGAAGGCTAGAGTATTGTCCGGCTCGGCGCCTTTGAGAAGGAGACACTGCCAAGGTGACCGACAACTCAGCCGATGTGCACTCGAATGAATCATTCGAGTCTTCTGGCAAGGGATGCGTCGAAAGGAAAGGCAGGCAATGGAAAGAATGTTTAGTAAGCTGACTTTGGGTAAGGTGGAGCTTGTCAATCGGTTCGTTTTTCCGCCCATAAAGACAGGCTACGGAAATCCGCAGGGAACAGTGACGACGCGCCATGAGCTCTTTTACCGAAGGATCTCGAGAAATGGTCCGGGATTGGTGATCCTGGAGCCCGTTTCTGTGTCTCCGGAAGGCAAGGAGCATCCCGAGCAGCTCTGCGTCCATCTTCCGGAGAGCACTTCAGAGCTGGCAAAAATCGCCGAGGTTGTGCATGCGGAAGACCGCCTGGCATGTCTCCACGTGAGCCACGCGGGTGCAGCGGCTAATCCCAAAGCCAGTGGAGCCCCTCCTAAGGCTCCCTCTCCTGTCACATGCCCTTCGAGCGGTCAGGTTTCCGAGGCGCTGAGCGATGAGGAGATAGAGATTATTGTCGCGTCTTTCCATTCAGCAGCCGAAAAGGCAAAAGCCACGGGATTCGACGTGATCGAAATTCAGGGAGGCCACGGGTACCTTGTTTCTCAATTCCTGAACGGGAAGATTAACAAGAGGAGCGATCTCTACGGCAAAGACCGAACCCTCTTTGCCAGGCGCGTCCTTTCGGCTGTGCGCGAGGGTGCCCCCGACATTCCACTTGTGCTCCGCATTTCAGGGAATGAAATGTCCCCCGACCATGGAATCGAGCCGGAAGACCTTCAGTCTCTCATTGAGCTGGCCCGCGAAACCGGTGTGGCTGCCGTGCATGTGGGTATGGGGAACCTTTGTTTCAGCCCACCCTGGTATTTTCACCACATGAGTCTACCGGAAAAGCCTCAAATCGATGCAGTCTCCCGGATTCGTGATCAGACTTCACTGCCTCTTATTGTTGCGGGAAGAATGGGTGACAGGAATAAAATAGTTGAGTTCCTCAACGACGGGTTTGCAGACCTCGTGGCCGTCGGAAGGCCCCTCATTGCAGATCCTGATCTTCTAGAGAAATGGCGCGAGGGGAAGGACGATGAAGTGAGCCACTGTGGCTACTGTTTGCAGGGATGCCTGCATCGCGTCAGGAGCGGGGAGGGTTTAGGGTGCAACCTCAACCCCGAGATCAGTGAACCGGAGTTGGGACAAACCAGCAATCCGCTGAAGATCCTGGTGGCAGGCGGAGGCCCTGCAGGGATGAGCGCGGCGCTCTATCTGACAAGACGCGGCCACCAGGTAACGCTGGCGGAGATGAAGGATCACCTTGGGGGCCAGTTTGCTCTCGCATGGCAGGCCCCCGGCAAAGCGCGCATGAAGAAGACTTTGGATTCGCTGGAGCACGCTGTAAAGAGTAGCGGCGCTTCAATCCTTCTGCAAACGCCCGTCGACGCCGCGCTTGTAAATGACATCCGGCCGGACTTGCTCGTCTGGGCAACCGGAGGCATGCAAAACGTACCGGACATTTCAGGATTGCAGAATCAGTGGACCCTGACTTCTCTCGACTATTTCCGGGGGGATAAAGAGGTGCATGGCCCCAGGGTTCTGGTCATCGGGGCAGGGAGAACCGGGGTTGAGATCGCGGAGAAGTTGGGCGTGGAAGGCTACAATGTGGTTGCCACAAAGCGGGCCGACCCTATCGGAAGTCATATGGAAATGATCACGCGAAATCTCGCCCTCAGAAGGATAGCCCAATTACCCAACGTGACCCTAATGCCTCACACAGTCGTGAAAGAATTCAAGGCCGAAAGCGTTGAGGTACAAAAGGATGGGGAAGAGATTTCTCTGGAACCGTTCCAGGCGGTCATCCTGGCTTCCGGACTCCGTTCCTCCGAGGGGCCGGACGAAGCGATCAGCAGTGCCGTTTCAAGAGTTGAGATCATCGGAGACGCTCTGGATGTGAAAGACATCTACAGTGCAACACAGGCGGGCTACCAGCTTGCTCGCAACTACTGAGCATGGTGGCGTAGCGGAAAAGATGAAGACACTGGTGAGCAAGCAGCCCTGTGACTCGTGGAACTTAGAGTTCTCGGATCACGGAAAGGAGCTTGGCCATGAAATACAAATACGTGAATGGCCCGGTTTTTTGCCGTTATGCTGGTACTCCTCCGATCATCAATTCGAAGCTTGCCCAGGAGTACGGCATCGAAGCGGCCTCCTTCGTGGAGTTGGAACAAGGGCGGAATGTGAAGGTGAGAATGGTCCTGGAAAACCGTACGCAGAGAATGACCTGTCACGCAAAGGTCGCTTGGGTAAAACGGGATGAGGAGGCAGGCGGCGCATTTGACGAACGTTGGGTCGTCGGTCTGAACTCCCTCTCATTGACCGACGATGAATTTGAAGTACTCCTGACCAACTTCGTGGAAGAGCCGGAATCGCCGCTCGAATTGCGCGAGCGCTTGCGTGACGCAGCGAGCGAGATTTCGCCCCTAGCGTTTCCAGGAAGAGAAGAACAAGTGCTAAGGATAAAGGCAGTAACTATGCCGGTGAGTCTGATCGACGAGATCGATGCCAAGAGAGGCGACGTTCAATTTTCGGAATTTGTCAGGAAAGCTGTGAAGAATTACCTGGAAGATCGATGATTCATGATGGGCAATCACCTTAAAATGTGGCCCGGTTTGATTCCTGCACAACTTCACTCGCGGGCCAGGTTCGCGCGAAGGTGCGGTCTCGTGGGTCCTGAAATAATTCTATGCTCAAAGAGGAGACCAACATATGGGTGAAACATCTTTTTCAGATTCGGTCGTGGTTTCCTGCGGCACCTTGAGCCTGGAGCTGAACCATCTCAGAGAGGCCGGTTTCCTGGATGCGCGTGAGATACTCTACTCAACACCCGGACTCCACCAGGACTGCCAGGAGTTGGAACGTCAGTTGCTTCAGAGAATAGAAAAAGCCAAAGCAATGTCGGATAAGGTCATCGTAGTCTATGGCGGCAAGTTCTGTTACGTGAACGTGAACGACCCCACGCGCAGCATGGAGAAGATCATCAGTGAACAGGGGCCCACGGTAACGAGAATCGAGGCTACGCACTGCATGGACATGATCGCAAGTGAAGCGGAGCGCGAAGAAATCGCCAAGGGTGAGGCAATCTGGTGGATGACGCCCGGATGGATCAGGTTTCGACATCAGGTGTTCAAGGGCTGGGACAAGGGAATTGCCAACGAGAACTTCCCAAGGCATACGGGCGGCGCAGTTGTTTTGGATGGCATCGGGTACCTTGACGGCTACATCGAGGAGCATCCTGAAGAGCTTTTGGAATACTCCGATTGGATGGGGATTCCGATCCAGGGCCATACGGTTAGGCTTGACCGACTCAAGTCACTGCTCGTGGACGCGCTCAATCGTCTGAAACGTCAATAGATGAGATCAAAAGGAGGTTGATAAGATGCCCAGAGGTGACGGAACAGGGCC
Source organism: uncultured Syntrophaceae bacterium (assembly GCA_964497585.1). Taxonomy (GTDB): domain Bacteria; phylum Desulfobacterota; class Desulfomonilia; order Desulfomonilales; family Desulfomonilaceae; genus CAZCDS01. The sequence continues at coordinate 12,151 of CAZCDS010000020.1, forward strand.
ACAGGGAAAAGGACCCGGAACCGGGAGAGGCATGGGAGGAGGCCGTGGCGGAGGCCGCGGCGGAGGCCGCGGAGGAGGTCGCGGGGCAGGCCAAGGCGGGAACTGCATATGCCCCAACTGTGGTGAGAGACTGCCTCATCAGGCGGGAAAACCCTGTTTCGAGTTGAAATGTCCCAAGTGTGAGACGCCCATGGCACGAGAGTGAACCCCGGGGCCTGAATGAGAGCCGCTCTGTCGCGCAACTCCATGAGATCGTATGCCAGGGTCCTTTCCCTTGTAGTCGGTACTGGGTTATAATCGGATATAAAGGAATCCAGTGGAGGTGACGAGCAGAGGGGCATCGCGTTGAAGCCGATCCGTAGCTATTCGGAAATTGTAAAAAGAGAGGAGGCTGTCGCGCGCGTATGAACGCACCGCGGACACGTTTTGATGGGCGAAAAGCCTAGGGTCCCGCATATCAACTCCGATCTTGCATGAACGCAAAGGATCGAGATTCACTCCTCCGTTCGGCCTGCCCCCTAAGTATATGACATGTTGCTGGATTGTCGAGATTTCACTCTGTCACCCACGAGCGGGGGGCAGTACCATGGGATGCTGCCGCGAGAGAGAGATGAAGGGAGGCGGACCTATCAGCCCCGAGGAGGCCTCTCCAAGTCACGGGCCGGATTGTGAGCATCTGAGGGCCTCCTCAGGGGGTATCGACCAAAGAGCAACTCCCGGCGTTCCCGGTAACATTGATGTTTTGGCCATTTGCCGGAGGAGCCCAACATGAACGACTCGATGCCTGAGCTGGTGGTTGAAACGGATTTCCACCTCGCGGTGTTTCATTTGCTCAGAGGTGTGCAGCAAGGGCTTTCACGGTTTTCGGGGCAAAGCCGCGTAGCACTTGTTATGGCCGTTGAGAAGGATGATCCTCTGAGTGTTTGGGATCCACAGGATCTTCTCCAGGAGCACCAACGAGAGATTTTCGACTACTACATCCGGAGATCCGCCTGGACACAAAACCTCATACGCGTTGATGACTCGCCAAGTGATTCGGGCAAGTCTGTGGGATGCGCTAGACTCCCAGGTATCATAGGAGTGGGGTACAGTTCCGCAGGATTATACTACCAAGCCTGGTTTGCGGAGCATCATCCGAGGGCACCGGGATCGGGAGTGATCGACCGTTGGCTCAAGCATGCCGCCTATGTTCTGTCGTGTGAACCTTTCCGCTGGGGACGACCGCGCATTCATCCCCGTACTCTCGGTACTGCCCTGGAATGGTATACGCTGCAAGCCATCCAAGGTTATTTGGAGTCTGAACTCTCCGCTATGGTGGGCAGAAGTACTCGACTATCTATCGATGACATTCTCAGCGATATCGCCGGAATATCGACAACATACGAAGAGGGACGAAGGGCAAGCGGGAAACTCGTGATTGTGGAAGAAGAGTTATTGCCAAATTTCAATTTCCTCGCGAACTTTCCCCAAAGTGATACGCTGAGATTAGGCAACTGGAAACACACTCGTAAACTGCTTTCAACCGTTCAGGACACTCCCCTGGGATTGGTTACCGATGGTCGCAGAATAGTAGGGATATCCGGCGGGAAACTTCCGGACTATGCACTTTCCGTTGAGTTCAAAAGCGGGAGAGGGGAAATCTCTTTGAACAAGGTCCCGGTCTGTACTGTGTCTGATGGACGGTTCTATTCATCCCGGCTTACGCCAAATCTGGAAGCTCTAGGCACCGCCTTGAACCGGATTGGTTTGCGAGCGACGGCCACAAAAAGGTTGCTGGCCATTGTGTCTCGAATAGCTGAGACAGCCATTCAAGAAAGGCATGGCTGTACGCTGGTGATAGACCCGACAAAGAACCCACGGGATCTTGGTGGGCAGAGGTTGGAACCGGCGATCGATTTGAAACTGGCCAAAACAATGAGATTGGCCTTCTCTATGGCCAAGGTCGACGGAGCTCTTCACATAGACGTTCGAGGCTTCCTCCATGCATTTGGTTGCATCTTGGAGGGCTCGTCCGTTCACAATGAGGACCACTCTCGGGGTGCACGATTCAACTCAGCGCTGAGATTCTCGGCAGTGAATGAGAATCTCATACCGGTGGTGATTTCCGAAGACAGGCACCTGTTCGTTTTCCTGCACGGTATCCATCTGACCGAGCCATCGGTCTATCCGCCGATTGCGGAAATTGAGGCCAAACCGACCCCGCTCCGGGATTGGTTGGGACCTTATAACGCGTGATTCCGGGATGTTGCGTGCTTTTCAGGATCCTTCCGTCCTACGCCCCAGGAACAGCTGGTCGGGACACGATGAGGGGCTGAGTTGTCGATCGCCAATGTTTGTGGTACGTACTCCCCGAAGCCGATTGGGGTACCGTGAGATCGGCCGTGACCGTCGCTGAACCCGGATGAGGGGCTCCGATGTCTCGAACCTCGAGCAGACTTATGAGAAGTCTCGCCAACGCCCGAGATCAGGTGACGACGGACAAGACGAATCAACTAGGAACCGGAACCCGATTCGAGGCAAGCGTCTGGATCGATCAGGTGACGGCCGAGGTCTCCGTGGACGAGGTTGTCCAAGGTGTCGGTCACGTGGAGAAATTCTCCCTCGAAGGAAGATGGGCCTCGCACGTGCGTAAGGACAGTTTCCAGCTCGGCAGACTTTACGACAAAGTCTGGGGCGACCATGAAAGACCGTACGGTTTCTTCTCCGTTACTGCAAAGGCGCTCGACGGACAGATCACAGGGAAACCGGAGATCGAGGTAATAGTCGAGGACGCGGGTTCGGAGCCAAAGGACTTTGCGCTGGAACACGCTAATACCCTGATCAGAAGCACAATCCTGGAGTTCGTCGGCTAAGATCCCCTGAGTTAATCGATTCCCGGAACCATGGAGAATCGGTTCTCCGAATGGCAAATCGTTCTTGCCGTGACGAGTCCGTGTGATACTCTATCGCATGTCTCTCACGCCTTGTCCTGCCAGCCCGGGATCAGAAGGTGCTCCTAAATGTTTTCGACAAGGGTGCCTCCTGGGACTTCGGTCACTGAACGTGGATTCAGGGTCGGAGCATTTTCCCGCGCGAACGATTTCTCGGATTGGTGGCAGCCTCTCGTGCGGTCACCCAAGGCATCATGAAACGAGTCGCCGGGATCGATTGAACGGATAGGTGGCTGCCACAAGACGAGCCGTGTTCCACCCCTGTGTGGTGGACGTCGGCCGGTTATGATCGGACTTAGCATGGTCTTTTTCGGGACGCAGAACCTCACCATAAGCTTCGGCGGGCTCATGGCTCTATCCGATGTGAGCATCGAGGTCGCACGCAATTCCCTTTCCGCGGTAATCGGGCCCAACGGCGCCGGCAAGACCACGCTGTTCAACTGCATAAGCGGGATCTATCGGCCTCAACGAGGCCGCATTCTCTTCAAGGATAGGGAAGTCCAGGGAATGAGTCCGGACAGAATCGCCCGCCTCGGGATCGCGAGGACCTTCCAGAATATCGAGCTGTTTGCCCATATGACGACCATGGACAATCTCATGCTCGGCCGTCACAATTTCCTCAAGACCGGTCTGTTTTCCGGCGCGCTCTTCTTCCATGCACGAGCCAAGGCGGCCCGGGACGAAATCGAGAACCGGGACAGGGTGGAACAAATTATTGACTTCCTGGATCTTCAGTCAGCTCGCAATGAATTCGTTTCAAATCTCCCGTACGGAACCCAAAAGAAAGTGGAGCTGGGAAGGGCTCTGGCCCTGGAACCGGAACTGCTCCTGCTCGACGAGCCCTCTTCGGGCATGAACCTCGAGGAAAAACAGGACCTTATGATTTGGCTCAAGGACATTCAAGAGGAGTTCGGTATCACATGCCTCCTCATCGAGCATGACATGAAACTGGTGATGGACATTTCGGAAAAGATCACCGTTCTCAACTACGGTCGCAAGATAGCCGAAGGGAAACCCGAGGAAATACAAAACGACCCAGAAGTCCTTGAAGCATATCTCGGAGAGAACTGACCGTGCTGAAAATCAACAACATTGAGACTCTGTACGGAATGGTCTACGCGCTCAGAGGGGTATCGCTCGAAGTCCCCGAAGGAAAGATCATTACCATCCTCGGCCCCAACGGAGCGGGCAAGACAACCCTGCTCAAAACCGTTGTCGGGCTCCTGGAAGACCAGCCGGACAAGGGTACGATCGAGTTCCTCGGCAAACGCATCGACCATGAAGAGGTCGAAGAAATTGTCCGCATGGGGATCTCGTTCGTTCCCGAGGGCCGTGACATCTTTGAGGAGTTAACGGTGCGAGAAAACCTCCTCATGGGCGCATACCCCCGCGGAAACGGAGCCGCGGTGAACGAGGATTTTGGCCGCGTGTACGAGTTGTTTCCCGTCCTGAAGGAACGGGATCGCCAATGGGCCGGGACCCTTTCGGGCGGTGAACAACAGATGCTTGCGATCGGGCGGGCGCTCATGGCGCGGCCGAGACTGCTCTTCCTCGACGAGCCCTCGCTGGGCCTTGCCCCGGTCATGGTCAAACGCATATTTGATGTGGTTCTCGAGATCAACCGGAGAGAGGTAACGATACTGCTCGTCGAGCAGAATGCGCGCATGGCTCTGAATGTGGCCGATTACGGCCTCGTCATGGAGAACGGTCGATTTGTCCTCGCCGGCACGCCGGCAGAATTGATGGAAGATGAAGACGTCAAGGAATTCTACCTGGGGATACGGTCCGAAGTTTCGGTGAAAGGATACCAGCGGTACAAAAGAAAGAAACGGTGGCGGTGAAACCTCGTCGGAGAAGAGGACCGACCCGGCCGCCACAGAAGAAAGGGTGGAGGAAGGCCCTGTTGCGACCGACATTGAAATTCGCGTGCGGAGGGGCATTGCAAGCCGCATCCAGACGGCACAACGTTTGCCCTTTCCCATGGGTGGCTGTGGAGCGCCTGACAACATACCTTCGATGAGGAATGATAGCCGGACGGATCACCGGGAGGGACCCAATGGCCTTTTGGAATCTTGACGATATGGGGCTTGAAGAATTCAGACCCGGGATAATGAGCAAGGCGGAAATCGGGAAGAACCTCATTATGGTGTGTATGGAGATAGCTCCCGCCATGGAAGACTCCGGTCATGAGCACCCCTTCGATCAGTGCGGAATCGTTCTCGAGGGGCGCATCGAAATGTTCGTTGAAGAGGACCGACGGACGCTTTCCGCGAACCAGTGTTACTTCATTCCGTCGGGCAAGCGACACGGATGGAAGACCTTCGACATCGTGGCGAAGGTGCTCGATGTCTCGCTCAAGCAGGGCTGATACCAACTTGCACGCGTAGAAACGCACAAGGGGGAAGATAAGAGGCTCTCACCGCGGAGGCACGAAGGAACAGAGACCGGAGGGTAGATTTCTTCTCTGTGCTTCCGTGGTTCGAATCTCTTCGCCGCCGGATCCGAGCGGTAATCTCCTGCTGCGAACAAAAGCCGGCAAATGCCGGCTTTTGTTCGCTGAAAAGCACTAGAGCTATTTCAGATGGAAGAGATGACGCACGTCGCAGCGTCCTTCTATTAAAAGTCTAGAGTTATGGTTGTCTCAAGGGCGATAAGCGCATCGATGTCCCGTCCCAGATCGCGGGTCGCGTTGAAAAACGTGTTGAACGCCGGCGAAGGGCTAGCCCCTGCAGGTGTAAGGTCGTAGAGCCGTGACGTATTGGGATAGGCGAACGCCCACCAGTTGCCCGGCTGCCAGTACGCGAACTTGGTCCGCCAAGTCAGATTCTCCAGCAGCTTCCAGTCCACACCGAGGTCCACTTCCCACCCTATGTACCGGGCATGGTCGGGAACCGCCCGGTTAATACCGGCAGGGTTGACCGCGAACCCCGAAAGGCCATGAGCTGCGGCGATATCGTTGTTCGAGAAACGGGCTTGCGTGTTGAGGTAGTTTCCACCGAGCCTGTAGGCATTTGGCTGGTCGCGCCAGGCGTACGAGTAGACCCCGTAGACATTGAGGTTGCACGCCACCCCGTAGTCAAGCCGAATCCCCAGGTGATGAAGGTTGGCGGGTTGGCCTTTGCCCTCCCCGTCAAAGTACGCTCCCGCGCCGTACGTATAGTACATGAGGTAGGCCCAGTCGTACACGTAGCTGGCGCTGATTCCCGCATACGCGCTGCCCGCGTTCTCGTCAATCTTGCGTGTCGCGGGATCGTCGCCCGTTGACCGGAAATAGTTGGCCGTAACCTTCAGAGGACCGGTGACAAATCCAGTCTCAACCGCGTACGCCCATGCGCTCTCGTCTCGATCCTCATGAATCAGGGGGAGTCCTGCCCGATATTCTATGGTGCCTCGCCCGGACCGATATTCCCAGAAGTAGTCAACTTCAGCGTTGAAGAAGAATCTGCCGTTGAAGTACTTGATGTAAATCCCCGAGTCGGAGGTCCAGAAGTTGGCATGCTGGAGCGGCGGGGTGGCAGTCCCGCTTGCTGCCGGCCAAGCACCCGGTGTGTTCAGATTGGCCCCAGTCCTCGAGACGTAGGTCCCGGTATTGTACGCGTCAATCGCGTATCCGTCGTTCTGGAAACCGATGATGAGATCCCCGTTCACGTAGCTTATGCCGAAGATCCATCCCCGGAAATAGTCTCGGTCGTCATCCTTGCGCCAAGGATTGTTGTCATCGACTGAGTCTCGAGGCCAGTCATTCCAGTTGGAGTTCGTCCTGCCGAAGTAAGGAGAAAAACCGATGTAGATCGGACCGTACGCGGCAGTCATACTGAACGAGGTGGACGGCCTGTCGTGGTACTTGTTCTTCACGATACCGATACCGAAGCCGCTTGTCTTGGTTCCCGTGCTCAGCCCGAACCAAGGCAGCTTGACACTGATCTTCCACCACTGGACCGTAACGAACATGTTCGGTGTGTTCGCCGCGGCCATGCGGTTGCTGATGGGCACCCACATGGAGTTGATAAACCCCGGCCCACTCCCATAGTTGTCGTAAGGTCTGCCGGCACTATGGATGCCAAGGGACGTCATGTTGACCGACGCGGAAAGGGATATGGCCTTGTTGATCTTGATCTTCGGGTAGAGGGTCGCTCGGTAGTCGGTCATGTCCGCATCCGCCCCGAAACCCGGTTCACCGGCCAGAATTCCGATGCTGTTATCGTGTTGGTTATTCGTGGAAGGGGTCGGCCAGTTCTTCACGTGGTTGACACCGAGGTTGGTCGCCCCGCCCACGCGTCCGAAGATGTCGTTGTTCCCGGTTCTCGAGAGGTAGCGATACCGCCAGACCGTCTCACCCTTCATCTTGTATTCCCAGGCCAGGGCGGGACCTGCCAGGGAAACCGTAAAGAGACAGAGCAGCGTAATTCCGATTAGCCGTTTCATGAATCCTCCTTACAAAACATGCACGAGCGAGCAAATATCCGCCTCAGCGTAGGGCGCGCTTACGCCTTGGCGCTGAAAAGTCCTCCGACCCAGTCCGTCGATTGCCTCAGAATGGGCGCTCCACAGCCACAGGTCGCTCAAAAGGCAATTGTCGTGCGAATTTGACCACTAGAGTGTGCAGAGTCGTTTTTAAATTTAGGTTAGGACAAAATTAATTCTGGATTCCTACGAGAAAAAAGTTGCGAGGTCCAAGCAGGGTTTCGAGATGAAGATCTCACACACGCTGCTCGAACGTAGCTGAACACCTGACGTTCCACGCAACCTATCCCCGTGTTAACACTCTCTTCACAGTACGGTTCCTGAGAGTGGCCGCGTCCGGGAAGCGCGGGTTCTGTACGGATCATCCCCGCGCGTCGGGGCGTGGCCTGTTCGGTGCGTCCGACGTCTCGGCAGATAGGCCTTGACAAAATTCGCCAAGAAATGTATATAGAACCCGATGAGTTAGGACGTTTTAATCAAGTTGTTTATGAGAATTGGACGCGGAGGCCTCCGATGATCAAGAAATATCGGGCTTTTATACTGGCAACCATCATCCTCGGGATCACCCCGATCCTCGGTACGGGGCCTTACGCGTTTGAGATCTTTCCCCGGCCCAAGGGGCAGTATACAGTCCAGCGAGGAGACACCCTGTACGGCATCGCCGGTTTGTACTATGCCAATCCCGCATTGTGGCCCTTCCTCTGGAATCAGAATCCCTCTGTGAGGATGAAGCCGGGTACTTCCGATCCCCAGTATGAAGGGCTGGTTGCCGGAACAAAGCTCAACGTCTATCACCAGCGATTCGCGTTCAACTATATAAATCAGACATATGAGCCTCCGACAGGGCTCCCCGAAGAGGCCCGCTTTCTCACCCAGAAGATCCCCTATAGGGGGATACCGTACGACAAGAAGTACTTCAGGTTCCGCCTGGGCAAGCGTCCGGCGAGAGTCTGGGGATATATCGCGACCGCCCCCGATACCACCAAAGAGCACTATCTCGAGCGAGATCTGGTATACATTCGTTTTCGGCCGTCCAAGAGGCAGTGCATTCTTGTCGGTGACCGCTTCGGGATCTACAGGGAAAGGGGTCCCCTTTACCATCCTCTCAATATTGACCGTCCCGTGGGTTTTTTCGGCGAGATCGTCGGAGAAGTGGAGATCACCAACACCGGCCACGACCTCGCAACAGCCATCGTCCTGGAAAGCTTCGTGGAACTCAAAATAGGAGACAAGGTGTGTCTCTTCACTCCCCGACGGGAGGAGATCATCCCTACCAAGACCCATCGGATGCTCACGGGTACCATCCTCAGATCGGCCTCCCGGGATGCCTTCTATCTTCAAGTACATCATTTAGAGAATGACATCGTTTTCGTGGACAGAGGCGAATGCGACGGAATAAAGCAAGGAATGCTGTTCAACATATACCGGCCTGTCCATCCTATCCAAGATCCCTATCTCTGGCGACGGATTTCCGTTCCTGACCGCTTTGTGGGCGAGGGAATGATCCTGAAAGCCTTCAAGAAGAAATCCACCGTGCTCATCACCAGGTCACGGGAAGAGGTCTTGCCGGGCGATATCATTAAGAGCGTGTCGGACTGACAGGGGTGAAATCGCAAGTACTGCGGCGTCTCATTCCCAGGCTCCAGCCTCGATTCGTCGAGGTAGACCCTGGGAACCAGAGGAAAGAAGTCGTCCCCACTAAACGCTTATCTTCTCGCAGCCCCTCGATCGGGCATCTCGACGGATCGAGCTTTACCGGACACAGTTGAGACAGTTCGGGGGAATGTCTCCTTTCAGACCGGTTAAGAGATTTTCCGCGGCGAGTTCGGCCATCTTTGTCCTCGTTTCGAGCGTCGCGCTCCCTACATGGGGAAGGAGCACAACGTTTTTCAGATCGGCCAAGCCGGGGGTCAGAACCGGTTCATTCTCATATACGTCAAGCCCCGCTCCGGCAATTGCCTTCTTCCGAAGAGCCGTCAGCAAGGCGTGCTCGTCAACTACCGGGCCGCGCGAGGCGTTGATCAGGAACGCAGTGGGTTTCATGGTCATCAGCTCTCTCTCGCCCACCAGGTGACGCGTCTGGTCGGTCAACGGAACGTGAAGCGAGACGAAGTCAGCTTCTGAAAGAACCGTTTCCATGGCAACGTAACGTGCGTTCAGTGCTCGTTCCTCCTCTGGGGGGATCCTTCGCCTGTTGTGGTAGATAACAGGCATGTTAAAACCGGAAGCCCTTTTAGCTACGACCCTTCCGATCTTTCCCAGTCCAATGATGCCGAGAGTCTTTCCGCTTACGTCGCTTCCGAGGAAAAGCATGGGAGCGAAGTGCCTGAAGCCGCCTTCACGAGTTCTTCGGTCTCCTTCGACTACTCGCCGGGCAACCGCGAGAATGAGCGCAAAGGTCAGGTCAGCGGTGGCATCGTCCAGGACGCCGGGTGTGTTGGAAACCCATATTCCCCGGGCCGTGGCTGCCTCCAGGTCGACGTGGTCGACCCCAACCGTGGAGGTGGCTATCATCTTGAGTTCTGGAGCTCGAGCGAGCAGCTCTTCGTCAATCCGGTCCGGAATCGTGCAGAGCAGCCCCTCCCTGTCGACGATCCTCTCGAGCAGTTCGCTCCTTCCCATCGGTTTATCGTCCGTGTTGGCCCAGACCTCATGTTCCCGGGATATCCGCTCCCGAACGTGAGCCGGAACCCGTCCTGTAACCAGCACCTTCATGATCCAACTCCTTCGTGAGAATCAACACGCTCCCGGCTACTGCGGCACGTATGGACAACGAGGCTGTACTCTGACCGGGTCGGGCAAATCTTCCGGAGACCAGGCTCACTTAGCGACGTTCTCGTTCATTTCCACGAGCCATTTGTGTATCGGGGTCATGTCTTTGAATCTCGTGAAGCAATAGTCAACAATCTCACCTGAATAGAGTTGCTTGGGAATCTTGTTCATCGTCCACGCGACGAGTCCGTTGAAAAGCAGAAATTGCGCGTTCTTGTGTTCGGGATCATAGCCGCGGGGAGTCTTCTTATAGTGCTGGACCCCTATTTCGTAATCCCCTTTCTTTTGCACGGCCTTGACAGCCCTGGCCAGAGCCGGCCCGCTCTTTGCTTCGACGACCGCATCGCGATAGCGCTGGAGGAGCGTCCTGGAGAAACAGTGGATGCCGACACCCAACATCACGTCCGGCGGCTCCAGGTGAAAGTAGAAGCCGGGGCATTCCATCTTGGGACCGTCTCCTTCCCACATGAAGATCCCCAGGTGGGTCTTGTACGGGGTCTTGTCTTTACTGAACCGGGTGTCCCGGTAGGGGCGGAATATCGATTTGTCAATCCTCGGATCAGCGACGATATTTCGTGCGATCTTCTGAAGCGCCTTTCCCATTTCAAAAACGAAGTCCCTTGCTGGATCGATTACGTACCGATCAAAGTGGCCCTTGTGTCCAGTGAACCACTCCCTGTTGTTGTTTTTCTGAAGATTCTCGAAGAACTCCACGCACTCCTTGGGAAAACCCTGGAAAGCCGATTTTGCAGCCATACCCACCGCCTCCTTTCAATGCTGACAGGGCCCATGCTGCCGCTCCCCACGGGATGTATGATGACTGGGACACCCGTTGCGCGGACCTTACGCGAACGACCACCAGAGGGCATTGGTGTTTGAATCTTCAACCCCACACGCGTACGCCCGCGGAACCGGTCCGATGATTGGTATGACCCCTGTCTTGATCCCGAGCCCAATAATAGACCACTCCTGCATGAATTGCCAACGAACGGCGTTGAATTATTCGCCTCTCTTGGCGTTCATGTTTGGCTCCTCGGGGCCGTCCGGAGAAGGCCACAGGATTCGGGCGCCCTGCCCTGTGAATGAAATGACGGCCCCCGGAATCCCTTGTAAAGGGATTCCGCTTAAAGTATACATCCTCCAGGGAGGAATCATGGACACAGGAAACGAGATCGAGGAGGTCAGAAACGAAATCAGGACGCTTCGAGAAGATCAGCAGACGCTGATGAACAGTCTCACGTCCTTTGCCGACACGGTTAAGACGGCTCTCACCGGAGCCCTGGACCGCGGGACACGACTTGAATTGCAGGTAGCTGAAATCACCAAAATACTTGCCAACTTCCAGGCGAGACTAGACGCTCTGGAAAAGGGTAAACCGGTCTGATTACAATTCCCGTCCGATCAGTTCAGTCTCTGCTTGCTCATTCCCGGCTTGACCGCTCCCATGACCTGTGGCGACAGGTATTTGGTGCGCGTCGATATTCTCGCAAGGGGCTCGCGACGCATCTCCGATTCCGTTACGGGCTTCTGCGTTTCGTCAGGTTGCGACTGTCTGCTCACGCGAAAAATCAGGGGCAGCCGTCTCTTCGTCGTCCTCGAGCTCGTCTCCTCTGAGCACGAGAAAAACGTCCGGAGCAAGCTCGGCTGTCAGGAAGTCCTCTCCGGTTTCGTTCGAGTAGGCGTGCAGCACTTCGCTCAGGCACTCCGAGCAAAGGTCTATGCTCTCTTCTGCGAACTCTCCCGCTGGGACTGCACAGTTGAGCCTGATCCCGCCTCCTTGGAGTACGGTCTCACAGGAATCGCAGACAACGACTTCTTTCTTCATGTACACCACCTCCAGCTTCAGTGCGGGTTTGTATAGAGCGAGTTCATCTGGATTTCAAGATGATTTTCACGTGAAAGCCGATCTTCCCGACGTTCGACGGAACTAATCGCAGCCAACGTTGGGCTACGGTATTCTTTGACTTCTCCCTCGCTGATGCGATATACTTGGTCCCCACAAAGCAAGGAAACGATTGAGAAGAGCCCGGCCGTGAACGGGCTTGCCTGCGTCCGTGACGGTCGGGCCACGAATGATGGCATGTATTCCGTGAGAAAATACCTCGGCATGGTGCTTGCCGGAGCTATGGTAGGTCTGTGCGGCACGCACGGTTGGTGTTCGCCGGGCGCGGCCAAGTCATCCTGCGGTACGACCGAAAGGTCGGTGGTGGTTGCGCCCAAGAGACTCTGCACGATGCCCGTGGCGCCTCGCCGTGTCTGCGCATACCCGACGGCACCGGATGGCCTCTGTGAGTCGGTGGTGGCTCCTCAGCGAATCTGCGGGCAGGTTGTTGCACCCCGCAGGCTCTGCAATTTCCCGGCCTCTCCTCAGCGCATCTGCTCCTTTCCCGTTGCTCCGCAATCGTTGTGTCAACCGCCCGTTCCGCCAAGACGGGCCTGCACGGTTTATCTCCGACCGGAAAATTCCTGCAAGAAGTGAACCTGAAAGCCTGGTAAGAACTTTGGCGGGGAAAGTCCAACTGATCGCCAGGGGTTGAACCCTTCTGTGAGGTTCCCTTCGCATATTCGAAGCTAGTCTCAGAGCAAGTCTTCGCATCCGTTCTCTTGAAGCAGGTCGAGCAGCTTCCCTAGGTCCTGGGATCTCTCTTTGGCGCAGACCAGAAGCGCGTCCGGTGTCTCAACCACGATCAAATCCTCCAGGCCGATGAGAGCTGTGAGCTTATCCGGCGACCACACGATGCAGTTGCGGCTGTCAAGCGCGACAACCCATCCGACAGTTACATTTCCGTGGCGGTCTCGTGGCCGGACACCCGCAAGGGAGGCCCAGCTTCCCACGTCATTCCAGCCAATGTCGACTGGGATGCAGAGCACATTATCAGCTTTCTCCATGATGCCGTGGTCGATAGAGACCGCTTGCAGGCTTGCGTAAACCTTTTCCAGGGCCGGAAACTCATCCTTTGAGTTGAGCATGGGGACAATCGGCGCGAGGGCGTTGCTTATGTCGGGAAGGTGTTTTTCAAAGGCCCGCACGATGGCCCTTGCGTTCCAGACAAACATCCCGCTGTTCCACAGATAATTCCCGGTAGCCAGGTATCGTTCGGCTGTATGGAGATCGGGCTTCTCCACAAAGGTATCCACGCGGTAGACCGTGCTCGACCCTTCCCTGAAGGTGCTCGACCCAAGCTTGAGGTAGCCGTATCCTGTCTCCGCACGATCCGGAACAATGCCGAACGTCACCAGATAATCTCCCCTGGAGCAGGCATGTACCCCTGCCATAACCGCGTCGAGAAAAGGTTCCTCCTTGGCAATAAGGTGGTCCGCGGGGAGCACTATCATGGTTGGGTCGGAATCGGTCTTGAGAAGCTTGTAAGCGGCCAGTGCGATGCAAGGCGCAGTATTCAGTCCCAAGGGCTCGGGTACCACCATAGCCTTGCCCAGCTCGGGGACCTGACGCCGTATCTCTTCGGAATGCTGCTCAGCGCTGACCACCATGATACGGTCGAACGGTATCTTCCCGGCGATGCGCTCGACGGTAGCCCGAATCATCGTTCTGCCGTCGGCTATGTTGAGCAGCTGCTTGGGCTTATCCCGTCTGCTATAGGGCCAGAAACGAGTGCCGCTCCCACCTGCCATGATAACTGCATAAACCATCGTCCCGTGCCTCGGTCTGGGGTTGGGGGCGGACGCAGGCAAGCTTTACCTCGAGAGTTCCGTCGTGTGCTTTGTCGGACGGGTGTACGTTCACGGTCCGTGGGAAGGGAACCGGACACCCGACACCGGTGACCGATCAAACACAATACGAGAACACGTTCAAACCCGTACGCTTTTCCCTCATTCCGACCCTCCCCTGGAGGGAAAATCAGGCCGATCCCGCCATGGGGAGCCTCCTCTAGGGTGAGGGCGAATCCTATCCTCTAGATACGCACCGCTATGATTGGTAGCAGAAATGTTCTCCTTTTCCAACGGACTTCTTGAAGCCACGTACGAGGCGGATCGGTTCCCGCGGGTCTCTGTTACCCGGCTAGAAGTTTTCTCACGGATTCCGAACGAGTTCGCACGGGGCCGTTTGTCACCGCCGGCTGTCTTGAACAGACCCAAGTTTTTTGATAATAGTTTCCTGAAATCAATTGCGGGCAAGTCTGCCATGAAGGTTGTCTTAGCGACGCCTCCCTCGGAAGGCGACACCTGGGGGATCGGCTCATTTCCGACGCTTGGGCTCCTGTATCTTGCAGGGAGCGTGAGAGATCTTCCCAACGTTCAAGTAACCGTCGTGGACCCCTATGCAGAAGGGCTGGACTCGGAACAGGCGGCTCGAAGGATTCTGAGCTATTCCCCCGACATGTTCGGCGTGACTGTCAACAGTCAGAATATCAGGCGGGCATGGAGGCTTATATTGCGGGTCAAGGGCGAACGTCCGGGTGTCCTGACAATATTCGGCGGACATCATACAACGCTCTTTGATCGTCTCGTGCTACGGGAGATCTCGGAACTCGATCTGATCCTTCGAGGCGAAGCCGAGGAAAGCTTTCCAGAACTCTGTCGGCGCCTTCTCCGATCGGAGGATATTGCGAGCGTTCCGGGGCTCTCGTACCGCTGGAGGGGCGAGCCGGTCAGCGGCACACCGCAGATGATCGAGGACATCGCCTCGGTCCCTTTTCCTGACCGCGACGCCCTGGAATACCGCGGATATTTTACCCGTTATGCAGGGTTCCGGCTCCCCAAGGTCCCTAAGGCTGCCACGATGATAACCTCCCGGGGATGCCCTTACGCTTGCACGTTCTGTTCCAAGACACCTCCCATGTCCAACAGGTGGAGGCCGCGCTCTGCCCGGAGTGTCTTTAAGGAATTGTTTCAGCTTTCCGAAGAGGGCTATCAACTGGTGCTTTTCGTCGACGAGAACTTCACCCGGGATATACGGAGAGTCGATGAACTGTCCCGTTTGATACTCGAGCATAGACTCCAGGAGCGGATGCGTCTCGGATTCCAGGGGTCGCTGCATGACGTTCCGCAGGAGACCCTCGACATGCTGCACGAGGCTGGATTCGATTTCGTATTCGTCGGAGTGGAAAGCGGAAGCGACGCCCAGCTCAGCAGGTATCGCAAGCCGGTCAATCGGAACGGCTTGGCCGAGGGTGTTCGCCGAGCCAAGAAAGCGCACATGGTAGTGGTGACGAGCTTTATCACAGGGGCTCCCGGAGAAACCGAGGAAGATCTTCGGGCGAGTCGCGAATTCGTTCTGCAGGAGAGACCGCACGCGGCCGACAGCGGTCCTCTGATAATAGACCCGGGGACTCCCCTCTGGGAGCAGATGATGGGGCCCGGCGAGCCGAAGACGCTCGACGATTCGCTCAGTCGCCCAATCTATGCATTCTCGGGTCAGCCCGAAAAGCAGACAATCGACGAGCGAATAGTGGACTTTCGTCGAGCGTTCAGCAAGTCGTGGTTGCATTGGAGGCGAGGATTCGATTTCTATGATCTGTTACGCTACAATCCTTCAGTGAGGTATGTGTTGAAAATGTTTGTGAAAGATCCCGCGGTGCTTCTGCAATTCTTCAAGCGCGGCTCAGCGCCGGTTGAGATCGTGGTGAAATAATGTGTTCCAGGATTGTTAGCATCCTCAGTGAGCAAAGGGACGGAACGGGGGCTTGTCCCATGGCGAGGGCGTGAGAGGGAAGAGGATTACAACTCAGGCGAACGTGTGGCCCGCAGGGTATGGGGCAATGCTGGAGCGGGTGATTGTGATTTCGTTTTGGTGGCGCCGAATTTCGTTGTATAATGAGATTTTTTGTTAGGGAGAAGATTTGCAGGAGACTCTTATATGAAGGTGTTGCTGGTATATCCTCAGAGTAGGGAGGACATGTGGTGCCAGAACAGGAGTCTGGAGGCCATAGGCAAGAAATACCTTGGACCTCCGCCCATAGGACTGATCACCGTCGCCGCCCTGCTTCCGAAGGATTGGGAGTTCACCCTCGTCGACATGAACGTCCGGGATATTACGGAAGAGGACTGGAATACCTGCGAGTGCGTTCTCCTGTCCGGAATGGCCGTCCATTTCTCCAACATAGTCAGAATCATGCAGGAGGCCAAGGAGCGTGGCAAAACAGTGGTCATCGGCGGGCCCCTTGTCTTTCATGGCCCTCAGGAGGCCCTCAGATACGGCGCGGATATCGTTGTGAAAGGAGAAGCCGAACTCGTCATAGACCAGGTTGTCGAAGCAATCGAAGCGGGGAAGTCCGGAATCGTGATCGAGGCCAAAGGCAAAGCGGATATGACCAAGTCTCCCATTCCGAGGTACGACCTGGTGGATATCCACCAGTACCTTCTTATGGGCGTGCAGACTTCCCGGGGATGCCCGTTCCGCTGTGAATTCTGTGACATCACCCTCATGCTGGGAAGGCAGATGAGGACAAAGTCCATCGAACAGGTCCTCGAGGAACTCCAACAGCTCTACGACTTGGGCTGGCGAAGATACGTCTTCATGGTGGACGACAACTTCATCGGACATCGATCTCGCGCAAGGAAGCTTCTGCAGAGATTGGGCCCATGGATGAAAGAGCGCAAATATCCCTTTGAGTTCATCATGTATGCCACACTGAATTTGGCGAAGGATCCTGAAATGATGGATCTCATGGTGGACGCGGGATGCGTCAAAGTCCTCATCGGGGTTGAAGATACGGAACGGGACATCCTGAAATTCACCAAGAAATTCCAGAATGCAGTGCTCGACATCGATATGGCGGTGCAGAAGATCAATCGAGCGGGAATGCAGGTTCTCGCTCACTTCATCATGGGTTTTGATCACGAACGGCCCGGTGTTAATCAGCGCCTCATCGGGTTCGCCAACCGCAATCAGGTGCCGGAAGTGCCCCTTATGCTCCTGCAAGTGGGGCCGGGCACGGAACTCTGGGATCGCTTGCAGAGAGAAGGACGCCTCCTCTGGGACGGACCCAACGATGACCTGGGTACGACAACCGGAATGATCAAATTCATTCCCACCAGGCCCCTCAAGGACATCGTGCACGAGTACATCAACGTGTACGAGACGCTGTACGATCCCGACGCATACCTGGAACGAACCTTTGAGCATTTTTCCCGCATGGCCCCACCGCCCTACCGCAAGCGAATCTTCGTCGGTGACTGGCCCGAGCTGCGTGCCGCTCCGACGTTCCTTCGCCGGCACTCCGCGATATACTCCTCTCGCTGGAAGTTCTTCAAACTGATGTTAAAGGCGTTCGTGAAGTTCCCTGCGAGATTCCGTGATTACATTCTGACGTGCGCGGCCGGGGAGCAATACGCATCCTATCGACACAAGATACGAGACCTGCTGCTCGCGCAACTGGAGGAAATCGAATCCTCCCAGCCCGAGGGCACATCCGCAAGAAGATCTCCCTACGACCGGGAAAAGGAGTCGCGGGAAGCAATCCCCAATGTGCCGACCGTTCGGTAGGGCTTCCCTGCGGATGCCAGTTCACCGCGGAGAACCTTGTTGCACAAAGGCCTCGCCGGTTGATCCTTATCGCTATATCAAATTACTTCTTGATTGCGACGATGGACTTGACAATCCCGAGCAGCTTCTCCGTGACGATCTCTGCATCGGGGAAGAGTGCTCGCATCTCGGCAACCGTGAGCAGGCTCCAGTCGGGACTCCAGTTGAGTCGGGCCGCTTTGATCATCGTTATCAGTACCTGTCTGGGCATCCATCCCATGAAGGGCAGCCGTGTGTGGGGTTCCAGGGGGAACCATCGACTGGGCGTTTGAACAAAATAGCCCTTCCCCACTCTGCGAATCTCTGCGGCGAACTGACGCTGCCTCATAAGGGATCGCCGCCTGAAGATCTTTTCCGAGGTCACTTCAAAAAGCTGCTCCTTGGGCAGGGTTACATGTTCTATGACGGAATTGCAGAAGACGATGTCAAAGTGTCTGTCCGGGAAAGGAAGACGTTCCGATTCCTGGAGCAGCACCGGCGTGAAGCCGTAATCCTTCTCCGCCTGCTCCAATGACTCTTCGAATATGTCCGCCGCGAAGACGTTCCGAGACACGACCGGCGTGCCCTTGAGGACATCGGCAATATAGAGTCCCCATTCGGAACCGAGATCGAGTATCCGAGTCTCCGGCGTCAGTCGAAAGGACTCCCGGAACAAATCTGCGCGAGCGGCTCGCGAACGGGCGCTGACACAGTTCACAAAGGATCGGTATGAGGATTTCATGTTGATGTCTTCTCTTTCGACTACTCCAAGAGGAGCGGTTTCCGCGGGGCGTCGCATTGCCTGGTGAAGCGCGAGTAACGGGATAGCGTCGCCACTGATCCAAGACTCACAAGGCTTTCAGGATGATCGTGCGAGCGTACCCCAGGGTGGCTCAGGGGTCAATGTTCGTCTGAGAGGTGCGGCTTTTTTGTGGAAAGCCTCTCCTCGGCGAACTTTCGTCTTTCAGTTGTGGTATCATCGGGTCGGGAGATACCTTCGCTATGGCTGTAGGTCAATCGACAATCAAGACGCTGATATTCTGGCTGATTCTCACATTCGTAACCCTCGTTCTCATTGAATTGGTGTTGCATGGGCTCTGTCTCATTTCACCGCGCGTTGATTCGCTCTTGAGTTCCCGTTCCGGGCTCTCCGTGCCTGACAAAAAACTCGGATGGCGGCCCAATCCCAATTTTCCGGATCACGACGCGAAAGGTTTTCGCAACAGGGACGTGCCCAAACGAGCTCCGATCGTCGCCTTGGGCGACTCGCTCACTTACGGTGTGTGGGCCAAACGGAAAAACGCGTGGCCTCAGCAGCTCGAGCGCATGGCGGGCGTCAGGACGTACAACATGGGATTCAGCGGCTATGATCCCACGCGTAGCCTGTTGATGCTCGATGAAGCCCTGGAACTGCACCCGAAGCTGGTCATCGAGGCCCTGTTCCTCGGCAACGATCTGTGGGAGGCGTACAGCACGGTCTATGACGAAGGCCGGCTACCTGACATGAAAACAGCCGACAAGGAATTGATGAAACAATTCTCGGAAAGAGACAAAGAAGTCCCCGTGATGGAAGTTGCAAACAGACTTTTCGAACCTCACCGGGAGCTGAAAGACTTCCTCGCTGAAAACTCGAAGATCTATGCCTTGTTGTGGCTTGCCAAGCGGATCTTTTTTCCCAACTACACCTGGCCCTGGTACGTGCTCAAATTCAGGGCTTCCCGGTTCGCTCCATGGGAGGTATTCGAGTACGGCCACATCCACACGATACTTTCCCCGGCCTACCGAATCGTCGGGTTGGATCAGGCGGATCCCCGTAATCGCGAGGGCCTCCGTATTGTGCTCGAGACGCTCGGTCGAATAGATGATCGACTGAAGAAGGCAGGCGTTCGATTCCTCGTCGTTTTTCTCCCCACAAAGGAACTGGTGGTCGAGCCGTTCCTCGACAGCAGCCACCTGAAGTCTCCGGAGAATTACAGGCGTCTGGTAAAAAATGAGAAGCTTGCGAGAAACAAAATCGAACGATATCTCCGTGAGCACGGCATCCCTTATGCGGACGCGACGCCCTGGCTGAGAGAGAGCATCCGTAAAGGCAAGAGCCCCTACCTGATCAATCTCGATGTCCACCCCGACGCGGAAGGGCATCGAGCCATTGCCGCGGGGATTCTCTCCGAAATCCGTTCACATAAGCTGCTCGAACCGCGGTAAGAGGTCATACACACATTCAGGTATGTGGTTTCCCGGGAAGACACCAAGGCGCGTCAAAGGAAACGAAGCCGTATACCTGTTCTTTCGTCAAGTCTCTTAATCCCCTCCTCCTGGGCGATCTCCAGTGCACGCGCGTATTCCTCACGAGTGAGCGACCGATTGATTGACACATATTGATGAGCTCTTCCGCACGGCCTGTACTGGCTCATGACGTTTACATACGTATCTGTGGAAATATCGCGAGCAAGAAAGCGCATGGCTGCACGGGTCCCCGCGAGATCGTTCGGCATAACGAGATGGCGAATCAGGAGCCCTCTGGTAGCCACACCGTGCTCGTCGGTTTTCAGGTCTCCCACCTGCCTGTGCATCTCGCAAATCGCGGCCTGAACCACTTCCGGATAGTCGGGAGCATCCATGAGTTCCCGGCAGATCTCCGAATCCATGAATTTCAGGTCGGGCATATAGATATCTACGATTCCGTCGAGAATTCTGAGCGTCTCCACCGAATCGTACCCACCGGTGTTGTACACGAGCGGAACCTCGAGTCCCCGCTGAGCAGCCTCATGGACTGCCTCGAGGATCTGCGGAACCACGTGTGAAGGCGTCACGAAGTTGATGTTGTGACATCCGATCCGTTGCAGGCCCAGCATGAGGTCCGCCAGATCCCGGCTTTGCATCTCTCTGCCGTCCATCAAGTGGCTGATCTCGTAATTCTGGCAGAAGACGCACTTGAGATTGCAGGATGTGAAGAATATGGTCCCCGACCCTCGGGACCCCACGAGAGGAGCCTCCTCGCCGAAATGAGGGTTTGCGGAGGAAACCACCGCGGTTGCTCCGATCTCGCAGAAGCCCGTTTCTCCCTCCAGCCTGTTCGCCCCGCAGTTCCTTGCGCAGACTGAACATTCCTTCATGAGTTCCCGGGCCGTGTTGACCTTGTCCGGAAACGTCCCCTCCTTCAGAGTACGGATATAGGCGGCCTCAAACATTGGCGAATCTCCTTGTCACGGGTTAACGGGAGTCTCCTCCTGGCGGGACGACCAGATCGTACCATCCGCTGCGGCATACTCGACGGACTCAAGGCAAAGACCCTGGGGCGGAGCGGAGGGCCCGGCCCGGGCTCGGTTACGGGAAACGAGGATTCGACCGAAATCCGCTGGACTTATCTTTCCCCGTCCCACGGGAACCATGGTTCCCACCAGGCAACGGACCATGTAGCGAAGGAATCCCGTCCCCCGAATGGTGAAGACCAACGTCTGAGCCGCACTGTCGCGAACCCATTGCGCTGCGAAAATGCTCCTCACCGTCGAAGATGTCCCGTCTGTGGGGGAACCGAAGGAAGCGAAATCGTGGCTCCCGATAAGCACACTCGCGGCTTGATTCATAAGGGAATCATCCAGTTTGCCGGGAACGTGCCAAGAAATTGAGCGGAGCAGCGCAGATCGGAAAGGTCTGTTCAGAATACGATAGGAGTAGGTCTTGGCAGACGCGGAGTGCCTGGCGTGGAAGTCGTCGGCAACAGGAGCCAGGGATCTCATTGAAACGTCCGGAGGCAGGAGGGCGTTGCACGCCCGGTGAAGATCGCCAGGACTGTGCGACCAGTGTGCGACGAAGTGCGCCACCTGGCCCTTCGCATGGACCCCCGCGTCAGTTCTGCCCGAACCGTATACCCTCGTGGGTGTGCCGAGGATCCGCTCGAGGGTCTGCTCAACGCATCCCTGGACCGTAGCAAGATCTTTCTGGAACTGCCAGCCGTGATACAGCGTTCCGTCGTATTCGAGAACGACTCTGAACTTGGTCATTTGCTCCGGTCCTCACACGGCTCGTACACTCAAAGGGAACCCAAGGCGTTTTCAAACAGCAACAGTCCTCCCTCCCATCAGCTCACTCCCAGGGGGGCAGGGAGCTGGAGGAGAATTCCCTCCGTGTGACTGAGCGGAACCGCGTGCGGGCGTTTCCCAGCCCGGGCTTGCGTGTCACCAGGGTGATCGCACATCGGTATTCCGCGTTCGAACCGCAACGGCCTCACACTGCACGGTCGAGTCGGATTCTCGGATTGTGTTTGGTAATGACTTCGATCTGGAACGATCCGCCGCAGAATCTCCCAACTAGCTCGGCGATCTCCGCGCATCCCTGCCTGATCTCTGCAATCTCGACAGGCGGCAGCCCGTCCACATTGAATTCAAGATCGGTCGTGGTCGGCAGGAGCAGGGTATGGTTCGCCTGGCGCCAGGTCCACCGACGCGTCAAGACAGTGTTGCCCTCGACGAGGATAATCTCTCCGGGCAGGGGATGTTCGACCTTATCCGAACCGAATGGCACGAACTCCTCTTCTCCTGTGGCCGGGCGCAACGCCATATCTTCCGTCAGGACGTCGGTCGCGTGGCCGCCGGCAGGTACAAGCCGGCTCAGGGAAACAACGTTTCCGATATCGACAAGCGCGTTTATCGACGGTAGCTGCTGGTCCTTGAGCACGCGCCGGGCCATGGCTTCCATGGAGGGACGAAACTTGCTCGGCTTCGCTCCGAAGGAGCGATATGCTTCCCTCCAGGCCGTGATCCTTGGATCTGAAGCGAGCGCCTCCACATCGAGCCGTTCCCGGAGAGAGACTTCCGCGCCCCGCAGCAGAGAAACCAGCTCTTCAGGCGAATCTCCGTTCCTGACACCGTACGCCAATACCACGCCTCTGGTATACCCGGGGAATTGGGCAAACACCTCGTCTGATACTTCGTAGTACAGTTCTTTTTCTTTCACGGTCCCTCCGTTATAGCCGGTGCCGACAGATCTCCAATACCGATGCGTTTTGCAGGAAATGACTTGGACGGACTCGGCGTTTACCTGCACTATCCCACCATGGCGGGACCTGCGGGAGGCCACCAGGGTGAGAGCTTGTTCCGCGGGATCGTCGGTGTGTCCACCTTATTTTTCCCCCGACAACTGCTCCACGAGCTTCAGGAAATATTCGTGGAATCTCGGGTCGTTGGTCAGCTCCGGATGGAACGACGTGCCTACAAGATGCCCGCTTCGTACGGCCACGATCCTTCCGTCGTCAAGGCTGCAGATCACTTCCACATCAGGGCCGACTTGAGTCACCACCGGCGCCCTGATGAAAACGCCGTGGAAAGGTTCACCTTCGATCCCCTCCACTCTGAGATCGGCTTCGAAGCTGTCGACCTGGCGACCGAACGCATTTCGTTCCACCGCGACATCGAGGATGCCCAACACGTCCTGCTCTGTACCCACGTCTCGCGCCATGAAGACCAGCCCCGCGCAGGTCCCCCACGTGGGCTTGGATCGCCCGAATTGTCTGAGGGGTTCGATGAGTCCGAAGGCTCTCGCGAGTTTGGCAAAGGTCGTGCTTTCCCCTCCGGGCATGATCAGGCCGTCGAGCCCTTCCAATTGGTTTGCGAGACGCACCTCGGGCGAGTCGACGCCCAAACCTCTCAGCATTGCCGCGTGTTCTACGAACGCCCCCTGCAGGGCCAGCACTCCGATTTTCAATTCCGTTTTACCATCCTCGGCTGGCCAAGCGGGCGCTTTCCGGCAGCTCCGTGACGCCTATTCCAACCATGGGCTCGCCGAGCCCTTTGCTGATTTCGGCGAGAATCTTCGGATCTTGGAAGTGAGTTACCGATTCAACAATTGCCTTGGCTCTGGCAGCAGGATTCCCGCTCTTGAAGATTCCCGAACCGACGAACACGCCGTCCATTCCCAGTTGCATCATCATTGCCGCGTCCGCGGGTGTTGCAATCCCGCCAGCGGCGAAGTTGACCACAGGCAAACGGCCCAGTTCGGCGGTTTCCTTCACGAGAGAATAGGGGGCTCCAATCTCCTTGGCATATGCCATCAGTTCGTCCGGCCTCATGACCGTCAGGCGTTTGATAGCGCCCTGGACTGCTCTCGCGTGGCGCACGGCTTCCACAACGTCGCCGGTTCCCGCTTCTCCTTTGGTGCGGATCATCGCGGCGCCTTCTCCGATCCTTCGCAGCGCCTCGCCGAGGTTGCGGCACCCACAGACAAAGGGCACGGTAAAATCCCACTTATCTATGTGATTCTCCTCGTCGGCCGGTGTGAGTACCTCGCTTTCGTCCACATAGTCTACTCCGAGCGCTTCAAGGATTTGTGCTTCCACGAAATGGCCGATACGACACTTTGCCATGACAGGGATGGTCACGGACTCCATGATCTGCTGGATGAGTCCCGGATCACTCATCCGTGCCACGCCTCCGTGCTCCCTGATATCCGCGGGGACTCTCTCCAACGCCATGACCGCACACGCGCCGGCATCCTCGGCGATTCGAGCGTGTTCCGGGGTCACCACGTCCATGATAACGCCACCTTTGAGCATCTGGGCGTGGCCTCGCTTAACGGTATCCGTACCTTTTTCCATAGGCTCTCTCCCCACCGTCTTCGATTGATCAGCTTTTGTCCCCTCTTGCGGGGAAATATCTATGCCATTATACCACGCTGCCCGTCATTCGGATCGATCCGACACCTATTCCCGGTAGGTCAACCGGGAACGCGATCCATGCGCAGGGACCATCCAAAGGCATCTACCCTACAGATGCACGGGAGCCTCGACCAACTGGGTACTGAGCACGCCGCGCGACTCCTCCGGGATGTCCGGCCGAGTTGGGTGAGTGCTCTGGATTGAATCGCGCGCTTCGGAGATTTTGAACGCTTGACCGGCCACATGCACTTCAGAGAGATTACAGAGATATTCTCTCCAGGCAATTTATCAGAATAAACCTTTTGCAGGGAGATGTCCACCCAGAAATACCTGTCACGAACGCATGATCCTCGCACATATGCGGTGGGAGGGGACCCAATACTCAGAGTCAAAGGTGGCTGCGGCTGTTCTTCAGGGAGCGGAAATGCCGTGGTGACGTTCCCTGTCATCGGGAACCAGGGTGGGGACCTCTTTGTCCACGTTGAGGCGGGTCTCGCTCTCCTTGCGACCGAATACCTTGTTTACCGCCCGGGCTCCCGTGGATCGTCGAGAACCGTGACTGCGCTCATCCCGAGAGGGCATCGGTTTGCCGGTGACTTCTCCATAGATAGAATTGAGGATTTCCTGAAGACTACTGAAAATAGTCTGCATGACCGAGGGGTCCATCTCGAACTCACCTGTCGGAGTTCGCGCCTTTTCCACGGTATCCTCGGTGATGTTGTACGCTGCGATCACGCTCCGAATGATGTTCCGCTTGCGGTGGATCTCCCTCCACGCGATCCAGGAAGCAAAAAAGGAAATCATCCCGAACACGACGCAGAGGACGAATATGATCAAGTTAAAGTATTTAATTGTTATATCGAGCAGATTCATCGATTCCATGGGAGAGCCTCCTCCGGACCACGCGCCGGCGAACCGGACCTCACGGGGAGTCAGCCCTACCAGGAAAGGGCTCTTACGTCAACGGAAATGAGCGAAGATCGCTCGGTTCATTCATCCGAGTGCGGAGGGGACCTGGCGGCCAAATCCTCCGGGAGCAAGACCACCAGCTGCACCGATTACTTCTGCTCTTCGATCTTCTTGATCTCTTCCGCGATGAATTGCTTGAATTTGTCGTCAGGAGCCATGAGAGCGCCCTTCTCGCCGTCCAGGTCCGAGGGCCTGATCTTGCAGATCCATGCCTCGCCGTACGGGTCCTCGTTGATCTTCTCCGGCTCGTCTTCCAGGTCTTCGTTGATTTCCGCCACTTCTCCGGAAACCACCGCGTATATGCGCCCGACCCACTTGCCCGACTCGATGGACCCGAAGGGCTTGCCCTGGGTCACCTCATCGTCCTCTTCGGGAAGGTCGACGAAGGTAATTTCTCCCGCTTGCTTTGAAATAAACTCGGTGGCGCCCATGACCACCAGATCGCCTTCTATTTTGCACCAGAAATGGTTCTTCTCGTACAGCAGATTATCAGGGAATGAGTAACCTTCATATTCCATGGCCACCTCCTCGGAAAAGCACACTACCCGATTGTCACCACCACGGCGCCGTCTCCCCCCCATTGCGGTTCCGAATGCAGGCTCGGGGCTCGTCTCAGCCTTCCACAATTTTCAGAAGTTTCTTGGGTTTAACTCGATTAAGCTTGAATCCCAGGTCCTTCGACGAGATCCCCATAGCCAGACCCAGGACTTGAGGATAGTAGACCACCGGGACCTTTAAATCAAGACCTGCGCTCTTTGCGATCTTTTTTTGTTGCCCTTCGTACATCACGTTGCAGAACGGGCAGACGAGAACGAGCGCATGGGCGTCCGTCCGGGCCACGTCCTCCAGTTTCGCCAGAGCCATCGCGTTGGCCACCTCTTCGGACATGCCGAGCACCCCCCCACCGCAGCATTCCTTCAAGGTAGGATAGTCGATCGACTCTGCGCCGGTCGCCTCGATCAACGCAGCCAGCGTCCTGGGCACTTCCGGCGAATCAAATCCTTCGGTGATCTCCGAGGGCTTCAGGTAATGGCATCCGTAGTGAGGTGCGAGCTTCACCCCGGACAGCGGATTGGAAACCGCTTCACGAATGGCGTCCACGCCGAATTCTTCCCACAGGAGTCTCATGTAGTTGCGGACTCGTACCGGACCCTCGTACCTCAGCCCGATCGGTTCGAGCCGGGTGTTGATCTCCTCCTTCAGATCGGGGTGGTGATCCAGCACATGCGCGGTTTCTGCAAGCGTTCCGGCGCAGGAATTGCACAGGGCGCATATCTCCATGCCCTCTCTATCGGCCAACGCGAGATTGCGCGCGGCCAATGCTAGCGTGTCCCGTGCGTTCATCGACTTCAAGGGGAACCCGCAGCAGCCGAATGCCTCATGATCGTGGAAGGTGATTCCGAGCCTTTCGGCAGTAAGCCGTACAGATGCCTCATAGTTG
Organism: uncultured Syntrophaceae bacterium; assembly: GCA_964497585.1. GTDB lineage: Bacteria > Desulfobacterota > Desulfomonilia > Desulfomonilales > Desulfomonilaceae > CAZCDS01. The sequence continues at coordinate 38,844 of CAZCDS010000020.1, forward strand.
AGGTTCCGTACCGGCACGGTGCATCCAAGATAGAGCAGAGCTTCCATGACGGGGTCCATAGGGAACGCGCGGCTATTCCAACAGCAGCGCGAAATCCTCGGGGTGTTCGACGATGGGAGGCAGGCCAAGTTTCTCCCGCTTTTCGTTCTCGAAGTCCGTTATTTCGTAGAGGCGGCCGTGCTCTCGGAGCAGCTTCTTCTGGCCCGTCAAAGCCGGTGGAATGCAGTCCTCGATGACGGCGATATTCTTTATGGCAAACATCACCTCGGTAAAGCTCACGTTCTGAGGGCAGACCTCGTGGCATCCGTAGCAGGAGGAACAGAGCCAAATGAAATCACTTTCGAGCACCTCCTTCTTCATCCCGAGTAAGGCCATTCGAATGATCTTGCGAGGATCGTACCGTCCGTCAATCGGTTCGACGGGGCAGGCCGCGGTGCACGCCTTGCACGCGAAGCAGGCCCGAATTCCTTCGCCGCCGGCTTGACGGGCAATGCGTTCCTTGAACGCTGGATCCAAGTCGTTGAGCTTGATACGGGTCATGGGAATGCTCCTGTCCGAAATGCGCGCAGAGCCGAGCGAATTTGCCCTTCTCGCCTCTCAAACGTTAATGCACAATAGAAAAGCCACAAGTCCCGGCCGGTCCGACTCTGCCACCATTTATGGCTCCTCGGATCGACTGCCGCGGTCCGGGGAAATGCCGATTCGTTGCTCGAGTTCACGCACGGCTCGCGCCAAGTCTGCGGGCCTGTTGCTCGCCGCGGTGGCGAAAAGAATCCGATTCGGGTCGATAGCGGCCTCTTTGAGCATTTCTGCGGCTTCTGCAGATCTTTCGGCCGCAAGGACCGTCCCATAGATCGATGCGCAATTGCCCGTGTGGCATCCTACCGACAGGACTCCCCGCGCGCCGGCCTGAAACGCCGCAAGAATATCTGCGCGGTCTATGGTTCCCGCGCATGGTACGACGATGGGCGCCAGATTCTCCCGGACCCGCGGGCCCGCGGATGCCAGTGCGTGCACCGCAGAACGGGAGCAGAGAAATGCCGCGATCTTGCCTGGCCCGGAATCAGGCGAAAGCGCTTCTCTCAGCCGGGCCTGAATGTCCGGACTCCCCTTGGGAGGCGGCAGCGTGATGGCCAAGACCGGGCATTCCGCCTCACAAATTCCGCATCTCACACAGCTCCAGGGGTCAACCTCGGCCCTCTTGCGAAAACTGATGGCGCCGTGCGGACAGAGCCGGACACAGGTGAGACAGATCGTGCACCTGGCCTCGTCGATCTCAGGGGGACCGGGGAGCCCCTGTCGTTGGGGCTCTTGAGCCGCACCCTTGAGTGCGACAATCACGGACTCGATGTCTCCGACGAAGCTCTCCGTCCCCGGATTCCCCCGAGAAGGTCCTATCGCATAGATTCCGGCCTTGGGAGTATCCACACTGAGAAATCTCGGGGACTCCGGTTGAAGGAAAGGGCGAGAGACTAAGGCAGATGGAATTGCGTCGATTAAGGGCTTGAGCGATTCCGGCGGGACCCGATATTCATCGACCACAAGGAGGTCGGGCTCCAGCTCCATCTCCACGCGCAGCAGGGGCTCCTGGAAGACCATCAGAGGGCCTTCGGGAGTCTCTTCCACGGTTGGGCCGGCCCCGTCGAACTTGAAGAAGAGCGTGCCTTCTTCCCGAGCGTCTCTGTAGCGTCGCTCCATGCCCGGTGCCGCGACCTTCACATCTCTCGTGAATACGTACGGCTGAACCGTGTACAGCTCCCGCAGGCCATCGATCGCGTCCAGGACCCGCGCCAATTCCGAGGGATCCGAACCTCCCTCGAGACCGCACAAAAAGACAGCATGAAACCATTGGTCTTTCGGCCCGGGTAACCCTGCACCTTGTCGCAGCGCGGACTCTAGGTCGGAAAGGGCCATGATTCGCTCGGAACGCGCCAATCCGTACTCGCTGTACTTCGCAATGACCTGGGACGGCAGAGCCGCGACGATGAAGCCGACCCGCTCCTTCGAGAGGCCTGCCGAGGACCTGATAATCGCGTCGAAGCCACCGATAAAGCCGACGACCTCTTCCAACTCCCCTGAGACCGTTGTCAGGCCGTCGAGATCCTCCATTGCGGATCCGCCGAGGAGAACCACTTCAAAACCCTCGCTGACAAGCCGACGGGCCAGATCGATCCCGGATCGGTCCCCGCCCAGAACGAGCACCCTGTTGAGGTTGCGTGTTTCGGGTAAGGGACTTCGGTTGAGAAAGACCGATTCCAGCCGAGGGATTTTCACGCTCTCCTCCCTTTTCGGGATCGGGCCAGGTAGGCGGCCGTTTCGCCCGCGGCCCTGCACGCGTGCGACACGGTTTCTTCAATGGACCGGGGTCCCTGAACTGTCCCCGCTACAAAGACGCCGGATGTGTCAACGGAGACCTCGTCGCCATCTTTCCCGACGAAGCCTTCCCTATTGGGCTTGATCCCGAGCAGTTCGGCTACCGCCCGCTGGGATGCACCTGGCGATATGCCGACGCTGAGCACAACGATGTCGAATGACTCCCGAACCCTCGTCTCTTCCGGACCCTGGTAGATCAATTCCGGCCGCCCGTCTTCTCCTGAACGGATTTCCGACGGAATTGCCCGAATGAGCCGTACTTCTCGCCGAGCCTCTTCCAAACGCCTCTCAAAATCCCGGTCGAAGGACTGGATGTCCATGTAGAACATCGACAGCTCGACTGAGGAAGATCGGTTCTTGAGCAGCCGAGCGAGCCGCAGGGCATATCCGCAGCAAACGCGTGAGCAGTAGTTCCGACCGATCCTCGGGTCGCGGCTTCCCACGCATTGAATAAAGGCAACAGCCGCCGCTCCTCCGCCCTGGTCGGGGATGATGAAATTGTGCTCCCGGAGCCGGGTCTCAAGTTCGAGCCCGGTGATCACGCCGGCAACCCTCCCGTACCCGAACCGCGGCTTCTCGCGCGGGTCGAAAGCCTCAAAGCCGCACGCGAGGATCACAGACGATGCTTCCAGTTCGAGGCGTTCGGGGCCTTTTTTCAGATCGATCGCACCTTCCGCGCAGACGTCCGCACACGCGGTGCAGGAACCGTCCAGGAAGAACGCGCACTTCTCTTCGTTGAGCGTGATCCGGCCGTCGACCGGCGATCTGAACAGCGCGCCGGGACTGGGGCACGTGTCAAGGCACGCATTGCAGTCGTTGCACTTCTCCGGCAGCACCCTCAGAGGATTCCGGACGAGCCCCACCCGGAAATGACCATTGCAGCGCTCGATCTGCGAGAGCGTGGTCTGAAGGAACCGGGAAATTCGGTCGGACGCAGCAACCTCGTCGAGCATATCCTCCAGGATGCAGGCTCCGCAGCGCTGGCACCGGTCCGTAGCCTTGCAGCAGAAATGTGCGACGTGCCCCCCAAAGAAGGGGGCCTTCTCCACGATGGCAGACTCCAGCCCCATCCGAGCGAGGTCTCGTGCGCATCGAAGACCGGCTATGCCTCCGCCTATGATCAGCGTATCTCGCTGCATAAGGCCGGTCACAGCAGATCTCCGATCTCAGACTCTCGACCGGACGCGCTGATGCACACACCGTCAACCTTTCCCGATTCCCTCAACTCGGCAACAAGATTCTTGATGTGCCGAACCGAGGAAGACCGGAACGTCTCTTCCCCCTCGCCGCGCCAGCGGTCGACCAGGTCTTCGGGAATAAACGTCCCGGGAATCGACCCGTCATGGTATCGCGCGATCTCGCCAAAAGAGGGCAGAAGTAGACCCGCGAGAATCTTCACTTCCGTCTCTTTTATGCTCTCCTGAAACCGGTACAGCGGATCCGTCCTGAAGACGGGCAAGGAGATCAAAAAACGTGCTCCGGCAGCGAGCTTCCTTTTCACTTTCATTAACTGGGGCCCGAGGGGGTCGGCCGTCACCGCGACCGCAGCTCCAGGAAAGAACGCCGGCGGATCGTCCAGGCTATTCCCCGCGACGTCTCGGCCCGTCTCCATGTTACGCAACATCCCGAGCAATTGAACCGAATCAAGGTCGTAGACCGGTTTGGCCTGCGGATGATCCCCGAAGGTAGGGTAGTCTCCGGAAACACAGAGGATCGTCTCTATGGAGGCCGCGGCCGCGCCGAGGGCGATCGAACCGAGAGCGAGTCTGTTAAGGTCGCGACAGGAGATGGTGAGCGCGACGTCCTTGCCTTCTCTCTTCAACCGGTCGGCGAGCAGGAGCGAGGAACCCCCCAACACGGCCGAAGGATTGTCCGCAACGAGAATGGTCCCCACCTTGACTTCCCACGAGGAGGCCAGTGCAACGGCATCCGAGAAATCTGTGCTCCTGGGAGGTGTCAGTCGGGCAACAACCTGAAAGGCTCCTGATTCGAGGCCTTGCCGAAAGAGGTCAGCCAACAGAGAACCTCCTTCTGTAGGCCGGATGAACCACATTGCCGGGGCTGATGCACCGGTCGTGGCTCATGGGAGGTACCAGTGCTTCCTGCAGATCGGTCCGGGAACGTGCTTCCAATCTCTCGTAGATGAGTGTCCAGGCACAGTCCCGTTCGGGGTCCACCTCGCATTTTCCGTGAACGGTGCCGCAGCAGGGACCGTTGAGAAGTCCTTTGGAACACATCGTCACCGGACAGACACCGCCTGTGATACCGAGATAGCACTGGTTGCAGGAACGGCATCGTTCCGTCCACACGCCGGCTTCCTCGGCCACCCCGATGAAGGTGGTGTTGACCCCGGGATAGACGGGGACGTCCGTGTACATTTCGGCCATGAACTGAATGCCTGCGCCACAGGCTAGTGAGATCACCGCGTCCGCCTCTTCGACCCGGTCCCGGAACAGGTGCAGGAACTCGCGGTCGCATTGCCTTTCCACTGTGGCGGCAAAGGCCCGAAACTCCCTTCCGGCCGCACTGCCGGCGAGCATGAGTTGCGAGGCAAGGATCGCGGCTTCCTTTTCTCCGCCGGCCAGGCACACGGCCACGCAGGTTCCGCAGCCCGCGACCAAAACGCTCGAAGCATCGCCGAGCATTTCCTGGATCTCTGCAAAGGGTTTCCGTTCCGCTACGATCACGTGCACCTCCGTGCGAATGGGGCTCAGAGCAAGCATACAGAGAGGAAAACAGAATAGCCGACCGAATGGCCTCTGTCAACGCAGTGATCAGACAACGAGAGCGGCTCCCGCTTTGAGTTCACTGTGTTTCATCATCTTGAGGACGCGGTTGGCTTCGGAGAGGGGAAAGGTCTCTACCACTGTCCTGATGGGGATTTCTGCCGCGGCCTGCAGGAGTTCTTCCGCGTCGCGGCGTGTGGTGTTGGCAACGCTTCTCACGGTTCGTTCACCGTAGATCAGGCTGTAATCGATCTCGGGAATGGGGCTCATGGTTATACCGGCAAGGGCGATGGTTCCGCCTTTGTCGAGTGTCTTGAGCGCGTCAAGTACGAGCGGTCCCGCGGGCGCGAAGATGATGGAGCTGTCCATGGGTTGGGGAGGCTCATCTTGAGCGGTGCCCACCCAGGCCGCGCCGAGTTCTTCAGCGAGTTCTCGATGGGCTTTGCTCCTCGTGAAGACGTGTACCCGGTATCCTCGCTTCACCGCCACCTGGATCACCACGTGAGCGGAATTGCCGAAGCCGTAAAGGCCCAGGTTGCCGTCAGGCTTGGGGTCGCTCAGCCGGAGGGCGCGGTAACCGATCACCCCCCCGCAGAGGAGAGGCGTCGCTTCGCGGTCAGAAAAGACGTCGGGAATCGGAAAGGCCGAATCCTCGGGTACCACCATGTATTGTGCGTACCCGCCGTCAGCGTCGTAGCCCGTGAATTTCGCATCCGGACAGAGGTTCTCGCTTCCCTCCGTGCAGTATTTGCAGGAACCGCAACTCGAATGGAACCAGGTTACTCCGACCCGGTCCGCCAGTTGAAAGCGTTGTGCGTGTGGTCCCTGCTTCTCAACACGGGCGACCACCTGATGTCCCGGCACAATGGGCAATCGGGGAAGCTCCAGATCTCCTTCCACGGTGTGCAGGTCCGTATGACACGCACCGCACGCGAGGACTCTGAGGAGGACCTCGCCAACTCCCGGCTCCGGCACGGGAATCTCTTTCATGCTCAAGGGTGATTCTTCAATGGGCCGCGGGCTCTCCAGGACCATTGCTTTCATGTGCCGCTCCTTAGTGCGTTTGTACGGACCAAAGGGCTGGTACCGACTTCCATGCGTCTAAAGCCACAATCCCGCATGCCGCGGCACATGAAAATCTTCGCGGTCATTGACAGCTAACGAGCCCACCAGACTAAGGCTCTCGCAAAGTTCCCAAGCTACGCAACTAACTATTTGATCACTTCGGCCGAAAGCGTCGTCTTGTCCGAGAAATCGACTTCAACCGTAAGCCTTGAGTTGGGATCCGAGAGCAGACCGTTGTCCGCCGCATACAGGTAGATGGTTTTTCGACCGGATATGGGTATGCTCAAGGCCTGGCCCTTGAGGTTCACCAATTTATAGATCTTCGGATAGAGCGCTACGCCGAGAAACATCACCGGGGCCTTTGGCTGACTCGACCAGCGGATGGCGCCGTCCGGGCCCTTGATGACGATTCTCGAGACCTGCTTATCGTCCACCTTGAGCTTCAATCGGAAGGTTCCGTCGAGATAGCCGTCCTTGCCCGGCCTCGTGGAAGTGTTCACCAGATCTGGAATGAAGCCAAGGAACTCGCATGTCATGAGACCTCTAGCCCTGGGAGGTCCTGTCGGTCTGGTTCCCGGCACGACCGTCTGAGTCGTTGCCACGGGACGGCGAACGAATTGCTGGAACGCGGATCCGTCATCAAGGTGAACGATCATTCTGAATCGTTGGGTCGAAATCCCCAGGCCTCCCGGATCGGCAGCGTAGAGGTAGAACTGCTCACGCGATCCCACGGCAATTCTCACAGTCCCATCGCTCCTGTTTAACAGGATCTTCGGCGCGCCCTGATAGGCCACCCCGAGACCCCAGCCTCCTTCGGTCACTGCTGACGTCGTCCACTTCCTGCCCGGATCGGTCAAGCTTTGAATCTCAATACCGGTGATGGTCCTGGCGGGGGAGATCTCGATATCAAGGCCGAATACTGCATCAGCCTTGGAATCAGGCTTCATTTCGGGATACTTTCCCACCGCATCGGTCGATACGTACCCGAGCCATGAGCCGAGAAAACTCACCCGGGCCTGGGCTTCAGGCTTCGTCGGCTTGGGCTGTTCCGGTTTCTTGGTCGGCCGTCGGGCCCGGCACCAGGAAACGCTGCCATCGCTGAAGCTGGCGGTAATGCGATAGTTGGTTAATCCTTTCTTGATACTCCCGTTGTCGGCAACGTAGAGGTTAAGATCGACTCTGCCTCTGACCCTGATCTTGATCCCGCCATTGCGGTAATTCAGCAGGCGTGAGGGAGCCCTGACGAACGCAACGCCGATTGCGTTGTTTCCGCTGCCCGGTATCGTATCCCATACCGCGTGTTCTCCACCCTCATTCCTGATCTGTATCCCGGTGATCTCCTTGTCCTTGGCTTCGACGGTGAGGACGAAGAGCCCGTCAGCCCTGTCATCACTTTTGATGGTCTTGCTTGCGCCGACCGCATCGTACCTGGAGATCCCCTTGAGGATGGCGGACATGCGTACCGGGTGAGATCCCTCGCGCGGCTTCGGAGGTTCAGCTCGGGCGGAGGGTTCCGGCTGGGCCTTCACGGGTATGACAGCGGACGTGCCGTCTCGAAGCGTCACCCGGATCTCGTATTGTCGCTTCGGATCGGAAAACTTGCCGTCGTCGGAGACAAAGAGAAGGAGTTCCGAATCCTTTTTGGGATTGATTCGCAGCGTTCCCCCCGCGGGATTGATAATCACGGACGGACGCTTGGCCGATGCCACCCCAAGGAAGCTCGTCTCCGAGGACTTTGGGTCCGTACTCCAAACCCCTGGCGCGCCCTTGACCGCACGTATCCGGATTCGCCCCACCTCCCGGCTAAGCAATTTCGGATTGAGCGTCAGCGAGAAGACGATATCGAGCTTTCCGTCCGGATACGCGGACTTGGAGCCAACTCGATCCGACTTCTTCATGCCGACCAGGTAGGCCGTGCCCTTTGGCGCGCCCTGGGCATAGCCCGACTCTGCGAGACAAACAACAAGCCCCACCAGCAACGTTGTCCTCAAGTAGCGAGTTAGGTCCTGTGCGAGCAGAGGAGCCTCCCCTCCGGTGGCAGCATGAGATACGAAAATCTCATCTATAAATGGGACTCTAGTAGACAACACTCCGAAATGTCAACAAAAATTTGGCTCACTCTCGTCCTAATAGGTAGATAGGCAGCTCCTGGACCGGTTCTCTGTGAGCTCGATCTTCGTGATCCCTGGCACGGAGCCCGCTGTCTCAGCGCTTTTGGCCGGTTGCCGGGGGATGCCAGTGGCTTGGTGTCGAGGAGAGGCGTGTACCGGGAGATTTCGGCTTTTCCGGCGGGACCCGCGAGGCTCTGACCGGTGGCGCCCGCCTGCGCGGCCTCTTCGCAAGGCGAGGAAACACAGCAGAGCATGGAGATCCCGAACTCAATATCATGATCAATGAGCTCATCGACTGGTTCAACTAAACACATAGGCAGCGCTGCCAAGGTACGAAGTGTAGAAACATTACCGAAGACGACCCGCGGATTGCCCCCACGAGGTGCCCTCGGATTGTAGACGGCGTTTTGTCCAAGGTCCGATCGCTGCTTGTGGACAACGGTTACGTCTGGCCGACCAGCTTATAGACTGATTGGGAGCTTGTGCTGCGCGGGATGGTAATGAGGTGTAGGGACACGTATTACGGCTCGTGACCGAATTGTTGTCAGTAGGATGGGCAAGGAGAATCGCTCCACCCTGAGCGAGCTCTTTCCACCCCATGTCGCGGTCTTTTCACCACTTCAATGGACGTGAGGGCAAACGTGGCTCAGCGCGCGCCGCTATCTTTTGATCCAGCGGTCCCGGTCTTCCCCGAGGTTGCGGGATTCAGTTGCCGTGCCCGTGCCATCCTGGCCAGGAACTTGGCCGGAGTCATCCATCCGATAATCCGCAAATCCCGAAATTCGCGGCCATCGCTGTCAAGAAAGACGATCGTGGGGACCCCCTTCACTCCATAGTCCTGTAAGAGTTCTTTGTTTCTTCCTTCGACACCGAGAGTAAGATCCACTTTCACCGTGACAAAATGCTTCTGTGCTTCCTGAACAACCTCGGGGTTCCGAAAAGTCAGTTCATCCAGCCTATGGCAGGGCGCGCACCAATCCGCAGTGAATTGAAGGATCACCGGCTTGCTGCCCCAGCGAGCCTCTGCGAGAGCCTGATCCGTAAAGGGTTGCCAAGTGACTGCCGGATTCAGCGTCATCCACCATCCCACGAGGTAGGCTGCCGCAAGAATGCCCAGAAGACCCACGGCAGCGCGAATCCATTGAAAGGCCTTAAATTCTCCACGCGTTCGGTCGAGCCAACCGAGGTGAATTCCGGCGGCGAGTGCAATCGCGGCCATGAGGAAGACGCCGACCGGTCTGGGAAAGAGCGGACTCACGTAGAACGCCGCCGTCCCGACCAACACCCAGCCCAGGAGTCTCTTGACCCACACCATCCACTCGCCGGAGCGAGGAAGCCTGTCCAGGTTGGCTGTGAACATGCCCAGGATCGCGAGTGGCAGTCCGAGCCCCAAACTCAACGTCAAAAAAACGAGAAAACCGAGCCACGGCGATCCCCTGCTTGCCACCCACGTAAGAAGCCCCAGCACGAAGGGCCCGAGACAGGGAGCGGCCACCACCCCCAGCGTTAGCCCCATGAAAAGACTTCCGAAGTAGCCGGCTCGGGGCCTGGAAGCCGCAGCAACGACAGCCTGAGGAAGCTTGATTTCCCAAAATCCGAAAAGGCTCGCGGCAAGGAAGAGGAGTACCCCCGCAACCAGGAGCAGCACCAGAGGATTCTGTAACGCTGAGCCAAGGAGGTTTCCCGTAAGCGCCGCGGCCACGCCGAGAGTCGAATTCATCAGCGCCATGCCGAGAAGATACAGCAAACCATGGAACGCTACCCGCAAACGGCCTTGGCCGGTCTGCAAGCCGAAATAGGATACGGTAATCGGAATGAGCGGATAAACGCAGGGTGTGAGGTTCAAAGCCAGGCCCGCCCCGAAAACCCCGAGTACCGTCCAAAGAATGCCCAAACCGTAGAGTGGCCCCATTGCCGACCGCCTATCCCCGATGTCCGCCGCGTTCGTAGGCTCGCTTTCCACGGGGACGTCCACGGAATCCCATTCAGGGAGCTTCCGCGAGTGTAGGTTTACCCTGGCAAATCCGAACTGTACTGCCCCCTGGGCGCGAATCGATCCGGATTCAGCAGAGCCCTGAGCAACAGGATACCACAAAACAATTCCTGTCAGCCTCGAGCAGGGACTCCAGTCCGTCGGTGCGGGGTGCCGCGACAGCAATCATGCGGATTTGCCAAAAAACGGTTAATCGGACTCCTGAAACAGGGGCTGGGGTGTCCCCGAGAAGATCAACAGATTGTTCCGGAACCGAGAGTTCGAGTTCGATCTGGACCGGGCAGCCTTTTGTTCTGTTCGACTCGCTGTCCGGATGACCGTATGGCGGCAGGAGGAAATGCGGGTTCAGGACCTTCAGTACCTCGATTCGCGCAAAGTCATCGAAGGGAGGGAGCATGGGCTGCCCTCGAAGCTCCTCTGATCTTGGTCCTCTGGAGAGATTTCCGGTTAAATGGGTAGCAGTTGGGGATCGCAGAAGCAGGTGTCAACAAAATATCAGGATAACGAGATTCGAGCTTACATTCATAATTGATTATCCTGATGCGGTTACCAATTTGCTTCTGCAGACCCCCGTCGTGTGGGATGAGGGCGGGATCGACTGACTCTTACAGTCCCTCAGTATATTGCCAGCCCTGTCTTGGTAATAAGCACGTATCGTGCCAACGCGTGCGACACACGGAGAAGTTCAAGAAAACGGGTGATAATTCAAGGTGTTGCGGCCACCAGGCGGGCAGGAATGATCCGCGACTGCGACGCAATACACTCGGCTAGTGGGTCTCAACGACCCGCGGGATTTCCGTTGTAGGATAAAAGATAATATTATCCGCTGGTAACAAAGATGGGGCGCATAGACCCACAGGATATTTGATGAGTCAAAACCAATCCTTCAGTCAGGCTGTTAGCCGAGTGGGCCGAACAGACCTTCATGCCGTTGTGCGAACGTTCAGTCGAAGAATCCCAGAGTCTTCATCTGCCGTTTGAGTGAGTCGCGCGTGAGACCGAGCATGGTCGCCGCATCGGCTCGTTTGCCGCCGCAACGATCCAGGGCCTCCTGGATCATAGACCTGCGCAGATCTTTCAGCGCGTGGTTCAGCGACTCCTCCGGGGGAAAGGGCACGGACCAAACCTGGTCTCCTGCAGCGGAATCGAACGACTCCGGGAGGTCCAGGCGGAGGGTCGCACCTTCGGAAAGAATCAGAGAGCGTTCGAGAACGTTTCGAAGTTCCCTGACATTTCCTGGCCAGTGGTAGTTGCAGAGCTTGTCCATGGTAGCCCTGGTGAGTTGCGGGATTTGTGCCATCTGCAATTCCGCGGCGAGCTGACCTATGATCTCGCCTACAAGGACAGGGATGTCCTCCGGCCGATCCCTCAATGGGGGCACTATAAGGGAAAAGACGTTCAATCGGTGGAAGAGGTCCTCCCGGAAGCGTCGTTCGGAGACCTCCTTCGCCAGATTCCGGTTGGTTGCTGCGATGAGCCGTGCGTTCACGGTGATGCTCCGTTCGCCGCCGACCCGGTTAAAACTCCTGGTGTCGAGAAACGCCAGGAGCTTGGCCTGCAGACGCAAGGAAAGCTCGCCGATTTCGTTGAGGAGCAGGGTGCCACCCTCAGCCAATTCCAGCAGTCCTTTCTTTCGTCTGCCTGCTCCTGTGAATGCACCGGCCTCATGGCCAAAGAGTTCCGATTCGGCCAGTTCTCGAGCTAGTGCGGCACAGTTTATGGAGAAAAAGGGCCCGCCCGCCCGCCGAGAATTGTCATGAATATACTTGGCGAGGTAGTCCTTCCCCGCGCCGCTCTCACCGGTGAGCAGAATGATGCTGTCACCCTTGGCCGCTCGCCGAGCTGCAAGCAGGGTCCTGAGCATGGTCTCGGAGACATATTTCGTGTCAGAAGGCTGAGGGAGCGGCATTATCTGTTTTCGATCGGTTATGTTGTGAGCGATCCCGCAAATCCCCGCGACCTCGCCAACGGCGTTTCGCATGGGTACCCTGGTCGTGAGCAGTGTCATCGGTACACCGTGGAGGTTCACTGTGTGCTCCTCTTCGATGCGCTCCCCTCTGGCGACACGGAAATCGAGTTCGAGCAGGTACTCGCCTGCTTCTTCTCCGAAAATGTCAGCGTCCGTCTTTCCCAGGACGTTTTCTGCGGGCATGTCCAGGAGACTAGCCATGGCGGGATTGACCAGCGTGTACCGTCCGTCGGTGCTCTTGATGAAAATGCAGTCATTGGCCGAGTCAACGAGCGTTCTGAAGCGCTCCTCGCTTTCCCTGAGCGCTTCGATGGCCCGTTTGCGCTCGGTGACGTCGACACAGTACTCGATGACCTGGGTCACCTCGCCGTTCTCGTCGAGAATCGGATATGAGTGCACCTCCACATTTTTCGGACGCCCTTCGCCGTCGTAGTGAACGTGCTCGACAGTCACCGGTTGTTTTGTGTTCTTGAGTGCTTGCAAAGGACAGGGTTCGTCAGCAGTATCGCAAGGACGGTCAAGGCCGTGTGCAATTGTGTGGCAGGCGATCCTGCCTTCGGACGCCGGCATTCCCGTGGCCGAGTTGGCCATGACAACAGAATAATCGTTCACGTTTACGACGTAGAAGGGGTGCGTCAGCGACTCAAGGACGGTTTGCATGAATTGGTGTTGTGCCTCAAGTCTCCGCTCGGCCTCTCTGCGCTCTGCAACCTCTTTCCTCAGTTCCTCGTTTGCCGCGGCCAGTTCCGCGGTTCTTTCTCGGACGCGTCTTTCAAGATCATCATGCGCTCGCTGCAAGGCTTGCTCCGCGCGTTTGAGGTCGGTGACGTCCTTTAGGCTGACCAGGGCATGCTTGTATGCGGAGGTTTCTTCGGGCATTGACACGCTGAGCATGTAATTCATGAGATCGCCCTCGAGATTGCGCCCGACCGTCTCGGCCTCGAAGTGTGTCTCACCTTCAGCAAGGGTGACGAGAACTTCTCGAAAGGTCTCAAGCTCTTGTGTTCCGAGAACGTGCTCGAGGCCGCCAAGGAGTTTCTCTTTGCTTTGCGCTCTGTACAATTTGACCGTTGCCTCATTGACGTCCAGGACCCTTATCATTTTGACGGCTTGATCAAGGAACTCCGGGTGTTCTTCCACATAGGCCCGAAAGTCGGCTATTCCTTTGGACTCGAGCTCTGAGATGGCCGCCTTCAATTCCGCGAAGTCTTCCTCCCAAATGGAGACCGGAACCGTTTCGAAGATTGTCCGGAACCGGTGTTCGCTCTCCCTCAGGCGTCTTTCCATGTCGGACTTGTACAATGCCATCTCAAGGGTGGCCTGAAGTTCCCGCATTTCGAAGGGCTTGATCAGATAGCCAAAGGGGCTAGTGACCTTGGCGCGCTGGAGCAGATCGTCGTCCGAATGGGAGGTCAAGTAAATGACCGGGATGTTGAGCTTGTCGCGAATGCTTTTCGCGGCTTCAATACCGTCGATGTTGCCTTCGAGCATGATGTCCATGAGTACGAGATCAGGTCGCCTCTCCTCGGCCGCGATAATCGCCTCCTCGCCGCTGGCGACCGTGCCAGCCACTTCGTATCCGAATTGATGGAGACGCTTTTTCAGGTCCCTGGCGACAATGAATTCGTCCTCGACGATCAGGATTTTCGGAATGGTCATTTCATCTGGGCCTTTCGTGGACACTTGACTTCTGTGAATCTGATCCGGAATTCCGTTCCGTCACTCCCGTCGACCGCCACGCGTCCCTCGAGTTTTTCGACGAGTTCCGCCCCGAGGGACTGCGGGCTACGGAAATCAATTTCTTTTGCCAGTCCGACGCCGTCGTCCTTCCCGATGAGTTCCAATCAGTCGTCTTCGAGGGATCGGAGTGAGACGGCAACTTGACCTTGCCCTCCGCCGTTGAAAGCGTACTTGAGGGAATTGGAGACGAGTTCGCTCACGATAAAACCCAATGGAATTGCAGTCTCTATGCCGACAGAGATGGCCTCTACCTCGGTTCGGACCGCTACTCGGCCCGAAAGCGATCGGTACGGGCTTGACAGGTAATCCACGAGACGGTCCAAATAGTCCCCCAGATCTTATCTCAGGCAGGTTCTTCGACTGGTAGAGTTTCTCGGAGACCAGAGCCATCGACCGTATCCGGTTGCCGGCTTCCTTGAACATGGCGAGCTGGGCCGCGTTTCTTCCCGCAGGGTGAGCCGGTCGGCAAAGAAGCGTTGGTCCGATTCATCCGTAAACTCGGCCGGAGAACGACCAATGATCTCGGGCCCGGAGTGTCCCATCACTTCCGCGAATCTCCGCTTGACGTACGAGTGATTCTCCTCCTCATCCAGTACCCCGAGCCCCTCGTGCATGGTTTCGACAAGAGATCGGAAGTTCTGTTCGCTTTTCTGGAGAGCCTCCTCCATACGCTTGCGGCCCGTGACGTCGCGCATGACGATGAGCGTTCCTGGCGTGGCGGTGAGAAAGTATGCAACCGCGACAAGCGCTATTCGTGCCAGTATGGTCGTCGATGATTTCATGGATCGAGGCCTGGTCATAGATGGACTATCATGTCATACGGACGCAATTGCCTGAAAATCCGCGGGTAACGACACGGTTGTCTTGGGTCTCGTCCGACTCACCGACAAATTACGGAGAAACCCGATCCGGGCGCTCTCCAAAACTAAGGGAGCCTAATAGAATCCCACTCTTTATTCGGCCGGGCTCCGAATCAACAATGCCGCACCCCTCAAGGAACATGACACGTGCAGAAGGCATACCGCACCTGAGGCCACAAAAATCCGGTCGATGGAGCAGTCCCCTACTATCACAACTTTTCAGTCTCTCGCCCCCTCAATTTACGGAAAACGAGAGCTTTGGTCAAGACTGGTATCCCACTATTCGGTCGCAGTGCGGGTATTGCTTTCACAATGTTTCGGGAACTGGTAAGTTCGCTTGCGTGAGTGAATATGTCTGCAGTCGAAACACCAGTGACAGAGTCCCGGAATGTGGCGCTCGACGTCTTGGGTGACGTACGCAAGGGGCGGTTCGCCGAACACGCGCTGTGGGATCAATTAGAGGCTCGGCCGAGCCTTTTGCCGGAAGACCGCTCGCTCGCCACGGAACTGGTCTATGGCGTGTTGCGATGGCGCGATCGGCTTGACGCGATTATCGAGCGTTGTGTCGAACGTCCCTCAGTGAGAATTGGACCGCGGATCAGAGATATCCTCAGGATCGCTCTTTATCAGACGTTTCTTCTCGACCGCATTCCGGATCACGCGGCAGTGAACCAGGCGGTCAACCAGGCAGCGGCACGCGCGGGAAAGAAGCCTTCCGGATTCGTCAACGCAATCCTGAGGAGGGCCTTGCGAGATCGTGAGAGTGTCGATGTCGAACCATCAGAGGACCCTGAATCTCTCGCCGAATACTATTCCCACCCACCCTGGCTGGTACGGCGTTGGCTCGCCGACCAGGGCCTTGAAACCACGCTCCGGGTTCTTCGGACCAACAACTGCAGGCCGCCGGTAGTAGTACGAGTCAACTCGCTGAGAACATCCGCGGGGGATCTTCTCGATTTTTGGAGTCGTGCCGGCATCCGCGCTCAGACGGTTTCCTACCTGCCGGAAGCCCTGATCCTTATTTCAGCCGGCGGCCCGGTCCCCTCTCTTCCCGGATTCCGAGAAGGCCTGTTCGTGATGCAGGATCCGGCCGCGCAGATGATCGCGCCGCTGCTCGAAGTACGACCAAAGGAAACGGTCCTGGACGCGTGCGCGGCTCCCGGAGGGAAGACATCACACCTGGCTGCCCTAGCCGGTGATGACGCGGAAATCATAGCGGTTGACGCGGACACGCATCGTCTGGCAGACACAGGGAAAAATTTGCGCCGCCTTCGTGTTCGGTGCGTACGCCTCGTTCACGGGGACGCCGCCGACCGAATCTTCATGAGAAGCCTCGGTTCCTTCGACCGCGTGCTCCTTGATCCACCCTGTTCCAATCTGGGAGTGCTGAGCCGCAGTCCCGAGGTAAGGTATCGAACGAACTCTGGTGATCTCAAAACCTTCGCATACCGCCAGCGGCAGATCATCGATGCTGCGGCAGCGGTGGTGAAACCAGGAGGAACACTTGTCTACTCGGTCTGCACGGTCACTGCCGAAGAGAGCTCGGAGCTGATTGGCCGCTTCCTTGCCGAGCGGCCGGATTTCACCCTCCGGCCGATCACCCCCGATGAATTGCCTATCCCTGGACTGATTGACAAGCAAGGATACTTCAGATCGTTCCCACCACCCGGCGACATGCATCTTGACGGGTTTTTCGCGGCTCGCCTCCACAGGACCGGATAGTTGGCAATTCTGTGCTCCCGCGTGCAGGCCAAGAAATTCGCGGGCAAGATATCATCGCAACAAACGAGGCTGTCACGGTCGGTGTCATATCTTAAGCTTGTTGCCGTTCCACCGGGGCTTCCCTCTCACTGGGATGGGGCGCACGAGCGTGTCAAGGACCGGACAATGGGATTCCACTTCTCGCACGGGTTCCTCGATTTTCTTCAGGTCCTCCGGAGACGAGTCTCGTCTGAGATCTGAAGACGGCTTCCGCTCGACTGGGATCCCCATTGATCTTGGCTTCAAGTTTCTCGACACACTCTTTGATCTGTTCCTGCAAGGATCATCTCCTTACCGCTTTGATTCGGTTGGTGCTGACTCCCACAGGTCAGGGGAGTCCAGGCTTCGACTCGCGGACCTCCACAATCCGGACGAAATCCCGAAACGTGCCGGATGGCCATTTGCCCGGCAATTGGGAGATGGCAGGCAACGGGTGCAAAGTCATCTCGGTTCTTTGGAAAGCTAGATCACTCTTTATGGGCAAGGCATCGTTCGACAGCCTGCCGAGCCTGACGAACAGCAGATCTGGATGATCGTATCGTGCCCCTCACCTCGGCCGTCTCGTTTCCGGGACGTAGGATGGGGTCTTTTTCAGGTCTGCGAGGTAATGGTCCGCAGCTTCGAAACTCCTTTTTTCCTCCTCGCACGGTCTGTTGTGATAATCGTGAAATTCCTGCAGCGGGCTCCGTTCCGTCTGAGCTACATTCTTCTTCCCCTTGAGTTCAGCGAGTTTCTTATCGCGGATCTCCCGTGCCTCGTTTGTCTGTTGCCGCGCACGCTGGCGTGTGGTATCGTCCGGTCTGCCAAGAACCGGTTCTGGAACTCGTATCTCTTCACACACAGTTTGTGGATCGAGACCGGGCCGCATCCAGCCTGCTTCAGGTCGAAATCTTCGATGGAAAAATCGGGCAGCCACGTTAGTAAGACCGCCGTGCGTCGAGTCTCGCCCGTGCCGAGGGGGCTCGTGAAGTTTGGTTGGCCGGTCGAAGCGCGGTTGACATCGACACTCCGGGCCGGTGCGTCGGGAAGAAACACGCTCTCCAGGCGGCTGTGACTTCAAGGAGACTGCTATGAGGATTCGCACGCGACTGTCCTTATCGTACCTGATCGTCATCGTCCTCACAGGAGCTGCGATGATGGTTTTGGCAGATGCGATGGTTAAGGGCCTTGCTGAAAAGAACCTCAAGTCAGCCGACAGCGCGGTGAAGGATGTCACTGAGAAAACCTATCGATTATCAAAGCGAATCCTGACAGCTTACGGGGAACAAACTGTGGAGCTAAAAGCCGAAGAGGTGGCTGCCAGCCTGGCGCTCGCGCTCCAAGGCAAGGACCTGGGAAACTACCCCGCGCTGAGGAAGGATCGGGAACTCCGCAAAATGGCTACACAGGACGTTTATTCCTCCGAGGGCGTGGCCGGGTACGTGGATGTTCTGGACAACAAGGGCGTATCGGTGTGGCATCCCAATAAGAGTGTGGAAGGCAGAAACTTCAGCGAATGGGCGGACAAGTATCCCGAAATGTGGAGACTGGTACAACGCTCGTTCCATGAGAAAATAGTAAAGGGCTATTACACCTTTATCGATAGGAACAATCGCACGCGTCGGAAGTACATGGTCCTTGTTCAGATTTTCGGCACCCCGTTTATCGTGGTCACGGCGGTGAACATCGATCGGTACTTCCTCCCGGTTCATGCGGAGATCCGTCGGGCCCAGAATAAAGCCCTGGAGACTGCCGAACGCGCAATCAAGCAGTCTGCCGGGACCACCCGCAAAGAAGTGACTGTGATGGGAGTGCTGGGGGGAATAGTCCTCCTCGTCGTCATCGGCGGCGTGGGCCTCTGGATTGCGCGGTCACTCGCTGACCCGGTCATGCGGTTGACGACAGGCGTGGAACAGATCGGGAAGGGCAACTTCCGCGCCAAGGTGGAAGAACGCGGTTCGGACGAGGTCAAGGAGCTGGCTCGTACCTTCAACCAGCTCGGGGATAGGTTGAGCCAATACATGGATAATCTCTGGGAGGCCACAGCGTCAAAGCAGAGAATCGAGAGCGAGCTTTCCATTGCAGCCGAGATTCAGCGGAGTCTCATCCCGCGCACTTTTCCTCCTTTCCCGGAACGCGACGAATTTGAGATCTATGCGCTTATGCACCCAGCCAGAGCTGTGGGCGGAGACTTCTATGACTTCTTTTTCGTGGACTCCGACAAGCTCTTCTTCACCATTTGCGACGTCTCAGGCAAAGGAGTCCCCGCTGCCCTTTATATGGCCGTCACGAGATCTCTCGTCGGAGCGGCCGCTCGGGACGGAATGGAGCCGGACAAGCTTCTGAACCGGGTCAATCGAGAACTGTGCAGTGGGAATGATACATACATGTTCTCTACAGCCTTCTGCGGTACCTTGAGCCTGAGCACCGGTAGACTTGCCTACGCCAACGCCGGCCACGAGTCGCCCCTGCTGATCCGTGATCGCAAAGATGTGGACTTCCTTGGCCCGCCGGGAGGACCTGTCCTTGGGCTCTTCGAGGACGAAACGTTTGCTCTTGAGAATCTCTCTTTGGAACCGGGCGATACGCTGTTCGTCTATACCGACGGTGTCACGGAGGCCACGGACAGGGCGAACGGGTTCTTTACCAGGGAGAGGCTTTTTCAATCATTGACGGAACGCTCGGACAGGTCTGCCACCGATCTTGTTGAAGGGGTGCTCGAGGAAATCCGGAACTTCGCCGCGGGAGTTCCTCAGGCGGACGACATAACCATGCTGGCTCTTCAACTTCGGAGCAAGAATTCGTAAGGTCAGTATGTTGACGCTCAAGGCCGAATTTACTGGTATCGGAACCACGGGCAGGGGTATGTTGGACCCGACCGTGAACTTTTGTGAAGGGAGACGCCATGGACCTGCGCGTGATCAAGGCCGACGGACAGGTGACCCACGTGGCATTGTCGGGCAAACTCGACGTCGAAGGCGAGCAACTAATCGGCGATCGGTTCAGAGGGCTCATTGAATCCTCCGGAACGGATTTCCTGGTGGACATGAGCGAAGTGTCGTATCTGGCTTCTCTCGGGATCAAGTTGCTCTTTGCCGGGGCCAAAGAGTTGGCCGCGGGGGGGAAGAAGATGGTGGTACTCGATCCCCAGCCCATGGTCGAGGAAACCCTCCAGACCTCCGGCACCGTCAAGTTTATACCGATAGCTCACGGCGAAGAGAAAGCCATGGGGATGCTCAGCCGCGAGTAGGGGCGCTCCACCAGCAGGGCTGATAGCTTTCCACTAGCCGCACGACTATGGTACGTTACAAGATTGCAGGCCGATTGCTCCGCGCGAATGTTTTACAGAACCGGCCTGACACTGCGGTCCCTGCGGGCATGGAGCCGAGGCTGATCAACAAAGGCCCGTACGGATCGGGAATACTAGTGCCTGGCGCCATGAACGACAAATTGACCATCTCCATGAGCAATGACATGGCCGCACTCACAAGGTTGATGGGACGAGCAAACACGTTTTTCGAGGATCGCGGCCTGCCGAAAAGAGTAGTCCATACAGCAAACCTTGCGCTGGAAGAGATCCTGACCAACGTGGTCAAGTACGCGTACCCGGATGCAGCCGAACACCAGATAAGCGTCAGCATCGAACTCAGCAGTCAGGAACTGGTGATCCTTTTTTCCGACGACGGCCTGGAGTTCAACCCCGTCACCTGTCCGGAGCCCCAGTTAAAGGAATCTATCCTGGACTCCCAGACTGGAGGACTGGGCATCCATTTGGTCCGACAGACTGTCGATTCACTGGACTACCGCCGCGAAGGGGAGCGAAACCTTGTGACGATCAAGATCTGTTGCCGAGTGGAATGACCTGCGTTGCATTTTGGGGCGGGAGAGAGAGTGAAGCCACACCCGTGTGTCTTCACGTGGGTGGTACCGATTCACGCTCAGACACTTGAGATTCACCCTTGGATAGCTAGAGGAGAAGTATCGGCGAGAAAGGCTCGTACCAGGCCTTTGGGGAAGCGGACCAGGTCCTCGGGAGGCGGCGAGCTTCCCTTGCCCCGTCGAAGGCTCTCCCTTTGATAGCGCTCCAGCGCGTGATTCAGCTCCTGGAGGCGAACTTCTCCGCGGGATCCCCGCCGTAGAAGCTCTGCAGCTCCTCGTAGAGGTCCGGCAGGAGTTTCTTCATCTTGCGAGGCTTCTCAAAGTAAGATTCAGTGGCCACCGCAAAGAACTCGGCCTCGTTGGTGGCCCCGTACATATCCAGAACCTTTCGTTCCCTCTTCTTGCCCTTCTGGAGATTCAGGTAATGTAGGCTCAGGATTTGGGCCCAGGGGCCGTAATCCGCCAGACTCTTCAGCTTCGGGGTGCCGTCGAACGCGCCGTCGCCCCCGCGGTCAAGCACATGCGCAAACTCGTGTATTGCGGTATCGTGCGCGTCCCTTTGATCGGCCAGTCCGTGAAGCACCGCGGGCCAGGAGAGAACCACCGTGCCCCAGTCAGATACCTCCCCCAGTATTGCATCTTCCTGGTCGGGGTGTTTGTACACGTACGGGTACACGAGAATCTCCGAAACGCGGTCGTAGTACGATAGATCCAGGTGCAAGACGAGCCTGGCTGCACAGGCTGAAATGACCACACGCACCTCGTCCGTGATTTCCATTCCTTCGATGCCCGTGAACTCTTTTTCCCAGGCAAATACTTTCAGAAGATCCTTAAAGCGGGCGGCCAAGTCATCGGGAAGCTGCTGATAAAAGGGCACGTGCTGCACCAAAATCGATTCCCATTCCTGTGGAAAGGGTCTGGCAGCCAGTTTCCTGCGTTTCCATCTGCGAAGGAGTCCGAACATGGCGCCAGACTAGCATGAGACGTGGATGCCTGCAAATGGAGAAGGGTTTGGGGTTGACGAGTGGCACATATCTTGATAAGGTGCTACTCCCTGCTCTGTTGAGGGAACAGTGGGGCTCCGTAACCTGGGGAGGGGCCGGCGAAAGAGGTAGAGGTCCAACGTGCACATATCTGAAGGTGTTTTGAGCGCTCCGGTGATCGCTAGCGGCTTCGTTTTCAGCGCAGCGGGCGTAGCGGTGGGATTACGAAAGATGGATTACGACAAGCTACCGGAAGTGGCTGTCTTGTCGTCGGTCTTCTTCATGGCTTCATTGGTGCACGTTCCAATAGGTCCTTCCGCGGTCCACTTGATCCTTCCGGGCGTCTGCGGCCTCTTGCTTGGCTGGACCGCATTCCCGGCCATTCTCATGGGATTGGCCCTTCAGGCGTTGTTGTTCCAGTATGGAGGTCTCACCTCCCTGGGAGCGAACACGTTCAACATGGCATTCCCCGCCGTGCTTATGGGATTGAGCTGTGGGAGATTCGTCGGAAGTGAGACCCCCGGTGTTCGGTGGACAGCGGAATTCCTCTGTGGATCCGGAGCGGTCTTCCTGTCGGGTTGCCTGGTGGCGTCCGCGTTGATGCTGACCGACAAATCCTTTCAATGGGCCGCGTTTGCCGTAGTTGCAGCCCATGTTCCCGTCATGATCGTTGAAGGGTTCATAACGGTTTTCGTTATAGAGTTTGTGAGAAGAGTGAGACCGGAGATGCTTCCTTCGTGGGGGAGGCAGCCGGTCTCATCGTGAGGGGGTCGAAGAGCATATGAAGCATACGTCTTCTTTCCCGGGAAGTGCATTTGGCTATGAGATAATTGGTCTGGTGGTGATCGTGGCAATAATGCTGTTGGCTGATCCCTGTTCTGCTCACAGGGTCCGCGTCTTTGCCTACGTGGAGGGCGACACGGTACGCGTGGAGGGCTACTTCAGCAAGACGCGCAAGGCGATGAACTGTCCTGTCGAAGTTTTCGATTCGCTCGGAAGAAGGATGCTCGTGGGAAAGACTGATAGTGATGGCCGTTTTTCCTTTCCCGTAGCGGACTTGAAGGATGTCCGTGGAGGCCTGAAGATCGTACTCGTTGCCGGCGAGGGGCACCGGGCAGAGTACTCGCTTGGTGCGGACGAGCTGCCCGCCTCTCGCAAGACTGAACGCGAGTCCGTGCAAGGGCGGAGAGTAGCCGGGGCTGCGGAATCACCGAAAACGAGCACATCGGAAGTCGCGAGCTCCAGGTCCATGGATCTGAAACAAGTCGAACGAATGATCAAAGAGGCCGTCAAGGAGGAGAATAAGCCGATCATACGCATGCTGGGACAGCAACAGAAATTGCTCATCGAGATGCGGGATAGGGGGCCTCTCCTCAGGGACGTCGTTGGAGGAATCGGCTGGATTCTGGGGATCCTTGGCGTGGCCGCCTACTTCATGAGTCGCAATCGCAAGCGTTGAAAGACCGGTCGAGGACGTTGCGAAGCGCCGCCAGCGGGCACTCCTGCGCTCACCATTCTTCCTTCTCTCTCGACTCGTGCCGACTTCTCTGCATTGACAGGGGCAATCCCGCGGGACGCGCGAGCCTTACCTTACTGACATAACACTGTCATTCCGCCTGCGGCTGTGTTTCCGTCCTGGTCTTTCGTACGAACCCCGTCGACGGGGATACCTTCGTGCACGCGCCACACCCAATACGTCATTCTGAGATTGGCGCGCAGATTGTTCGAGAGACGGCACTCTCTGGGCATTATAGGGCGTCATTCTTTTCTGTCGCGCCCCATCGAGTTCGGAAGTCATTAAGCCGTGAGGTCGCTATGCGAATGAGGAATTCCGTCAGGGTCTAACGCGCATTCTTCTTCGCGCCTGCGCCAGTGGAACGAGCGCGGGGCCGGCGCGTTTGCGGTGGGACGTATGTAGGCTTACTCCCGTTGCCCTGCCCCGACCGCGCGGAACCGGGACTTTGCGTCGGTTGATAGTAGTTGTACTGATATTGATACTGGTTGCCCTGGTAGGTCTGCTGCGGCTGTTGGTACGGGGCAGCCTGCCCGTAATAGCCTGCCATTCCACGGAAGTAGTCCGGACCTTCGCTCCAGAAGATCTCCGACGGACATCAACTCGAGCCCGCTGCGGGTGGAACATAGACCGCGAGCATGAGGATTATCAACACGACCGGCAAGAGTCTCAAATGATGCATAGCGCCCCCTTTTTCCCGACGATCAACCGGTTATCAGGTCGGACGAGTCCTCTCTGCGGACCGAAAGATGTCATTTTCCCACCCCTTTTGTCAAGAGTCTTGGAGGAAGCGCTCCCCTGGCTTGCACTCGCCGCTACTTCTTGGCACCGGAGTTACGCAGCAATCGGACGACCTCCCCATGTCCTTCCGACCGGGCGAGGTCGAGCGCGGTCTTCTCATTGCTATTCTTGAGATTCACTTTCGCTCCGCTCTCCAGGAGCGCCCTTACGGCCTCCAGGTGTCCCCGGGCCGAGGCGTGCATGAGAGCCGTCCAGCCCAGGGGCCCCGTAGCATTGACGTCCGCGCCCTTGGCGAGCAGCAACCTGACTACTTCCGCATGACCTTTCCAGGAAGCCCAGGTCAGGGCGCGGCCGCTGAAACCGCTCCTGTCAGGTGCATTGACGTCGGCGCCTCGCTCCAAGAGGAGCTTGACCACTGCAACTGTACCGTTAATGCAGGCCAGTTTGAGCGCCGTCATTCCCGAGTTGTTCCGGGCATTAACCCGGGCGCCCCGTTCCAACAGGAGAGCGACGACTTCCACACGGCCGAAGCGACATGCCTGCATGAGCGCGGTGCCGCCGACCGGGTCGACGGCGTTCACATCCGCTCCTCGTTCCAAGAGAAGCTTGACGACCAGGGGGTTTCCATTCCAGCAAGCCCATGTCAGGGGAAAACTGCCCGCGTACGATGTGCCCCGGGAGTTCACGTCGGCTCCATCGTCGACCAGTCGTTTCACCTCGTGGAAGTCGCCGTTCCTCGCTGCCTTCGCTAGCGGGGTGAGCTCGGACTCATCGGGGGCCGAAGCGCATGGCCCGGGCAATAGGGCAAGAACAAGAAGCGCAGAAAGAAGGAAACCGAATTCCCCTGCCAACCGCACTTCGCAAGCGCACATACCAGCGTACCTCGTGCCTGGCTGTTCATCCGACACGATTGTGCAACTCATGCATCGCCAATGCAACAGATTTGCGTCTTTCACGTGGCAGAGGAAGCGTCGAAAAACCGTAATCGGTTCCCAGTGGGCGTCGGCCGGACTCACGTCAACTTCCATGCTTTGAAAGGCACGATCCCAAGGCCCGCCTAACAGAAAAGTTCCCCGCGTTGCGACGGAGGGCACGGGCCCGCAGCGGCACGGCGTGCTGCGCGCCTGCTTTACCGACATGACAGAATTGTTCAGAGACAGTGCAATGTCTCCTGTCGGTCTTTCCGACAAAATGGGATCGAATCTCATTCGTTCGAAAACGTATCAACGTGACCCACCCAAGATCACGGCACGGTTACGAATGGGGTGACAAAAAGCCTTGACCTCTTTGGAATCTTTTTGATAACGTGAACATGTGTAGTCCGTCAAAAGAGAAAGTGCGAGAGCGGCTTTGGGGAAGACGGTGAAAGTCCGTCGCTGCCCCGCAGCTGTAACCGCTGACGAAATCCGCACGTATGCCACTGGCCTGCTCGGCCGGGAAGGCGCGGAGAGTAGAACGAAGCGGAAGCCAGAACACCCGAGGCCCTCGACAACCTGACGTATCCTGCGCGGGCGGGAGAGGGTTGAAACAGGGTGTGCCCTCCCGGCCGATCGGCAGGAGGGCTTCTTGGTTTCCGGTCTGCAGTCAGGCAGAGGGAAACAGGAAACCCTCCTCCATCGACCATTCTTCGAATCCTCGTTTCCTCAAAGAATCTCCCCCGCTTCCGTGCGGCCCATACGGCCTCCAGGGCTCGAGGCTTGTCCCACTGCTCGTGGTCCGCCTAACGGCCACCTGAGCGATGAGCGAGCTGTCCCCAGTCCCTGGAAGTCATCCCAAAATGCGAGGGAGTTTCATGATGTCGCGTATAGCTTTCACCGTCGCTGCCATTGCAATCGGCTCGCTCTGCGCAATCCTGGCTGTGAGTGCGCAGCATGCGCCTTTTCCAGGGTACCCCTCCAACGGATCGACCTTGAGGTCCTGTCCGCACCCGGCACCGCAGCCCGCCCCCGTGGCACGGACGGTCAATGTCAGGGTTCCCCTCCCGTGCCCACCTGGACCGACGAACCGTCCACCGGGAGCGAGATACGGACCAGCGCCGTTCGGTTACTGTGGCTCTCCACCATGCGTCTCTCCGCGCAAACCGCAACCGGTGCAGGTCGAGGTCCGTGTGCGACCGGAGCTTCCCGGCGAACGCAAGCTCGCACCTTTGGTTTGGCGCGATCCAGGCCCTCTGAAGGCTATTATCGGCTCCGGTTTCGCTCTGCTGCATGCCACCATCGCTGCTCCCTTCAAGGCGGTCGAGATGGTGGTCCCCTGTCCATGGAAGCGGAAATACCGTCCCCCGGTTCCACCAAACTCTCAGTGCGCTCAACAGCGACCGAGTTATCCGCCTTCCATGATCGGGTGTCCCCCGCCGATTGCTTGGACGCCCTGCCCGCCACCGATGACGGGGGCGCCGGTCGGGCCGTCGGTCGCGCCGCTTCCGCAGGCCGCTCGGCCCCCCCAGTGCGGACCGTACATTCCCCCGAGAATGGTCCGAAACGCTCGGTTCCCCATGTTTCAGCCGGGCTCACTCGTGGGCGGAATCGTCAACCTCCCCTTCCGATTCGTCCGGCGCGGACGGCTGATCGGCAATCTGCGTCAGCTTTACTGCGAGCCTCGGTAGAGATCGTGCTCGTTCCATAGCGTCGGAAAGCATTCGACGATTCGGTCAGGAACCGTTCCAATCCTTGGGGACATAACTATGAAAGATCGAAGAAGCATACGATTCCTGTTCCACGCGGCGGCCTTGATCTTGATGATGGGATTTCTCGGACCCGAATTCGAGCCGGTGTCCGGCCAGGAGGCTGAGCAGCCTCAGCAGTTGCAGCCTGTGGAGGTGGAGCCTCCCACCGGAGCGCAGAGGGAGATTTCAGCTCGTACGGGACAAACGGGCGGTTTTGGGACGGACCGGTCGGAGCCTTCGGGCATGCCGTTCTCCGATTACCCCTTGACACCCGGCGAAGTGGTCTCCACGGCTCGCAGGCCTGAGAGCCTGGCTGCCGTCCATTCCGCGGTGAGCGTCATAGACAATCGGGGCATCGGTTCGCTCGGCAAGGGAGGGCTTTCGGACATACTCCAGGGCCAGCCCGGACTGTGGACCTCGGGCTTCGCGGGCAATCCCTTTGACGCTTCCATAGTGATTCGCGGATTCTCGAACGAATCGGTGAACCGGGTCGCGCTGATCGCTGACGGCACGAATATGAACGTGCCGCGCCAGGAACTCAACACCAACTTCATCTTTCCCGAACTCATCGAACGCATCGAGGTGCTCCGGGGAGATGGAAACATCCAGTTCGGGAACAAGGCGATCGGAGGGGCCATCAGCATCATCACGAAGAAGCCCCGGCAGTATCCGGGGGTGATGTACGGCGCGGAAGCCGGTTCCTGGCACACGGACCGGGAATGGCTTTCGGTAAATTTCGTCCGTGACTCCTGGGCCGCGGGACTCTTCATCGGCCGCTATTCGCAGGAAGGCTGGAGAATACACTACGGGCTCAACGGGTACGACGATCCTGTCACAAGGCCCGGTCCCTGGGGCCTCATGAATGTGCGCGGCGCTTTCAACTGGAAAATCCTGTCCAATCTCACACTCGACGTGACCCATTTGAAGTCCGACCAGCGGGTGGGCAATTACCACGCCATCGGCAAGCCCCGATGGGAAAGGAGGGACACGAGAGACGTCTCCTTCGACGTCAACGGCTACCCGGTCTTCGACGATTTTCCCGAGGAACGCTGGGATAACCTGACGAGCACGACACTGCTCTACGAAGGCGGGATCCTCGGGGACCTCGAACTGAGAGGTACCCGCCGCTGTTACGATCGCAGCCTTCGGTATTACTTCAGCTCCACGATCGGCTCGGATCAGCGATGGAAGGACTATCAGTTATCCCTGAAGTACACCCGAACGGACGAGTTTGCTTTTATTCGCAACGATCTGACGCTCGGGAACGAACACACCAACGGCAGATTCAGTAGAGAGACTCGGAATTTCGCCAACATCGTGAACCTCGGTTACATGGACGAGTTCTTCAATTACTACGAAATTTCCGGTCCCGGATTTCAGCAGACTCCCTTCAATTTCGTGCCCACGTACATCTATGCGTCGGCCTATGCTCAGGTCACCGGTCTCGGTCACAACAGTTGGCAACGGGGCGATCTTCAGACGTTGAGCTATTACATCATCAACCAGACGACCCTCTGGGACCGGATCGTGATCGGTCTGGGACACCGCTCTGAGAATTACGATCTCAAGGATCTCCTATCGGAGATTCCCGGCCAACAATCCGTGAGAGGACGGATTACCAGGGACAAGAGCGCGTCCCAGTGGAGTCTCGGATTCATCTACGATACCAGCCTGGGCTCGACCTTCTATTACAAACACTCGCGGCTCTATCGCTTCCCCAATTTCGACGACATGATCAACCTTGCCTTCGGGTTCAGCTTCGCCCACCCGGACCCCATCTGGCTCCTCGAACCGGAGGAAGGCACCCTGGAGGAATGGGGGATCCGTCATTGGTTTACCCGGAACATCTATGCGGGACTGACCTACTACGAACTCGACATGGACAACGAGATCTACTGGGGAAGGGATCCCGACCCTGCGATCCCCTTCAGCAGGAATCAGAACATCCCAAACGTCTCGCATTGGGGAATGGAACTGGAAGGTATGGTACGAATCACGCCCCGGTGGACTCTCAAGGGTAACTGGACGAGGCAGAATGTCGTCTTCAATGCCGATTGGACCCCCTTCGATCCCCTGCGCCGGTCCACCGCAGGCAAGTGGCTGACCTTGAATCCACGTGAAATGGGCAACCTGATGGTCACCTACGAGAACCGGGAATGGGGATTCTCCGGCATGGTCTCGTTCAACTACATCGGCACGCGTTACATGCTCAACGATACCTTCAACGAGTGGCCGGAACTGGAACCGGTCAAGGTCGGGAATTTCACCATATCCCAGACTGTTCTCGATGGATTGGCCACGGTGTACATGGGTGTAAACAACTTTTCCGACCGACAATACGCGGTTCAGGGATCGATCGCTGCGACCTTCCCGCCTCCCTTGTATGCCCAGGCGGATGTGCCTGTGTGGTGGCCCGACGCGGGAAGAACCTACTTCGTCGGCATCAAAGGTGAAACCGCATTCCAC
Source organism: uncultured Syntrophaceae bacterium (assembly GCA_964497585.1). Classification (GTDB taxonomy): domain Bacteria; phylum Desulfobacterota; class Desulfomonilia; order Desulfomonilales; family Desulfomonilaceae; genus CAZCDS01. Next base: position 67,668 of record CAZCDS010000020.1, read on the forward strand.
CGCATGAGGATGCCCATGGTGAGGGATCTTCGACGCATGCAAGAGAGGCTCTACGGAGCGTTCAACGACAGCGTGGACACGTTCACCGGCATGGGGAGTTGGATGCGCAACCTGGCCGGGTTCCGGTGAAGGAGGCGAGAGAGATGATATTCAACCTTGAAAACTCAACAACGGAGCGAGGGATTGGTCTTATGAAAAGAGTGTCGATCGTCGTGTTCGTCTCATTTCTGGTCTCTTCTCTGTGTGCGGTCAACGGCCTATGCCAGGAATCGCGGCTGCAGAAATGTACGCTGGCTCCGCAAGCACAGGACCTGTCACAAGGGCAACGTCGGCGCGCACCGCAACCTCGTTGCGGAATTGAAATGACGTGCACCGACAGTTTCATTCAGGTGGGATACTCGGACGGTGTCTGTTTCCGATCTTCCTGTCCGGGGATCTGGGCGATAATGCACCGGCGGGTCGATCAGGCATCCTTTCGGCGGCGTCTCATCACGTATCGGCATTACCATTTTCAGGGCTATTGGGAACTCAAGTCTCAGGGAACCCTGGAGTCGGGTCTCGTGCCCCTGCGGGAATTGTTCCTCGTACTGCCGGACGATCTGATTGAGTTCAGGCTCGCCGAGCCGGACTGCCTCGCAAAAGTGGAACTCAAGAATTTCGGGTACGTCAAGAAGGGCTCGCTGTGTGAACTCCAGAAATGGCTTGCCCGCCACAGATACCTGGCAAATGTGCAAGAAAATTTCTCCGGCCTTCAGCGGGGCGGAGGACTTCCAGGGCCTCCGGTCTGCGTTCCGGGGCGGAACAGGAGCTCGCCGGCTGGGATCTTCTCGGCTCTTTACCGGTTGGGGAGCTGCCTCGGCTTTTCCGGAGGTCCTTGAACCCGGTAGCTCCGGGCCGAGACAGAGAGAATCCGAAGTGGTCAGTGTCGTTCGAGGGACAGTCTTTCCACCGGAGTCATTCTGGGAGAGCCGTCGGCCGGGTGGCTGTCCACCAACGCTTTGACGCCGAAGGCCTCGGATATGGTCTCTCGAGTGATAACCTCCGTGGGGGGGCCGCTGTATCGGAATTTCATTTCGTGCAGGATCTTGACGTGTCCGCACGTACGGGAAACGAAATTGATGTCGTGCGAAACGAGCAGTATGGCAAGGCCGTCGCGGTTGATCTCCTGCATAAGTTCCATCACAGCCATCTGGGAATAGAGGTCCAGGTGATTGGTGGGTTCGTCCAGAAGCAGGACGCGCGGCTGTTGAGCAAGCGCTCTAGCTATTCTGACGCGCTGGCGCTCACCTCCGGACAACTCTGATATCCGGCGGTCCTGAAGGTTCACCACGCCAGTCTTGTTCATGCATTTCTCAACTATGATTCGATCCGACTCATTGTCAAAGTGCAAGCCGCCGTGGTGAGGAAACCGGCCGAGCATAACCTCTTCCCGCACGGAAAAGCCAAAATCGGGGCTCTCCTCCTGTGCAACCACGGCCAGATACCGTGCGACCTTCCTGCGTGAGTAGGAGCCCATATCCCTTCCGTCGAGACTGACCGCTCCCGCCGTGGGCCGGCAAACCGCACTGAGAATCTTGATGAGGGTGGACTTGCCCGAACCGTTTGGTCCGATAACACCGACGAAATCGCCTTCGTGGACGGCGAGGTTTATACCGTCCAGGACTCTCAAGTCCCCATACGAGAATTTGACCTGGACACACTGAAGTAGAGGTGCTTTCATCACAAGGTTGAACCGTCAAGTCGCAGGAGTGACACAAGGGTCATCTCCTGACCAGGAGATAGAGGAAGAAAGGTGCTCCAGCGAGAGCCGTGATGATCCCCACCGGCAGCTCCACCGGATAGGCCACTACCCTCGCGGCGCAATCGGCCGCTGCAAGGAACGAGGCTCCCCCCAGCAAGGCCGCGGGCAGGAGTACTCGGTTGTCCGGCCCGAAAAGGAGCCTCATCGCGTGCGGCACTACGAGTCCAACGAATCCTATGGTTCCGGCAACGCTGACGACAATGCCGGTGATCATCGAAGCGACCAGCAGAAGAAACGTTCGGGCGAGAGAGACGTTCAGCCCCAAATTCGCCCCGGTTTCATCTCCGATGATCAGCAAGTTCAGGCGATTGGCATTGAGATAGATCATTGTCCATCCAAGAAGCACGAACGCGCCTGCTAAAGCGGCCTTACGGAGGTCGGCCATGCTCAGATCTCCGATCAGCCAGAAGAGGATCCTCTGCAACTCGTGTGACTGAGAGCAGGAGAGTAACAGCAGCAGCAGAGCGTTCATGAAAGCGGCCACAATGACACCGGCGAGAATAACCGTATTCACATAGCCCGCGCCGCGCTTGACGGTGGCCAGGCCATACACCACGCTCATCGCCACGACGCTCCCGAGAAAGGCCGACAGCGGAGTTCCGAAGTACCAGCCTTGGCCATATGACACGATTGAGATCGCCGCACCGAGTGCCCCGCCCGCTGCGATTCCCAGAATGCAGGGGTCGGCAAGGGGGTTTCTGAGGACTCCCTGGAACACTACTCCGGCAGTAGCCAACCCGCCGCCGGCAGCGGCTGCCAACAGCGTCCTGGGAAGGCGGTATCCCATGAGAATGGTCCATGTCTTCCGGGCTTCATCTCCTCCGATGCCCTCCAAAAGGAACCTTTTGACGTCCACGGTGCTCGTGCCAACCACGAGGGAAACCAGGGAAACCCCTACCAGACCGAGCAAAAGGCCAAGACTAACGAACAAGGTTTTCTTGAGGACAGACACTCTCATGCGAGTCCAGGATTTGCTCCCTCAGCGGTCAGATCTGGAGACCGCCACGCCGCCTGGTCCGCGGAAGGCTTCCGGATGGAGAATCTTCGCCAGCGTTTCCAGCGCCTCAACGATGCTCGGTGAAGGCCGTGCCAACAGGTCTGCTTCCAAGGTGTAGATTCTGTTCGTCCTGGATGCCTTCAGCTCGGGGAAACGGCGCCATTCTTTCAGGCAGTCTTCTTTACTCCCGCAGTCTTTGTTCAGGACAAGGATTACGTCCGGATCCCGTCTTATCAGTTCTTCCAGGCTGAACTTGAAATAGGCGAGACGGTTTTCCTCGACTATGTTGCTTCCCCCGGCCGCGCGAATAAGCGCTCCAAGGAACGAGTGTCCGCCTGCGACCACAAGCGGTCTCGTTCCGACCGCAAAGAGGACGGTCGGCTTCTTGACGCGCTCTAGCCTCTCGGAAATCGACCGCCGACGGGCCTCAAGCTCCTGAAGCAACCGTTCCGCGTCGGACTCCCGGGAGAGGAGTGTACCGAGACGACGGATCAGCTTGAGTACATCATCTACGTTCCTGCTGCTATTGACGAAGACCGGAATGCCCAGGTTATGCAACTTTTCCACCAGTTCTCTTCGTGAGCCAGCGGCAGTGGTAAGCACAAGGTCGGGATTCAAAGCTATCACCCGTTCCGGATCGGGATTGAGGTACGGTCCGATTACCCTTATGGCGCGAGCCTCACGCGGTCGGTTACATCTGGCCGTTCGACCGACCAGGCGGTGGCCGGCCCCGAGTGCGAAAACAGTCTCCGTGAGGCTTGGAGCAAATGATACAACCCTTTTCACAGGCCTGGATACGCACACGGTGCGCGCCAGGTCATCGATTGTGCAGATCCGGTCGGAGGCCGAGTTCGTCGCCCCTGGCGCTGAACAGATCAGTACCCAGGCCGTCAGGGTGGAGATTACCAACAAAGGCTCATTTCTTCCGGGGCTTTTTCTTTTTGAAGACAATGGGAACCACATAGCTAAGCCTGTCCCGTGGAATGGTCGCCGGGATTTTCGGGAATTTCCGAGCCGCCGTGCGAACGATCTTGAGTGCCGCGCGGTCAAGCAGTTCCTCCCCCGAAGGCCGAAGGACCTTGACGCCAACGAGCGAGCCGTTCCGCTCGATCATGAACTTCACTTTCGTCGTTCCATGGATCCTGCGCCGAGCGGCCTCTTGCGGAAAGCGGGTAGCCTCTTTGATGGCAGCCCGAACCTGCGCATTGAAATCGGCGAGGGCTTTGCCCTCCACCGCCCTGAAACGGCTCTGGACGCTCGCCACCCGGGCAAGATTCGATTCCGATTTGGGCTCAGTTGCCGTATTCTGATCTTCCTGCGCGCGTTTTGCAGATTCGACGAGTTCGTGCTGACGTCGGTGCTCTTCCTGGTCTCGTGTCCTCTCCGGGGGAGTCACGGACTCTTCTTCCACGCGGACACGATCACGGATCGGATCGGGTACGCTACTCGCCAGAATGGGCATATCCTCGCCGTTTTCTTCTTCAGTTGCTTCGGGCTCTTCTACGCCTTCAGGCTCAGGGAGTTCATTCTCAGGCTTTTCGGTCCGTTCGTCGGCTTTTGTTTTCTTGGCCTGCCGAGGCGCGGAGGGAGCAGAGTTCTTGGGAGCGGGTGTCTCATCCTGAGCGGTCTGCTCCTCCTCGGAGACCACGTTGACATAGATCCTGTTTTCGTCTCCCCCGTCAACCCCCACCAGATGCGGCGAGGACAGGATCATCGCGCCGCAAAGAAAGAACACTCCCAGGTGAACGGCGACGGAAGCGAGAAAAAATGGTATGAGTCCGATCATTTGTCTGCCGTGTCGGCCGCGTCCTCGGTTTTCTTTTTCGTGCTCGTCACAATAGCTATGCGACTCAGTCCGGCTTTGCGAACCATATCGAGTAGATCCACGTTCTGACCGTATGTGGAGTTGCGGTCGCCTTTCATCAGAACAAGCACCAGACGGTTCTCCAATGCGGCCTGCTTCAACAATCGAAACATGGTGTCTTCGTCCACAGGGTCCTGATCGAAGTAGAGAACTCCGCTCCTGTCCACCGAGAGCACGACCTTGTGTTTCTCCACTGAGACCTTTTGGGAAGCCGCTGTAGGGAGATCGATTCTTAAGCCTGGCACCACGATGAACGTGGTGGAAAGCATAAAGAAAATGATCAAAAGAAAGACTACGTCCACGAGCGGTGTCATATCAAGAGTGGAGTCGTCGGGATCTCTTTTCTGGACCCACATTCAAAGCACCTCTAAGTCGTGAGAGTCTCCCTACGGCCTGAAAACAGCGACATCGGTTAGGCGCGTCTGAAGGCCAAAGTAGCCGACGGGCCCTTCTGCGAGCATTTGATCAGATGCTCGGTAAGGGTTACCGCCTCTTTGTCCAGTGCCAGCGAGAGCCGGGCAGCTCGACTCTGGACAATCCGGTGCAGGATCACCACCGGAATTGCTATCAGCAGTCCTGCCGCGGTGGTGATCAGGGCTTCGGATATTCCGCCGGCCAGCATCGCGGGGTCGCCCATGGAATGCACGGCGATGGTATCGAAAGCCTTTATCATTCCCGACACCGTTCCGAGCAGTCCCAGAAGAGGCGCTATGTATGCAATGGTTGCGAGCCAACGCTGGTATTTCTGCAGTCCGACCGCTTCCTGCCCGCCCACTTCTGAGACCATAAAACGGATCATTTCCGGATTCTCGCCGAACTGGATCAAACCGGCTTTTGCGATTCTGGCCATGGGACTGAAGGGCAGACAATCACACAGCGCCTTTGCCCGATCCAAAGCTCCCTTGGATACCTCTTCGATCACTTGCTCTGTGAGCCCGCCAGGAATCAGGCGCCTCCTTCTGAGGTTCCAGAGCCTCTCCAAGAAGACGGTCACGGCGGCGAGAGAGCAAAAAAGCAGAGGATACATTACGGGACCGCCCCGATGGAAAAGGCTCAACAATGTTCCGGTCAATTCTGGCATGAAAGACCCTGCCATATCTCGGCATCTTCGTGTGGACCACGCGATTCCGACTCATTCTCCCCGAACCTGCCGCAGGACTTCCTCAGATTGCCTCTCCCGCCAGCAAGTGTACGGGGCTACGGGTTCTGTGACCGTCCTTCCGCGGAGAACCGTAGGCCACCCTTTGAGACGCGAAGCACCTGAAAAAACAAAACCCGAGTCTCGACATAGACTCGGGAGTGCACCCAGCTTTCTTGTCCCCAAGTTAGGCTTTCCTCGAAGCCGTGCTCGGTAGGCAGGTCTTCTGACTTCCGGATCGCCCTACTCACCGCGCCTTCCCATTCTGTTTGACAGAACAGTGGTCTGTGCGGATTTCGTCCCCGGTTACAGCGGCGGGACCATGCCGGACTTTCACCGGCTTCCCTATTAAGCCGATACGGCACCTACGTGCAACAGAGTAGCCTCACCGGGGTTACACGTCAAGAACATTCCGGGTCAGTTCTGTGGCTAACCCCGGCCTTGTGCGTCAATCTGTCAGTCTTTCCAGAGGTCACAAGTCATCGCACCGGCTTGTATAGGTTCAAAGGAATCGAAATGGACGTCTCGTGCGTATTCGAAATCCTTCCAAAGGAGATCGTAACCCTTGAAGAAACGCAAGAAGCTGATCCTCTTGCGGAACTTGGCTATTTCCTCCGGTCGTGCTTCGCGGCGTTCTCCGACGGTCCCGTACAGCCTGACCGCGGGCGGTGTTTCAAAACGGCCGACCATGAGCGACCTTAACCAGAAAAACATACTGCTATTCACGGCCAGGACGCAAATGCGCTGATTTCGCTCGAGATGTCGGGGCATGGAACGGAGGTATTTGTCGAAAAAGAAGCCCGTATGGTCCGGGCGAAGGAAGAGCGAACCGATGGGGGTGATACTCGGACTTCCGTCTTCGTCCACTGTTGCCACGGCATAGTGCAGCGAGCTTGCGAAAGACTTCCGGAAAAGTCTCCTGATCGTTTCCCAATGACCGTCGATTTCCACTGTGGCACTCCCCTCAAGGTTGATCGTGGACGCCGCGATTGCGCACGCCTACTCATGGCTCCCCTAATCGGGCGGGTGTCAGGCCTTCGGCTCGACGTCAATTCGGGTGGTCGGACATGCATGACATGACCCCGATCGAAGCCGCGCCGCGTCGGTAAGCGAGAACACCCCTACGATGTTCCAGGCGTCCGACCGGTGAACGAAAAGCCGATGCAATTCAGAGAAGATCAGTCGCCGTATTGCTTCTTCTATGAAATCGTGCTCTTCGCATGAGAGAACACGGCAGGAATCGAGAATCGCCCGTGCAGGGACATCGGGAGCAATCCCCCGCTTATAGGCCATCATGAGATCCGTCTTGGATATTACCCCTGAGGGAACGTTCCTGCTGTCCCGGATAAGTACCGCACCCAGATGATAGAGAGAGAGACCCTCCATGATGCTTGAAAGGCAATCACCCGTTGAATAAGACATCACTGAAGGCGTCATGAGGTCTTTTACTCTGAATCTGGGTACCGACCGGTCCGTGCCGCCCTTGGGCCTCCTCCTGTAGAGGCTGCGCTCGCAATTTCGGCAGAACTGGTAGAGCATTGCCACAATGTCCGGGTAGGAAAGCACTCCCACCACCCGGTCCGAATCGCCGCTCTGAACGTACAACCGATGAACCCCCTGCGATCGCATCGTTTCCAGGGCCGACTCCAGAGAATCCTGCTCGTCGCACAACACGGGCGGAGTGATCATAAGGTTGGCGAGAGAAGAATTGATAGGCAGCAGAGCATAGTAGGCCGCCATGATGTCGGTCTTGGAGACGACCCCCGCGGGGAGTTCATCCTCGTCCACGATGAGAAGGGAATTCACCTTGTACTTGATCAGGAACCGTATGCCACCTTCAATACTCGATCTAGCAGGGCGGCTGACCACCTGGGCCCGCATCGCCTCTTTGACCGAGAGTTCGCTCAGGCGGGTTTTTTCCACTATCACCGGCATGTCCGGCCTTCGATCATCTCGGTCATGGATGAGTTCGGGGAGCACGGAGGGGCTACGAACTCAACCGCTCAGCGAAGTGGTGAAACAAGTCCGAGATGTAAACGATTCCCTCGATCTTATCCCCGTCCACTACGGGCAGGCGCCGGACATGTTTCTTGATCATGATGTCCAGTACCGTCATCAGAGGAGTGTCCGGGGTTACGGTTATCACGTCGGTCGTCATGATATCTTCCACCCGTACCGACTTGGCCCTTTCGCAGACCGTCTCCATCAGGCCCGAGACGTCTATGTCCTCCATCACCCCCCATAAGCGGACATGCTTGGGCCGGATGAAGAGCAGGACATCATGCATCGAAAGCAGGCCGATCAAGTGCCCGAGCGTGTCGGTCACCATCATTCCGAAGACTCTGCGCCCTTCTTCCTGCGTAGCCTCTCCGAAAAGCTTGACTGCTTGAGCGATGGAGTCACTGGGCCCAAGCGTATGAAACTCGGTTGTCATGACATCACGGGCCGTACGCATGCGCTCGTCTCCAGGAGCGAATCGTCCGGGCGGCATCTCGGGTGGACGACAGGATGCTGCGAGGGATTCATTTCGGAGGCAGACTGCCGGCAAACTCCTTGGCGCTCTTCAGCCAGGCCTTCAGTTCCTTGTCTGTCCTGAATCCGTTCTCTTCAACCATTATCCACCCTTTCATAGGTCTCCCCGTGATGTCGAACGGTCTGACAGACTCCGATTCAAGCGCGATCTTGGCTTGTTCCTCGCCCAATCTGAGGATCAAATAGTCCTTGTACACCCCGCAGAACATATTGCCGTTCAACAAGTGGCATATGCCGCCGAACATTTTCTTGCGGTTTGTGTTCTTCCATCCTGCAATGGTTTTGACAATACGGGCATCAATATTTTCGTTGTACGGCATCGCCTTTCACCCGTGATTCATTTGGAGTGTGTGAGTACATTCCCGCAGCCTACACCCCAGGCTGCGCTCGGACCGAGCCGGCTCTGCAGGCGCAGCTTTTGCCCTTGGACGCGGGGATCTCCCGGTTTTTTGTGGAAACCGCATGCGGTCAAAGGATAGGAGAGTCGGCTCTGCGCCGCCCTCACTCCACAACGAAGACCTGATCGCCTGGCCTGACCCTCTCTTTTACTTTGATACCGATGGACTCGCCTGTGCCGGCCTGCTGAACCGAACTCTTCTCGATTTGCATGGAGTCCACAGTCTGCTCGAAGCTCGAGGTGGCCCCTTCTATCGCAATGGTGTCTCCGACCTTAACGGTTCCCGACAATTCAATCGCTGCCACGCCGATCTTCCCGAAGAAATGAATCACCTTGCCTACCAGCTTCTTTTCCTTGGTCTCTTCGGCCATCCTCTCGCCCTCCCTCGACGAAACGGCTTGTCAGCCGCGTGTGATATAGCAAACCCCAGGCTTGACTCGTTTTTTATGAAGCATGCGCGCAACCGAGTATCACGCGCACTATCATGGCCCGCGGTTCTGGCCGTTTGTGACAGCTCGGTCATGCGATTGACTATTCCGGGAGTATTAAAGACACCTTACCGGGTTCTCTCTCCAGCGTCAAGTTACGGTTGGGAAAGGGGCAAGCGGCTTTCGGGACGCACGTCGTTGACAGTGAACGGGATGAAGGGGTATTTTCGCACACAGCCTACAGCCGGTTGAGCCGGCCGCAAGCGGAGGAAGTACGAGAACATGACAACGAACCTCGAACTCACCCGACATGCCGAGGAAACCTCAGTGAGCCACGGCGCGGATCTCGTCGGCGTCGTAAACGTCAATGATCTTACAGAACATCAAGACCGGATACGACGGATTCTGCCGACGGCCGTCAGTGTGGTGATCACCGTCTCCAAACACAGTCTCGCCGCGCTGAGGTCCGGGGCCAATCAGATGGCCCAGTTTGATACCATCCACGCATACGGTCAGTGTACACGTGCCGCTCAAGAGACGAGCCGCTTCCTCGAATCGGAGGGGTTCGCGTCCGTGGCTGTTCCTGCATTTATCCCCATAGACATGGACGATCCGGGAAAAGGAATGCGCGGCGAGATCTGCTGGCGGCGGGCCGGTGTGAGAGCCGGTATCGGGTCCTATGGAGAGAACGGATTGCTCGTCACCAGGCAATTCGGGTCGGCAATACGTATCTCGGGTCTCGTCACGGAAGCCGCGCTCGATGGGGGCTCACCTTTGGAAGAGGACCTTTGCGACCATTGTATGCGGTGCGTGGATTCGTGCCCGTCCGAGGCTCTTTCCGGTAGGGGAAAGATCAACAAGAAGCTGTGCGGAGACCGCATATTCAAATATGGCTTCCGTTTCTTCCGACAATTCATGGAAGGGCTGATGGAGAAACCGAAGAACGAAATGCGAGAACTACTCCGCGGCCATGAACTCCGCGAAATGTGGCAGACTTTCATGACGGGAAATTACTACTATTGCTTCGCGTGTCAGTCTCAATGCCCCGCGGAAGATCTTCCGTAAGAGTTGTCGGACAAGGACCCTGAGACCAGGTCTTCTTGTGCCGTTGAGGAATGACAAAACAACTCCCTTGGAACCTCACGTGCCGGCACCGTCCCTCCCCGCACCCACCCAAGAAACTCCTGCATCGTGGCACGTTCCTGTAATATGAGACCGTACGCTTTTGATTCAATGAAACGTTGCTTTCCTCACTGGCGAAGATGAATCTTACTGCAGATCCCTGTAGGATGTCACTGAATTCCGAGGAGTTGCATAAATCGCAGGTACACGGTGTTCAGCAGGGCGACGGCCTCCAGATCCATACGCTCAGGGGTCCAAAGATAGGTTCCCCACCCAACCTGGCCGATTGCGTAGAGTCCTGCCGCCAGTTGACCGATCGCGACGACCCCCACCGCAATCTGTCCCACTGAGACAAGAAGACCTCCGGCGAGCTGACCGATTGCCGTGAAGCCGAAAACAACCTGGCCGAGCCCGAAGAGAATTCCGATGCCGAACTGAGCAAAGGTGATTCCCCCCACCGCGAACTGCCCGATAGCGATAAAGCCCTTTGCTACCCTGATCCGGCCCTGCGCGTCCCTTCCGATGGCAACATGCACGAGCGGAATGCCAAAGAGACGCGCCCGGGATTTCCAGTGAATTCCTCTTCTTTCGGGTTTACGCCTGAGACGCCGTGCTGATTCGGGGCTTTCCTCGCTCATCATATATGCCTCTAACGCCCCATCCCCACAGGGGTTACCGCGTTGGCGGTTCGATGTCCGGCTCCACTTTGTGAGCTGGCGAAGCTTGGATTGGCCGCCTCTGCAGCCGGTGAGGTAAATGTGCGAATCGAATCGGCCCCCCGGTTAGCCTCCGAGTATCAGGGCTATCTGTTCCCGGTGGTAGATCGGGTCCCCGAGGGCCACCTCGTTGGCTTTGGCTCTCCTGAGATAAAAGTGTATGTCGTGCTCCCAGGAGAAGCCGGTGCCTCCGAGCACCTGCATGGCGCTCGCGGAGACGTCGCGGAAGACTTCCGAGCAGTACGACTTGGCTGAAGACGCCGCGAGTAATGCCTCCCCCGCGTCCGCATTGTCCTGAGCCCACGCAGACCAGTACATAAGTGAACGTGCGCTCTCAACATCCTGGAACATCTTGGCGCAACGATGCTTCACTGCCTGGTACGCCCCGATGGGCTGGTCGAACTGGACTCTGATCTTGGCGTAATCTGCGGCCATTTCCATAACACGCTCCGCGCCGCCTACGCACTCGGCGCCCAAGGCTACCTGTCCGCACTGGAGCGCAGCTCGCAGGGCTATCCAGCCCAGATGGGGTTCACCCAGCATCTCGTTCAGCCCAACTCGCACTCCGTCGAGCTCCAACACGCCAAGCTTGCGGGTGGCGTCCATGGTGGGGAGGGGCGATACGCTGACGCCCCCTCGGTCCAGGTCTATGAGGAACAGGGTGATCGCGCGGCCAGGATCGTGCCCGTCATCAATTCGCGCAGCCAAGATAACGAAGTCTGCACCGAGAAGATCGGGGACGAACATCTTTGAGCCGTACACGAGAAATCCGTCACCATTCGGTTCTGCGGACATCCGGACATAGTCGAGATCCGCACCTGACACAGGTTCCAGAAGGGCGAGGGTTCCCCGAAGCTCGCCCTGAGCGATCCTGCTGAGGTAGCGCTCCTTCTGTTCCTCCGATCCGCCCTCCATAATGATCTCACCGGCCAGGAGCACCGTGGAAAAGAAGGGGCCGGGCAGAACAGCTCGCCCCATTTCCTCCATCAGCACCGCCATGTCCATCATTTCCATACCGAGTCCGCCGTACGCTTCGGGCAGGCGCATTGCCATCCAGCCCATCTCGGCCATCCCTTTCCACACGTCTTCCGTGATCCCTCGCTCATGCTCGGCCATGGCCCGGACGTATTCCATGGGACATTCCTTTTCGAAGAATCGTCTCGCCTGCCGGGCTATTTCTGTTTGCTCGTCGCTCAGTCTCACGTCCATGGGATCACACCTCGCTCTGTCGTGTAGCTCGGGACACGTCCTTGGGCAGGCCGAGGACCCTCTCGCCAATGATATTGCGCTGAATCTCCGAGGTCCCTGCTTCAATGGTGTTTGCTTTGGATCTCAGGAAAAAGTGCTGCCACATCCCATCCTGAACCGCCCATGGTGACCCGCGGGTGATCTGACTGTACGGTCCTTGCATCTCCATGGCGAATTCGCAGATCCGCTGGTTGGACTCACTCCATAGGAGTTTCCCGATGGACCCCTCCGGGCCCGGCACTCCGCCCTTGAGGAGTTGGCTTAGACTGCGGTATCCATGGTACTTGAGAACCATGACCTCAATGAATGCCTGAGCAAGCTGCTGCCGGTGTACCGGGTCCATGATAACGGGCCTTCCGGATCGCTTGGTGTGTCGGGCCATTGATATCATGTTGCGGATATTGCGCATATACCAACCGGCCATGACCGTGTCTCCGACTGCACGCTCGAACATGAGGGTCGTGATGGCGATCCTCCAGCCCTGCCCCTCTTGGCCGACAAGCATACTGCCCGGTACGCGGACGTCTTCGAGGAAGACCTCATTGAATTCCGCGTCCCCCGTCATTTGCTTGATGGGTCTCACTTCCACTCCGGGCGACTTCATGTCCAGCAGCAGGTAGCTCAAGCCCTTGTGCTTCGCCGCCCGGGGATCCGTCCGAACGAGCAGGATGCAGTAGTCGGCCACGTGAGCGAAACTTGTCCAGATCTTCTGACCGTTTACGATATAGTCGCCATTTTTCTTCACCGCCCTGGTGGAGACATTGACCACGTCAGAACCCGCGTTGGGCTCGCTGAATCCCTGACACCAGATGTGCGTCCCGTCCAGCGATTTTGGCAGAAACTCGTGTTTTTGCTCTTCCGTTCCGCAAATTAAGATGGTCGGAGCCGCCATGCCGAAGGTGATGATTCCCACAACCTTCAGTTCCATGCAGGTGGAGGCTATCGTCTCCATGACAATAAGCTCCTCCATGAGCGTGCGTCCCTGCCCACCGTATTCCTTGGGCATATGCAGGCCGGCATACCCGGCCTCATAGAGCTTTCTCTGGAAATCTCGATGGATCCGGGCCCGCTCTTCCCACGAATCGTGCGCGTTGTAACGGGAAGAGTCCCATCCTTCAGGAAGGCATGTCTCCAACCAGGACGAGAATTCCTTTCTGAAAGCTTCTTCCTCCGGGGTAAGCCGAAAATCCATCTCATCTTCCTTTCATGTTCAAGGGAGCATTCGTTCGTGGCATTGCCTGCATGTGCTCGTCGTCCGCAAGGCTGAGCACCGTCCTGTGAATTCTTATATCATATTCCTTGCCAGTTCGAGGCTCCCATGCCCAAAAAGAGTAAGAGTTTATTTCACCTGGGGAGGTCCATCGCTGTGGTGGAGACCGTCCTTCAGGTCTCGTATCCAGAGTGAAGTCTCGACAAATGGGGCGTCGGGATCATGCGTGAGGATGACTGCCTTGGCCCCTCGCATGGGCGCTTCTTGGAAGACACCGATGTTGTGGACGATGAAGCGGCCCGATGAATCGACCTGCCTTTAAGTGGTTAGAAGTTCCTGTATTGTTGGGTGAAATTGAATGCCTCGATGAACCAAACTTCTCTTCAGGGGGAAAGGATACTTTGAAGAACTGGTTCTCCAGACCCCTGTCCGTGTCCGCACTCCAGGGGAACTTTCCATCCTCCCGACGGTGCAAGTTGCTTTTCCACCTCCCGTGCAGTAATCTTGAGCCTATACGCCGAGCGGTTCTCGAAGGATAACCAGGCACCGGGACAAACTGACTGCTTGTTCCATGCGTTCCGTGTGGGCTTGGTCAGAATTTGCGGAAGCCCCCTCCCTTTGATTATCCGCTGTTTCCTTACTTTGAACAGGGATGGACAGGGCGACTTTTCGCGTCGTACCCGTAATTCTGGAGGTGAGGGACCATTCGGCAATGTAGACATATTTTTCTGTCAGTGGTTCGGGGGGACAATTATGGAAGAAAAAGATGCGACAGGCATCAAACCCAATGACGGAAATGTACAGGCTCCTGACCAGGATCCCGAACGAGAAGACTGGACCGGGACAATCGACCTTGGTGTTCTGCTGAGAGAGGAGGTCACGGCGTCCGGATCCTATGATCTCCGAGACGTCGAAACGACGACCCTGGGCAGGCTGCTCCACGCCCTCCCCATTCCAGCCCTTCTCACCGAAGGGTCAGGCCGGATCATCTTCGCGAACCTGGCCTGCCGGAGAATCCATCCGCACTCTCCGGATCTGCCAGGCCAGCCCTTTTCTACTCTCTTCCCGGTCGATTCCGAAGCAACGAATGTACTCCCCTTGATCAAGCAAGCGCTGACAAGCGCAGAGCTACCTACCAGAGAAGCCGTCGTCGGCATGGGGAATGACAGGACATGGTGCCGCCTCAGCTTCCGCTCTCTGCGAATCAGGGGGGAGAAGTGCGTGCTGGTACTGGTAGAGGATCTGAGTGCGGAAAAGGAGCGGCTCAGTCAGGTGACAAGCGAGCGGAAACGGCTGAGCGACGTCCGGGACGTGACCGGGCAAAAGAAAAAAGAAGACACGATCCTCCGAGCCAAGCAGGAGTTGGAACAGACCTTTGATGCAGTACCTGACATGATCGCAATTATCGATTCGGACCTGCGCCTGAGGCGAGTCAATTGGCCTCTCGCACGGAGGCTTGGAACCACTCCTCAGCAGATTGTTGGCGAGCCCTGTTACAGGGTGATTCACGACAAGGACGAGCCTCCTCCCGTCTGCCTCTGCAGAAAATCCCTCACGGATGGTGAGCGCCGCTCCGCCGAGTATTTCGACGAGAGACTCGATGCCACGCTCGAAGTCTCCGTTTCGCCTGTCTTGCAAGCGGATGGGAAGGTCTGGGGCGCCGTGTACATAGCCCGAGACGTGACCGAGAGGAAGACAGCCGAAGCAAAGATCCGGCGCCAGAACGAGTTTCTCAACGAGGTCCTGGAATCGTTGACGCATCCTTTCTACGTGATTGATGCGGAGGACTATTCGGTAAGCATGGCCAATTCTGCCGCCCGGCTCGGTGAACTCACGCCGACCTCGACCTGCTATTCCCTCACGCATCGGCGAGACGAGCCCTGTTCGGGTGAGGAGCACCCCTGTCCGCTCCAGGCAGTAAGGAAATCAAGAAGACCGGTGCGCGTCGAGCATATCCATTACGATCAGGATGGTATCCCGCGAAACGTAGAGGTATTCGGTTATCCGCTCTTGGACCGAAGCGGTAAGGTGGCCCGGCTCATTGAGTACTGCATCGACATCACGAAAAGCAAAGAGGCCGAGAACGCATTGCGAGAGAGCGAAGAACGTTTCCGGACCCTCTTTGAGACTGCGCCCGAATACATTTTCATCAAGGACAGGGATCTCAGGTACACGCACGTGAACCCAGCTATGACGGAACTTCTCGGCATTCCCGCGGTGAAGCTGATCGGCCTCAGGGACAAGGACATCTTCGGCGAATGGACCGCATCGCACCTGGAGGAAATCGAAACCCGGGTGCTCAGAGGGGAACACGTGGAGGCCGAGAACACGAGATCCGTAAATGGCGTCCTCATGACCTTCGATGACATGCGAGTGCCGTTACGGTCCTCCGAAGGCGAGGTCGTCGGGCTCTACGGAATCGCCCGCAATGTATCGGATCTCAAGCCAATGACCTCGAGTCTCCTGCCCGAGACCGCAGAAAAGACGGCATCCACGACCATGAGGTCGACCTTGATCATGGCGGAAGTGGCTGCGGAAAAGGGTGGAATAATTCTTCTCCTCGGCGAAAGCGGATCGGGAAAGGATTACCTTGCCCGGTACATTCACGATCACTCTCCAAGACGGGACGGTCCCTTCTTTGCGGTCAACTGCGCCGCGCTGCCGCCCGACCTTGCCGAGTCCGAACTCTTCGGGCATGAGCGAGGGGCTTTCACCGGTGCTATAAGCCGAAAACGGGGGCTGTTGGAGCTGGCTGAAGGCGGTACGCTGCTCCTGAACGAGATCGGAGAACTCTCTCTTGGCTTGCAGGCGAAGCTGCTCGCGTTTCTCGACCACCACTCCTTCACCCGGGTCGGAGGAGAGACGACCATTCCGGTGCACGCCCGCATCCTCGCCGCAACGAACAGGGATCTGGAAAGGGAAGTGAGCGAGCGGCGTTTCCGTGAAGACCTCTACTATCGTATCAACGTGCTGAGCCTGAGAGTTCCTCCCCTTCGGGAGAGAAAAGAGGACATTCCCGGTCTTGTCCACAGTCTGCTCGAAGAGTTGGCGTCCGAAATGCACCTCCAGCAGACCCCACACATTGATGAACAGGCCATGAATGTACTTGTTAGTTACCGGTGGCCCGGAAATGTCCGGGAATTGCGCAACGTCCTGGAACGGGGGTTGATGCTGGGACCCGATGGAGGCATTGACCTGGGATCGGTCGCACTGGAATCCGATCACGAAGGTTGGTCGCATACGGTACGGTTTCCCGTGACCGGCGGTCTCCAGGAACTCATTGACGAGGTGAAGCGGGCGGTAGTGGTCGAAGCGCTTCATCGTTCAAGGGGGACCAAGTCGACCGCTGCCGCGTACTTGGGGATATCGCGTTATGCTCTCTTCCGTCTGATCAAGTCTCTCGGCCTTGACGTGCGGTAGGAGCACCTGATCTGCGCCGACGTGCGCTAAACGCACGCGCAGCCCCCTTTTAATCTCTTGATTTCATTGATCCAACCTACACCGTGCTGGTTTTCCCTCCATTGCCGGTACCCTTGCCCCTCCAACCAGAACCGACACATCTTTTCTGAGAGACAGCTAAGTGCCCGTTTTTGCCGTTGATCCTGATTTTCAGTGCCCCCTTCGGGGCTCCTGGCACGAAAAATGCTCCTTTTCCACGCCATTTGGCCCCGGCAAGGGGGAAGGAGGAGTCCGATGGCAGGCCAAACGTGCTGGGAGTTCATGAAGTGCGGAAAGGAACGGGAATGTCCGGCCTATCCGGACAAGGGCTTTACGTGCTGGAACGTGCCGGGCACCGTGTGCCGAGGCGAGATCCAGGGCGGCTATTCCGACAAGATTGGAGAATGCCGCACCAGATGCGACTATTACAACGGGGTCATGATGGGTTCTATAAAACAGGTTTGAGGCCCCTGAGTTGTGAGGAGACCGGCATAGATCGCGACTGCGCGTCACACACGGTCTTCTCTCATTATTCTTATCGCGACTGAGAATCCCATCCGGGAGCAAGCAGTCTCCACTCTTGCTCCAATGTTTCCCTTCGCGCGTGAGCCCCGGGTACGGGAATTCGCGAAGGCGATCTCCTGCAACTCGCTATCGACTCAGTTCCGTTGACACCTCTACGTGGACTCCATAAGATTATTCCTGCATCACCACGAGTGCGAATGTTGAAGCGCCGCTTTGTGAGCCGAGCGACAACGTGCCGAAGCATGTGACACCTTGGCGCAGCATCCTACGCACGGCTCCCCGCCCGAAGGTGGGTAGGCCGCGAAGACTCCAGCAGCGCTTCCGCCGTGGCGGTAGGCTCTTAGGGAATACGCTCCCGGAGAACTTCCCGGATGCGAGTTGTGGGGAAGGAGGAGGCGATGCCTGTATTTCGAGACACGGCCCATTTGTACAAGGTTATGAGCGCCTTACTGGAGAGGGTCCGGGAGGAGAAGCAGGTCACCGCCAAGCTCGTTCAGGCCGGACTTATCGTCCGATTCATCTCCCGTGAACCCGACGGCGTGATCACCATCGACCTGACGCGGGAACCGATCCGGTTCACCACTGGCGAGTCGGACCTCAAGGCGGACGTGGAGTTCATCCAGTCAGGGGATACGGCCCACACGTTCTGGCTCGGCAGGCTCAACGTTCCGAGGGCGATCGCAACCCGCAAGGTTATAGCACGGGGGTCGGTTCCCAAATCGCTGGCACTGCTGCCGGCGATCCGGCCTGTGTACGCGATCTACGCAGAGGTCCTCCGTGAGATCGGCGAAGGAGACCTCATTCCCCGGGAAGCGCTTTCTCGAAAGAAAGCCCGGAGGGGCTGGTTGTCGAGACTCTTCAGCAAGGGGTCGAAGCCGCCGGTCATCGATTATGCGGCACTCAAGTCGGACCTCATCACCCTGGTCGCGGATGAGCCTGACCTGGCCACAACCTTTGCGCCTCAGGATCTGCCCGACGATGAACGGGAACTGAAGCTGGAGATGTTCAAACGCATGCTCCTGATCCGGGCGTTTGAGGATCGGTTGGCAAGGGAGTTCGCCGCGGGAACGATCCCCGCGGAAGCGCTCCATTTGTCGATCGGTCAGGAGGCCTGCGCGGTCGGCGCGTGTTTCGCGCTGGGACCGGAAGACTACATGGCATCCACGCATCGGGGGCACGGCCATCTGATCGCGCGGGGCGGGAACCTCGACGCGACGGCCGCGGAACTCTTCGGCAAGGTTGACGGCCTGTGCAAGGGGCTGGGCGGCTGCATGCATGTGACGGACGCCAAGCTCGGAGCGCTCGGCGCGAACGGCATTGTCGGGGCATCGGGTCTGATCGCGCTGGGCGCTGCCTTGTCATCCAAAATGCTGAAGAACAGCAGGGCCGCGCTCGCTTTCATGGGCGACGGCGCGACGGCCCAGGGGATGTTCCACGAGGCGCTGAACTTTGCAGCGGTCTTCGATTTGCCGCTGGTACTCTTTGTCGAGAACAATCAGTACGCGGAATTCACCCCTGTACAAGGCCACACGAAGCTCGAGCGGATCTCCGATCGCGCCGCCGGATACGGTGTGCCGGGTGAAACCGTTGACGGAAACAACGTGTGGGAAGTCTACAAGTCGGTTCAGCGAGCCCTGGAGCGTGCCCGAAGCGGCCTCGGACCGACCCTGGTCGAGGGGATCACCTATCGGTGGTGCGGCCACAGCGAGGGGGAATCCGTAGCCTATCGGACCGACGAAGAGATTGACCGATGGCGGACAAACGACCCGATCCAGCAGTGGAAGGGGCATCTCATCCGCGAAGAGGTGTTCACTGCCGAACGAGCGGAAGAAATGGCCCAGGAAGCCGCGTCCGAAGTTGACCGCGCGGTGCGGTTCGCTTTGGACTCCGGGAATCCCGACCTGAGTCAGGCCCGCACGTACGTCTATTCACCCGAGCCTGAACAACTCTATCGGAACGTTCCTGTCCTGGAGACGGACCGCGACATCAGCTTTTCCGCCGCGCTCCGGGAGGCGCTCGCCGAAGAAATGGCCCGAGACGAACCGGTCTATCTGATCGGCGAAGACGTCAGGGGAGGCGGGTACTTTGCCGTCCCCGCGGGGCTCGTGGATCGTTTCGGCCCTGACCGGGTCATCGACACGCCGATCAGCGAATACGCGATCGTGGGCTCTTCCGTAGGAGCGGCCATGACCGGCATGCGTCCTGTCGCGGAGATCCAGTTCTCGGATTTCATCACCTGCTGCATGGATCCTCTGGTGAATCAGGCCGCCAAGATGCGCTTCATGTCGGGCGGTCAGTACAGCCTGCCGCTCGTGGTACGGACGCCGGGCGGAGCGGGCATCGGGATGGCGGCCCAGCACAGTCAGAGCCTGGAGGCCTGGCTTCTCCACATCCCCGGTCTCATCGTCATGGCTCCGGGAACCCCGTACGACGCCAAGGGCCTGCTCAAAGCCGCGATCAGGTCGAACAATCCGGTGGTCTTCTTCGAGAACAAGCTGCTCTACGCGACCACGGGCCCCGTGCCGGAAGAAGACTACCTCGTTCCCATAGGGAGCGCGCTCGTGAGACGCCCCGGGAGTGACGTCACGATCGTGGCCGTGGGCGCCATGGTGGGGCCCGCGCTGGAAGCAGCGGCAACGCTCGCCCGCAACGGGATCGACGCGGAAGTGGTCGACCCGCGGACCCTTTCCCCCTGCGACTGGGAGACGATTGTACGCTCAGCGGTCAAGACGGGCCGTGTCGTCGTTGCCGAGGGTGGGGTTCTTACCTGCGGCTTCGGAGCAGAATGCGCGGCGCGAATCACGGAGGCCGCGTGGAGTGCGCTCAAGGCCCCGGTAAAAAGAGTTGCAGCCCCGGATCTACCCATCCCGTACAATCGAACCCTCGAGAACCAGGTGGTCCCCGACCTGAAAGAGATCGTGGCAGCGGTCGAATCCATAATCTGAGGTCGACTCGCTACAGGAAGGGTAGGTCAGGTTGCCTCCGAAAGACACTGACCACGCGGAGCCGTGGTCAGTGGCACCCCAAGGACCTGCCATCACCGGCACTTCGCCAAAATCGGGATTCCGTTTCTAATCTTTTGTGGAGAAAGCGCAACAGTTGAAAAAGTCATTAGCACCGTTCCGCGTGTATCAGCCAGTGAAAGGGCTCTTCTGCCCGGGAAACCTTAAGCGCGGCGGTGCCACGGACCTGGACCCAGGCCAGGTCCGTGTCTTGATGCCAGCGTGGTGCGGTCGCGGAACGTGCAAAACGAACGAGCACGTACCACGATTCATCAATGGCATTGCACGGTTTTTCACGGGGTGTACTCAGGGGTCTCCCGGCACTCTTCACATGTTGAGACCTCTGTACCACCATTCGCCTGGCACTCTTCACGCATCATATTTGTGCAGAAGTGCGTGCCATCAATGTCCCGGCCGCAGCACAAAATCCATGTGGTGTCGTACCCACCTATCAAATGCGGTGTCTGAGCCGGGCCTATGCTCCCCTGGAACAGGACAAACAACACCAGTATCATGAGTAGAGCAACTCTCGTCATACGTCTATGCCTTCAACGGCTTTTGGTATCCGGCCGATGGATCACAGGGCGTCCTTCCATAAAGCTTCTTATTTTTTAAATTGTACGTCATAGGGCGTCGCCTTGCCAACCACAGGATCCGGAGTTCGGGTACACCATGCTTATGTCACGGAGGCATTCGGATCTCATCGACCGCTTTGGAACGATCCGCCCAAGCCGGTTCAAACCGCGGAAGGAAATCACCATCCCTTGCTAGCTTCTTCTTTCGTGCCGACAATTTCCAGGCTGGTCGATTCGGTGCGCA
Source organism: uncultured Syntrophaceae bacterium (assembly GCA_964497585.1). Classification (GTDB taxonomy): domain Bacteria; phylum Desulfobacterota; class Desulfomonilia; order Desulfomonilales; family Desulfomonilaceae; genus CAZCDS01. Next base: position 88,905 of record CAZCDS010000020.1, read on the forward strand.
GCACTGGGTGGTGCCACGGGCGCAAACGCGGAACATTCCAGGAACACGTCAACCTCTCCTCTTGCCCAGGAATTAAGTATGGTGTACCCGGAATTCTACCCGGAATTCCGGAATTCCGCGGAATTCCGGAATTCGCAAGACTCTTCGGGTTCTTCAGATAGTGATCTCTCCGTCCTGCTGAAAGGAGACCATCACCTGTCCATTGTCAGAACTACCAACTCCCTCTTGCCCATTTGACCCAGATGGGCTAATGCTGTATTCTAGGATCGAGGAGGAGAGACGATGGAGACGAAAACGGCCGATTCAAGAGGCAGGATCAATCTCGGGAAAGAGTTTGCCAACAAGACATTCGTCTTTGAAAAGATCGGAGAGACAGAGATGAGACTGGAACTCGCCCGAGTAGTGCCGGAGCGAGAGATCTGGTTGTACAACAATCCTGAAGCGAAAGAAGACGTCCTTGGGGCATTGGAACGATTGAGGAGAGGTCAGTTCGCCGAGTCACCTCCGGACATTGACGCTGAGGAGCCTTGGATGGAAGAGATTGAGGATTGATCATGGCATTCTCTCTCGTGTGGGATGCGCAGGTGGCAGCGAAGTACAAAGAATTGGAGGAGAGCGCCAGGAAGTCAGTAGAGAGCCGGACGAAATCCGGAAAGACCAAGGCATCGAAAGCAGAAGGGCTGTTCAAGCAGGTACAAAAGTGTATCAGATTCTTGAGAAACGACCCACGTCATCCAAGCCTGGAAACTCATGAGTTCAAGTCCCTCGTCAATCCCTACGACCCCAAAGGGAAGGTCTTTGAGGCGTACGCCCAACAAAAGACCCCAGGGGCATACAGGGTGTTTTGGTGCTATGGTCCGGACAAGGAGCAGATCACGATCATCGCGATAACTGCTCATCCGTGATACGCGGAGGACGGCGGACTGGCTCAATCCGTAATCTCGTGCTTCAGGTGTTTGACAACCAGGATTTGTGGCGCAACAAGAGTGTTGTGTGAGGTTTCCGGATGGTCAGCAAAAAAAGCTCAAAGACCTGTTTACCATCCAACTCAAAGTCACCGCACTCATAACAGACCTGTCACCCAAGGAGATCGTAGGAAAGACCCTACACCCTGGAAAAAGACAAACAACACCGGCATCATGACCGTCGTTTCAGGCCGGAAACCGGCTGTCCGACGGACTTCGATCCCCGAATCCGCGTCGCCGCGCTCCCGAGAATGGTCCCGCAACCCCAATTCCCACATTTGTGGTGGATCAGCGGCTCTTTGAAGGGCCTTATAGGCCTACCGGCATGTCGTAAGGATGCGGACGACCTTTACCCGTCTCGACAAATTCCTTCAGGCTAAGCAGGAAAAGCACCCAGTGCATCGATGACTGAGGGAATACTTTCGCATCCTCGCGCCATTTTGAGTGGCGAAGGTGAAGCAACGTTTTGTCGCCTTCGCGGAAGATTTTCCATTCAATTTCGGTGTCGACCCAATCAGGATCGCTCCGCTCAGTTGCGCGCCACCGCACGAGTTCATCAACCTTCAGAGTGGTTACGACCATCTCCTTCAAATATTGCCCATAAAACCAGAATTCCAATTTCTTCCCGACGGCAGATTCCCCCCGCGTCTCGGTGGTCCACCAATGCGCAAGCTTTTTCACGTCGGTTAACGCTTGGTAAAGCTCGCCTGGGGAAGCGTTGATGATAATTTCATGCCATATTTCACGATATGCCATTGAAAACGCCTCCTTTGGTTTACACCCGGAATCACGCCGCGGTTTTGCCATTCCGAGTCCGTTTCCCCCGGAATACTGTCCCGCCAATGTGCTCCGGCCACCTGCAACGACCCCAGATGGTGTCCCAAGAAGAGGTCGGCAAGACTGCCATCATGTTATTTAAAAAGCCTCTTTTCTCCTGTTTCTGACGCGTACCACACCGTCCGCCCCTCCGTCAACGGTTCTTTCACCGAGCTTGTCAGCCGAACGCGGCCCGAAAGTAATGGGCCAATGGGAACACCGACGCACCATGTGCAGATCAGGGACGCCCTTAACTTCGTCACCCTGTAATGAAAGGTGACCCTATCCCGCTCGTAGTGTCCCCCGGATACGCGGAAGGGCTGGGAATCGCTGTGCCCCCAACGTGCAGCGGAGGGACCATAAGGCAAACAGCTCAGGGCCGTCCCCGAACTCCCCGGGACTACAAATTCCCAGAGATTGTCGCGAGAAGGGCAGTTTCATTGGATGCCGCGTAGGTCTCGTACGGGTGGCGAAAAACGTGGACGGCGAGAGACCTCTGAGCTTCGAGATGTTGACGTATAAGTCTTGCCGATACAGCCGGGTCATTTCGATCAATCACGCATATTTGAGGTTTGAGGCTTTCCAGATCGATCCCGTGCTTTCTGTATAGTTCAAGAGTCTCCACCCTGTCCAAGATGACTGTGGTTCCGCAGCTCAGCGCTTCCAGGAAAAGGTTTGAATAGACGGGAAACGGCAGATCAGAGTCGAAGCAAAACACAGCGTCGATTGAGTTCAGCAAATCATTCATTTCCCATGGAGCCACAAAACTTCGCCAGTCCGTGCTGTCGCCCAGTCGCCCAATGACAAAGGTTCGGAAGTCCTGGAACCCAACCCCCTGGCTGACGATCAGGGACCTGCAATCGTGCTTCAAGTGCGCCAGGATCTCTACTGCTCTGTGCCATCCCTTGTGTTTCCAATGGTAATTGGTCTTGCCGACGAGTGCGAGTACCGGCCGGTTGTCACCGTTGGGGCGGGACGCGCTGAAAACAACCGGGTCAGGAATGTAAGGCAAAAGGGTCTCAACGTTTCCAGGCTCAGCCCACCTCGCGACCTCGGAGTGACTGAGAATGTCGGTGACGACCTTGTTTGCCTTTGAGAAACAGTTCCGAAACAATGTTGGCCACACCATTCCGCGAACGAACTTGTTGATGTCCGATCCCCCATGCCGCAATATATAAGGAATTCCAGTCATGCCGCCGACCAAGCCCGCAACAAGTCCATAAGGCACCAAGTAGCTGCCTTCGAGGACATCCGGCTTTTCCCGTTCCACGACCTCAAGAGTCTTGTCTAGCAGTCCCATTGAGCGCTGCCTGTCTTCTGGAATATGCCATGGAACTTGCGTAGTGCATCGATGGACTTTCATCCCTGCCTCGCCAGGGACCTCCCTTATCCCCGCTATCTCATGTAAGGGGTCCTCGCCTAGGCCATCGGTGACCACGTGGACGGTGTGACCGCGTCGAGCCAGGGCTCGGGCCAGCCAGTAGCTTTTGGATGCAATGCCTCCTTCTAAAGGAGGGAATTTTGTTACTGTGAGAATATTGGCCATCGTTAAGCGACTCGATCATCCCTCTCTACGACGGATGACCCGATTTGGTGGACGAGTAGTTGAAAGAGGTCACGAAGCTGCAAGACTAGGTTTGTTCGGATGACGGGAATTCTCTGGAATGGAAATGGGTTCGGATGACACGGGCCTTATCTTGTGACAGATCTGGAGCCTCCGACAATCATATAGGCCTTCTCCCTTCCAGAGCTTCCAGGGCGCAAATTCCACCAATCAGGCCAAGCGATGTCCCGTCATCAAGGTAATGGTACGGCCAGAACCCCGTGGGAAGCTGACTATGTTCCAGCCACCGTAAAGCCTTCTGAAACACTTGCTGGTCAACCTGATCAAACCAGCAGGACAGCCCCAGGAGCGCCACCCCCGTGGACCATGGGTCGCTGCCAACGGGATGGCCGCGCCACGGCCCGAAGCCGCCGTCATCGTTCTGGTCCGCGGTCAAATGCTCCAAGGTTCCGATCGCGCGGTCCGGATCTCTTTGTTTGGGTTCGGTAGCAGTCACCAAGAGGTAGAATCCGGCCTTGTAGGAGAGCCTTGGAGTCCCAGAGAAATCACGACCCCACTCCTCGTGGACCCAAAGCCGGTCTTCATCGGAAATGACCTCGGGGGCTAGAAGACCGATTAATCCGGTAACGGGAATACGCGATTGGTCACGATCGTGCAGACCCCAGCCCCCACCTTCGCGACGGACGGAGCGGAGCCACGCTAGGGACGCCTCAACTGAACTATCCGTATCACCTTTGATTCTACTAATTACCGATACGGCCCAAGCTGTTTCGACGGGGTCTGCCCAGCCTCCGTCTGGTCGTCGTACTTGGGAAATGGAGTCCATGGTTCGCTGAATGAGGGGAGACGTTGGCTCACAGCCAGCGAAGAGCAGCGCAAACGTTGTGCGCGCAATACGGATAGGTTCCAAGGGCTTCGCAAGTGCGTGGTCAAGGAATCCGAGGAGCGCGTGCGTTGCTAGCGCAAGAGTATCGGTCGACACGTACAGCCTCTCTCTCAGTATCCGGTGCAACTCCCCTGGACGGCTCCGTTGGGGAGAACAGAAGCCGGCTTTAGAAATCGGCACTTCACGGGACTTCCTCAAATAGTTCCGGGAAGCCTTCGTGGGCTTCCCGGTCAATACAACTCATCGGCAGTTGTGGCAAGAAGAGCACTGCTTGCACACCACTCCTTTGTCGGCGCCTTCTATGATGTCCGTCGGGAAATCCATCTTCTCTTCTTTGACGATCTTAGGCTTCTCATACTCATTCGTCTCCTTCATTTTCTCACCTCCTTTCGACAAGGCGATTCTCGAATGCGAAAACCAGAAATTCTGTCACGTCCTCCTCTGCAACCTCTCCAGCGACGTCAAAGCGTTCGGCGAACCTGGCTTTCAGTTCAGCGAACGTGATTCCTTGCCTTACGTTGGCCAAAATCCAGTAGGCAGTCTCGTTTAGCTTGTAGTGATCCCCCGTGGCCACATCGAACGCATAGTATTGCCCCGATGCAGGAACCGCCTGAATGAATATCCCGCTCGTCATCTCGATGGACTCCTGTGGGTTCATCGCCAACATTGGGGGTCCTCTGCCAGATAGTCACCTGTGGCAAAATAGGCCATCGCCCTGCAGCCACGACATCTGCTGAAAAGCTCACATGAGCCGCACTTGCCCCTAATATTCGCGGGATTTCTTATCTGCCAGAGGAGCTCCGAACCGTACCAGATCTTGAAAAACCCGTCAGTGAGAGCATTCCCGATCGAGATAGGAAGTCGGCGACAGGGGTAGACAGTCCCATCCGGCATTATTGTCAGGGCGTTGTTACCTACCGAACACAGTGCTCCGACCGTAGGATCGTCGGGAGACAACATCGCGAAAAGAGGCCTATAAAGGAGAAGTCTCACCGGAGGCTTGTCAAAGGCAATGCGATGGACCTCGTCATAGACATTGCGCAGCTCATTCGGACTCAAGACCGAGTCGGACAAGCCGATTCCTGTGCCCTCAGGGATCAATCGTTCAAGAGCCAGGGTTTGTACATCTTCTCTGCCGAGGAGATTGACGAGGGCACCGATCTCGTGAGCGTTCAATCGGGAGACGGTCATCATGACCGCGACCTCGACACCCGCGTTTCTCAACCAACGGATTGCGGTGAGAGTGGACTTGAAACTCCCTTCTCCGCGTATGGAATCATTGGTCTTTTCAGTGGCCCCCTCTAACGACACCTGCACACGCCGGAGTGAGGGGTGTTTGGCGAGCGAGAGCGCCTCTGCGTCCGAAATCAGCGACCCGTTTGTCAAAAGATCGTAGTAGGCTACGTGCTCGGAGTGGTCCAAGCGGGTCATGAGGGCGTGCAGATCCGAGCGTCTCAAGAGAGGTTCTCCTCCCGTCAATGACAACGTGCCCGTGCGTCCCCACTTGATCAGTGCCGTTTCTATCAGATCGACGATTCTCAGCAGGTCCGAGAGCGGAAGCTCGGGCAACGTCTCGTTACTCTGATAACAGTGTGCACAAGACCTGTTGCAGCGCTCCGTAAGATGCCACTGGAAGTAGAATTCTTGGCCGACCCGGATTTCTTTCATGGCTGGCCTCTGCTTTATCCTATTGTACAATCCTCTATTTTACATGTCAATCGCTAACCTATAAAGATAGAGCGGTGCCAGATATACAGTATGATAACAAGGCGTTACTGATGACGCCTCCAGCATTCTAACGCGTACTTTATCAGAACTCTTCGCGAATTATTCTCATGGAAGCGTGTTCGAGGATAGTCCGATGGAAGGTCAGGTCAAAGCTGGGCCATGATTCGCGCGAGCAGCGATCTCTCTGGGGGACGGCATTCGTGGTTATTCCAACCTCGCATGAAAACCTGTTCAAAGGTATCCATGAGTAATAATTCCATTTTTGAAACCGCGGAAACAGGGAATGGTGTTGAGTTCTTCGTGTGATCCCCGATAACCTTGTCAACTCTCGCCTCAATGATTGGATCGAGCCTTGAAAGGGCTGATGGCATCCCCATTTTCAGGCGTGTCACAATCGATGCCAACCCCAGGTCCCTAAAGTCATTGGCAAACGCGTCCCGCAAGATTTTCTTGGTGACGGTCTTGTCGGGAACCTTGTAGTGAATGGGCAAACGCATTGTCCAGTCTGCCAAATTGTCTTCTAGGTAAAGCGGTCGGATCTCAATACCAAATGCTCCAGCAGAGCGATCAACACTTTGGAGATGGTAGTTGCTCAGCCCGCTCCTCAAAAGATGGTCAAAGAGGTTCCGCCGGTAGGTTTTCTCGTCCTCCGGCTTGGGAAACAGCCGCTCCAAGATTCCTTCCAACCGAGGATTGTTGGGCATCCGTGCCAAATTGGCCCGAATGCGGTCTGAAAAGCCGAGAGGATGGGTGTAGATCCAGTAGTATCCACCGAAGAGCTCGTCCGCGCCTTCTCCGGAGAATGCCACCTTCACATGCTGAGAAACGTGGTGGGTGAGGATGTGAAACGCCAGCCCTCCCTGAATGTGGAACACTCCACCAGCCATGAGGCTTTCGTAATGCGCGACGTAATCCGGCAACCAAGTCCAATAGTCGATCTCGCCGATCAGATACTCGTGATGACGCGTCCCGAGAGCGCGGGCCACCTCCCTGGCGGCCAACAGGTCAGGGGCGTCCGGAGCGTCGGCCAAAGTAAAGGTATCGAGATCGTAACCGAGCTCTCTTCTTGCGATCAGGGCCAAAGTGCTGGAATCCAAACCTCCGGATAGTAAAAGCCCCTTGGGCTGCGAGCCGTGCGCAAAAAGCTTATCCGCCGCGTTGATTAGCCGTTGTCGGGTCTCTTGGACGGCTTCGGTATAGCCATTGGCCTGAGTCCCGTTGAGGTAACGCGCCGATGGAAGTTCGCCGAAATTCAGTTCGGTGGATGTGCCACTGTCGGCAAACTCTATGGCCGCACCTGGAGGCACCTGATAGATACCTTGAAAGAAAGTCTCACGTTGGGAGTAGATATATCCAAAGACAATGGTTTCTTCCAGGGCCCCTGGGTTGAGGATCGGTGTCACGTCCGGGTGCTCCAAGACGCCCTTGATCTCCGAGGAGACGATCACTTTGCGACCCGCCCTGGCGTAGTAAAGAGGCTTGATGCCGAATCGGTCCCGTACCAGGAGCAGACGGGTGTCTTGCAGGATCGCGATGGCGAACATACCCTTCAACTTGGCAGCAAAACCTGGCCCATGGGTTTGAAAGAGCGCCGCTATGAGTTCACTTTCTAGGCCCGTCTTTGGACTGAACCCGCGGCTTCGCAGTTCACTCCAGAGCTGAGAATAGTTGTATATCTCGCCGTTCAAGAGGATCGTGAGGGGGCCCTGCTGATAGATCATGCCGGCTTTCGGGTCGCCGAAAATGACCAACCTGCACGCGGCGACACCGTGGCGCTCGTTGGTCCAGACCTCGAAGCTGTCGGGGCCTCGATGGCGGACCGCTTGAGCCATTGCATTCAGAGTATTTACACGATTTTCGTTAAAGGTGATTACTATGGAACACATGCAAAACGGACTCTGGCCTTTCGGGTTTCTTCGTCGCTCTAGAAGACTCTCCCCCAGTCTGGCTATCCCCCCTTGCCGGTGCCGCCGGGGGGAGGCTTCTCAGCAGCTTGCCGCAAACGTCGGCCTTCCTCGTACAATTTTCGGAGTCGATCCTGGAGCACATTATGCGGCGTTGATTTGAGACATGTTGTGCAAACACAGAACAGGGCCTCGTCATGCCCGTACGTCTCGAAGTCCGCTCTGTCCAACGGAACAAATTGCTCACACTGGACACACCAGACTTCCGGGCCCTCTTGTGTAACTTCTTGAGACCCCTTTTGCTGCGCATACGTATTGTGGGCTAGGCGCACGTCGAGCCCTACATCCACTGGTAGAATGCCGGCGAATTTTTGGCAGGCCTTTCTTAGTCGGTGAAATAAGTCCACACGAATTCGCCCGCGCAATTCTTCGCCGAACTCACTCACCAATACGAGGGGCTTATGACCAAGCTGTCTGATGTCGTGAAGAAAGTGCAGAAACCCTGGAAGGTAGGGATGATTCTCCTTCGCCACTAGCCTATAGCACTCGTTGCCTTCGTCGTCGTACTCCTCAAGTTTCTTCCTCTCCCCATCCGTGCTCCCGATCAATGAACCCAGATGCACAATCAGGGTGTGACAATTCTGGTACTGCTGCATGAGATCATCGTTTTTCCACCAACTCGTGTCTCCGGTGTAACCAATGACATAATCCTCTGTCTGCAATTCTTGTTTGAATAAGATCCGGAATCCGAATCCATCCGAAATAAAACTGTGATCGTTATGAAACGCTCGGGTCGGGGTGATCTTTACGACGCACTCCCCGGCCGCTGAGGAAGGCGCCACTCTGGAAAACTCACACATCCCGCTGGGTCGCTTTTCAAATTCGAATACTGGAAAATCATGGAATGAAGGTTCACCAAATTTCGGCTTTAGAGCCTTGTCAGCATCGAGTATGTACGGCTCCACAAAATACCTCAAGGCCGGTGACCGGAAAATCCTTTCTAAAGAATGGTATGCCCCTTGAGTCATAACAGTGTGCAGCCTGTGAACCTTCTTTTCTTTGGTCCGCTTCTCAAGCTCGAAACATAGCGACACCATGGATTCGAAATCGCGCAAATGGTCCATGTGTGCGTGGCCAAGAAGAACAATGTCCACGTCTGCGATACTGAATCCACAGTGAATAAGATTTTCAATGAAGTTGAAGCCAGGATCCACGGCGATTCCCAGTGCGACTGCACCATTGTCGTCCGTCTGGTATATGAAGTAGCCGCCACCCCTAGACAACCCCATCGCCGGAGAGGTGGAATTCCACCTCTGTGCCCCCAAGAAATGAAGTCCGCTTTCTGGAAAGTGTATTGTTTTTTGCTTCACGTGTTTTGTAAAATGACTAGCCCATTGGCTCATTATTGTATTGTAATCTGCTCGCCCCAGCAAGAATTGCGGCCAGCGTTGGTTCTTCAATGACTCGCGCGACGGATCAGCGTCCTTCTCCGTCGCACATTTCAGGAGCTGGCCGAGAGGTTCCCCTTTTGAGACGTGCGGCAAACAGTCCTGATACCAAGTTGCGATCAGATAGGTACTGAATATTGCCCACCATTGAAGAACT
>CAZCDS010000021.1:0-96777 GCA_964497585.1 uncultured Syntrophaceae bacterium
TGAGAAAACGGGAGACATTGGGCGCGCTGTCACCCCCCAACGCTCGACCGCCCCAAAATCCCGGCGGGAGTTCTGATACGGCTTCCATGCGACGCCCGCACTGCTATGAAATCGCACATTCCTTTTCTAGAGTGACCGGCCCATTCGGTCCAGTGCCTTGCCCAAATCGCTGTTCCAATAGACCAGGAGCGGTCGTCCGACGAGCAGCTTAGGGTCAAGAAATCCCCAGAACCTGCTGTCATAGCTCTCGTCCCTGTTGTCCCCGAGCACAAAGAAATGCGCCTGTGGCACGGTGACGGGCCCCATGTTGTCCCGTGGACTGAGCTCGCGTGGATGAACCGCACGGTCGACGTGCTGCACATAGGGCTCGTTTTGTTCCTTTCCGTTGACGATTAGCCTCTTGTCCCGGATCTCGACCGTGTCTCCGCCGATAGCGACAACTCTCTTGAGTACGTCCTTGGACCGGTCACGGGGCAGACGAAAAATGATCAGTTCACCTCTCTTCGGGGTTCGGGTCCGATAGAACCGAAGGTTGGCCAGTATGTGGTCACCTCGCTGTACAGTCGGTTCCATCGATGAGGCGGGGATTCGGTAGGTCCGAACACCGAGCATATCCCTGAAAAAGGGCACCCACACACCGGGGTCTACAACAAAGAGCGACAGAATGACGACAGCCCCGTACACGTACCATTTGTCGTAGGGACTTCTCCTGGTTCGTTTGATTCTGCGTGCCGTGAGGATGGTGTCTCCCGCAATGAACAGGGGCAGCGCGACCGTCACAATCACGGCCGTGAGAAAGCCGGAGAACGTGAAGATCAGTCCGGTAATCGTGGCGAGAAAGAAGGGAAGGAGTCGTGCAAAATAGAGAATAATCCCTTTCCCTACTTGCCGATTATAGGCTTGCCCCAGACCGGGCACGAGTAGAGACAGAACGCCTGCTACGATCGGGCTTTTTCTCTGCGTATCACGGTCGGTGTCGGCCTTTTCCAAAGGGCCCTGAGATGCGACCGAGAAATCATGTCCGCAATCGCAGGTCATCGCGGTTTCCGGGTTCTCGCGACCACAGTCCGGGCACTTCATGAGGCCTCCCCAGGGCGAGTCTCAGTGACGCAATCTGAAGTCTGTGAAATCTGGAGAGAACATACGTGAATTCCGGGTCCGGTGCAAATCGGATATGGTGTACCCGGTATTGCTGTATTCTGCGGGCCATAGACACGCTTTCTTGTTGCAACTGTTGCTGGTCTGAGTTAGTCTACTGCAGCAAGCATCAAGACTGTAAACGGCGCTACAAATGAGTCGGAAGCGACGAGGCAAAGGATCGATGCCGTCGTTGCTCTTGGTAACGATAAGGGTATTAACATGCGAATCGACGCCCATCAGCACTTTATGGTGTACAATGCGGAAGAGTATGTCTGGGTTACCGACGAGCTGAGCGAGCTTAAAGGAACTTTCCTTCCAGCGGATTCTGTGCCGCTCCTGGAATCGATAAACTTTGACGGATGCATCGCTGTTCAGGCTCGTAATATGGTCAAGGAAAACGATTGGCTTCTCCGGCTGGCACAAACCAGTCCCGTTATCAAGGGCGTTGTAGGCTGGGTGGACCTCACATCGCCGGACGTTGCCACGCAACTGGAACGGTACGCCCGTTATCCTAAGATGCGAGGCGTCAGGCACGCCCTCACCGACGAACCGGACGACAGGTTCATGCTGCGCGACGATTTCAGAAGAGGCATTGGTAAGCTCCGGCAGTTTGACCTGACCTATGATTTGCTGATCTTCCCGAAACACATACCATACACCATAAAGCTGGTTCAAGAGAATCCGGACCAGAAGTTCGTGCTGGATCATATCGGCAACCCGAACATACGAGACGGGGTTATATCACCCTGGGACTTGGGCATCGCGGAACTGGGGAAGTTTGATAATGTATTCTGTAAGCTGTCGGGAATGGCCTTTGTTGCCGAATGGCACAAATGGAAGCCAGAGGATTTCGCACCTTATCTGGACGTGGTCTTCAACGCATTCGGCCCGGACAGGCTGATGGTCGGTTCCAACTGGCCTGTCTGCACCGTCAGCGGAGATTACGAGTCTGTGATGAGCATCGTGCTAACCTATCTGAGCCGGTTTTCATCAGAAACACGGGAAAAGATTCTGGGGGAAAACTGTCGCCGATTCTACGCCATCGTGGATGATTCCGGCTAAGCTGATATTCTTTCCAACAGTACTTAAACTGCCTGCGCTGCTCAGTCAACTGCTCTGAATACGGGAATCCGCATACACCCTACTCAGTTCCCGGGTCAGGTGCAAATTGGGAATCGTATCACCGGTTCACGATTTGCCTCGCATCGGAAGTGACGACCGACCAGCGCCGCAATGTGGCGCACACTGAATAGTCTCACCGTGGCAACACCGTCCATGGTTTGCCCCTTTGGGGCAAATGTGCGGCGTTAGGGAGCTACCGGCTTTCAGTGATCTTGCCACACGGCGGCTCTGCTTGATCTCGTTGCTAGTCGTGTTGCCTCTTTTCTCCCAAGGCCTTGAAGAACGTGTAGCAGAAGACGCCGTCTGCCTCGGCCGTTCTGTAGAGATCCCGAATACCTGTATCAAAGGCCTCCGGTGAAATGATGCCTGCCTGGAGTGCGGATTCCCGAACGCCCTCGATCATCGCGGTAAATGTCTTCCTCGTGAAGCCGTCGACAAGACCAGGCCTGCTCGAATCCACGTAGACCATCCGTGGGGAGACGTGAACCGCGGCGAAGCCCGCTTCCACCATGAGCGGGTAGAGTTGCCGCCCGATCAGCGCGTTGCCGCCAGCCCGCTGCTGCAGCTCGACTTGGCACTGGATTACCCTGCGGGCAGCCTGGCTGTCTGGATGGAAGTAGGCCGAACCGTGGTCCCCTTCGATGGCTGTGATGGTGCCGCCGGGCCTGAGCAGCTCTCTCAGCGTCGCCAGGGCGACTGCCGGGCGTGAGAGGTGCTCTAGGACGAAACAGACGAAAACGTGGTCGAAGGATTCCGGGCCGAAGGGCAAATCGAAAATGTCCGCCTGCCGGAACTCCACATTGGTGAGGCCTGCCGCTTCTATCCGCCGCTTGGCTTCCGCGACCGAGCCCGGAGATATATCGACGGACGTGATTCGCGCACCCGGACTCTTTCGAGCAAGTGTAATCGTCTGAGCGCCAACCCCGCATCCCGCTTCGAGAACCATGCTCCCGGCCGGGTACCGCGTGTCCCAATGCAGAAGGTCGGCGAGCGTTCCCGCTTGATCCTGCAGTCGCACATTCTCCCGGGGGTCATAGCCGTGCACGTATGCGTCGTTCATGGTGCTGCTTTCGTTGTGCGCCTAAGCTGGGTGAAACCTGTGGACACTATACTCAATTCTCCTGTCAGTCTCAAGTTGGAGTGGCGTCGGGGGAATCCCATCTGCACGGATCGGTTATGAGCGGAATACCTAGTCCGCATCGCTCATCGAAACTCCCCGTATCCCCGGAATTCCTGCGGCAAGATAAGTGTGGCGTACATGGAATCGCCCAATGGAAGTATCGAGCCGGCGGCACCCCGAGGGGAAACACCGTGCATAGCCACAGGTTTCACAGACTGTTGCAAAACCCACGATAGGGCTGCAACCATACCACCCTCCCGTCGTCGTCACGGCCCTGTGGGAGAATGTGCGAACCGTGCTTGAGAAAAGCCACTGACCACGCGCCGGCGTGGTCAGTGGCACCCCCAGGCCTCTGCCAGGTTTGGAGGTGGGGTGCCACGGTCCTGGACGAAGGCCAGGTCCGTGTCCCGATCCCGTGATCTTGAAGGCTGGCTCACGGCAATTAAGTATGGTGTACCCGGAATTACGGAATTCCGTACGGAATTCCGTAGAATTCCGAGTATCATTTCTCGCGAATGTCCGGGTTGGCCAGAGGAGAACCTGATGAGCTGTGACTTCCCAGGGGAAGACGTGGCCTGACCGCGCCTCAGCGGGACTATTCATAGTTTGCCCCTTCGAAGCAATTGCGCTCCCTTCCAGGGTTGAGGTAATAGGGAATTGCGGAGTTGGAAATAGGTATTATGTCCCCAGAATTCGCCCGGAATTTGCACGTGCCCCTAATTCCTAGAACGGGATGTCATCTTCGTCTTCAGGTACTGCATACCGCGTAATTGAATCGAGCCTCGTATGAAGATTCGCCATCACTATGCGCTGCTTTTCACGCGTACAGGACTTCAAGAGACGCCGGAAATTTTTCACGGCAGATACGCTGAATCCGCTGCGTCGATAGTAGTAACTACCATTGAGAAAACATCTAAGGATTAGCGCCGCGTTGGGGACGGTCATCTCCAACATTACCTTGCGGTATGCGTCTTCAAGGTCAGCCATTATCCGGTCAAGGTCATCAACGTATTTTGTGCCATTTTCGATCTGTGTCACATGATCTTCCATGAGAATCGCAAAATCCCGGTACCACTCTAACTCCTCCTCGGTGAATTCAGTTTCCTCGAAGCGATCGCTTTCAATTTCTTTTTGTATGTCAAAAAAACTGGGCGTGCGCGAGGCCGGCGTTCGATGGCACATTCCTCGGAGGATGCCGTCATACTTGAAGTGGTCTATGCCATGTTCCAGGATGATCTTTTCGAACAGCTTGCCGACGAAGTAAACTTCGGTCCTGAAGTCGTAGAAGGAATTTTCGAATTCCACCGGCGGCTCGCACCACCAGTTGAGGCTGATGCTTTTGTCGAAATCCGGGGGTTGCTGTATTTGCTTCCCGAAACCTAGGTCAATGATTTTCACAGTCCCGTCATCGCGAACCATAATGTTCTGTGGACGAATATCTCTGTGAAGGATGCGGTTCACTTCCATGTGGCGGAAACCGTCTATGGTTTGCCGGAATACTTCGTTCGTCCTTTCCGGAACCCTCTGGAGGTACTCTTCGACGTCCTGTCCCTCCACGTACTCCATTAGGATGTAACCCGTAAGCTGATCCGGATAAAGGTAATAGTTGAATACCCGCACCACATGTTGGTGGTAAAGCAGGTGCAGGAGCTTGATCTCACGAACGAAATTGTCGAACAGTTCTTCTCGATGTTCGTCGTAAAGCGGCGCGTACTTCTTGCAGACAAAGTGCTCGTCGATAGTGTCATCACGAAGTAGGACTGTCTTACCACAAGCGCCGTGCCCCAATTCTTTCACTAGGACGTAGTCGCGCTTTCGAACAAACTCAATCAGCTTTTCGCTCATCCGTGGCCGTCCTAAGTGAGATTCTGGCTACACCACACTCCCTCGGGTGACCTGGTAAGAGGCCCTATCCAGGATTGCGAGAGGCATGACAGACCGGGAGCCACCTGATCGCTAGTCCCCGTATACCACCTTGTCGAGGATCTTCGCAAGCTCCGCCTCAGGGAGCACGTTGTTTTCCAGCGCGACCTCACGCACGGTCTTGCCCTTGGCAAAGGCTTCCTTGGCGATGGCTGCGGACTTGTCGTATCCGATGACGGGGACGAGCGGGGTACACATGGCGAGGCTCTGTTCGATGTACGACACGCATTTGTCTCTATTCGCGGTGATTCCGTCGACGCACTTCTCGGTGAGCCGTGCCGCGGCTGAGGTGAGCAGGTCTATGGATTGCAGGAGGTTGTAGGCAATGAGCGGCAGCATGAGGTTCAGCTCAAAGTACCCGCCCTGTCCGCCGAAGGTTATGGTCGCGTCATTCCCGATGACCTGCGCGGACGCCTGAATGACCGCTTCCGGGATGACCGGATTGACCTTGCCCGGCATGATGGAGGAGCCGGGTTGCAGTGAAGGGATCGTGATCTCTCCGAAGCCGCATCTCGGGCCGGATGCAAGCCATCGGATGTCATTGGCGATCTTCACGAGGCTGACCGCGACGGTCTTGAGGGCTCCGCTTGCTTCCACAGCGCCGTCCTGGGCCGCCTGCGCCTCGAAATGGTTGGCAGCCTCCCGGAAGGGACACGCGGTCTCCTCAGCGACGCCCGCGACAACCTTTGCAGCGAATTCCGGATGAGCATTCAAACCGGTGCCCACCGCGGTGCCGCCGAGAGCCAATTCAGCGAGCCTGCTCTCCGTGCTCCGGAGCCGTTCGACTCCCAGCTTCACCTGGCGCGCGTAACCGCTGAACTCCTGACCCAGGGTCAGGGGGACCGCATCCTGGAGGTGGGTCCGTCCGATCTTGCGCACGTCCGCGAATTCGGTCGCTTTGCCGGCCAGGCTCTGTTGGAGCTTCTCCAGCGCGGGAATCAACTGCTCCCTGATGGTAACGAGAGCTGCCACATGAATCGCGGTGGGGATCACATCGTTCGACGATTGTCCCTTGTTCACGTGGTCATTGGGGTGGATCGGAGATTTCGTGTGTTTGTCCCCGGTCACGATTTCATTGGCCCGGGTTGCGATCACTTCATTGGTATTCATGTTGGTGGAAGTGCCCGAGCCGGTCTGAAAGACGTCCACCACGAATTGATCGTCGAGCTTGCCGTCGATGACCTCCTGGGCCGCCGTCATGATAGGATCGGCAAGATCCTTGTCGAGCAGCCCGAGTCCCAGATTCACCGCGGCCGCGTGCTTCTTGATCATCCCCAGGGCTCGGATGAAGGATGGGGGCAGCCTCAGCCCGCTCAGGGAGAAGTTCTCCACGGCCCGCTGGGTCTGAGCCCCGTAATATGCGTCCTCAGGAACGAGGACCGTGCCCATGGTGTCGGCTTCTTCTCGATAGCTCATTGACCACTCTCCCGCTTGTAGAGGATTCCTACACTGAAATCGTCTTCGAGCACCCGATCGAATGCCTGCCGGTAGTCGTACGGATCGTGATCGTCCGGCAGTGGATGCACCCATTTCTTGAGGTTGTCCCAGGTCTTGAAGGCTTTGTCGAAGGTGACGCAGCTCGTATAGACGTGAAGGAACGAGAATCCCTTGTGTTTCGTCCCTTCGATCAGGGTGTCCGCGATCATCTTCGGGTCGCCTGCAAAGAGCCTGGCAACGAAGGACGCGCCGTAGCTCAGCGCGAGCAGTGTTCCGTTGAGCGGTTCATCGGTCGTGCCGTACGGGCTGGCCTTGCTCTTCATCCCCACGGGCGAGCTTGGCGAGGGCTGCCCCTTGGTGAGCCCGTAGATCGAATTGTCGAAGAGCACGTAGTTGACGTCCACGTCACGCCTCGCGACATGGGGCAGGTGTCCGCCGCCGATGGCAAGGCCGTCTCCGTCGCCGCCCACCACGTACACGGTAAGGTCGGGATTGGCCATCTTCACTCCCGTTGCAACGGGGAGAGCCCTCCCGTGGGTCGCGTGCAGGCCGTACGTTTCGGTGAAAAAGGGATACCTGCCCGCACAGCCGATCCCGGAGACGGTAACGACCATGTGGTGCGGAATTCCCAACTGCTGAATGCAGGAATTCAACCCGTGGTGGATGCCGAAGTACCCGCACCCGGGGCACCAGGTGGGCAATTCCCCGGAGCGCACGCCAAAGACGTTGGAATCACGAATACTCGATACCTTTTGGGCAAGGACTTTACCGGGTGTTTTCATCAGGTGCGGACCTCTGCACGAGATTGAATCTCCTTGAGTATGATCGATGGAGGGAAGGGCGTTCCCGTGGCTCTCGTCATGGAGATCAGTTCTTTCCTATGGAGATGGCCTATAAGATCGGCTAGTTGTCCCTCATAGTTCAGCTCAGGTATTATCACGTCTTCGCAACGAGCCATGAATTCCCGGATTATATCGTCGTGAATCGGATAGAGTGACGTGATCTTCAGCGCGCCCGCGTTGATCCCCTGTTCCCGGGCAGCATTGACCGCTTCCAGGACCGATCCAAAGGTCGATCCCCAGCCGATGACGCCGACCTGCAGCGGGCCTCTACCAGAGTATTCTTCGGGTTCGGGGAGGTCGGCCAAAGCGGACCGAATCTTCCGATGCCGCTTGGCGGACATGTTCATGTGGTTCTCCGGCGAGTAGTCGGGGATCCCCGAAGGCGTATGTTCGAGGCCCGTGGCAGAGAACGCGAATCCTTCCGTTCCGGGGATGGCTCTTGGGGAGATACCCGAATCGGTGGGTTCGTAACGGCAGTAATCTCCCTTGCTTGAGGGCTCGGGGTAGACGTTCCAGTCCTGAATCTCTGCATCGGTTGCGCGAGGCATAGCGAGGTTTTCCACGCGGTTGTCGAGGTAGAAATCGGTGAGCACGATCACGGGAGTCTGATACTTTTCGGCCAATTGGAAGCTGTTGACCGTGTAATCGTAGCACTCGCGCACATTGGTCGGAGCGATGACGATTCTCGGGGAGTCTCCGGGGCCTCCGTAGACCGCGGCATGCAGGTCCGATTGTTCGGTCTTGGTGGGGAGCCCCGTTGATGGTCCGCCACGCTGAGCATCGATGATCACTGCGGGGATCTCGGCCATGACGCCGTGGGTTATCAACTCGGTCATAAGCGCCATTCCAGGGCCGGAGGTGGCGGTCATCGCCCTTGCGCCGGCATAGCCGGCACCGAGGACCGCACCGATGGACGAGATTTCGTCTTCCATCTGGGTCACGCTGCCCCCCTTTTCCGGGAGCTTCTTCGCGAGGAATTCCATGATCGGGGTGGCCGGTGTAATGGGATAGCCGTAGTAGAGCTTGAGCCCTGCGTCAAGCGCAGCCGTGGCAATGGCCACGTTGCCCGACAACATGGCCTTTTCCGGACCGGGCTCTCGTTCGGGAGGCGCAAGGATCGGCGTGATGCGGTCGGCAAAGCGCTTGCGTGCGTAGTCGTAGCCCGCGTCAAAGCTCTTCAGGTTGGCATTGAGGACCGCATCTCCTTTCGGCTCGAATTTCTTCGTGATGACGCTGCGGAAGAGATCCGGCGGCACGCCGAACACCGCGGCGAATCCTCCCAGCGCGGTGAGATTGCGCCCGCGCGCGGTTCCGGCAGCGCCGGACGCGAGATCCGCCAGCGGCATTCCGAAGAGCTGGATGTCCGCGTCCACCTGCGCGGCCAGCGAGTCCTTTTCGTCCACGTACACAGGCGGATTGTTGTCGAAGAAGACCGACGCGTTCTCACTGAGTGTGGGAATCCTGGACATGGACTGCGCGTCGTCGAGCGAGATCAGCACATGCGCGACATCCTCCAGCGCGACGATGTAATCGGTTCCTACCCTGGAACGGGTCACGCAGCGCCCGAACCCCCGAATCTCAGCAGGGTACGAATCGAACCCGAGCACTGAGAAACCGCCGAGGGACATGGCTTCGTTGATCATTCCCCCGGCTGCGATGGTTCCGTCGCCGGCCATCCCACACACTTCAACCGTAATATCAACCCTCGACATATCAGAACTCCGACCACCAGGAGGTGTTCACGCAGACTCCTTCCGCACAGAAGATGCTCTCGGCTTCGGCTTCCACCGGGACTTTTTCGCCGGCGAGATTCAACGCGGCGATTCTGCCGAGGTTCTCGGCGTTTGCTAAGCCTATGGAGACCCAGTAATCCTTCAGGTCGGGATGATAGACCTGCGCACAGTCGCCTGCAGCGTAGACCTTGTCGAAACGGGTCTTGAGATACTCGTCCACAATGATCCCTCGCTCTATGTAGAGTCGGGAACGGGCGAGAAACCTCACATCGGGCACGAGGCCGAAAAAGGCCCCGACTGCTCCAACCCGGACCGCACCACAGTCGGTATCCACTTCCACGAGTTCATCGGAAATACGGGCCATTCCCTTGATCCGCCGGCAGTCGATTACGTCCACACCCTGATCGGCAAGTGTTTGGGTCACCTCGTACCTGATCTCATCGGAAAAGCGAAGCGGCCAAAAGGAGTCCTTCGCGAGGATGAAACGGACATTCTTTTTGAGCTTGAGCAGCGCGCGCGAAAAGCCGAGGGAAGGGAGATCTCCTCCGATGACGAGCACGGATTCGACGTGCTTGAGCCGCTCGATCCAGGCTTTGGCATCGGTGACGGTCTTCAGAGTCATCATCAGATCCTGGAAGACCAGCAAGGGCTCGGGAATCCGGGGCTTGCCGCCAGTCGCGATAATCAAGCCGGTGAATCGAATGATTTCCTTGTGATCCAGGACCAGCTCCCGCGAGTCGAAGTTGACATCGACCACTTCCTGGCCGAGCCTGAGTTTGATGCCCATATCCTTGTAGAAATCGAGCGGATGAACGTATAGGCCCGCCTCAAGAATAGTCCCTGCAATGAACTCTGGAAGGAGATTGGGCCTGTATTGACGCACCGGCTCCCGGCCGATTAGCGTGATTCCGGCCTCGGACGTCTGTTGCCTTAAGGTTACGGCCGCGCTGTTGGCCGCGGGCCCGTTGCCGATGATGACGAACTGCTCTTCAGCCATCATTCTCTCTCCGCAAGAAGCGTGCGTTCTACGAGTTCGACTTTGGAAACGGATATGCAGTCCACAGGACAGACCTTCAAACAAGCGCCGCAGCGGATACACCGGGAATTGTCTATTACCACCGCATTCACGTCTCGCCAGCTAGTTGTTTCGACGAGTTCGGTGACCGCTCCGGCCTCGTTCGTTTTCACTGCCTTGACCAGCTTGATACAATCTCGAGGCGCCACGTCGATGCAGTACCGGCAATAGATGCACCTGTCCACGTCGATCTCGTAGTGCAGATAACAGAGGTAGCAGCGCTTGGATTCTTCATGGGCAGGTTCAGCCGAGTACCCCAGTTCGACCTCCCGGTCCGGCGGCTCGAACCTTTCTGATATCGGAGTTATTGTAGGCATTTCGCGGCGCGGGATGAAATCCCAGGAGCGGTCACGGTCCGTGATTTGGGCCTCCTCCACCCGTACGGCCCATTGCCGAAACCGCTTCCCCGTAACATCTTCCGCAATACGGGCTGCTGCTCGGCGGCCCGATGCTATCGCTTCGATGACGGTCGACGGACCGGTCATATAGTCTCCCGCAATATAGAGTCGCGACACGGAGGTGAGGAAGGTCGCAGGGTCGGCGATGAGCACGCCCCGTGGATCCTTGTTGCCGGTCGCTTCGATGGGCTCAGCCCCCTGGCCGATCGCGACGAAGACCGAATCGGCAGGCTCAATGAATTCGCTCCCCTCGATGGGAACGGTCTTGCGGCGGCCATCGGACCGTCTTCCGTCCGGCCGGGTCCTTAGGAACTCCACGCCCTCCACTCGACCGTTGCCTGTGATCCGCTTTGAGACCATCAGCGCTTTGATTCCGACTCCTTCTTTCTTGGCTTCATGGATTTCCTCCGAGGTGACCCGGAGATCTTCTTCCGTGGCTCGGATGCAGATGTCCACATCCTCGGCTCCGAGTCTGAGCGCCAGCCGGGCGCAATCGAACGCGGTGAACCCGGCCCCTATGACGAGAACGCGTTTACCGACCTCCGGCGGGCGCCCTGTATTGACATCCATCACGAACTGAAGTCCGCTGTGGACGCCCGGGAGATTGTCGCCGGGAATGTTGAGATCTTTCGTGGTGTAGCATCCCGCGGCAAGGAGCACTGCGTGGTTGAGCTCCATCAGTTCCTCTAAGGAAAAGTCCCGGCCGACCCTGACGTCGGTCTTCAAGGTAACTCCCAGGCGGAGGATGCTGTCGATCTCAGCATCGAGCACGTCACGGGGGAGCCTGAAATCGGGAATGCCGTACCTGAGCATCCCGCCGGGCTCGTTCAGGGCCTCCAGGATCTCCACCTCGAAGCCGACGGCGGCCAGATCGTGGGCCGCGGCCAAACCGGCCGGCCCCGCGCCGATCACACAAACCTTCTTGCCAAGCGGAGCGAAGAGCTGCTCTATGTAGATATGACCGGGGGCCTTCAAATCCGACGCGGCCCGTTTGATGTGGCAGATGTTCACGGATTGACCCAGTTCGGGTTCTCCGTGTCGGCACGCGGTCTCGCAGGGCCTCGAACAGATTCTCCCCAGGACTCCGGGAAGCACGTTCACGATACGGTTCAGCTCGTACGATCGCCCATATCGCTCCTCGTACAGGCAGCGAATGTACGCGGGAATGTTGGTCCACGCGGGACAGGCCGCCTGACAGGGAACGTTTATCTTCATGTAGTCGAAGTCCGCGGGATCGGTCGAGTACGTGATGTCCTTGACGACCTTCACGGCTCCCGTGCCGTCGCGCCCCTGATAGTAACGGTTTTCGATCATGAGCTGTCCTCGCAAGGGCAGGTACTCAGCCACGCCGGGAGTGCTGAACGTGCCCCAACGGGCCCCGCCCGTGCCCGACATGGCTTGCTTGCCCTATGGATCGTCAGCGTGTCCGTGGTCGGAGCGACCCGATATTCAACCTGATTGTGCCATTATAACCTACAAGAAAGCCAATGAGAAGCGTGCCCGGCGGGATGGGGCGTGTCCGCCGCTCAGAACATTGGGTTTCGGTTTTGAAGAGTGACAAAGGGGATTCTCGCGCGGAAAACCCCCTTCTGCGGAAAGCCCGTGCATGGTCAGAATCGGAAGCGGAGCCCTCTTCGCCGGGTCTTCTTCTTTTTCGTGACCGCGTCCACGACCACGAGGTCGCCCGGCCTCAATTTGTCGGAAATGATCTGGACGCGCTCCGTGCCGACGATTCCCCTTCGGACCGTGAGTGGTTCGATCCCGTTGGTCCCCCTGAGCTTCCAGACCCGTGCTTCGCCTGTCTTGAGCTTGGGGAGCTTCGAGACATCGGCGATGGGGAAAACCTTGGGGGAAGGCGTGAACCTCAATGCCCGGTCAGGTACCGTCATTGCGTCCTTGAGCCGGGTGAGCATGATCCTCACGTTGGCGGTCATACCGGGCCGCAATTTCAGCTCGGTGTTGTCCACGTCAAGCACCACGTTATACGTGACGACGTTCTGCGCGATTCTCGGCTCATTTCGGATCTGCCTGACATGTGCCGAAAATTCTTGCTCCGGAAAGGCCGGTACGGTGAACTCGGCCTTCTGTCCCACTTTGACCCGTCCGATGTCGGCTTCGTCGACGTTCGTATTGACCTGCATACGTTTGAGGTCTTCTGCGATCCGAAAGAGCACCGGGGCCTGGAAGCTCGCAGCGACCGTTTGGCCGACATCCACGGCCCGCGCGATGACCACTCCGCTGACCGGCGCGCGAATGCGGGTGTATTTCAACTCAAGCTCGGCCTCACGGAGCTTGCCCTTCATCTGCTCGATCCGCGCTTTTTTCAGCAAGACGTCAGCAGCGGCCGTGTCCGCCTTGGTCTCTATCGTGTCGAATTGGCTCTGGGAAATTGAGCCTTTCTTGACCAGCGCCTGATTGCGTTTGAGGTTGCGCTTCTCCTCGACAAGCGTAGCCTTGGCCTTTTCCAGCTCTGCTTCCGCTGCTGCCACGTCAGCCCGGGCCTGCTCCGCCTTGGCCTCGAACAGATCCGGGTCGATCAGCGCGATGAGTTGACCTTTCTTGACCCTCGATTCGTAATCGACGTACATTTCTTTGATCCGGCCCGAAACCTGACTCCCTACGAGCACCTCCACCAACGGGGCAAGCGTGCCCGTGCAGGTCACCTCGGCACTGAGCGTGCCCTTTTCAACCGGAGCCGTGATGAAACGGGTCTGAGGCGTGCTGTTCGATTTTGGTTCGAGGCCGAGATAGAGAGCTATTCCAGCGAGTACTATGACGACAAGAACTATGAGCTTTTTCAATGGAACCTTCCTGTAGCGTTGTGCACCAAGCGAACCCCAGCCAGGACCACCGATCTTAACCGTCGGCCTGGTCTGTCGCCAACTTCCTTGTCCGTGACGAGAGCATTCCCGATTCAATCACAGAGTTGTCATCCTCTCGATCAACATCTTGACTTCCTTGACGAATTTCCTGAAAGATCGGCATCTTTGCTGGCACTGTTCAAGGTCCATGCGCGCAAGCAACTTAGGAAGCTCGTCGGTTTCATTGTACCGTAGGTTTCCAACCATGTTTTGCGAAAGGTGGTACTTGGGGTACCGAATAGCCTCTGGATTCTCCGGCGCTGTCGCGTCATCGCGGATGCGGCACATACCGCGCACAGATTCCTTGGCCCCTAGTATCCAGCACTCAATGGCTTTCTCTGCTAAAACGACAGCGGTGGAGATTGGGGTCGTTCCTGCGGCCCGTTCATTCAAGTCCGCCGCGAGGTGCACGGGACAGTCGTCATCCCCGTCCAGCAAGACGATTATGGCCGCCACATCAAAACCTTTTTCCGCTCGGCTCCTCAAAGAGGTCTTGATTGCCGCCTCAAGCTTTCCCGCTTTCACCACGTGATATCGTTTTACTCTGAAAGGAGTGGCTATTTGCACATCGGTAGCCGTCATACCTTCGTAGATGATTCGCTCCAATAGACAGCGAATTCCTCCGTTGACTTCGGATTTGCCTTCAACAATTGGTAATATCGCCGGGGACATTTTTAGTCCTGGGCTCTTTCGAAAGGTGGGCCGAACAAGTCCACGAGCTCTGAGCTCTGCGTTGCCTCACCAACGTTCAAATTGAGTTCGTCGACGCTCAGTAGTTCTCCTGGTGTGTAAAGCCGCTCTCGTATGGTCTGGCGCGTGGCATTGGAGAGCGGTGCGATGTACGTTTGTCCGTTCTGCCAGTTGACGACTCTAATCTCGGTGTCTTTTAGGTCTTTGTAATCGAGGAGGTCAGGACTGTGCGTGGTTATCAGGATCTGCCTCTCATTGGCCGCATCGGTCAGGATCTCCATAAGTGTGTCTGCCGCGGCTGGATGTACGGTCGCTTCGGGCTCTTCAATGGCTACGACGGGGTGATATCCCTCCTGATAGGCGGCCAGGAGAATTCCCAGGATGCGCAGCGTTCCGTCAGATATGCTTGTCGGGTAGAAGTACACCGCTCTTTCTGCTCCCGATTCCTGGACAAAGGCTACGGTCTCCTTGGTCTCCAACGCCTTATGGGTCACGCGTTGAATTCCTGGTACGAGCGCGCTGACTAGACTGCACACGGTGTTGTATCGCTCCCGGTCACCGCCAGGTCTCTCGAGGCGGTGGAGGATTGTCGCGGCGTTGCTCCCATCTCTTCGCAAGAAGTCCATCAGGGCCGGTTCCTGCAGTTCCCGAATCATGCGAGGATCGATTGAGTAGGAGCGCACTGAAGACAGGAGCGCGTACACCTGGCGGAACTCGGGCCGATTCGACGCGGCATACAGCGCCAGCCGGTGGGGCTCGAGTATGGGGTCGATGCCGGGGATCTTCTCAGTGAAATGACCTTCCTCGACCTCAAACCTGTAAATGCTCTCTTTCCTTCGGACCGTGCAGCGCTCGCGAGATATATGGAATGTCCCGAGCATCCTATCCGCGCAAAGAGCTGAGATCTCGAACCCGTAGTCTGCCTCGAAATCCCTACCCAACGACAAAGAGAACCTGAATCCGATCTTGATCCCAGCTTGCTTCAAAGCCTCATCGATCTCCTCTTCAGAGGCCTCTTCTGCCAATTCGAAGCCGCCAGGAACTTGAAATCGATTGCAAACCGATTCTATTCCCCCTCGCTTGCTCAATGCCACTTCAAGGGTGCCGGACAGTGCCTCCTGCACGAAGGCTAGGGCATCAATGAAGTTGCTCTTTCCCGAGCCGTTGGGGCCTACGAGTACGGTGAAAGGTTCAAGATCTACGGATACGGAGGCCAGGCTCTTATAGTTCTTGATTTGGACTGTGCGGATTCTGGGAATCATGGTTGTCGGACTCCCTGCCTTGGTGGGTTTGTAAGGGCTTCAACTGACTGAATGGCACAGACTCTCGCTAGTTTCAAGTAAAGGCTCAGCCGACGGCATCCTTCCGTTTACCAGGCTTCGCCCGGCAAAAGGCCACCTGGAGTTTCTTGGAGGGGGCGCTGGAGGAACCTTCTTAGGACAGGAAAGGTTCCTTCCGCACCTTCCCTTTTCCTGCCACTTGTTCTTTCAGTGCCCCATGTCCGCCTCGATGTTTCCGTCACGAAGGAGGATTTTGCGGTCGGTGAGGTCGGCGACTTCCGGGTTGTGGGTGACGAGGACGAAGGTGATCTTTCGTTGCTCGTTGAGTTTGCGGAAGACCCCCATGATTTCACGGCTCGTTTGGGTGTCGAGGTTGCCGGTCGGCTCGTCCGCGAGGATGATTTCCGGGCGGTTTGCCAGGGCCCGAGCGATCGCCACCCGCTGCTGCTGTCCTCCGGAGAGCTCCGACGGCAGGTGAAGCGCACGGTCTCCGAGCCCGACCAGTTCGAGTGCCTCTCGGGCACGCTCCTTGCGATCCGAGGCTTTTGCTCGACCGTAAATCAAGGGCAGTTCCACGTTCTGCTCGGCGCTGATCCGCGGCAAGAGATTGAAGCCCTGGAAAACAAAGCCGAGCTTACGGCTGCGTATGTCCGCCCGTGCGTCTCGGGAGAGCTTGGATGCATCCTGTCCGTCCAGGAAGTAGAGCCCCGACGTGGGAGCGTCGAGGCAGCCGATGATGTTCATCAGCGTCGATTTCCCCGATCCGGACGGCCCCATGATCGACAGAAATTCTCCCGGATCCACAGTGAGATTAATCCCTTTGAGCGCGTGGACTTCCAGCGTTCCGGTCCGGTAGATCTTGCTCAAGCCCTCCATGCGGATCAGGGCCACGCTGTCGTCTTTATCAGAGGGTGTCGCTTTCAAGAAAATCGGGCCTTCGAATCGAGCACGGCACGGAGAAATCAACAGGAAGCCGTACCCCGGTGAGAATCGACAACTCTTGTCGAAGAAGAGAGACGCCGAGAGCAGCGGCTGCCCTGGCTCGGGTATCCTGTCCAGGCGCGGGCGGTGAGGAGAGGGCCGGTCGTCGTCGGCTCAGTCCCGAGAAACTACTCGTCTCGAGGTATCCGCGTCTCCAGCGCAATCTTGAGCTTCTCCTTGAGTTCGGTGAGGTCGGAACTCTTCACCACGTAATAGTCCGCCGCGACGGCTTTGAGGTCCACCTTGAAGCTGGAATAGGCCGAGTTGAGGATGACCGGCAAATCGTAATGTTTTTTCCTTATGTGTTGGAGCAGATCCAGGCCACTGTACTCCTTCATCTTGATGTCGAGCACGATGCAATCCGGTTTTTCCCTTTCGACCGTCTTGAGAAGATCTTTTCCGTCCGGGAGGGTGAGGACTTCATATCCCTCGTCTTCCAGCTCCATGGAATAGAGCATTCGGATTCCTTCTTCATCGTCCACTATGAGAATCTTTGCCATGTTCGGCTCCTTTTGTTTCAACGCCTCGGGACGATTCCACGGTTCACTGAGAGGACCAGCGTTCCAGAAGGTATGGTTTGGCCTTTTCGAACTGCAGGCATTGGTCCTCGATGATCTCCTCAACCTGTTGGTTGTTCATTGCTTCGGTCTCGATGACGAAGGAAAGGATTCTGCCCTGATATAAAGGAATCAGCGCGTCGACAAGGTATTCGGGGCTCTCGACGCGGTCCTTGTACCCCCGGGCGAAATCGTAGAGAACTTTCGCCCACAGAGGGGTGGGAAACTCAAATCCTTCGCGGGAGAGTTCGGCTACCTCCTGGAGCTTGTCAAAGGTCTCGGCAACGAGCAGGACGCGATACAGGTCCCTGAAGGACTGCATGCCTTCCGCAAATTTGCGCCAGAGCATCCCGGTATCCACGTCCACGGGCGGTGGAACCTCCAATTCGGTGCCGAAGCCAAAGACCGCTGTGGGGCGACTCCACTTCACGTCTTTCCAAAATTGGTAGTTTCGGCCCATGAGATCGAATATCGTAGTAACCACACTCCTGAAGATACGGCCCGGATCGGTCTCGTTGTCCATGCTCTTGTGGATCTTCGGCTTTCCGAGAAAGGACTGAACCACCGCAACCGGGCTGACCACCGCTATGGTCGTCATCCAGACATCGATGCCGAAATCACCGACCGCGTCAGTCCAGGAGTCGGACTCCGCGTAAAGCTTGGCCAGATCGCCTGAAAACCCGAACTCGCCCCCAATGGGCTGACGAACTCGGCGGCCGTACAGGGCACGGGTCAGCGGATACGCGATGCTGTTGGCGACGATCCTGTCATATTTGTGTCGAACGTAGAGGGGAGTCACGAAACCGAAGCCTTCCAATAGCGGTTCCACCAGGTTCCTGATCCAAAGCGGAGTAATGCTCCTCAGGTCCGCATCGAGCACGACGATGGCCTGGGCGGAGAGTTGCACGGCCTTTTCAAACAGGTTTCTGAGGTTGTTGCCCTTGCCGGTCACTCCCTCAGGGGTCGAGAGGTATATCTTCGGATTCTTCGTCGATGTCGCGAGGAATGCCTCTCGGGTGTTATCCGGCGAATTGTTATCGCAATTGATGATCACCGCACTGCGGTCGCCAAAGTACTTTGAAAGTCCCTTGTCCGCTTGAGACGTCGGGATGGATATGCGCTCGGCCTCATTGTAGGAGGGAATTCCTACCACGATCTCTGCCGTGGTAACACCGTCGGGGTTTTCCTCGATAGCCTTCATGTGAGAAGCCTCCGGCGGACCAGGTAGAAGACAATTCTCTGCCGAACTCAAGTCTATCACAATTTGCACGGGTATCAAGACCCCTCAGCACAGTGCTTCGAGGAGGATCATCTCGCCAGTCAGCATGGTGCGAGGCTTCTGCGGAAAGATCCGCGGTAGCCTCATTCTGGACCTCGGGGCAGCGAAAGATTGATCGGCCTGCAGGCTGCTGCTATATCTTAGTGCAGCCGGCCATGAACTCGGTCGCGTATATTACGAGCCCGCGGTACGCACTGCCGGACAAGAAGGCAGCAGCGCCCAGGTCTTGCTGTTCGAGCCGATAGGCAATCCGTACGAGAGGAATCGGATACTTAGCATCGAAAGACGATCCGGAGATAGGTGGAGGCCATGTTTGCCACCGTCCTTTTCGCAGTTGCGAGAGGGCGAAACGAGAAGCAAGGCCGGCCGGACGACCGACTAAGGGCTACAGGAGCGTACAAGTGAACCGGGGACTTCTTAAATCGGTTGTGGAGGGGCTCATCTTCACAAGCTCGGATCCCTTGACGCTGAAAGCTTTGGCGGATGTCATTGACCAAGCCTCGCATGAAGATATCCAAACCGTCCTTGACGAGCTGGAACGGGAATATGCCGAAAGGGCGCGAGGATTCGTGCTGTGCAAAGTGGCGGAGGGGTACCAGTTCCGTAGTCTGCCGCGCATTGCGTCCTGGATATTGGAGATGAAGAAGATGAAACCGGCCAGATTGAGCCGGGCAGCTCTGGAGTCGCTCTCCATAGTCGCGTACAACCAGCCGGTCACGAAGTCGCGCATCGAACAGATTCGCGGCGTGGAAAGCGGAGCCACGATTAGGAACCTGGTGGAGAGGGATCTCATCGAGGTGGTGGGAAAAAAGGATGTTCCCGGGCGGCCGCTCCTCTATGGTACGACCCGCCGGTTTCTGGAGGTGTTCGGACTTGCCAATCTCGCGTCCCTGCCCCCTCTGCCGGAGGTTGAGGAGTTCGAACAGGCCGCTGACTAGCGTCCCAGGACGAATAATCCTTCAGTCAACAGAAGAAAGACCGACGAATCACGTGGAAGGCGAGAATCTCCCACGAGGCGAGGCAACGTACGGCGAACGATGCTTCTAAATGTTTGAGAGGACAGCGGAATCGTCCTCAGGGGGCTCTTCCATGGAGCTGAGCGGGAGGAACGTGGAATAGGGCGCGCTGAAATGGACGTTTGCTACCCCGATCGGCCCGTTGCGCTGCTTTCCTACGATGATTTCCGCTTCGCCCTTTTTGGGGTTGTCTTCGCTCTTGTTATAGACCTCATCGCGGTAAATGAAGATGATCACGTCCGCGTCTTGCTCAATGGCTCCGGACTCCCTGAGATCCGAGAGCTGCGGCCGGCGATTGATACGCTCCTCCACCTTGCGGTTGAGCTGGGAAAGCGCGATCACCGGCAGTTTCAACTCCTTTGCCAGAGCCTTGAGCGAGCGGGAAATCTCGGAGATCTCCTGCTCTCTAGAATCGGTCTTCGTTGCGGCCCGACCGAGCTGAAGATAATCGACGATAACCAGGCCCAGGCCTTTTTCTTTTTTCAGTCGGCGAGCCTTCGCACGAATTTCCAGGCTGCTGATGGACGGGGTGTCATCCACGTAGAGAGGCGCTTCCGCGATGAGTCCCGCGGCTGCGGTGAGTCGAGGCCAATCGTAGTTCATATTGAGGAAGCCGGTTCGCAGGCTTTTGAGGTTCACCTTGGCCTTGGCGCAGAGGATCCGGAGGCCTATCTGTTCCTTGCCCATCTCCAGGGAAAAGACAGCGGTGGGAACACCTTGGTCGATCGCCGCGTGCATGGCTATGTTGAGCGCGAGAGAAGTCTTCCCCATTGAGGGGCGACCCGCAATGACGATCAGATCGGATGGCTGGAAGCCCGCGGTGAGATCATCCAGATCTTTAAAGCCGGAAGGGACCCCGGTCACGTACTCCTTCTTGTCGTAGAGGGTCTCGACGGTCTCGATCCCTGATTTCATGAGTTCCTGAACGTGGACGAAGCCGGGCTGAATGCGGGACTCGCCGACCTTGAAGATGAGCTGTTCGGCCTCATCGAGGAACTCATCCACATTCGCGTGATCTTCGAAGCAGCGCGTGCTTATCTCGCCGGATGCTGCGATCAATCGCCTCAGCACGGCCTTTTCTTTGACTATGGTCGCGTAATGCAGGATGTTTGCCGCGGTGGGTACCGAGTCTGCCAACTCCGCCAGGTGCGCCGCGCCACCCGCTTTCTCCAGAAGCCCCTCTTTAAGGAGGACCGAGTTGAGCGTCACCCAGTCAACGGGTTCCCCTCGATCGAACAGAGTCCTCATGGCGCCGAAGATGGTGCGGTGGGCGTCCGCGTAGAAGTCCTCGGGCTCGAGCGCGGCTATGACCTTGGGGAGAGCGCTGTTGTCGATGAGCACTCCCCCGAGAATCGCCCTCTCCCCCGCCAGGAAGTTGGGGGGGGTCCTTCCTTGTGAGCTACCTTCAGGCGGCATCCTCCGGTTGTTCCTCCGGTTCGACCACGACATTGAGTTCGGCTGTCACCTCCGGATGGAGGCGGACACCGGCTTTGTGTTCGCCGAGCTTCTTGATCGGTTCGGGTAGCACGATCTTTTTCCGGTCTATTTCGAACCCCTTCTCTCCGAGCGCGGCCATGATGTCCGCGGTGGTCACCGACCCGAAGAGTCGGGCCTCCTCGTCTCGCGACTTTCTGGTAAAGGTCAAGGTAAGTGCAGCGAGTTGTTTGGCCTGAGCCTCCGCGGTCTCTTTGTCCCTTGCCAGTTTGCGTTGTTTCGCTTCGATGAGGGTCCGGTAGTGGTTGAGATTCTTCTTGCTGGCCGGACAGGCAAGCTTTTGTGGAAAGAGGTAGTTCCGCGCGTACCCGGCCTTGACCTTTACCGTTTCTCCGACAGTACCGAGGCTGTCGATATGTTCCAAAAGGATGATTTCCATGATGAGCTCCGAATGAGGTTATTTGCGCGGCACGGTGAAGGGCAGCAGCGCCAGGTCTCTGGCTCTCTTGATGGCCATAGTAAGCTTTCGCTGGTGTTTGGCGCAATTTCCCGAAATTCTCCGCGGAACGATCTTGCCTCGCTCGGTGAGGAATCCTTTCAGAATATCCGGCTCCTTATAATCCATAACCAATGACGAATCCGCGCAGAACCGGCAGATCTTCGCCCGGGAAAAGTGACGTCGTCGGGGAGGTTTACCCATGGTTATTCTCCCTCCTTCTTGTCGTCGCCGGAGGTCGGCCCTTCAGGGGCATCGGCTTGTGAAGTCTCGGGGAAGTCGGTGCTCGCCGTTTCCGTCGGCTCTTCCGGGGCCGTCTCCGTGGCCGCCGCCGGTTCGGGAGCGGCCTCCTGTGCGGTTTCCAGCGTGGGTTCGGATGCTTCCTCCTCCTCTTCCTCGGACGCTTCAATCGGGGCAGTGACCCGCGCGGGGGATTCTTCCTCCGCAAGCTTAGCCGGAGCGGGCTCACCCGCCTTTTCTTCCGCGTCGGCCTTGAATGCCTCGAGATCGACATCGTCGTCGGTCTTCACGCTGAGGTACTTCATGACCTCGTCCGCGATCTTGAACTGGCGCTCGAGTTCACCGAGGACGTCCGGCAGCCCTACGTAATCCAAGAGGACGTACCGCCCCCTTTCCTTCTTTTTGACGAGGTATGCGAGTTTTCGGGAGCCCCAGTCCTCGATCTTGATCACTTCGCCACGGCGATCTTTGATGACCTGGGTGTAACGTTCCGTAATTTTACGGACATCGTCGTCTGATAACTCAGGGTCGAGTATGACTACAGACTCGTACCGTCTCATTTTGCCTCCTCTCGGGTATCAAGCCCTCTCAACGAGAGCAAGGAGTAACAGCAAGTGGTGAATCATACACAAACGCTGTCAAGCTTTCAATCACAAAGATTCGTTCTTGGGAAAATCGACGTCGGCACGCGACGAGAAGCGCCAACCGCCACCAATCACACCTGTTATGGGAAACGCTTAGCCCCCGGATGATGCCGTGCCCGTGGCTGGAAAACGGTCTGTGTCTTGCCATGAAACCTAGAAACTCAGGAGAAATTACACTTCTTAACCAAATCAGCGCTTTCTAATTTCCCTGCAACCCTTGCATTTCCATACCTTTTCTCTAATAAAGAAGAACAGTAGGCCTACGCCCACGAAAATTGATCCGATGTAATAGATCGCGGGAAGAACGAACTTCAAGAACCAGGGAGTCTGATAGAAATTGGTCGCCATTCCGTACCCGCTCATCAGGGCTGCTCCGAACACCAGGAGCAGCAGGCCGGCGAAGGGCGACAGAATCATCCTCGAGGTCCTCTTCATGGGGCTGCCACAGTCGGTACAGAATTTTCCCCTCCCCCCCGGCACGCGTTGACGTTGCCAGGACGGGTCTGCCTTCTGCTTCGCCCCTCGAATGGGGAAGGCCTCCACACCATCTTCAGCGAGCGCGTACACCCTTCCCAAATCGAACTTCGGGGATCTCGACTTACGGGGATCGCTCCCCGGCTCCCTTGTTCCGCTGCCGGCCTCGATTCCTGACGCTTTCTTCGCGTCAAGGGCGAAGGAAGTGCGACGTTGGCGGCTTTCCATCCCTTGAGGAACACCCTTCATTCTCGACGTATCGCTTGACTTCACTGATACCCCCTGCAACGGGCTCTCAGAGCTTCTCAACATTCAGCCCGCGGGTCATTTTCCGATCCGGCCGAGCGGCGACGGGTACCCTCCGAAGCGGGCTACGGCCAATAGTAACAAGAAAACCGGCAAAGTCAATAACCTGGAATTCTTCCTTTGGGCGAGAAAACCCTTCCGTCCCAAGGGAAAGCGGGCGGAAGGGTTTCCGATCTCAGACGTGAAGTGCGTCCTATCCTACGTACGGGTTACCGAACAGGAGGATCAGCGCGATAACCAGCGCGTAAATGGTCAGTGACTCGATCATGGCCAGACCGATGATCATCGTGGTCAGAATTCGACCACCCGCCTCGGGGTTGCGCGAGGTTCCCTCGCACGCGCCGCCGATGGCAGTTCCCATCCCGATACCGCTGCCGATGGCGCCGAAGCCGATGGCAATGCCTGCCGCCAGGACAGTGTACTGAATGATCACGGTTTGACCCGCTGGGCCCCCTTCGGCTGCAAACGCGACACCCGCGGTCAGCATAAGAGCGATAATGGTGAGAAAGCAAACTGCCAATTTCCTCATAGGTAAAAACCTCCTTGATTCGTTTATCAGTGCGCCTCTTCAAGCGATCCCACAATGTACATCATGGCCAGCATGATGAACACGAGGGTCTGAATGAAAGAGGTGAACACCTGCAATACCATCATCGGCAAGGGTACCAGCCAGGGTACCAGTAGTGTCAGAATCACGATCGCCAGATCCTCTCCCATGATGTTCCCGAAAAGACGGAAGCTAAGTGAGAGTATCCTGCTCAAGTGGCCGATGATCTCGATGGGAAGGATAAGCGGGATAAGCCAGGGCACGGGGCCGAGGAAGTGCTTGACGTACTTGAACCCGTGCATCTTTATCCCGACGTAGTGGGTCATGACGAAGGACGTGAGGGCCAGTGCAAGGGTTGTATTGAGATTGTTGGTTGACGACTGCAAATAGGGGATGATTCCGATAAGATTGCACGTGAGGATGAACAGAGCGAGGGTCGCGATGAACGGAAAATAGGGCCGCCCCTGCTCACCCATTGTCTCCACCACAAGGTCCTCAAGGGTGCGGACCGTCACCTCCCAAAAATTCTGTATTCCCCGGGGAATCATCTCGAGCTTTTTCATCGCCAAGACCGCGATGATGAAGATCGCCATCACGATCCACGTATTCATGACATTGTTCAGGTCGGCGTGGGTGATCCCCTGCGCGTGGAAAAACGCCTCGTGGCTCTCGTAGAGTTTCGTCGTTACGAGGTCGGTCAACATCGGTGGATGGATGTTTGCAGACATTTCCTAGACCTCCCGTGGTCGTCTATTCGCTATATAGATAAGCCCGAGCATGAGCAGCAATCCCGCGGGAACAACCGACAGCCCGGCCACAAGACCCAACGGATTCACCTGGACAAACTTGATGAGCCCGAAAAGACAGATCCCGAGCACGATCAATCGAAGGTAAAAACCCCCGAGCAGGGAAGCCATCACGACGCCCCGGTTCGGGAAGTCCGCCCGCTTGACCTTCGCGCCCGAAGCCCATGCGTTGAGAAGGACCAGTCCTCCCCCCGCGCCGTATCCCAGCACGAACGGCAACGAAGCCGCGAAAAGAGAAACGACCAGGCCGATCACATAGACTATCCCGGAAAGGACCAACCAGATTCCGGGGATTCTCTCGAATTTCATTCGGTCTCGTCTTTCCCTTCGTTTTTCTCGCCGGGCGCCTTCTTGCGATAGAATTCGAACTCTTTCCGCACCGCGATCCAAACGTTGCGCGCTGCGGCTGCGATACCGAGCAAGAAAAATATGATGCTGAGATAAGGAAAGGTGCCAAGTTTACCGTCGAGCCACCACCCGATGCCTGCGCCGATAAAAATGGCGAGAACAATGGACGCACCCAACTGTAAGGCGTCACCCACCGTACGCCAGGTTGTCTGCCATTGTTTCACGAAGATACCTTGATTACCAGATAACGGCACGTCCTGTCAAGACAATGTTTCCGTCGTGGAAAAACGTCGGACAGTACCCACACCTCGTCCCACTTCCCCATGATAGCCGGAATCGAGCCTACCTTTCAACCGCTGTCCTCGGCATGGGAAAGCCGGGAGCCGAATGCCCCTCAGCCGATATTGACGGCCTCTCCAGGGGATGATACGCTTCTAACCCGAAATCCGCTCCAGAGACTACAGCGAGTTCAATCGGGGAGCACGGGCGGACCTGCGAACCGCAGGCGCATCCCGCGTGACAACGGCACCGCTCCCGCCCGAAACGCGGCGCGGCCGTGAATTGCGCGGGTAAGGACGGACTTCCCAGCGGACCCCGGCAGCAGCCGAGACGAAAGCAGCAATGAGCCTTACCGAAAAATACAACCTCGGGTTCACCGGTCGGGTAGTTGAGGCGTTCCTCACGTCTCGATTGCCGGTCATTTTCATCATTGCCTCTCTGTTGGCCGGCGCGGCCGCGCTCATTCTCACACCCAGGGAAGAGGAGCCCCAAATAGTCGTCCCGGTGGTCGACGTGATGATCTCCATGCCCGGCGCGTCCGCCAGGGAAGTAGAGAATCTCGTTACCATCAACCTCGAACGAAAACTATGGGAAATCGACGGGGTGGAGTACGTATACTCTATTTCCCGTCCGGACAGGGCGATCGTCACGGTACGCTTTTACGTCGGCGAGGATCGGGAAGAGAGCCTGCTCAAGACCCACAGCAAGATTATGTCCTATGTGGATCAGGTCCCCCAGGGGGTCACCGGTTGGGTCGTCAAACCGGTGGAAATCGACGACGTCCCCATTGTGACCTTCACTCTGTTCAGCGATTACTACTCCGATTACGACCTTCGTCGGGTGGCGGACGAGATCCTCCAGCGGGTCCAGCGCATACCCGACACGGGTCGCGCGTACGTGGTAGGAGGTCGCAAGCGTCAGATCCGGGTCCTTCTGCAACCGGAGAAGATGGCCGCTCGCAATGTTTCCATTCTCGAGATCGAGCGAGCGATCAAGGCCGCGGACGTCAACCTCCGCGCCGGGACCATGGACCGCATGGACCGGGAAATCATCGTTGACGCGGGTCCGTTCATCCGGTCGGCCGACGAGTTGGGTACTCTCGTCGTCGGAGTCAACGACGGCCGGCCGGTCTTCTTGCGCGACCTGGCGAAAATCATCGATGGACCGGAAGAGGTCGAAACGTACGCGCGGATACGCTTCGGCCCGGGAGCGAAACGGGATCACGATACCCGGCACCTCACGAGCGCGGTCCCCGGCAAGGCATACCGTCAGGTTACCATCGCGGTGGCAAAGCGAAAGGGGACCAACGCGGTGGCGGTTGCGGACGGCCTAATCGCGCGGGTCGATGAACTCCGCGAGAGCGTAATCCCGTCGGACATCGATGTCCTTGTCACGCGGAACTACGGAAAGACCGCGGACGAAAAGGTCAACGAGTTGGTCAAGCACCTGGGGATCGCGATCCTGAGCATCATCGCGCTGCTCACGCTGATGCTCGGCTGGCGGGAATCGATGATCGTGGCGTTGGCCGTACCCATGACGCTCTCGGTGACACTGCTGGCGAATCTCCTCGTCGGGTACACCATCAACCGGGTGACCCTTTTCGCGTTGATCCTATCGCTCGGTCTGCTCGTGGACGATCCGATTGTGGACGTCGAGAATATCCACCGTCATTTCAAGCTCAAGAAGCACCCACCCCTTGATGCGACCTTGCTCGCGGTCGATGAGGTTCGGCCGCCCACGATCCTTGCCACCTTCGCGGTGATTGCCTCATTCATCCCGCTGTTCTTCATCACGGGCATGATGGGGCCATACATGCGGCCCATGGCGTTTAACGTCCCGGTGGCAATGATCATGTCTCTCGTCGTCGCGTTCACGGTGACTCCCTGGGCCACGTACCACGCTCTCAGGAAGGAATATGAGAAGGAGGAGAAGCCCTTCGACTTCATGAAGAGCGGAGTGTACAGGATGTATCAGCGACTCATCACACCCTTTTTGAAAAGCCGCCGTAAGAGCCGCCTTTTCCTGGGAGGGGTCGTCCTTGCCCTGGCCGCCTCGATGACCCTCGTGGGCCTGGGTCTTGTCCCGCTCAAGATGCTCCCCTTTGACAACAAGAACGACTTCCTCATCATCGTCGATATGCCCGAGGGGACCACCCTCGAAGACACCGACAGTGTCGCGGCCGATCTGGAGCGGTACCTGGCGACGGTCAACGAGGTGAGGGACCTGGAATCCTATGTCGGTGTCGCGGCGCCCATCGATTTCAACGGTATGGTGAGACAATACTACCTGCGGCAAGGCAGCAACGTCGCGGACATACGGGTTAATCTGCTTGAAAAATACGATCGGGACTTCCGGAGCCACGGGCTCGTCTTGCGGATCAGACCCGACATCCACCGGATCGCTCAAGAGCACGGAGCCAACGTGAAAATCGTCGAAGTCCCGCCCGGTCCTCCGGTTTTCTCAACCATTGTGGCTGAGGTCTACGGCCCGCCCCAAGCCTCGTACGAGCAGCTCATCCAACAGGCGCTCCGGGTGCGCAAGATCATGGAACACACCGACAAGGTCGTGGATGTGGACGATTCCGTGGACGCGACCCGGAAGCAGTACAACTTCATCGTGGATCGCGTCAAGGC
Source organism: uncultured Syntrophaceae bacterium (assembly GCA_964497585.1). Lineage (GTDB taxonomy): Bacteria > Desulfobacterota > Desulfomonilia > Desulfomonilales > Desulfomonilaceae > CAZCDS01. The sequence goes on from CAZCDS010000021.1 coordinate 27,662, forward strand.
CGCGCTGGCCGGGATCAGCGAAGACGAGATCGTGCGTTCGGCAAAGATCTTCCTCGGAGGCGAGTCGCCCGCGAGGGTTCACTCGGACAAAGAGCGGGAACCGTTGGAGATAAACCTCCGCCTCCCCCGTGCCCTGCGCTCGCGTCCCGAGGACATGGGTCCCATCCGCGTCAAGGCCCCGGACGGTTCCATGGTTCCCTTCAATGAGTTGGGGCGACTCGAGCAAACGGTCGCGGATAAGTCCATTTTCCGCAAGAACATGGAGAGACTCGTCTTCGTGACTGGGGAAATGGCCGGCAAGAGCCCTGTGAACGCGATCTTCGACCTTGAGGCCGAGATGAAAAAGGATCCGCTCCCCAAAGGGTTCCGGGTCGAGTGGGCAGGGGAGGGGGAATGGAAGATCACCCTGGAAGTTTTCCGAGATCTCGGTCTCGCGTTCGCGGGCGCGCTTCTGCTCATCTATATCCTTCTCGTCCAACAGACCGAGTCCTTCGGCCTGCCGCTGGTGATCATGGTAGCGATACCGCTGACTTTGATCGGGATTTTGCCGGGATTTGCCCTTCTCAACTGGCTGTTCGCGCACAACATCGGCGAGTATCGGGACTCGATTTACTTCACGGCCACTGGCATGATCGGGATGATCGCGCTTGCCGGTATTGTCGTGCGGAATTCGATCATCCTCATCGACTTTATTCACGTACGGCTGGGGGAGGGCGAAGATCTCAAACAGGCCATCGTGGAATCAGGGGCGGTGAGATTCACTCCCATCGTGCTCACCGCGGGCGCGGCCATATTCGGGGCCTGGGTGATAACGCTCGATCCTGTCTTTTCGGGGCTGGCATGGTCCTTCATTTTCGGGGTCTTCGCGTCGACGGTATTCACACTCCTCGTGGTCCCGATCGTGTACTATCTCATTTACGGCCCCCGACCTGCGCGGTGAAAGAGGGGAAAGGTAAAAGTCTACCGGTAAGAGGCTTTTTGCAAAAGGGCTTTCCAAGTGAACTCGTGCCGTTCGCCAAGGGGTTGAAAAGATCGTGCTGAGTGCTTAGTGTAGAACCTACAAGAGGATCATCTCAGGGGAAGAGGTCGAACCATGATCAGCCAAAAACTGGAGGAAGCATTTAACAACCAGATCAACGCTGAATTGTACTCGTCGTACCTGTATCTCTCGATGGTGGCTTATTTCGAATCGACGAACTTGCCGGGATTTGGCCAGTGGATGCGGTGCCAGGCTCAGGAGGAAGTGACCCACGCAATGAAGTTCTTCCATTTCGTCCACGAGCGGGGCGGTCGGGTGAAGCTGACCGCGATCGACGGCCCCCCGACCGAGTGGGCGTCGCCGCTGGCCGCGTTCGAGGCTGCGTACGCGCATGAGCAAAAGGTGTCGGGAATGATCAATGACCTGGTCGACCTTGCCATCGAAGAGCGAGACCACGCCGCGAACAATTTCCTGCAGTGGTTCGTTTCCGAACAGGTCGAAGAAGAAGCCTCGGCCGACGAGGTGGTCAACAAGATCAAGCTGGCTGGAGATAGGGGCGGTGGATTGTTTATGCTGGATCGCGAGCTCGGCTCAAGGGTCTTCACCCCTCCGGTGGCGAACGAGGGATAAGCCCACGTACGGTGACCGACGTGGAATTTGGCTGTCGGAAGGCCGATGTCGTCGCGCGGGACCTGGTCAAGCGAATCGACAGTACAGAACTCAAGACCGCTTGGAATAGTTTTCACGCTCCCGTTGCCCGAAGGGAGCCTCAATCATCGTAATGGCAGGAGGAGCCCAATGGCGGAGGGAGTTGATCGATCCTTGCAAATGTTGGCCACCGCCCTGGAAAAGGAGGAGCGGGGCCGGGACTTTTACATCAAGGCCACATCCACGTGCGTCAACGAACTGGGCAAAGACATCTTCCGCATGCTGACCAAGGAAGAAGCCGTGCACATCAGCCGAGTGAAATCGATCTACGAAGCGCTCAAGGGCGGCAAGGCCTGGTCCGCTGACTGGAAAACCCAAAGAATGGAAAACGAAGATCTGGAGAAGCTCTTCCGAGACCGAATACTCGAGCAGGGGGCAAAGGTCACGTCGGAAACCGGTGACCTCGAGGCGCTCAACGTCGGCCTGGAGTTCGAGCAGGGCGCCATCAATTTCTACGAGGATGCGCTGCAAAAGGCTACCGATCCCCTGGAGCGAGAGTTCGTCGAAGTGATGATCCGGGAAGAGCGAAGCCATTTCGCCGCGCTCTCGGACATCAAGCAGTACCTGACTGACCCCGCCGCCTGGCACGTGGAAATGGAACGCCACAGCCTGGACGGGGCCTGACGCGCGGGCTTTTTCGAAGAGAAGAAAATGCAGGGAGGAACCTCTTTGAAGAAAGACCCTCCGCGCTGAACTCCCCGGGGTAATCTCTGTTGATGCCAACGTGACAGATGTATTCGAACAGGGCAGGCATGCCACGTCTGCCCCTGCCAAGGCAGATTCCGATGCCGGTCACGATGAATGGTGAGAGCCTTGCGCGGCGACCGCACCAAGTGGGACCGTATCTACGACGCAAACCGGCGCGATCCCCGTGAACGTGACCGCTTCCGGGCCGATCCGCTCCTTAGTGAACGCGAGAGCCTCCTGAGCGGGGGGCTCGCTCTCGATCTTGCATGCGGTTACGGTGGTAACGCGCTCTTTGCAGCCGCACGGGGATATAAGCTTCATGCCGTTGACATCAGCTTCACGGCCCTTGCGGTCCTGCAGAAGGAGGCGGACCGCCGGGAACTGGACGTGCACTGTGTCCTCGCTGACATCGATCGATTCCCTTTGCCGAAAGGGCACTACGATCTGGTCCTGATCTTCAGCTTCTTTGCTCCCCAGCTCATGCCAGCGGTGGCCGCGTCCCTCAAGCCAGGGGGACTTGTGTTTTCTTCAACGTTCAACCACCGGCACACCAGTGTCAAACCCGGCTTCAATCCAAAGTATCTCGTCCCGCGGGGCGGGCTGGCGAAATTCTTCCCGGAATTTGCCATCTTGCTCGATGAGCCGGATGCCGGGGACCAGGCGAATCTCAGTCGAGTCATAGCACGCAGAGCTGAGGGGAAGTAACTTCGAGATATTGAGGCTTGTTTCCTTGTCATGGGGCGAGCGTGGGTGCCGAGTCTGGCAGAACGTTACATGGATTGTTTTGCAAAAAGCCCTTCTCCGGTAAACTGTGTGAAAGGACCGAGAAGCATTTCTTGGAGATGATTTGGGGAGACTCCTGTGATCAACCCGATTGACGGCATCAAGATAGCGCTTGGCGCACTGTTTGTAAACGTGATGCGCTCGCTGCTCACCATGCTGGGGATCGTTATCGGCGTGGCCGCGGTGATCGTCATGGTCGCGGTTGGCGCAGGCGCTCGTGAGATGATCGGAGCGCAGATTCGGTCCATCGGTAGCAACCTCATCCTGGTGGTCCCCGGCGCGACAACGCAGAGCGGAGCGCGTATGGGCGCGGCCTCGGTCCATACCCTGACCGCTGGCGATGCTGAGGCCATCGAAAAAGAGTGCCCCGCCGTCAAACTGGTGGCTCCGATCTGGGGGCAGGTCACCCAGGTGGTCTACGGTAACAGGAACTGGCGAACGAGAGTCACGGGGACCACGAGCTCATACTTCCCAGTGCGTGAGTGGCAGTTCAGACACGGCCGGCCATTCACGCAAGCCGAGGAACAAAGAGCGGCCAAGGTAGCGGTGGTGGGAACGACCGTCATAGAAAACCTCATGGGAAACGCCTATCCGCTGGGGAAGCTGATCCGAATCGAGAACGTTCCCTTCAAGATCATCGGGGTTCTCGAATCAAAGGGGCAATCCCCTCGGGGGACCGACCAGGACGACGCAATCTACGTCCCCTTGAAAACCGCCCAATATAGGCTCTTCGGGACCCCGTTCCGGGGAGAGATCAGCGCAATTCTCGTCCAGGCCGACGAGGTTCCCCTAATTCCTGATGCGGAAAAGCAGATCGACGAGCTCCTAACCCGACGGCACCGTATAGGCCGGTTCGCAGAAAAGGATTTTACGGTCCGCAACCTCACTGAGATCCTCGCAACCGCCCGCAAGAGCCTGAACATCATGACGATGCTCCTGGGATCGATTGCCGCGATATCGCTCGTTGTCGGTGGAATCGGGATCATGAACATCATGCTGGTTTCCGTGACGGAACGGACACGGGAGATCGGGATCCGTATGGCCGTGGGAGCCCGTGCCCGGGACGTCCTCGTTCAGTTCCTCATTGAAGCGGTCGTGCTCTCCGTAGCAGGGGGCATGATCGGCATCGGGCTCGGCATCGCGGGCACGTTCATCTTTGCCCGGGTGAGCGATTGGCCCGCGCTGGTCAGCCCATGGGCCATTGCGGCTGCGATCCTTTTTTCCGCTGCCGTCGGGGTCTTCTTCGGTTTCTATCCCGCGTACAAGGCCTCCCGCCTGCAGCCCATCGAGGCGCTCAGACACGAGTGACACAAGATTGCCATAATGTCGGACAGCCGTGTCGGAACCAGAAGACACGGATAACGGAATGAATCCGTAACTCCCCGGTCGCTTACGAAGAGAAGCCGCGGGGTGCCACTCAGCTGGGAAGCACATCAATGCTGTCGGGCGATCCGAGCTATCTTTCGCTTTACTACTTCGTTTGAGATCAAGCCAGGCAATTTTCGGGGTGTGAGGGACACACTATTTCTTGCGGAGGGTAAACTCACGGTTGGCCGGAGCCGGCCGGGACGAACACCACAACCTTTCCATCGGTTAGAGGTTTGGAATAGACAGAGACGATCTCTATATACCTTATAATTAGACCTTGATTTGCCAGATATCCTCCGCTACTTTAGTCTTTGATACAAAGATAAATACACACGCTAAAACGTTCCTTCACTGAAAGGCATTGCCATCCGGAGCAAGGAACTACTCCCTCGCTACCCCCTCGCATTGTGGGGGTAGAAAAGCCATTTGGCCAGACTCCAGGGACAAGGGGTGATAGAGCGTTTCTCCAAGCCAAACATGTGACGCATTTGATCTATGCGACACTGGTAGTTTCCGCCAGATTCCGGGGGAATCGCATGACTTTTCTGCACCGAAGACAGAGCCGAGGGTTGCGAGAATGCCTGGTTTGAAGGGTGCGTGCGGGCGGTGCAATGCAGGGGGGCTTTGATGAGAAGCAGAAGAAATCCAGACGGGAAGCGGACTTGCGGAACCGCCAATGTCATTGCCGCCTGGTTGGGGGCTGGTACCGCCCTAATCACTTTTGTTGGTGCAGCGTTTGGTCTCTGGAAAGTCATGGGTGATGTGCGCCGTATCGACGGCGAAGTCAAAACCCTCACCAGAACCGCATGTCCCGTGACGGTAAAGATCACGCTGCCCCAACAGAACGACCCCGTCGGGACGAGGCTGACCCTCAAGGGAACGTGCACCTTTGACGAACGCTGCCGCAACGTTTTCGTGATGATCAAGCCATTGGTTCCGGGTAAGGATCTCCGGTACGTCGCTGCAAGGTGTCAGGTCAATGAAATGGGGGAATGGGGGACAAAGGTGGCATTGAACGAGGATCTGATCTTTGTTGATGCCGAGGCCCTTATCCAGGCCGTCGTGACCTCAAGTCCCACTACGTACCGGATCAATCAGATCCTACAGGTCCCGCCCTGGGAGGGGGCGCAGTCCATGCCTGTCAAGATAAGGAGGATCCGATGAAACGCATACTCGGTCTCACGTTGGTTGTTTTGGCGCTTCTGGTGATGACTGTCTCTCCAGCCGTCGGGCAGGTGAGTATCACCATTGACAACATCGTTGCCAATGGTTTCATCACCGGCCACGTGAAGGGACTGAATGCGTCCCAATACGGGAATTTCAAAGTGCTCGTGTACGTGCACACGGATAAATGGTACATCCATCCCTATGCGCAAGGCGGCGAAGGCAAATCCTTCGCGTCCATCGGAGCAGGGGGGGTCTGGAAAATGGGGACCGTAAGACGCCGCTTCAAGGCCGACAGTCTGGCCGCACTACTCGTCCACAGCAACTATCCTGCCCCCCCGACGGCCATGACGCTTGCCGATCTGCAATTCTCGGCCATCAAGGTGATGGCCCTGGTGGGAACCAAATACTATGGACGCCTTTAACGGTAGGGCAATTGGGGCGTGTTGGGGATTCGTTCCTTCAGGGTGGTGTGACGACAAGCCAACGCCACCCGCCACGCTAATTTCGGTTTCTTGATCCTTTGCCGCCATTGGTAGGAGGTAAGGCGAAATGTCTCAGTCGGCTGAGAACGATAGTACCTCGGCTGGGAAGGACAGAACCTCCGCTGAGGAAGGCAGAACCATCAGAGAGAAAATCAGAATCTGGGTTGACAAGTGGTACAGATTGATAACTTTGTTAGCTTCGTTAGCTGCCATAACAGTGAGCATCTTCAGTACCTGGAAATCTGAGAAAGCCGTTACCATAGGTGAAAAGGCGCACACGGAGGTACAATTCGTGGGCAACCAGGTGCGGCGAAACGAAGTCCTTTTGGACAAGGTTAAGGAGGGGCTGTCGAAAGTGAGCGGTGACGTGAACTTACTGAAAGATTGGGGTAATCGGATAAGCCAGTCATGTTGTCCGAAAGGCGCGACACTCCCTCCGGTCCTATTTGCTTCCGGGCCTATGCTTGGGATTGGATCTCCCAAACCCAACGCAACGGTCGGCGGTCAGGCGGCCGTCAGCGGGTGGGTCAGGACGCCGAAGCCTTCTCAATACGTGTTCATCATCTTGGAAGCGACATTCCGTGAGCCGTCTCGACGATGGTACGTATCGGACATGGTCCAGGTGGAGGGCACCGGCCTGTGGGCCGGGGTCGCACGACTGGACAAATTCGAGGTCAAGCAAGGTGAAAAAGTCAACATCATGGCCGAACTCAGCGGTCAGAGTGACCAATATAAGGTTCCTTTTCCTGGTCCCCTCCCTGGAGGACCGAAAGGTGCAGAAGAGTCGAGAGCCTCGGTGCTGGTTGAACGAAAGCCTCGTTAATGTCATCCAGTGCGTCACGCATGTAGGTTGCTGCTGCCACGGCAGAGTGACGCCCGAAAGTCCATGCCACGTCTCGCGTCAAGAAAGCCGTCCTCCGTCGACCTCAGTGTGCTGAAGCTTTTCCATCGTGCTCCTCTTGCCATTACCGGTGCTTTGGGGTAAAGAGGGGACTATCCGGCGAGCGATGCAATGAATTCGCAGTGGTTCTCCCATGGGGAACATATGTCTGATGCCGGTCTTGACGCTCTTCGGAATCCTGAGAGGGGAGTGCCCCCTCCAGGAGCGTCCCGATTGAAAGACCGCGGGCGCGGATGAATTTAATCGGAAAAGGACTGCTTCGGTAACCAGTTGGGACGTAACCTTGAATTATGCTTTCACTTTATGCCGGAAGCCTGCTATATTACAGGATACTGGCATTTCTGCCGCGGCCGGAGGCTGCGGTGAATCATCGTCAACCGCGCGGCATGGCGTGCGGGGTGAAAATAGGACGGACGGAGGCGCGGCCGGGACCCGGGTAAAATCCCCGAGGGCCCGTTGCGGTAAGGACTAATGAACATACTCGGAATTTCAGCCTTTTATCACGACAGCGCGGCCGCGCTCATCAGGGACGGCGAGATCACGGCCGCGGCTCAGCAGGAGCGATTCTCTCGGGTCAAGCACGATCACCGCTTCCCGGAGGACGCCATTGCGTACTGTCTGAAGGAGGCGGGGCTCACCGGGAACGACCTCGATTACGTGGTTTTCTACGACAAGCCCTTTATCAAGTTCGAACGGATCCTGGAGACCTATCTCGGGTTCGCCCCGAGAGGCTGGGCCTCCTTCCTGATGGCGATGCCGCTGTGGCTCAAGCAGAAGCTTCACGTGCCCAAGCTGATCCGCAAGAGCCTCGGCGGGTATGAAGGCAAGCTCCTCTTTCCCGAGCATCACGAATCCCACGCGGCGAGCGCTTTCTTCCCGTCGCCCTACAAGAGGGCGGCCTTCCTGACCATGGACGGCGTGGGCGAGTGGACCACCACGAGTTGGGGCGTGGGCGAAGGGAACAAGATTCGTATCGATTACGAGATCAAGTTCCCGCATTCTCTGGGTCTTTTGTATTCCGCATTCACGTACTTCACGGGCTTCAAGGTCAACTCGGGCGAGTACAAGCTCATGGGACTCGCGCCGTACGGCGAGCCCGCGTACGTCGACGTGATCCTCAACGAACTCATTGACGTGAAGGAGGACGGGTCCTTCAGGATGAACATGGATCACTTCACGTACCCGTACGGGCTTACGATGACGGGAAAGGCCTTTGAGAAGCTCTTCGGCGGCCCGGCCCGACCGAGGGAAGGCCGGATGACCCAGAGAGAAATGGACCTGGCCAGGTCGATTCAGGTGGTCACCGAAGAGGTGATGCTCAGAACGGCTCGGCACATCCACAAGCAAACCGGAGAGAAGTACCTCTGCCTGGCCGGCGGTGTCGCGCTCAACTGCGTGGGAAACGGTCGGATTCTCCGCGAGAGCCCCTTTGAAGACATCTGGATTCAGCCGGCCGCGGGCGATGCCGGGGGCGCGCTCGGCGCGGCGCTCTTCGCTTGGCACCAGTTGCTCGGAAAAGAGCGCACGGTGGACGAAAAGAACGATTTGCAGCACGGATCCTACCTTGGGCCGGTATACTCCGAGGCCCAAATCAAGGCCTTTCTCGACGAGAAGGGCTATCCATACGAATACCTGGGTAACGGTCTGTTGCCGGAAAGGGTCGCGGACATCATCGGTCAGGAGAAGGTTGTGGGATGGTTCCAGGGGAGGATGGAATTCGGACCGAGGGCCTTGGGATCGAGGTCGATCATCGGTGATGCGCGCAGTCCCAAGATGCAGTCGCAGATGAATCTCAAGATCAAGTATCGGGAGAGTTTCCGGCCCTTTGCGCCGTCCGTGCTCAACGAGGAAGTGAGCAACTACTTCCAAATAGACCGTTCCTCGCCGTACATGCTCCTCGTGGCATACGTCGAGGAGAAGATCCGGCGCAGGATGACCGACGAAGAAGAGAAACTGTGGGGTATCGACAAACTCAACGTGAGCCGGTCCGAGATCCCTGCGATCACCCATGTGGACTACTCGGCCAGACTCCAGACGGTGCACGAAGAAACCAATCCCCTGTACCACAAGATGATCAAGGCGTTTCAAGACAAGACCGGATGCCCGGTCATTGTGAACACCTCCTTCAATGTCAGGGGAGAGCCCATTGTTCAGAGCCCCGAGGATGCCTATCTCTGTTTCATGAGGACGGAGATGGACTACCTGGTGCTCGGGCCCTTCCTTCTGGACAAGCAGAAACAGCCGGAACTGGTCGGAGACTCGGATTGGCGGAGCCAGTTCGAGCTCGACTAGGGCTTCTGGTGCAGGAAACGACAATGCGGGCCGGGCTGAGGAATTCTCCCGGAGTCCGGCGTTAACTTCAGGGGCCCTGCATGCAGCGCTGGCGCCGCCCACGAACCGGTCCTCCGACGGTTTCCCCAAGTGGCCGCACGGATAAGAAAGCAATGAACATTATTAGGGAAATAGCAGACGAGATAAAAACGATTTACCGAGAGCCGACGAATAGGGATCTGAACATCCTGGCGATTCTCTTTCTCGTGCTTCCCTCGGCGATCGGGCTGATGTGGGTCTTTTGGAAAGGATCGCAATCAGGCTACTACTGGATCGCCGCGGGCATTGCGCTCGCCCTGTGCAGGGCGGTACCGCCCCTTTTCCGGGGGATCTACAGGGTCTGGATCAGCCTGTCGGTGATTCTGGGCTATTTTATCTCACGCATCCTGTTGACAATCATATTCTTTGTCGTGATAATTCCTACAGGTTTTCTGATGCGTCTCTTCGGGAAGGACCCCATGGACAGGAAACTCGATCCGGCCGCGGAAACGTACTGGATCAAACGAGAGGTTGAGCAGCCGGATCCGGAGAGATACGAAAGGCAGTTCTGAATGGCGCTCAAAGGGAGCGTCCGACGAGGAGGATATTCCATGTCACTTGTCAAGGAATTCTGGGATTTCATGAAGGTCCGCAAGAAGTTCTGGCTTGCGCCGATTCTCATTGTCCTGGTGATTCTGTCGGCGTTCATCATCTTGGCGGCCAGTTCACCGGTTGCCGCGCCGTTCATCTACACGCTCTTCTAGCGAAGGGCCGGAACGTATTTCCAGGACGCGCAGGGATGAGCCGGGCCCATGATGGCCCGGCTTCCGTGCGCTAAGTGTCCGACTTCCGCGCATTGCCACGTCGGGTCGCAGTACGTTTCTTTGTCCGATTTTCGCGCAGGACCGGCCTGAGAATCCCCGGAATTCATGTCGACTTTCATGCGCTGAATGGCACAACAGGACACGAGAATGCTGAGGGGGCGGTGCTGTGCCGCAAGTGACGGGCTGCCGCACCCTGAGTGTCAGAGGAGTTGCCACGAGGAGCACACAACACCATTTGGCTCTCCCGATCATCCCCTCTGCCCTTGTGAGAGGGGAGTTTCTTTTGGTCCCTGTTCCTCCGACAGCGGATCGGGGCAGGGAGACCGTGGCGCGTTTGATGCGCGCCAGTACCACACAAGGAGCGATTCTCGAGAGTAACCGCCCATTCGCGGGATATTTTCTCTCGTGCGGCAGACTTTCCGGCCTGTCAATCCCGAGGCATTCGGGAGCATCGCTGTGACCGAAGAATTTCAGGAGAGGAGCGGATGAGCGAACTCCCAGCTCACAAGGAAGAGATGGCCCCTACGGAAGAGAAAGGAACTCCCGGGGCCTCGGCCGCCGACTCAGGGAAGTCCGAAGCACGTCGCCCGGTCCGCAGCGTGTGGAAGACCTTTGTCTTTACCGTCCTGTATCTGGTTTTTCTTGTGGCGGTGGTCGCGGGCATTCTCGCGGGACTGGAGTACTACGCGTATCTCCAGATCAAGGCTTCGCCATTGGGAAAGGCGTACGCGGGCCGTGACCTCGACCCCGCGCGGCAAAGCTCCCAGAAGGTGGCGCCTCAGTTCGGGTACGAGCCGACCCCCGGCTTCGTTGCAGTCCGGAACACGAAGTTCGGCAATTCGTACGAGTACATCAACGACCAGAGTTTCAAGGAGTTCGACGACGTCCCGCTGGCAAAACCCAAGGACGAATTCCGCGTATTCGTAACGGGCGGGTCCGTGGTCTACGGTCGGGGACCTGTGCCGCCTGCAGACAAGGTGACCGAATTCTACGAGGTGACCCACCGCTGGACCATTCCGCACATCATGCAGGAGTTGCTCAATGCAGACCCCCGGGTCCGAGAAAAGATAGGAGGCAAGAAGGTCAGGGTGATCAATGCCGGGGTCGCGGGCCACGTCATTCAGAACGACCTGATGCGATATCTCGCCAAGCTGAGACTGTATAGTCCCGACGCGATCGTCTCGCTGGACGGTGCCAACGAGGTCCCCGCGGTGGCGCGCGCCTTCCGGGACTGGAACTACTTCACGGAAGGCCAGTACTACGACGTAATCAATCAGATCATGAGCATGAGTCCCGAAGGGCTCCTGAACTATCTGGCCCTCTGGCTCAAAAGGAACACCTATTTCTTCGCGTGGCTCTCCATGAGAAAAGGACAGGCGCCCGGCATCCTCATGGAGAACGTAGGGTTCGTTGCTTACCCCCGGGAGCCGACCCCGGAGGAAATAAATTTCCTCAAGCGAAACGTCCGGCAGGTTGCGGACGTGTTGGCGATCTACCACAAGACGCTCGAGACCGACAAGGTTCCCCACGTTTTTGCGCTTCAGCCGATGTTCCGCAACTGCAAGAAGAAGCGCACTCCCATGGAACAGAGGATCGAGCAGATCACCGGCATGCAGAAAGTCGGGTACTACGACGCGGTGGAGACCTACGATCTTATCGTGGACACCGCGAAGAAGCGGGTTGCCGAGGAGGGTCTGGAAGTCCTGGATCTCACGAAGATTTTCGACAACGTGCACACCTGGGTTTTCACCGACTGGTGCCATTTGACGAACGGCGCCAACTATATCTTGGCTAAAGCACTGGTAAATCGGATGAAGAAGGACGTCTTCGGACTGTCGCTGCGCCCTTCCGATCGGCTTGAGGAGCCTCTTGATGCGTACTTCACCGACTATGCCAAGCACGCCAGGGTCCTCGTAGGAGGTGCTTTCGTCAACCCAGGGCTGCACATTCTCAAAGGATATCCGGGTAAGAAACTGCTTGAAGTCGATCCCCGCGCCGGTGGCGGCAACAATTCGGTGGTGCTCGATCTCGGAAAGAGTGTTCCCGTGTCAAGGCTTCGGATAGTCTGGGCGGACAAGGAATCTGTCCCCCGTTCCTGGAAGATCGATTTCTCAGAGGACGGCAAGAGCTGGAAAGGATGGGCCGCGTTCAATCCAGCGGTCACGGATGACTTCGACCAGTGGCCCGGATTCGAATACTACGCGGCCGACGACAGCCCCGCGAGATACGTACGGTACTCGCCCGCGGGAGAAGACGCAAAGAAGCCGATCAGATTGCGTCAGTTGAGTCTTTTCAAGTGATGCTTCGCGGAAATCTCTGGGGGCGGTGGGAAATTCATTTGGAACATTGCCTGTCATAAGGTATAAAAAGAGTTTTAGTTCGATCTGGCGCCCGACCGCTTACCCGAGGCGTCGAATCCGGAGAAGGAACCATGCCGAAGATCAAAACATGCCGGGGCGCGGCAAAGCGATTCACCGTGCTCAAGAGCGGAAGAGTGAAGAGAAAAAAGGCCTATCACAGCCATATACTCACCACCAAGACCACCAAGAGGAAACGGGGCCTCAGGAAGATGACACTCGTCGACGCCAAGGACCTCCGACAAGTGCGAAGGCTCCTGCCGTACGGATAGCCGGCGCGGTCGGTTCGCCAGAATTCCTGTAAGCCGTTGCCGGTGGGGACGGTTTTTCATCCCGTCTAAGGAGTAGTTGATGCCCAGAGCACGATGTGTGCCCGCAAGCCGGGCGAGACGCAAGAAAATACTCAAAGCGGCCAAAGGCTACGTAGGGGGCCGCAGCAGGACCTTACGACAGGCCAAGGATACAGTCGAGAAGGCGCTCTGTTATGCGTACCGGGACCGCAGAGCCCGCAAGCGGGATTTCCGACGCCTCTGGATTACGCGGATAAACGCTGCCGCCCGCATGAACGGGCTCGCGTACAATCGGTTCATCGAAGGACTGAAGAAGGCCGATATCGTACTTGATCGCAAGATCCTTGCCGACATCGCGGTGACCGACCCGGCCGGGTTCACGAACATCGTTCAGCAGGCCAGGTCAGCATTGGAAGCCTGAAAACAACCTTTGACATGCGGTGCGGCTCCGACGGAGGTCAGGACGGCAGAGCAGCCCTTTGCGGCGAGAATCTCTGATCCGGCATCCGTTTCAGGCCGCGTCTGCTTGTGGACAGGGGATTATGGAGGCGGAACTCAGAAAGATCAAAGCCGATGCCCTGGAAGCGCTCGGTTCGCTCTCCGACGGGAAGGCTTTGGCGGAGATCAGGACCCGGGTGCTAGGCCGCAAGGGGGAATTGACCCAACTGCTGAGGGGGCTCCGGGATCTGGCTCCTGATTTGCGATCCGAGGCCGGCCGACTAGCCAATAGGGTCAAGGTCGAGCTGCAAGAGGAATTCGACCGAGCAGAGGAATTCCTCCGGCAGCGCGCGGAACTCGAAAGGCTGCAATCGGAATCGGTCGACGTGACGCTTCCCGGACGGAGATTCATACTGGGCCGGCGGCACATTCTCAACCGGGCCGCGGACGTCATGATCGAGATCTTTCGGGGATTGGGCTTTCAGTTGGCCGAAGGGCCTGAAGTGGAGTTCGACTATTACAACTTCGAAGCACTCAACATTCCCAGGGACCATCCGGCCCGAGACATGCAGGACACCTTCTATTTCTCGGACAATGTGGTTTTGAGGACCCACACGTCACCCGTTCAGATTCGCGTCATGGAGCAACAACAGCCGCCTGTTCGGATCATCTGTCCGGGCAAGGTCTATCGCCGCGACGCGGACCTCACCCACTCCCCCATGTTCATGCAGATCGAGGGGCTGTGGGTCGACGAGGGCATATCCTTTTCGGATCTGAAGGGGATCCTTGTCGCGTTCGTTCACGAGTATTTCGGCCAGGAAGTGGGGCTGCGATTCCGTCCCAGCTTCTTCCCCTTCACGGAACCGTCCGCGGAAGTGGACATCCAGTGTGTGGTCTGCGGCGGGTCCGGGTGCAGAACCTGCTCCGACACCGGCTGGCTGGAGATCCTCGGGTCAGGGATGGTCGATCCGACGCTCTATGGCTTCGTCAATTACGATCCTGAGGTCTACACGGGTTTTGCCTTCGGCGTGGGAATCGAGCGCGTTGCCATGCTCAAGTATGGTATTCCCGATATCCGGACCTTCTATGAGAACGACGTCCGATTCCTCAATCAATTTTAGTCGGCAAGAAAGGGTAGGGGATCATGCTCGTCAGCTTCAATTGGCTGAAGGAGTTCGTGGAGATTGATCGGTCCGCGGAGGAGATCGCGGATCTCCTCACCATGGGCGGAATCGAGGTGGAAGGCATCACCCGCGAAGGCGAGGGTCTGGACAAGGTCTTCACTGCGCGGATCGTCGAGATCAATCCCCATCCGTCGGTCGAGAAGCTGAGTCTCGCCCGGATCAGCCTGGACGGCCGGGAAGTGACCGTGGTCTGCGGCGCGCCGAATATTGAAGTGGGGCAGATCGTGCCGTACGTCGGTCCGGGCGCGGTGCTGCCGTCGGGATTCGAGATTTCCGAGCGTGAGATTCACGGCGTCCGCTCTCCGGGGATGATCTGCTCGGAGAAGGAACTGGAACTGGGCGAAGACGAGTCAGGGATACTCATATTCGATCCGGAAACCCCGGTCGGCCTTCCGCTGACCCAAGCGATTCCCGACGTCAGCGACTCAGTGCTGGAAACGTCGATAACACCAAATCGGGGTGATTGTCTGTCCATACTCGGGACCGCCCGGGAAGTGGCCGCACTGCTGGGCAAACCCTGGAAGATTCCGGACATACCTCTGAAAGAGGGGGCCGTCTCTATTCATGAGAGGGTAAGGATCGAGGTCCCTGATTACGACCTCTGTCCGCGATATGTCGCCCGCATGGTTGAAGGAGTCACGATCGGCCCGTCGCCCTTCGATGTCAGGCTCAGGCTCACGCGGTCCGGGATGCGTCCCATATCCAACGTCGTCGACGCGACGAACCTGATCCTTGTCGAGTGTGGGCAACCGCTCCACGCATTCGACTACGACCTCCTCGAGGAAGGTCGGATCGTCGTTCGCCGCGCGGACCCCGACGAACGCTTCGTCACCCTCGACGATGTGGAAAGGATCATGCCGGAGCACGCCCTGATGATCCGGGACGGCAAGAGATCCGTCGCGCTCGCGGGCATCATGGGTGGTCTGAATTCCGAGATCTGCGAGGGGACGGAACGCGTCCTCATAGAGAGCGCGTGCTTCGAAAGATTCAGTACCCGGCGGACGGCCAAGGCTCTCGGGATGAATACCGAGGCCTCCTTCCGCTTCGAGCGGGGAGTGGACCCTGAAGGATCGCTCTGGGCCGCGCACAGGGCCGCCTACCTGACTCAGAAATTGGCTGGGGGAACCGTCCTCGCCGGGCTCATAGATGTGTACCCGGAACCGATAGAACGGCCGACGGTTCCCGTGCGTGTGAAGCAGACCAACAGACTGCTCGGCACCGACATCAAGAAGAAGGAGATGGTCTCCTGCCTGGAACGGCTGGGAATTCGTGTGGAGAACAATGGTAGAGAAAGCTTCAACGCGACTCCTCCCCCCTGGCGGTGGGATCTGGAGAGGGACGTGGACATGGCCGAGGAGCTCGCTCGGATATACGGCTTTCAGAAGATACCGGTTTCCATGCCCTCCTATGAGTCCGCGCCGGACAGGAGTGCTGAAGGGCTCCACAGGATCAGGTTGGTGGGTGACCTTATGGCCGCGTCGGGCTTTTCAGAGGTCATCACCATGTCCTTCGTTTCGGCCAAGGCTGCCAAGGAATTCATCGCAAAGGAGGACGCCCCGCAGTTGGCCCTCATTAATCCTCTTACCGAGGACATTGCGGTGATGAGGACATCGTTGATCCCTGGGCTCCTTTCCGCGATGAAGCGGAACGTGAGCTTCCGATCAGAGGATCTGAGGCTCTATGAGATCGGCAGGACCTTCGTCCCCGTTCCGGGTGAAGAGCTTCCCCGTGAGGACTTGATGTTGGCCGGATTGGCCACCGGCGCCCGGTACCCGCAGCTTTGGCACTTCCAGCGGGGAGAGGTCGACGAGCGCGGCAAGGTGAGAGCGAGGCCGGCAGTGGACTTCTACGATTTAAAAGGCGCACTGGAGATTCTGTTGGAAGGTCTCGGGGTTGATCAGATTTCCTACGAACCGTCGAAGATTTCTTTTCTCCATCCGGGCAAATCCGCGGACGTGCTGGTCGGTGGTGAAAAGGTAGGTTATCTCGGAGAGTTATCACCGGCAAAGATTCGAGAACATGAACTTGCGGCTCAGGTTCTGGTTTTCGAGATTCTCCTGGAGCCTCTGTTTGTTCGGAGCCGCAAGGATGGGGTTTTTAAGCCTCTTCCCCGCTACCCCTATGTGGAAAGGGATTTATCAATTATCGTTGAAGAAAAAGTTTCAGGTGATGTGATTAAACGGTTGATTTCACGTTCGAGCCATGATATCATTGACTCCGTGATCTTATTTGATTTGTATCAAGGAGAATCGATCCCGAAAGGTCATCGGAGCATGGCCTTCAGGATTCGATACCAGTGTGAGGATCGAACTCTGACCGACGAGGAAGTCCAGGAGGTTCATTCCCGTGTGCTGGAGACGCTCAAGAAGGAAGTGGGTGCTTCGCTGAGGGAATGACGCGTGAAACGTCGGCGTGAGGGAGGGAAATATCGGGGGTCGACGTTCGAAAAAGGCTCCGGGAAGCCAACGAACGTGGTCGGACGAATCCGTATGTGAGGGGTGGTCAAGTTATGACGGTCGCAATTCCCGAAAAACAGTATTTCAAGATCGGCGAAGTGAGCGAAATACTGAACGTGGAACCTTACGTGCTCAGGTACTGGGAATCTGAATTCAAGATCCTCAAGCCGACGCGGACCAGGGCCCGACAGAGGCTTTACCACAAAAAGGATCTTGAACTCCTCATGGAAATCAAGCACCTTCTCTATGACGAGAAGTTCACCATTGCCGGCGCCAAGAAACGGCTCCAAGAGATGAGGAAGCAGGAAGCAGCGAATAAGAGGGCCAAGAAGACCTCGAAGGTCGAGAAAGCCGCTCCTGTGGCCAATCCCGGGGCACCCGAGCCGGCTGAGGAAGTTCCCGCGGATTACAAAGAGATTCTCAGGGAAATCAAGAAAGAACTCAAGGAACTGAGAGCAATTCTCGAAGGGTAACCATAGCCCTGTTCGCAGAGGCTCGGCCCGACGGCCTCCCAATTCCTACCTCATGAGTCTTCCGGCGCGCCAGCCGGAAAGAGGACCAGCGGACTCATCCACCCCATCCTACACAGTCCCTGCGAGACCCGGGTCATGCTTGCCATGACCTTTTTTTGTGAATGCGCGGATTCCCCCCCACCGCTGACCCGGCGGGCCTTTTTTCATTGCTCTGTGGGGCTCGGGAGATTATATTGATAAGAAGACGTGGATTATCTCGGGACACGTCTCCAATTCCGTTTCATCAAGCAGCCGAGGAGTCGAGAAATGAGCGATAGCACGCCTATGCACTGTCCAGGATTCGAGGAGCACAAGGATCTCAAGGCATTTATCTGCAAGTGCCCCAAGTGCGGGAAAGAAAACGAGATTTTCTCCGACGAGTTTGACAGGCCGCGCAGGTGCGTGGGATGCAAGGAGCAGATCGACTTCAGAGAGTGCACCATCGAGACCAGTAGCTAGCCATCTGTGTAATCCAGCCAGCGCGGGAGCTTGGGGACCGGTTACGCGTGGATTAGCCGCCCCATTCTTCCGTGAGGGGACTGTTTCGCGCGAAGAGGCATACCCTTCCCCGCGAAGGGGTTCTCGACGTTCCGCGGCGCGCCCCCCGTACGAGAGGAAGAGAGGCCGGGGGATGCCACTCAGGTGGGAAGCGAGTCCGCTCGCTTTGATGAGTTATCCGTGCTACCGTCTGGTGTGCACGTTGGCATAGCCCGATTTGCGTTCACCCACGGGCAGAAAGATCTTGAACGCAGTGCCCTTTCCCGGCTGGCTTTCCACGTCGATCCTCCCGCCGTGCTCTCGAATGAATCCGTAGCAGATGCTCAATCCGAGCCCGACCCCTTTGACCTCTTTCTTCGTGGTGAAGAAGGCGTCAAAGATTCGTTCCAGGTTCGCGGGAGGAATCCCAACGCCGGTGTCCTGAATAACCACGAGGATTTCCTCACAGGCGCGGTCATGGGCGCTCTTGAGTATCAACTCCCCGCCGGAGGGCATCGCGGTATTTGCATTGATAATCATGTTGATAAAGACCTGCTTGAGCTGGTTCTCGACGGCCATGATTCTCGGCAGGTCCGATGCAAGCTCGGTCTTGACTCGGATGTTGAGGTTCTTGAATTGTCTCTCGTAGAACAGCAGGGTCTCCTCCAGGAGTTTGTTCACGTCCGTGGGATGCTTGTGACCTTCCTCGTCAGGCTTGAAGAACTTGAGCATCTTGATGAGCAATCCGGAGGTCCGCTTGCATTCGTTGTAGGCCAGGTCGAGGTACTTCCTCTTGCTGTCCTGCTCCCCGATGGAGTCCTTGATCAACTCAAGGCAGTTCATGATTCCGTAAATGGGGTTGTTCAGCTCATGCGCCAACTGGGAGGCCATCTTCCCCATCGCGGAGAGCCTCTCCGACTGAACGAGTTGCGATCGGAGCCGTTTGGCTTCGGTAATGTCCCTCATCAGGCCCTGGTACCCGAGGACATTGCCGGAGCTGTCGCGCGCAGCATACCCACTCATGGTAATATCTCTGACTGAACCGTCCTGCCTGACGATTTGCAGCTCATAGTCCCTGATGTGACCGTCTTTGGTAAACTGGCGTCGGAAATTGACCACATCGTCCGCATTGACGAACAGATCCCGATAGTAGTTCATCCCGAGAAACTCGTTACGGGAGTATCCGGTGAGTTCGCAGAGCGCATCATTGCAGTCGATGACCATTCCTTTGTCGTCGGAGATGAATACCCCGTCGAGCATATTGGTAAAGAGATCACGGTACTTGGTCTCCAACGCCTGGAGTTTGCGCTGGTAAATCCTCTCCTGAGTCCGGTCCACGACGAAGCCGCGGTATCCCCCGATTTCGCCTCGCCTGTCCAACCAGACATGACTAGAAAGGGTCACATAGAGTGGAGAGTCGTCTTTTCGTCTGAATATTGCCTCGTATTCTCTTACGAAGCCATTGGTCTCGATCTTTCCCTTGAAGATCCCGCGATCCGTGGGGTTGTACCAGAGGTCCGTATTCAGATCCAAGATCAGGACCTCTTCCTTGACCCGGTAACCGAGCATGGCCACGAGTGCGTCGTTGCAGTCGAGAAAGGTCCCTTCCCGGGTAGAAATGTAGAAGCCATCCCTCGCCTGGGCAAAGAACTCTTCGTAGTTGCGCTCGATCGCGTGGAGCCGCTCCTCAATCTCCTCCCGTGTCATGTCGATGGCCGACTGAAAACGACGGGTACCCATATTCCCTCCTCAAGCCCGGGACTACTCCGACGTGGTGATGCCGGCCAACTCGAGGATGCGCGGTACCGTCTCTTCCTTGCCGATGGCCATGATGTGAACTCCGTCCGCGATATTCTCGTCTTTTATAGTCCTGATCATGCGAGCGGCAATGTTGATGCCCGTTTCCAGGGCTTTTCCCTTCGGCGCGCCTGCCAGTTCGTCAATGAGTTGTTTCGGTACGAAGATACCCGGTACGTTTTTGTTCATGAATTTAGCCATTCCTGCGCTTACCAGCAACACAATTCCCGCGAGGATCTTCACCTTGAACTTGCGAGCGTAGTCCATGAAGTTCCTGAAATTGCCTAGATCGTAGATTGCCTGGGTCTGGATGAACTGTGCGCCGGCCTCTATCTTTTTCTCGAACTTAACCAGTTGAGGCTCCAACGGATGTGCTTCAGGGGTCACGATCGCACCGCGGCAGAATCGTGGGGCGCCGTCGAGGGGATTTCCCGCGAGGTCGGTACCTTCCTCAAGCGTATGGATGGCATCGAGCAACTGGACCGAATCGAGATCAAAAACACCTTTGGCTTCCTTGTGATCTCCGACGACCACCGCGTCCCCGGTAAGGCAGAGCACATTATCGATCCCCCGGCTGTACGCGAAGAACAGGTCGCCCTGAAGCGCGATGCGATTCCTGTCCCGGCACGTCATCTGGAGGATCGGTTCACCTCCCAGTTCCTTGACCAGGAGCGCGCCTCCCAGTGAGGGATACCTCAGAACGGAACTCTGGTTGTCCGTCACGTTCATCGCATCGACGCAATCCTTGAGCAGCTCGATATGGTGCTTGACGGGTTCGAGGTTGCACCCCTTCGGAGGACCCACCTCAGCGGTAACGACAAACTTCCCCGAGTCGAGAGCTTCTTTGAATCGACTCATCGGTAACCCCTTTCTGTATCTCGCTGCTTAAGTATGAGGTTGATTTCTCCACCTCGAAGGACCCCCTTACAGACTCCTCTCCTCCAAGGGAGAGGAGTCTCTGCCCCGTCCCGTGACCGAACCGAGAGGGGGACGTTGAACATGGCACATACTTGCACACGCTCGGGCCCTGAATCCTGTTTCCTACCGCGACCGGCCTACCCTATCAGGCGACACCGCCTACTGGTTTGCAGCCTCCTCGCGACTGTGCGTGAGATGCATGATCCCCGGCCGGAGGACCGCGTTATGGGATTTGGGCGGATGAAACCGCCGCATTCGGTCCAAACGGCCCTGTCCAGACAATCGATTGTAGATCAGGGTCCAGGCACATTCCCGGCCGTTTCCGACCTCGCACATGCCGTCATCTGTTCCGCCGCAGGGACCGTTGAGAAGCCCCTTATGACATGCGGTCACCGGACAGATGCCGCCCGTGTATGCGAGAACGCATTCTCCGCACTGGAGGCAGATCTCCGAATAGTGACCGGCCGGTCCTTCCTTTCCAATGAAGAGAGTGTTCAGAGCGGGGCAGACCGGCTTCCGGAGCTGTGACGCGGCTGTCTGGACGCCGAAGGCACAGGACATGACGAGGACCACGTCCGCAGCGCGCAGTTGGTCCCGGAACGCATAGCGCATCTCCCCGGTCACCTCGTCACAACCGGTCGGCGGAACAGCCGTCCCGGTGACGATCTTACCCGCATTGCTCAGCTCTTCGGCCATACGGGCGACCTCGACGATGCCGCCGGTGCCGCAGAGCGTGGCACAAGTGCCACAGCCGACAATGAAGACGTTGGTGTCTTGGGCAAGATTGTCGATGATCTCCTCGAAGGGCTTCATTTCCGTAATCGTTTTCATGCTCACGTCCTCGCGGTTGCTCCGACTGATGGCAAGGTGCAATCAGACAAGTAAGGGCTGCCTCCTTGGGGATTTATCCCCACCCCCGCCCTTGTCCCAGGGGAGGGGACTTCGTGGGGCGGGCGTGCCCCCAAGCCATTCGCCCTTTCCCCTGGGGTGAGCGTTGGGATGAGGAAGTGATCCGCCATGCCTGTCCGCGAACCTTAATGATGCGGTCACCACTCATGTTCCTGCATCTCCCGTATGCGCTCCAGGTCGCATCTCAAGCACCGTGATGCCTCCGTTCTCGCCTGCTCCTCGGTAAATCCCTTCTCAAACTCCTCAAACCCCCCGATTCGGTCCACCGGTCTCATCCTCGGCATTTGGACCCTAGGTCTGAGCTGGTCCAGATTCTCAGGGTTCGGCGGGGGCTGAGGAAGCAAGGGGTATTTTTCGTCAGGAATAACGAGAGGTCCTGTCTTGCCTTGGAAGTGGCGATCGATGCTTATGGCCGCACGCCTGCCCGCGGCAATGGCGTAAATCGCCATCGAGGGGCCCGTGACAAAATCACCACCTGCGAAAATCCAGGGGATGTTTGTCCTCAGGGTCTCCGGATCGACTTTGAGTGCGCCCCACCTCGCCAGCTCAAGGCGAGAGTCAGGAGCCAGGAAACTCAGATCAGGCGCCTGTCCCACCGCGGGCACGACCATGTCGGCCTCCAGGAAGAACTCGCTGCCATGGATCGGTTCGGGACTGCGGCGACCCGATTCGTCAGGCGGTCCAAGCTTCATCCGAACGAAGGTCACTCCCTTCACGTGTCCGTCGTCAGCCTCGATTCTCGTCGGAGAGACGAGGAAGTGGAATTCAACGCCTTCTTCTTGGGCCTCGGTAAACTCGATGTGAGAAACGGGCATCTCATCCATGGAGCGTCGATAGAGGACTGAAACATGTCGCGCTCCTTTGCGCAGGACGCTTCGTGCCGCGTCGATCGCGGTGTTACCTCCTCCGATGATCAGGACGCGGTTGCCGACAGCCACCTCGCCGCCCCCCTTGAGGGTGGTGAGTATGCGCAGACCGTAGTGGAGGCCCTGCAGCTCGCTATCTTCCCCTGGAATTCCCAGCCGTTGGCTGATGTGAGCGCCTGCGGCAATAAAGACAGCGTCGAAGCCCTCGTCCCTGAGGTCCTCCACGGAGTGGTGCTCGTCGACGGGGCTGGCAAAGTTGATCTCCACCCCTTTTGCCTCGATGTACCCGATCTCCTTCCGCACTACGTCCATGGGAAGACGAAACTCCGGTATTCCCACCTCGAGCATTCCTCCTCCCCTTGGCAATGCCTCGAAGACAGAGGTCTTGTATCCCATTTCTGCGAGGAAGTAGGCGCAGCTCAGCCCCGCCGGTCCCGCTCCCACGATAGCCACCCGCTCCTTCTTGGTTACGGGAAAGGGCTTGGGAGGCTTCTTCTGGTGTTCGTAGACCCAATCTGCGGCGAAGCGCTTCAAATATCTGATGGAGATCGGTTCATCGACTTCACCGCGGCGGCATTTTCCCTCGCAGGGATGATGGCATATGCGTCCGCAGATCCCCGGAAAGGGATTACGTTGGCGAATCACCTCCGCGGCCTGCTCGTAGTCCCCCTGCGCGATGAACGCCACGTAGGCCGGGACGTCTATGCCGGCGGGGCACGCGTGCTGGCACGGGGAGAGCACGAGCGCTTCGCACACGCCCGCAGGGCAGCGCTTTTCCTTGATGTGGATCTCGTACTCCTCGCGGAAGTGGCGGAGTGTCGAGAGCACCGGGTTCGGGCTCGTCTGGCCCAGTCCGCACAGGCTTGTGCTCTTAACCTGCAATGCGATCCGTTCCAGCCGGTCCAGATCCTCCATTCGTCCCTGGCCTTGGGTGATCCGAGTGAGGATGTTGAGCATCTGCCGGGTGCCGATACGGCACGGGGAACACTGGCCGCAGGACTCCTCGGCGGTGAAGGACAAGAAGTACCGGGCCACCTCGACCATGCAGGTATTCTCGTCCATGACCACCATGCCGCCGGAACCCATGATCGAACCGACGCTCTGTAGTGAGTCGTAATCGACCTCGAGGTCAAGGAAGCGCTCGGGGATACATCCGCCTGAGGGACCACCCATCTGGACGGCCTTGAATCGCCTGCCCTTGGGGATACCGCCGCCAATGTCAAAGACCACGTGCCGGATGGTCACGCCCATGGGTACTTCCACGAGACCGGTGTTGATGACTTTACCGGTAAGTGAGAAGATCTTCGTGCCCTTGGATTTCTCGCTCCCGACGGACGCGTATACGTCCGCTCCCAGGTTGATCACCCGCGGAACGTTCGCGAAGGTCTCCACGTTGTTGATCACGGTCGGACACGCGAAAAGGCCGCTCTGGACAGGGAAGGGGGGCCTGGGGCGCGGCATGCCGCGCTTGCCTTCTATCGAGGCGATGAGCGCGGTCTCCTCGCCGCAGACGAACGCTCCTGCCCCCTGGTACAGGCGAATGTCGAAATCGAACCCGCTGCCGAGGATGTTCTCTCCGAGGAGCCCGAGTTCCCTGGCGCGTGTCAGAGCGATTCCCAGACGCTCAATCGCAAGCGGATACTCCGCACGGCAGTACACATACCCCTGGGTCGCGCCGATGGCGTACGCTCCGATGATCATTCCTTCGACAACAGCGTGAGGATTTCCTTCGAGGATTGCCCGGTCCATGAAGGCACCGGGATCACCTTCGTCCGCGTTGCAGATGATGAATTTCCGGTCCCCCTGGGACGCGCGAGCAAAGCGCCACTTGGTTCCAGTGGGAAAGCCTCCGCCGCCTCTCCCTCGCAACCCCGCGCGGCTGATGGTCTCGATCACTCTTTCGGGGTTCCAGGAGTCGAAAACCTCGTGAAGTGCAGAGTAGGCTCCGTTCGCGATCGCGTCTTCCACGGACGTTGGGTCAATCACTCCGTTGAGCGAGAGGACGCTCCGCTCCTGGAGGGCGTAGAAGGGCACCTCCGCCTCGTACACGAATCGTCGGTCGGTTTCTCTGTCCGCGTAGAGGAGCCTACCGAGAATGTTGTACTTCTTGACCGTCTCGGAAACGATCTCGGGAACATCCTCCGGGGTCACGCCCGGATAAAAGATCCCGTGGGGACCGACAGATACCAACGGACCCCTTTCGCAGAAGCCGGGACAGCCGACCCGCTTGACCCGGGCCTTGCCTTCCAGTGCCTGGCTACGGATCTCCTCTTCCAGCCGACGGATTACCTCATCCGCGCCCCAGGCCCGGCAACCGGTGTCGCCGCAGACTGATATTTCCGCTATTGAAGGATCACGCATTCGGCGCACGGCCAGTCGGAAGTTCGCCAAATCAGAAACGGAATTCAGACGTTCCATGACATCACCCGCTCACGGGAGGTTCGAGAGAACCGCGTCGATCCTCCCGGGGTTGAGCTTTCCATAGTAGGTGCCATTGACAACCATCACGGGGCCGAGGGCACAGGCCCCCAGACAGGCGACCGTCTCCAGGGTGAAACGCATATCCTCGGACGTTTCCCCGTCCGCGATACCCGTCCGTCTCATCACCGTCTGGAGCACGGTGCGGGCACCCCTGACATGACACGCGGTCCCACGGCACACGCGGATCACATTACGGCCGCGGGGTGTGGTGTAGAACTGGGCGTAGAAGGTAATGATCCCGGATACCTCCGAGGGATAGACCCCCATGTACACGGCGATCGTCGGGATGCTCTCGGGGGGGACGTAACCGAACTCCTCCTGGACGGCCTGAAGCGCCACAATCAGGTTCTCCCGGAAGGGCTCGATTCTCCCGAGAGCTTCCTTGAGCCTACCTTTGTCGAGATTCTGCTTCATTATTCCTCCGCGGGCGTCAGTGAAACGAAGACGCGGTGCCAGCCGCAAGGGAAGTACTGTTCAGGCCATGCTGTCAGGCGCTGAAGCAGGTATCCCGGTCCTCCCGCAGGAATGACGACCCCTGACCGGGGAACCGCGGGATCCACGATCAGACGAGCCTTGACCTCCCCCACCCCGGAGCGGAGCAGTACGAAAGACCCATCGGCTATCCCCAACTCCTCCGTGTCAATCGGGTTCATGCGCGCAAAGTCTTCCCGGTAGAAGGCACGAAGGCAGGAGGATCTCGCGGACACGGTCCCATCGCAGGGATGCGCAGCCTGTTCCTCAGGGTAGACCCGCCAGGGAAAGCCGTCCGGGGCTTCCAGTGCGGCGGAGTACGAATCGGGCGGAGGGTAGGGAACGAATTGAATTTCATCGCCCGCGTTCCCTTCGGCCGAGACCGCATCGCCTACACGTTGGAGCGGCACTCCGCCCGGTTGCCCAACGTCGGCCCACGTCAAGCTTCTCCAGGAAGCACAGACCATTCGTATCTCGTCGAAGATGTCGCGAGCGGTGAGATGTCCCATGGGCGGGCCGAGCCGCCCGGCCAGGTCCAGCAAGAATCGCGCAT
Source organism: uncultured Syntrophaceae bacterium (assembly GCA_964497585.1). Classification (GTDB taxonomy): domain Bacteria; phylum Desulfobacterota; class Desulfomonilia; order Desulfomonilales; family Desulfomonilaceae; genus CAZCDS01. The sequence continues at coordinate 53,580 of CAZCDS010000021.1, forward strand.
TGGGGCGTGCCTCGGCCGGCGGTTCCGATAGCCTGGAGACTCGCTGAACCCTTCCGTCGGTGCTTGTATACGTTCCGTCGGCCTCCGTGATGGAGGTCGTCGGGAGCACAAAGTCCGCCGCCTCCGCCGCGCCGGAGGAAAACATTCCCGTGTACACGAGAAGGTCGATGCCCTCGAGAGCCTTGCGGGTCCGCGATCTGTCCGGGAAGACTGCCAGAGGATCGGCCCCCAGAAGAATGAGAGCCTTCAGATCACGGTTTTCCGCCGCTCGCATCATTCCAATGGCATTGAGCCCGCGATCGGGTACGGGCTCTTGTCCCCAGATGTTCCGGAGCCTCTCTCGCGCTTCTTTGTCGTCCCAGGAGAGTCTCCCAGGAAGGAAATCGGGTGAACACCCCATTTCCCACGCGCCCAGTTCATTGCATCCCTCGAAGAGAAAGAATGCGCTCTCGGGCTGCCCGCACAACAAGGCGAGATCCATCACGAGCCTGGTGAGCAGATACGCGTTGGCAGCCCGGGCAGCGGCAGAGCCGAAGAGGATAACGACCTTCTTGTCTTTGCCCAGCAGCTTCAGCGCCTCCTCGACCGGCGCCGGAACGGCTTGTCTGGAGGTTTCCATTCTGAGACGAGAAATGAATTCTTCTCCCTGCCTCAGGCGCCTGAGGAGAAATGCCTCGTCATGTCTGCCGTCCGCGACCAGGCCCCTGACGAGTTGAAGCATCATCAGCGGAAACTCATTGACAGGGCTCGTGAGGTGTAGTCGAGCAAAGGGTGTCAAGGCCGTCTTCAGAGGATCGATCTGCACGAGAGCTGCTCCGTTATCCCGTACAGCCCTGCGCACGTTGCGGGCGATCACTGGGTGGGTGTAATCAGGCCGAGCACCCACGAGCAGAATCGTCTCCGCCTCCAGTATCCGGTCGAGACCGCTCCCGGGAAGGGTTCCCTTCAGAGAGGCCCGGATACCATCCATGACCCACCCGGACGACAGAGTCGCAGTGGAGTCGACGTTCGGCGTTCGAAGGACGGACCGGGCAAACCGCCCCGCGAGATACAAGCCCTCGTTGGAACACTGTGTTCCCGCGATGATCCCGATACTTGAAGGGCCGTGCTTTTCTGAGATTTCGGTCAATCGGCTTGCCACTTGGTCGAGAACCTCTTCCCAGGTCGCACTCGCATATCCGTGGTCTCCGTTCCTGACGAGCGGCTGGGCAAGCCTGGCGGGCGAAGAGATCGCATCCTGCCCGAAATGTCCTCGGACGCAAAGTGATACGCTGTTCACGGGGGCTTCTGCTATGCCTCTGCTTCCAACGATTCGACCGTCGCTCTTTTCATACTCCAGGTGGCATCCGGTCCCGCAATAGGAACAGACGCCCGCCGCACGTTCCCTTCCGGAACTGATGACGAGCCGCTGCCTTGGCGCGAGCGCGTCCGTGGGACAGATGGACATGCACGACCCGCAGAAATTGCATTCGGATCCCTCAAGGGGCGTCTGATAGGCGGTTCCTGGATGGCTGTCGTACCCCCTAGACATATACTCGATCGCGCCGATCGCCTCGAAGTCTTTGCACACCCGTATGCACCGGCCGCACATGACGCACTTCGTCAGATCCCGGACGATGAAAGGGTTGACTTCGTCGAGTGGTCTCCACCTCCGTATGGGATCGAGTTCCGGATCGCAGATGCCGCAATCCTTCGCGAGGGAACGCAGGACACACTCGTTGCCCTTGCTACAGACGACACACGCGGACGGATGGTCTGAGAGGATCAGTTCCAGCACCCCGCGTCTGGCGTCGAGAACCTTCGGCGAAGCCGTAAGGATCTCCATTCCGTGGCTGATCGGAGTGACACACGAGGCGAGAAGCCTGCCCGTTTTCACGTCTTCAACCAGGCAAACCCGGCAAGCGCCCACGCTTCTGAGCAATGGATGATGGCACAGCGTCGGGATCTCCACTCCCATCTGTCCGGCAAGCTCGAGGATGGTAGAATCGACCGAGCCCGTGACTTCCCGACCGTCCAGAGATATCGTAACGGTCTCCACGGTGGACCTCCTTCTCAAAGGAGCTGACTGGAAGGAATAGTCGTTTCACCGCCCAGGCATAACGGACATGGGCCGAGCGGCGGATTACTTCGAGAGGAACTGATAGGGGCGCAGAATCGCTCTTACCCCTGCCAGCCCACTTATCTCTTGATCCGCTGCAAGAGCGGACCGATCTTGCCTTCCCACCCGTACGGGATGAGATGCACGCCGTGACAAATGTGCTTGAGCGATTCGATCGTTTCCAACAGGATCTTGGCGGATTCGTCGAACTTGACCGGCGCCTTCTCCAGCCTTTGAATGATGTGATCGGGGATGTCGATTCGCCCCACCCTTTTCAACATGCGGGCTTCCATTGCGGAGTGGAGCATGATCAACTCCGCAATGACAGGAATCCCCAACTGTTCCACTTTTCTGACAAACGCGGCGAACCGGTCCACATCGAAGACCGGCGTGGTCAGGAAGTACTTCGTTCCCGCCTCAACCAGTTGTTCCATCTCGCGGATTTCCATATCGGGCGCGGAGCCTCCCGCGGCCGCGTCAACTCCGGAACCGATGAAGAACTGCTTCTCGCTGTCCAGGTCTTTGCCATGGATGTCCGAGCCCTTGCCTAGGCTCTCGATAACGGAAAAAAACTTGCCCGTGTCCACGTGGAAGAACATCATTTCCTGGAGCGAGTCGCCGGTGACGCGGTAGTCCTCGGTGAATACCAACAGATTCTCCACGCCAACACTTGAAGCGTGAATAAGGGCTTCCTGAATCTCCAGGCGGTTGCGGTCCCGAGTCCCGACTTGAAAGACCGGATCGAACTTCTTTTCTCGCAAAACGCGGCACAAGGAAAGGGAATCGCTTACCGCTGCATCGGTCGAGAACGGCTGAAAACGCACGCCGTCAACCCGACCCCAGAGATTGTATACTTCGTCCAGGTAGTCCTCGGGGGATTTCCCAGCAGGGAGATGTATTTCGGACGTGATAATGAACCTCTTTTTGTCCAGCGTCTCCTTTAGGCCCATGCGCGAACCCCCTTTCGCTCTTACTACGGCGTCTGAGTTACTCCCAGAAGGGTCGCCACCTCCCTCTTGAGTTTCTCGAGAGGCAGCGGCTTGGAGAAGCACACGTCCGCCCCGTTGCGTTTCATGTTCTCGTAATTCTCCTCATCCATGTACGCAGAGAGAACAATGATCTTCATGTGGCATGTCCCGGGATCTCCCTTAACCTTGCGACAGACCTCGTACCCGTCGATGTCGGGCATCATGATGTCCAGGATCAGGAGGTCTGGTTTGAAATGGCTCACCTGAATCCCCGCCTCGAAGCCGTCCGAAGCGGAGATAATCTCATAGTCGTGCGGCTCCTCCTCCAGGGAGCTGACAATGGTCTCCACGATGAGATTGTCATCGTCGATCACGAGGATCTTCTTGCGGTCTCCGTCAACTAACGCCCCGGGCACAGGCATGCCCTGTTTGCGAAGGAAGGCGTCGAGATCCTCTTTGCGGATCCGTCGGTGACCACCAACGGTCCTGAACGCGTTGATGTGGCCCTCGTCGATCCAATTGGAAACGGTTTTGGGCGAGACTCCGCAGTACTTACTCGCCTGGTACACAGTGAGGACGTCCATGGGTCACCCCCGATCTTTGAGGTGGAACATTTTACCGGTATATCGCTAATTTCCATTATTACCGGTTTTTCCGATTTGTCAAGCGCTCAGACAAAAAAAATTGAGAAAAAGAGACGCGCCCGCCAGACTCCCTGCTGGAGCTGCTGATTGACCATACACGAATGGTACCCGTTGTCAGGGCAGCAAGGGTCAAGGAAGGCTCATGGCAAACTTGCCAGCTCTCAAACTTGTTCTAGAAGAGGCTTGTTAAAGAGTCGGCAAAGGGGTATGAGGGGTCTGAAGAACCTGATGAGCGTCCTCCGGCTGCGGGCCGGAACCTCGGGAGACTCAAGATCATGATGAGACTCAGAGATCTGGGACTAAGAACCAAGATCGTGGTTTCGGTTGTCGTTCCCCTCTTGGCAGCATATGCCGTCGCATTAGTCGCGATTTACGGGTACAGGTCGGTTCGATCCTTGCTGGCTGATGTCCATTCCAGAACGGAGATACTGTTTCTTGCCGGGGAGATCGAGGAGTCGGCGAGGGAGGCCGCCGCCACGGCTCGAACCGTAGCGTTGGAACAACGAGTTCCCGAACAGACCCGGGAAAAGGCTTTCGCTCAGGCCTCGGAGAAGTTCGCCGCGATCAAAGGGATGCTCAAACCCGGATCGGAGGAAAGGAAACTCGTCGCGCAGGCGGAAGAATCTCTCCGGGCATGGCTCGGGAAGAAAGGTGAGAAAACCGGGGCGCAGGAGCACGTCAATGAGTTCGGAAACCTCATGGCCCAGTTCACCGAACGAGTCAAACGGCTCATCGTGAATGACATGGCTTCCGCCGCGAAACTCGATAAAGCGGTCTCCTGGACCCTCGTCGCACTGGGTGGGTTGACGGTATTGATAGCGATCCTGGCGATTTATCTGCTCTCAAAGGGGGTAGCCGGTCCGATTAAAAGTCTGATAGCAGCCGCGGAAGCCGGGGGCAGGGGTGATCTAATCGCGAGTCTTCGAAGGGATCGCTCGGACGAAATCGGACAGCTTGTGAGGTCACTCAACGATCTCGTGTCCAGTCTTGTGAGCCACAGCGCACAGTTGGCAGAAGGTGTGAACGTCCTTGCCGAATCGGGTGGGCACATCGCAAGCGCGGCGTCCCAACTCTTTGCCGGCGCGTCACAGACCGCTTCAGCAGTAAGCGAGACCACTTCCATCGTGCACCAGATGGAACAGACCGCCAAGGTTGTCAATGATACCGCTCGCAACGTTGCGGACCGGTCCCGGCGCTCGGATGAAGTGGCCGCGGCCGGAAAGAGAGCGACAGCAGACAACGTGGAGCAGATGAGTCTCATTCAGGGAAAGATGGAACTCGTCGGCGAAGCGGTGGTAGCCCTGAGTAACAAGACCCGGGACATAGAAGAGATCATCGTGGCGGTGCAGGATCTTGCCGAGCAATCGAACCTTCTGGCGGTCAATGCTTCAATTGAGGCTGCCAGAGCCGGAGAACAGGGCAGAGGCTTTGCCGTGGTGGCCGGCGAGATAAAGACCCTTGCAGATCAGTCCAGGGAGGCAACGGACCGAGTAACGAAGATCCTACAGGAGATCCGGGCATCGGTGAGTTCCGTCGTGATGGCGACCGAAGAAGGTGGTAAGGCGGTACAGGTCGGGGTTGAACAAACCAACGCGGCAAGAAAGGCGATCGAGGATCTGGCCGACAGCATCATGGAATTTTCTCAGGCCGCGGGCGTGATCTTCTCCTCGAGCGAACAGCAGTTCTCCCGGGTGGAACGAGTCTCCGGCGCGATGAGGGAGGTCGAGGACGCGATGAAGAAAAGCGTTGACGGGACAACGCTCCTCACCGATGAAGCCAAACGGCTCGAGGAACTGGGGATGACCCTGAAGGATCTTGTGAGTCGAGACAAGGGCCGTGGAAAAAGGGTCTAGGTGCTCCACGACTCGCCGGCGAACGCTTCCGAAAAAACATCATCGTACGCCCTGGGAAATGACGGCGTAACCGTACGCGGCAAAAAGCACGGCGGCAATGAGAAGGGCGATCTTGATCCAGCTCCAAGGTCGTTCACCCTGAACTTCGCCGGTGCGGGCATTGACCATGAATCTGTAGAGTTCGTTCAAGTATCGATAGGAATTGATCCAGACCGGGAGAAGGAGATGATTGAACTTGATGTCCCTGTACTCCGTCTGTAAGGAGTGTATCTGCTGGACGTCTCCCCCGATGTCAGCCCGGATGGCATTGAGGATGGCTGCCTGCATGCGGGCTTTCCCTACTTCGAAAGCGTCTCGGGGACCGGTCTGATAGCTCTCGGAGAGGAAGCCGCTGACATATCGTTTGTCATAAGCGACAAGGTTTTCCAGGTCCCAGGGTTCCAGGTTCTCCGCGTACTCCCTCGGGAGGGAGTTGCTTGCCGCCACGAGCACATCATCGAAAGACAGGTTCACCGTGCCTTCAGCCGGATACCACCGAATCTTCTGCACCATCCGCGTCTCAGGGACTCTTCTGCCGTTGCGGACGACCATAACGGTGACCGGTTCGAAGTAGTATTCTCCCCGCGCGCCCGAATACCCTGTGGAGGTGGCCGCGTCGTAGGTCCAGTGGGGCATGTAGATGCCTCTGACCCCCTCGTCGGTTCTGGCCATCTTCTTGAGCTTGCCCGGCGCGAACCAGAGGCCGTTGATCCAGCGCCTGAACAGCTCGTTCGTTTCCTTCTCCTTTGTGGTGAAGGGCAGCAGGTATCGAGGTTTGATCGTCTTCTTTGAGACCGCCTGGTCGGGGATTATAGCGGTGGCGCAAAAGGGGCAAATATCAGCGGTCACATTGGGCTGGAGTGTAATCTCTGCGCCACATCCGGAGCATTGTACGCTGAGTACCTCTTCGAGGTCGCTCTCACGCTCCGTTCGGGCGATGTAATCAGCATAATCCAGCTCCTTGACTTCGGTCTGCTTCTGCTCGATAGGAAATTCGGAATCACAGTACGGGCATTTCAGACTTGTGGTTCCCGGCTCATACCGCAGATATGCTCCGCACTGCGGACATTCCGTGTCGTTCATATGCATCTCCGTACCACTGCAGCGGCCATGTCCGACCGCTTTTTGACGGCACCGCAATCTATGGTAGCTGAAAGGGCACTTTGATAGGCACGCGCAGTCCACCTTTCGTGATCAGGACTCCCTGTAACTCTCCCCCGGGGGTCATGTGTCCACGGAAGTGATGCCCGCTGCTGTGGGAGGCTACAATCTGATTCCCCTGTATTTTACCGGTGAAGTGATACGTGTCTTCCCCTCCCAGGGGCCGGTAGACACGGGCAACCCCTCTCAGCTTATGGCCGAGGCGCTCCACCGCTCCTTTCACCTTCACACCCATGAGATTCACGTCGAAGTTTCTTGCTTTCCATCGGAGCGCGGGAGGCCCCGGTGGAGGCGAAGGATACGGAGCGACTTCGTCGGTGGCAAACCTTTTCTTGGACGCAAGTGAACCGTCGTGCCGGAAGACCTTCACCACGACACCATGGGGTCCGACAATAATTTCCTTCCAGCGCGAGCCGTCAGGCCTGCAGAAAACGGTCCTTGTTCTCTGGAGGCCTCCGGGGCCCTGCTCCGACTTGAAATCGCAGATTGTTGGACGGGGGTGCGCTCGTACGTCATCTTCATCGCAGACATAGTAGGAATTGGCGCCTTTCCACACCCATCTGCAGCGGGCCTCGGCCGGGGAAAGGAAATGCCCGGGCATGAGGAGACATGCGACCGCGATCGCGGTCAAGAGAAAAATTTTGGAAGTTATGCTTTGCATGAGTTTCTCCAGGGGGGACGGTGAAGAGGCGGTCGGTGCATCGATCCGGAGCGCCGGCTGAAAAGATTCTGCCCGTCCTATTTGCAATTCAGCGCTCCCGCAGGCACCCAGAATACCCTCTTGTCCTTTTCCGCTCTCACCCTTACCTTTGTCATTGAGGGGTCATCTCCCGGCTGCTCTTCGAGGGGTTCGACAATTTGGCCGCCCTTCAACGGGAATGCCTCCTTCTTCTCAATAAGCGCCTTCACGAGGCTCTTGAGGCCCGCGCGCTTCGATCGATCGGTCGCGGCCGATCGGGCTGCCGCAAGGAAGGCGTCCAATGCGCTGTACGTGGCGAATCCGAGCGTCTGATCGATCGTCGTGCACACTTCAGCGCCGTGACTGAGGCCGACCGAGCCCACGGTGACAAGCAAGGCCATGGCTGTAAGAAACACTATTCTCTTCATGGTCCCTCCAGTATTTTCGTGTTTCCCACCGGACCGGCGACAAAGGCAAAGCCGTCTTCTCGAATTAAACCATTCTGCCGCTCGCCCAAGACGTGGAGCATAAGCGAATCTCGTGACTCTCGTCAACCTTCACGCTTTTCGCCGAACGAACCAACTTGTAACATAAATGGAGGATAGCGCCGGGAGAACGCACGAGTGTGTCCTTGAGAAACACATCTCAAACATTACCAGCGGGCCGCGGAATGGGTCTCAACAACAGCCGCTATCGCCATGTGGGCTTTCCGATAAAGTTCCTCGGGACTTTTCTGGAAAGCCACTCCTGGAACAGGACGCCTCTGGCTCTGACGGAAGGAAAAAGCGGGAACTGCAGAGGGCTCTTTTTCTCAAGGATCAGATTCGGCTGAAAGGGGACCCTGATGCCGGCGAGGATAGCCTGGTAGTACCCTCTGGCATTGTCGCGCCCGTATTCCAGTGTCACAAGCGCTCTATCGTCAGGAGTGGAGAGATCCAGACCTATGCTGCACCCCTCCTTCCGTTCGACTCCACTCCCCAATCCGTACGCATTTGCCTTGAGTCGAAGGTTAAACTTCTGGAGGAACGCCCGCTGAGTGTAACCGATTTCCGCGTCCCAGCTTGCGTTAGTGGGGTCCCACGCTCGACCGGTGAGCCGCTCCGCATCAAAGGGGTTCGCGTAATTGTTCACCGTGAAATCCAAGACGCCGTTGGAAAAGGGGTGCACCGCTGCTTCCACTCCCCAACCCCAGGAATAATCTGATGAGCTTCGAGTGCGGCTTATGTCCGCAAAGGTGTTGATCCCGAACAGGAGACGTTCAAACGCGATCCATCGGTATCCGAGGCCGATGGCGTTGTCCCTTCTGCCCGTGAAGATCCGCTGGAATCTTCTCTCGCCGTGGAACTCCAGGAAGAGGCTGTGATAGGCATCCTGAGTGATCACCGGTCTGAAATCGAAGTACACCCGTTTGTCATAGAGCAACCCGGATGATTCTCCGGGCCGGGATAGAAGCTCCAAGCCGAAGTCGAGGTTGTCCGAGAGAGACAGACGGTTTGCAAAGAGTTTGCGAAACAATGTCTCGTCAATCGATAGATAGGGCACCCCCCAGGGGCCATGCCATGCCGAGCCGGCCACCACGATCTCTCCATTGTCGAGCCTGGAGCTCTGCTGTGCGTTGATCGAAGACGCCGTAAGGAGTACCAGCACCGCGATCAGCACGGGAGTCCGCGCTCTCGAAAGGTGGAGGCTTGTGATACTTCTAGGTCTCATTCCCGTCGCCCTTACCCTGTCGGAACGGGAAGCAGGTTGTTTGCGGTCGCATAGTGTAGCTTTGCCCAACTTCTGCCGGATCGCCGAATATTCCCGTTCACCGGCTCCAGCCTCACGCCGCCACGTGGACATCCATAAATAGCTAATGGTACCATTAGGTTACGCTTACCATGCCGACATGTCAATGGAAAAAGAGTACTTCCCGCCGTTTCTCTTCTTTGACACCCGTGGCTGGCATCTGTTCTCGCGGAATCCGTAAGTTACCGCCTGCATCGCCAGTTGCAATGATTATCACATGGAATTACAGAATTGCCCGCGCCCGGGGATCGATAACGCGTCGAAACGGGCCGCTCGTCATGGCACCTGAAGAAAAGGCAAAATCCCGTGAGCATATTGGACGCGGTTCGTGACAGACCGTTGAGGCTGGTTGTGGAGACGTCTTTGCTGCTCAAGAGCGATGGGCGATCGGGATCGGAGAACAGAAAGGCCAGGAATTCACGAGTCCCGGTCAAGAAACCTAGCACCCCACGTTGTGAGATTCTTCGCCGGCGAAATCCTCGTCGACTGTGGCTCTCGATCCGTATCGGCGCGCCCACACCTTGGTCAGTTCCGCGCCGAGAAAGTAGACCTGCGCGGAATAGTACACCCACAACAGAAGGATGACCAGCGACCCCGCGGCACCGTAGACGGAAAGCAGAACACTGAGACGGAGATACAATCCGAAGAGATACGTCCCCCCGAAGAACAATATCGAAGCGACAATCGATCCCACCCAAACGTCTTTCCATGCGACGCGAGTCTCGGGGATCAGCTTGTATGTGAGCGCAAGCAGACCCGGTACCATGCCGAACGTCGTGAGCAGGTTCAGCACCTTGAGAACGCCTTCAGGGATGGGATAAAGGTCGGCAAAGAACGCATTGATTGCGGCAAGAACCGTGCCTGCGACGACCGACGCAAGAAGGAGTATTCCGATTCCCACGACGAAGATAAAGGCAATGGCGCGTTCACGGATCAGGGTCAGGAAGCCCGATCGCTCCTTGGAATGTGCGTCCCACATGGTGTTGAGTGAACTCTGAAGCTCGGCAAAGACTGCGGTGGCCGCCACCAAACCGGCGCCAATGCCAACGATGGGGAGTGTCCGCGCAGTCACCTCGTCCCAGAAGCTGCCCAGGATCATGAAGATGTACGCCGCGGCATCCGGGCTCACGAAGTCCTGGATCTTCTCAATCAGCGCCGATCGCGCGGTGGCTCGCCCCACGAAGGCTCCCGCAACCGCCAGCCCGATCAGAAGGGCGGGGGCTACCGAGAACGTAGCGTAGAAAGCCAGAGCTGCGGCCATTCTCAGGACATTGTCTTCTGACCAAGCCCTGAAAGTCTCCTTGATCACCGCCCAGGATTCTTTCAGCAGACGTGACGCAACTGAGGTTGCCGTTTCGAGGATTCGCCAGATTACCACCGTATGATCTCCGGGGAGTTCTCTCCCGTTTACAGTTTCCAGCCCAACGTATCAATCGGAAGCGAACCTGGAGCACGTTGACAGTTCCTATCATATCGGGGGTGCAATGCAAGGCCATTCATACGCATTCCGCGCCGGAGCCCAACGATCGCGGACCACAGCCGCGCGGCTGGACCCGAAACTCTCCGGGAGCCTAAAAATCTTGACATGATGAGGCCGGTTCCGTACAAGAAAAGGCAGGTCTTTGTATTGAGGCCGTTCTGCTTTCTGTCCCTGTAATCTTATCTTGTGTCACAACCCGTCATCGTCTTCTTTTCTGACCGGTATGTGAAATGACCTGAGAGTTTGAGATACGAGCGTCCGCACGCGTTGAGGCGGTATTGGTGCACGGGTCGTTTGAATTTCGAGATCGCCAGGGGGAACGTATGCGAGGAGTACTCGTCGTCGCGGCGTGGTTGATCGTCAGTCTCGGACTTACCGGTTCAGCGAATGCGTGGAAGTTCGCGATGCCGGCCGAGTTCGAGTGGAGTTACCGGTTTCTCAGTCCAAATTCGCTCAACAGCCTTGTCGCACTGCCGGATAAGGACGGGAAGAACTGGAGCGGGAGCCCGTCGGATCAGGGCCGACCGGGGATATTCCGTTCCGACGGATCCCGTTCCCTGTCGGCTTGCAACGCGAGGTTGACGCTCAGTCCTTCCTTCGAAGCCGGGCGCTTCGTGCGATTCGGGAGCGAATTCACGGTGCGCAAGCGCAATGCGGATGTCTCCGGGAGGATGGACAGGATTACGTCCGGCGAGTCCTACCGGGGATTGCCGCCCTTTGAGCTCTACTATCGCGGGCGGCCCGAGAGCAAGGCTCCCGAGTGGAAGGTCGGAGGTTCCTGCGAGCAGTTCTGGCTCGGAGTTGGACACCGCAACTACGGCGGGATCTGGGCCGGAGCCCGGAAGATGCCCTTCGGCACGGGAGCTACTCTCGGGAGCAGCTTTCGCAATGAGATGGCCGTAGCGGAGGTCCCGTACGGACCTCTGACCTTCACCCTCGGAACCGGTGCGGCCCTGCCCCGTAATCTCCCGGATGACGCCCTGAAAACGAGGCCCCCTTTCAGCTCCCTGCTGTTCCAAGGCTATACAGGCGCGTACACTGCGGTGACTGCGGTCTATGCCGCCGGGGCCGCTGCCGTGACCGCGGTGGCGGGCTTAGTCGCCTATCTCATTTTTGTAAAACCTTGGACCGATCCGTACGACCCAAATTGGCCCCAGTGGAAGAAGGACCTCTATTGGGAGAAGAAGAGAGATGAGTGGGCAGAGGAGCGCAGAAAGGAGTGCGCCTGCAAGCAAACCAAATCAGAGAAGAAGGTCGCCGATTCGAAGAAGAAGGGTGAGTCTGAGAGCGAGCAAGACAGAGGAACCTTCGCTCTCCCGTAGAGCATCTTCGCTCTGGGAAACGACTATTCAGTGAGAGTCAAAGACCGAAAGCCGGTTCATCTGGCGTTCGCGCGATATGATAGTCGCTACTGGCACGCTGGACTCGGACTGCTCTGGTACACCTATCTCGGGAGCGTCAATCCCGCCGGCCGAACGGATGAATACGGGAACGGAGACGAGGGTCATGCCGGTATGCAACTGGCCTATTGGGAGTATCACCGGGAGGGGCTGATGGCACGGTTGGAATACGCAACCTTCGGATGGGATCTCTATCCCCCCAACAAGCCCCACGAGTTCTGGCGGGGCCACCATGTCTTTTCTGAAGTTGGGACGACGTACGGGCCTGCGAAGGGGTCCCTGATGTTCGCCTATGCGTCGGGCAATAGGGTGACCGACGAGGGTCGGCACACTCACTTTCCCATTGCTTATAAGGTGTTGGAGCCGTACCAGTCGTTGCTGTTCGAGACTTACGGTGGAGGCAACCGAGTCCTGGAAGGTCCGCCGGACCAGCAACACGGAATGATGTCGGACGCTTACGCGATTGGCGCGAGGGTCGATCTCGCTGTCGCAGCCAACCTCAACCTCTGGGGAAGCGCCCTGTGGGCGTATAGGCTGGAAAAAGAAGGCACCCGATTCGGTGAGTATACACGATTCGGACGGACGGCCAACCCCGCGCAAAGACACGCGTACGCGGCCCGGAGCGGTAGGGCCTTGATCGCTCCGCCGGACAACTACGGGTACGTGTCAGACTGCTTCCTCGGCTACGAATTCAACTTCGGCGCTGACTGGCGCATGACGGAGCTTCTTGACTTCAGGCTCAGCGGCGCCTACTGGAGGCCCGGCGGATGGTTTCGAGAGGCCTATCAGGGATTTGCGGAATCTGATACACCCACCGCAGCCGGTGATCCTCCGTCCGTCGTCGGGATCAGCGGCTCGCTCGTCTTCCGCTTCTGATCGGACAGGCATTGAGGCAGACGCTGGACAGAAAAGACTGGGCCGACCAAGGCCCGGGGTGGGTGGCCCGGACGTTACACGTCCGGGTCGCGTAGCGACAAGAGGACAATAATGGAATCCTGATAAGAATCGCTTCTGACCATGATGTCATGTTGTCTTACAAACCTCTTGTTCCTTCGGAACCCCGACGTATAACGTCGGGGCCACCCGCGGATGAGACGGCAGAATGAAGCTGTGCCCCTCGTGAGCGCCATTGGCGGGAGGAGGAACTCCCCGTCAGTAATCATTCAGGAATTCAGGGGACCACACGCCGGGCAGAGGATGTTAGTGCGGTGAGTGAAGCGACGATGCAGTCTCCCGACTCAAGGCTGGGGGATTGCTTTGCTTCGAGCGAGCGATATCACCCACCAAACTGTTGGCGCCGCTGGTAAGTAACTGAATACTCTCTTATCATTCCGGGGCGAACCGCAATCGGGAACTATCCGATTCTCTTGTTCCTCCATGAAGCTCTACACATCGCCTAATCGGCCATAACTGAGGGACGCTGATTGATGGAGCCCGGAAGGTGAGTTCACGGTCACCCTTGTTGAAAGGATCTTACCGAGCCTGACCCACATTCGCCGGGCTCCGTTACGATCATCCGTGAGATTTGACCCCATAGAAGCCCAGCGTCTCGAATAGCTGCCAAAACGCCCCCACCAGCAGAGCGATCCATCCGATAAAATACGAGATCACGCTGCAGACGAACCAGATAGAAGCGAGGACCCCCTCCGTGACCGGCACCATGCTGAAGGCTACCGTAAGGAGAAAGAAAAGTCCCGCAGCTCCAACGAGCCCGAAGGGTCTTCTTTCGAGTTCACATCCTGCTATTTTTCCAACCAGCGGGGCAACAAGAGCCACCGCCGCCAAGATTAAGGTCTCGTATATCATAACCATAGTCGCTTACCTCCGTAGTACGGTCTACTTAATGACGGTACTCACCCCCCTGTGGCAGTCAAGGCCGCGTCTCACGATTATATGCGGCCGGAGGACCTGATGAATGAGCGTCCGGGCCGCCATCACTTCCGTGACGAGTCGTTCGGCTACTCGAACTTGTAGACCTTGCGGATTTTCTCGTGGACGGTCCAGGTGCACTTCATTCCTCTGGGGAAGGTGACGAGATCACCGGCTTCGATTTCGACCGTGTCGCCATCCTCGGTCTCCACGGTGACTTTCCCCTCGAAAACGTACGCGGTCTCCTGATCCTCGTACTGCCAGGGGAACTGGGATGGTTCGCATTCCCAGGGGGACCAGTCGTCTATTCTCAATTGATCGAGCTTGGCCCTGTCGGGCTTCTCCTTCGCTATCTTGGCCATGCAATTCCTCCTTCTGTACGAGACATACGCACTCACCACGGCATCGGGTCCTTAAGAAACTGAGGGCGCATCACGCAGTCACACCGATGGCATCAACGAAGCGGACAAACTCGTCCGGGGTAAGCGTCTCACCTCTCCGGCCGAGGTCTATGTCCGCGACTGAGGCAGCGTCGAGGAGACGGTCGAAGGACACTCCCGGTAGACGAGCACGGCGCAGGCAGTTCCGGAGTGTCTTGCGACGTCCGGCGAAAGACGCCTTGACGAGGAGCTGAAGCAGGGCAGGATCGGAGACGGAAAGCGGAGGCTCGTCGGGGAAAACGATTCTGACCAGGGAGGAGGTCACCTCTGGCGCGGGGTAGAACGCCTTTCCCGGAACGTCAAAGAGAATCCGGACGTGGGCGGTTACTCCGAGCAGAACGGTCAGCACCCCGTAGTCCTTCGTGCCGGCCGGCGCAATAAGCCGCTCTGCTACCTCTTTCTGGAGCAGAATTGACAGCGACCCGAACACGTCCCGATGCTCGTGAAAGAGGAAAATGAGGCGACTGGAAACATTATACGGCAGGTTCGCCACCACACGGAGCTTCCCCAGTTCTTCCGCGAGCCCGCGGAAATCGTACTTCAGCGCGTCCGCATGGATGAGGGTGACCCCCGGTGTTCCGCTGAATTTGCTTTCCAGCACGCGGAAGAACCCCGAATCGACCTCCAGAGCCCAGACAAGGGCTCCCTCAGCGAGTAGCGCATCCGTGAGTACGCCAAGACCCGCGCCGACTTCTACAAGCGGCTCCCCGGCTTGAACTTGCGCCGCCCGCACGATGTTCTTCAAATAGGCGGGATCCACGAGAAGGTTTTGCCCCATCCATTTCTTTGGCGTGAGACCGTGCTCTTTGAACGCGCGCTTAACCTCGGATACCATCGACACCATGGGATGCCATCTCACTCACTTCGCTCTTGGAGTACATATGAGGGGATCCTGCTCATCCGCACGAACGCCTGAAGACGGGCGATTTTGAGAAAATTCGGTATCGGAGCCCTGAATCACAAGACAGGAAAACCGAGAGATTACCTATCAATATCTCCTGTTCTGATGGGGATCCTCTCCCCCTCGATGAGGAGGTAGAAATTCTTTTCCTCTCCGTCGTCGACGATGTACCGGGCCAACTGGTGGTACGCGACCCGAGAAAAGCGGGCGTGGAAGACTCCTTCCTTGACTTTGGTGTACGGCACGTTCTCGGGACCGATCCAGAACTGCTCGGGATCGAAGGGCTCTCTCGTCTTATCGTTCAACTCGATGAGGATCTTCTCCCCTTCGTCTCCGACGAGGCGTTCCACCACGAAGGGAGCGTCTTCCACTTCAACGCTGCACATCTCCTGGCCGAGCCTTATCCGGTAGCCTCCGTCATCCGTCCTTTCCAGCAGGCTGTTGAAGAACCGGTAGATCTCGGGATGGATGATTTCCGCGTCGTTCTGGAACCATCGCCCTTCCTTGTCAATGACGATCCGCAAGTAGGGGGTCGCGTCGAATATCGGCTGATCACCTTCGTTTGAATCAGGTGGCATGAGGCTGTCCGAAAGAGGAGCGTATACCGCTACCAGAGTCCTGCCAGGTCTTTCTTCCTGTGCAGGTATGAATATGCCGTGTACCCTGCGAGGACCTTCTTGACGTAGAGCCTCGTTTCAGAATACGGGATGTTTTCGACGAACTCGTCCTGTTTCATCTTACCGTTTCTTCGCACCCACTGTCTCACTTTTCTGATATCCGCATTATACGCGGCAAGCGCGGGCACGATCTTTCCTTTGAAATCCCGAAGGTTTCCAGCAAGGATATGGACGCCGAACGCGATATTTTTCTTGGGATCGAGGATCTTGGCGATCACCCGTGTGGGGACTCTCCCTCCCCTGCGGACGAGCCCTGTCGCGCCGGGAGTGACCTGCATGAGTCCGAGCGCGCCGGCAGGCGAGACCGCGGATGCATCGTACAGACTCTCTTGACGCATGACCGCCCAGACGAGATAGGGATCTACGGCATTCTTGCGTGCCTGGCGGAGCGTCTCTTCAATGTGAACTCGGGGGTAGGCGATTTCGACGAAATCCTTGGGCGCATTGTCCGGCGGGTTGTTCATCAAGGCGCCGAAATCTGTGGCGAGTATCTCTCGTGCGAGATTGTACTTATGGGCTCCATGCGCAGCCTTGGCACGGAGAAATGTGATTCCCGGTGAACCTTTCAGCGATCCGGGCAGGGAGTTGAGGTCAAGGAGAGCGAACTCGTGAAGCCCCTTGTCCATCAGCTTGAGGGCCTTCTGCACCAACGGATGGGAGCGCTCTCGCGGCGTCAATCTGAGGTTGCGCATGGCCGATCGCGTGGTGACGTCACGGCTGAACGTCATGCCTCGGGTCTTGAGGAGACGACCGGCTGCAATCCCGTAGTATCCCAGGGGATCGCTTGCCGCGACCTGTCTGAGCAGCCGCCCTCCCTCGTCGGCACGGTTTAGGAGCATGAGAGAGCGGGCCTCCCAGTACCTGGACGGATTGGCAATCATGCTCCCGGGCGAGATCTGCCGGGCCTTGCGAAAGGCTTTGGCAGCCGTGGCAAAGCGGCCGCGGGCATAGTCCAGCCACGCGATTTTCCAGAGTACGTTGACCCGCGTGGAAAGGGAAGGGCTCGAACCAAGGACTCTTTTGAAGTTGTGTTCGGCCTTGTCATATTGTCCCTTCTCCATGTGGTGGGCGGCCAGGTTGAAGAGGGCCCGCCTCTTGAACTTGCCTGAGCCCTTTTCGATAACGTACCGGCAAGCTGCTTCGAATTCCTTGTCCCTGTCCAGACGCCAATAGACGAGGCTCAACGTATGTGAAGCCTCGACACGGACACTGTCGGACTGTGTTTCCTTCAGAATCCTCTTCAGCCACCCTATTGCCGCGAGGTTCTTGCGGCTCTTGTACAGGCATCGGGCAAGCTTGAGCTGCAGGCGCTCATCCGAGGGATGTTTCTTGAGAAGCGCCTTATACGTATATGCCGCCAGATCGAATCTTCCCCGCTTGAAGAGGCGATTCGCGCGTGCACGTTGCTGATGTTCCGAGAACTTCGGGGGGGCAACCTTACCGACGAAGACGAGCCGGGCCAGTTCGTCTGCGGCCCTCAGACCTTCCAGCGTGGCCGGGTAGTCAAGAAAAAGTGCCCGGTAATGTTGCGCCGCGGCTTCGTATTCCTTTCGGGCCTTCTCGAGTCTCGCCAGTTGAAGGAGCAATGCAGGCCTGTCCTTCTTCGTCGCCTTCGATACCATCGATCGGAGCAGCCTCACTGCGTCGGGTTTTCGCTGTTCGGCCATCACCTCCAGGAGCATATCCAGGGCGAGCTGCCGGTATGGACTCGTGCGATGTTTGTGAAGGAATTCCTTGAGAATACCTTCTGCGCGGGCCGGTCGGTCAATCTTCCGGTAGAGTCGAGCCGTGAGAATGTACGCACAGGGACCATAGAGCGGGTCGGGCAGTATCTTCTCCCACACCCGGATAGCCGCGGCAGGCCGGCGCTCTTCGGAGAACTTCATCCCCTGGGTAAAGAGATAGTCCTGCATAGGTTGTGTGGTCACGGTAAAGGATTGAACCGTTCCCGGAAGAAGCCACCAGAAGAAAGGAAGTACTGCGATGAGGAATGTCCTGGGCCGCAACCTGACTGCCATTCACCAATTACCACCGACCGAAGGCATGAATATTCACCGATTCGCAAAATAAACGTCCCATTATCCTAGAACGATATCCGAGAATCGTCAAGAATTACCTGACAGAGAAGTGGGAAAGACTCCTCCCGTTGAACGCGCACAAGGATTGAGAATACTAAGGCTTTTCTCCCCAGAACAGGCAGTATCCCAGCTTACCCTCTGTGACTGCTTCAAAGAAGACACGCTTGTTCTCATATGCCTTGAATACGCCTCTGAGGCCGAATTCGCCAAGAACACGGAGGAGCGTACGGAACTCCTCCCATTTCGTGAAGATCTTGGCATGCTCATGGACAATTCGGCCTTTACGGATGTTCCAAAACATCTCCGGCAAGGACCATTCGTCGAATTCCCATTGGATATTGACGAGGCCTGCGACCTCCAGCATTGCCTCCCATTCCGAGAATTCAAGCGGCGTGGTGCCGTAGCGCTCGGCAAAGTCGTCCTTTTCAGCGGGCGAAAGAGAGGTCCGCCAGGTGGATTCGTGCATCGCGATGACGCCTCCGGTTTTGGCTACCCGGACCATTTCGTTGATCACGGCCTGGGAGTCATCGGGAATTCCTACAGCGCACTCGTTGATCACCACGTCGAAGGACCTGTCATCAAAAGGCAGGGCCTGGGAGTCACCCTTTTCGAACCGGACCTGCTTCGAGATCCCTGCCGTTTCCGCGTTTGCCCTGGCCGCGGCGAGCATCTCATCGGAGAGGTCAACACCGGTGACGTCAGCGCCGAAGGTCTCCGCGTAAAAGATCGCCTGCGTTCCCCTGCCGCTGGAGACGTCGAGCACTCTGGTTCCCGGCTTGAGGCCGGCAACTTCGCCTGTGCGCCTCGTGAGCGCCATGCCACCGGGGTGGAGCGTCTCGATGCCGCTCAATTCCACGAGATCCTCAATTGTCGGACGATGTATTCCTCTTCGTCGCATCGCTTGCCTTCCTGTCGACTACTGCAATGAAGCGCTCCCCTGTTCCTGAAGATTTTCCGGACAGCACGCGTCCAACGCATCGGCAAGGGAACGCAACGCATGGGAGACCGCGTTGATTCGGATTCGATAGAAGACCCTCTTTCCTCGCTTGTTCGATTCGAGGATGCCCGCGTCGCGCAGTATGCCCAGATGCCTTGAGATAACGGAGAGGTCTGTGGGGAATCCTGTGGCAAGTTCGGTGACGGTCCGCTCCCTTCGACTCTCACCGAGCCGGGCAAGCAGCGCCACACGGGTTGGGTCGCCGAGCGCGCGAAAGAGTTTGGGAGAGAGCCATTTGGACAGCTCATTGCAGCAGGTTTGATCGATTCTCATGGTACATCCTTGCACAATTGCGTCATTATGCAATGATAAGAGGGGATGGACAGAATGTCAAGCCCCTCTCATCCATTTAGGGCAACTCCTGTTGACAAAGCTTTCCCCGCTTTCTAGAGTGAAATTTCGCGGGTACATTCGGCCGTTCCCTTGTGAAGACGGGTGAGGGTTTCTCCGATGAATCCAGCTCAACAGACCGGACCATGATTCCGCGGTGTCCTCAGAGGACCCCGGAGCCTATCGGCTCGAAACTGTGGAGTTCTTGGGGAGGGGGCCGGAGAGGGCCGTTCTGCAAAAAGGCCTGCCCGGCGAACTCTTACCGGAGGACCAATTTTGCAGCGGCTTTGCCGCGCATTTTCAAGGAGATAGCACATGGATTTCGAACTCAGTGAAGAGCACCGGATGATTCAGGACATGGCGTACAAATTCGCGGTCAACGAGATGGCTCCGGTAGCGCAGCAGTACGACCGGGAGGAGAAGTATCCCCGGGAGATTTGGAAGAAGGGATGCGAAGCGGGTCTTGTGGGCGCGTTCATTCCCGAGGAGTACGGGGGGCCGGGCTTCGGGTTCTTCGAGCAGATGCTGATCTCCGAGCAGTTCGCTCGGATCGACCTTGGGATGTGCCTCTGCGTGGGCGCGTGCACTTTCGGATCTGAACATATTCTGTTTTACGGGACGGAAGAGCAGAAGAAGAAATGGCTTCCCCCGCTGATCAATGGGGAGGCCATATCCGCCGGCGCATTCACCGAGCCGGACGCAGGCACCGATGTGGCGGCAATCCGCACCCGAGCAGTCAAGGACGGCAATGATTACGTGATCAACGGAACCAAGATGTTCATCACCAATGGGAGCATCTGCGATTTCTACGTCGTCTTCTGCCTCACCGACCCCAAGACCGAGGTTCGACATAAACGCCAGAGCCTCATCATTGTCGAAGCCGACCGGCCTGGGATAACCAGAACCAAGATCACGGGAAAACTGGGGATTCGCGCCAGCGACACTGCGGAGATCGCGTTCGAAGACGTACGGGTGCCGCAAGAGAACCTCGTAGGGAAAGAGGGAAGGGGTTTCTACCAGTTGATGGAGTTCTTCGACGCAACGCGAACCACGGTCGCGGGACAGGCGATTGGTCTTGCTCAAGGCGCGCTGGACAAAGCGTTGAAGTACACTCAGGAGCGCAAGACGTTTGGGCGCCCGCTGGCTGCAAATCAGGCGATTCAGTTCATGCTCGCGGAGATGGCCATCAAGATCGAGCTGGCCCGCACGCTCACGTACAAGGCCGCATGGTACGTCGATCAGGGTAAGAGCAATCCCTCCCTGAACGCGATGGCCAAGTATTTTTCCGGGGAGACTGCGGTATGGTGCTGTGACAAGGCCCTTCAGATGCACGGAGGATACGGGTACATCGACGAGTACGATATTCAGCGCTTCTATCGTGACGCCAAGATCCTCGAGATCTATGAAGGCGCGAAAGAAGCGGAACTGATGACCATCGCACGACGCCTGATGTAGAGCCCGCTCTGAACATCGAGGAAGATATTCCTCGATCGGGAGCCCGAGGAACGTGGGTGGAGGAAGCGACCCTTCTCCGCCGTGACTTTCGAGGGGACAATGCTCTTTCCACTCTACTACACCCTTCACTACCACGCTCTGATCATGGTGAGCCGGTCGTGGGACGGCGATCTGATAGGGCGATGTCTTCACCGATAGGGCTACGGCACGACCAGAGGGTCTTCTTCCCGTGGAGGAAAGGAGGCCGTTGCCGGAACGATCAGGCGCCAAATAGAAGACGAACTGAATCGGGTAATGAATCTCGCCCAGAACGGGATCACCGCTTTGCAAGGGTGGAAGACGTCCCGACTCCCGATCCTGTTTCGCTTCCGAAGACCTGATTCGGGGGCAGGTTCCCCCACGGAAAAGTCGTCTTCAGCGAAATCTTACCCTGCCCTACAGATCCCGTATATGGTATCGCATGCCTCGGCGTACATCGCTTCGATCCAGTCCTCTGGGCGGGGGTATTCTGTGAGCAGTGAGCCACATTCCGGGCACACGCGCATCTTTCCCAGCTTGCGGAGGAGTCTCTGGATCGTGGCCACGTACGTGGCGTGGCTCCAGGTGAGCGGCGATACCGACAGGGGGGCGCCCGTGATGGGATTGACCTGCTCCGCCAGCACTCCCGATGGGAGCGCGTGATCCGCGACCCATGTGAGCAATTCGATGGCTTTCTGTACATTGGACTCGTCGACAGCCCTGTCGATCAGATAATCAGCGAACCAGAGCGTGCAGATGAACCAGGGGTTGCCCGGCACGTCGCTGCTCACCCGGTGGTAGTAGTCATCCTCGTATCGTGCCATTCCGCCTACCGCGGTTTTTGCCCACAGCCTCTTGCGAAGGTCTTCCATCGTCGCCGCGATCTTGGGGTCGTCCGCAGCGTAGAGTCCGAACGCGAAGAGCCCCCACACACTGGCGTCGCGCGTGGGGTCTACGTCGATCTCCCCGTTGTCGTTCCGGGAGATCATGCGGCAAAATCGACCGAGCTCCTCGCGCCACAGATGCGTTGATGCCGCATCACGAATCTCAGCGGCAACCTTGCGGTAATGGTGCGCTCTCTGCTCCTCACCGAAGACTGTGCAGAAGAGTGACGCCGCGGTGATACCGCCGAAAACAGCCGCCACGGTGAAACTTAGATGGCCCCGCCGCTCCTCCCAGAGGTCATAGGAAGCAGCAGGCAGACCGGTCTCTTGGTCGCGGTATCGGCACATGAAATCGGCTGCGAGCTTCACAAAAGATTTGTACAGTGGCTTGATAAACTCGACGTCGCGGTACCGGACGAAGTGGTGCCAGAGAGCCCAGACGACGAGAGCAGTCTCGTCCTCCTGGATCGGTAGTTGCCGTTCTCCCTTTGACTCCCAGGGATGCCAGGAAGATGCGAGCGTACCGTCGGGATTGTACTTGTGCAGGAGATACCCGTCGGGTTCGATGATCCCCGCGACGAACTTGTAGAAATCTGCGGCGATCGCGGGATAGCCTGCCCTGTCCATGGCGTTTGCCACGAGGGCACCGTCACGGGGCCAGACGTACGAATAAGTGTCACGATTGAACTGCACGATATCGGAATCATTAGCCGCGAGGATTCCACCGTGCCGGTCGATCTGCGTTCGCAGCACGAGCAAGCTCCGCCGATAGAGTGAGGCCAGTTCGTCGGGAATCAGATCCAGGCGAGGAGTCTCCTTGTTCACCCAGAGGCGCCAATAGTCCGCCGTGCGCCTGATCAACACGGCTGGATGCTTCTCTTTTGTCGTTGCGTCAAGGCGGCGGACCTCGTCCCAATTCTCACCCGCTGCCAACCAGAAATAGCCGGTTTCTCGAGAGGTCCCGTCGACCGTTAGCGCGAGACAGACTACCGAGTCGACCGATCCTTGGGAAATGGCATTGCCGGAAAGAACTCCGTCTTCAGCGTCTCGGAAGGTGCCTTCCTTTTCACCGTGTCCCTTTTGGCCGGTGGCGTAGCTCCACAGGCCTTCCGCTTTCTCGGTCCGCCCGTTCACCAGGAAATATCGGGAACCCTTGTAGTGGACGATCCCCCCGGTTTTTGGATCAAACGCTGCGGTATCCCCGACATCGTTTCCCGAAATGTTGAAATCGATCGAGGAAAAGAGCCTGATCTCCCTCCCTTCGCTGCGGAGGTTTTCCACGGTGATCTCTCTCACAAGCACGTTCTCGTGGAAGTCTACCGCGTCGTGGCATTCGATGAGGATCCCGAGTTCGCGATGATAAAGGTGCACTTCGGTGACGAGGGTCTCCTCCCGGTATTTGAGCTCTCGTTTCCAGGAGTCTCCGATCCACGAGAACTCCCCGTCAACCCACAGGCCCAGTTTGCAGGAGTTGCCTCCAACATGATTCTCCTGACCCACGTGAGGGAAGTAGAGGTCCCGTATTGCATAATCCCGGTCGAAACAGACCAGCAGCGCGCCATTGCCCACAGGGATGTCTCTCGGCATGGTGAAGCCTCCTTGGAAACTCGATGGGACGTTATCTTACTTCATGCGTGCTTCACGGTGAAGCTTGGTCGCCCACATTTCGAGCGGCCGCGAAGGTTCCCCCAAGAGCCTCAGGAAGCGACAGGTCGCGTGGCATGAATCTCGGCGCAACGGTTGACGGTCCAAATCCGGTGCGTACATTGAATGGAGGCAGAGAAATGTTGAGGGGAGAGTCGGTTCGAGACTGCTCCTCCGCCCAAGCGAGGTGAAACCATGGCTGACAAGATCGTATGGCTCGGCGCGATGGAAGACGCGATGGGCAGGGCCAAATCGGAAGGCAAGCCCATTCTTCTGGATTTCTTCAACCCTGGCTGAATCGGCTGCCAACAGATGGGTGCAGTTACGTATCCGGACGAAGGTGTAATCCGATTCATCAATGACCATCTCATCCCCCTGCAAGTTTCCTTTGACCACAAACCACTGGCCGCGGATTTTGACGTTCATTGGACGCCGACCCTCGTGACCCTTGACACGGACGGCAAAGAGCATCACCGCACGGTCGGCTTCTTGTCGCCCGACGAGTTGATCCCGTCCTTGCTCCTCGGCATGGGCAAGACTGCGTTCGACACCGGGAGGTACGCAGAGGCGATAACATATTTCGACCGAATTCTCGCGGACTACGGGAAGACTGATTCAGCCGCTGAAGCCACTTTCTTCAGGGGGGTAGCGCGGTACAAGAACTCCGGTGACCCGAAACCGCTGAGAGAGGCGTACGATACCCTTACCGCAGAGTATCCTGACAGCGAGTGGACCAAACGGGCCTATCCCTATCGGCTGATAGAGTAATACAAGCAGTATCCCACATGGTACCGCCGGAAGTGAGGTGAGCTTGTCCAAGAAAGTCCACCGGGAGTACTTCCGGGAAATCTCAGGACGACCGGTCTCCGGTGGGGATGCGAAGGCGCAGGAATTATGGCAGGACCGGCAATACGCCGGTCCTGCGCTCCTATAAGGATCGTCCCTGCAGGTTTTCTCCCGTTTCAGACGGCTATCCCGTCGTGCACCGTTCAGGAGGGTCAGATCAGAGAGGCTTTCCTGTCCGGGGCTTCTTCAGGGCAGGCCGGGAAGGTCAAACGATTTCTACGAGTTCAAGGTCGAATATGACCTCTTGGCCGGCCAGGGGATGGTTGGCGTCGAGGGTTATGGTGGAACCTTCGACCTTCGCAACCGTTGCCACGACTTCCCTGCCCTGCTGGTCGAGGAACTTCACTCGTTGACCCACGACCAGGTTTGTAAGTTCGGGACGATCGCGGCGATCGGCCTTCAACATCAGTTCATCCCGTTTCTCTCCATAGGCCTTGTGAGGAGGCAAACGGACCGTCTTCGATTCGCCCTCGCTCATCCCGACTAACGCTTCTTCGATTCCGGGAATCACTTTGCCACTTCCCACCGTCAACTCTGCCGACGAGCCGCCGGAGGAGGACGCGAACTCCTCTCCGTCCGGAGATCGCCCGCGGAAGTGGATTCGGACAGTGTCTCCTTGCTGTACTGATGCCATTGCTCATCTCCTCGATAGGACAGCGGCGGCCGCGGAAATTTTGGCCTGAGCCGCTGGTCATATGTGTTTCGCGTTCCCGCGAGCCACGCCGGGCCTTCTCACCAAAGCTCGGCACGCTCTCAGCTTCTCGCGGCGTTTTGCGGCAGTCGTCTGTTCTTTTCAGCGATTGCCACCACCCAACATCGGTTGGTGCACGTTCCGTGCCGATTTTGGGACAGGAATCGAAAAATCAGTAATCTCAGCATACTAAAGCAGCGGTCCCTTATGAAGCGGCTTTGTGATCGGGGTGCAGCGCGTTGCGCTCTCTCCGATTGTCGCACTCTCTGACAGACCCTGTGGGATAACTACGTGGTTTCAGATGCTTGGATTGAGGCGTAGTGTCCTAATGTCGGACACCTTGCTTCAACGTCCTGGGACGCGATCGTGCACGACCGATCTTTGATTGGAAAATCTTTGGCTTTGCCCACCGCTGACTGAAGAAGAAAGGGAGAGAGGATTGGCTTTCGGGTGGCCGTCAGAGGGAACAGCGTCTAGCTGAGCATGTCCGGTGCAATTCTAAAGCGCTTGATATAGCGGTACAAAGCGTCCCGGGAGATTCCCATGACTGCGGCCGCTTCCTTCTTGTTGCCCTTTGTGCGACGCAGGGCTTCCATGCACATAACCTTGGTTATCTCGTCGGTAACTTGACGTAAGGTCCAATTGGACGGAAAAGGAAGATCACGACCCCACTCATCAGCGCTGGAGGCATGAGAGGGCAGCTTCAGATCAAGGGTTCCGCCATTCCACAACATGAGCGCTCGTTCAATGACGTTGCGAAGTTCCCTGACATTCCCGGGCCACGCATAGGCTTTCAGCCCGGCGGTCTGAGAAGGGTCTATCGGCGGCACTTCCGGGAGCTGCATCTGAAGAGCGAGTTCGTGCACGATCTCTTCCAAAAGCCTCGGAATATCTTCTTGACGTTCCCGCAGGGAGGGAACACGTATCGCCAGAACATTCAGTCTGTAGAATAGGGGCTCAAGGAACCTCCCTGCAGCAACTTCGGTTGCAAGGTCTCTGTGCGTAGCTGCCATGAGCCGTGCGTCCACGGTGACGCTTTTCCGTCCTCCCACGCGAAGGAAAGACCGCGTGTCCAGAAAGGCCAGGAGCTTCGCCTGCAGGGGAAGCGGAAGCTCGCCAATTTCATTGAGGAGCAGGGTTCCTCCCTCAGCCAGTTCGAGCATTCCTTTCTTTCTTCCCCGGGCTCCGGTGAAGGCGCCTGCCTCGTGGCCGAACAGCTCCGACTCAGCCAACTCCGAGGGTAAGGCCGCGCAATTGAGCGCAAAATACGGACTGTTGGACCGTTCCGAATGATCGTGTATCCACCGGGCCAAGTAGTCCTTTCCACTGCCGCTTTCGCCGAGGAGCAAGACTATGCCGTCGGTGGCGGCGATCCTCGCCGCCTGGCTCAAGGTGGATCTCATGGCCTTCGATGGATATTTCTGCCCTGAAACCGTAACTCGCGGCTTGGCCTTGGTACGCTCCGTTATGTTACGGCAAAGACAGCATATTCCAATGATTTCATTCCTCGCGTTTCTGATCGGCACCCGTGTGTCAAGGAACGTGAGAGACTCTCCTCGTATCTTTCTCGTGTGTTCGTCCTCCACCGTGTGCCCCTGAAAAGCTCTCTGGTCCCAACGGCGAATCTGTTTGGCGGCTCGGGATTCGTAGAGCTCTTCCTCCCGGGATCCGATCAGTTGTTTCGCGCTGATGTTGAACAGTCTCTCCATGGCCGGGTTGACATCCGTCAACCTCAGGTCCAGGTCCTTCGTGAATATCAAGTCCGGTGAAGCCTGGAATATGGCTCGGAAACGTTCCTCAGATACCACGGCGGTTTCTTGGGCGACCTTCACCGGTGTGAGATCCCGGATAGCGGTGATCTTGGCCGTTCCTTCCTCGCGGGGAAGCGATTTACTTGAGATTTCCACCGGGACGCTTGTGCCGTCTTCTCGGAGCAATTCAGCTTCGATAGAGCTTTCTTCCTCCGACAGCAGCCTCGACTCGGCAACCTCCGGCTGCTCATCCGGAACCAGATCACCGAATTCCATGCCCACGAGATCCGACGGATCACGCTTGGCAATGGATGCGATCGTATCGTCACTCTCGACAATGACCCCGTCCCTGGTGACAACGATGCCGTCGAGAGAAGCCGCAGCGACCTTCTGATAGCGATCCTCAGCCTTCTCCAGCGCCCCCGTGGCCGCCTCAAGTTCCTCCACGCGCCCACGCAGTGCCTTCAACTCCGAAAGGAGCTGACTCTTGGTCTTGTCCTCATCACTCATAGCTGCCTCGTTCTCGGCGGGTTTCCCAGAAATCAGAACCCCGAACCGTCGTGTCCAGCCACGCTCGCCGCCCTCGTCCCATTATACGTTCAAAGTCAAAGATATACCGGTCTCAACCTGTACCGCAAGACCAATCGGCAACGCCCTTCCGGAACGCAAATTGTCAGCAGCCTTTGACCCTTGTAGAATTCCTGTCGCCGACTTTTCACTCTGACTCAGGAGGTTTTACCGCCTGCACGGTCATGACCGCCTCGCTCCCCTGACGCGCTGCGACAGTACATGAACGGACCGTCCCCTATGAGCCCTCGCTCGTGAACGCTCGATCTCACTTCGTGTTCGGCACGAGGATAGAGCAGAGGCGAGACAGTATTCCTAATGCAGGCGATTTCAACACGATATCCACCAGTACGCCATTCGACTCGTGGTATGAGGTGAGCCTCCGGGCGGAGGCCGTCGGGGGGCTGAGGGTCAGGATTTTGCACCAATCGAGGAGCCGTGGCTGAGAATCTGACATGCTTCAAGACGAGAAGACTGCAAACGGCGCGGGGTTGGCGGTGACGTGTCTTATGATAAGACACTGACGGACCAAACAAAAGACGTGCTCATGGGTGCAGCTCACTGTGCGTCTCACTTAACATCCCCATTTTCAATCCCTTGCCCATCGCCCGAGGGTCGCGCTGGTACCTGGCACGGTCCGTGCATAATCCTCAACCGGGTGCAGTCCCAGAGATAATGGCGCGGCAAACCTTCACTGGCCTGAAAAATCGCTGAACCGAAAGGCCAGGACGATTCAGGATGCCGCTCGAGCAGTGTGGTGCTCGGTTGAAACACCAAGGAAAGGAGGCGTGATGTTCTTCGAGAAGCGGATCGACACCTTGATCGAAGCAGGTTGGCACCTCCTGAACAGCGATTTTGATGAGACCGACTTTCTCCGTTGGAATCGCCACGCACAGAAGTGCGTCTGTGACTTACTTGGATCGGATCATCCCTACGCGGAGCAATTCAGCGAACTGGCGATCCACAGAGATAAGGTATCCGTACTTTCGGGACAAGGGATTCTGGAGGCCACCAAACATCAGGCGATTAAGAAGGATTGGGCCGGCTTTGCCAACAGGGCTCTCAAAGCAAGTCGCTCAACGCCTAGGATGCTCAGAAAAGGAATGCAGCAATGAACTCAAAGTTCGTCAGAGGGAACCTGCTCATGTTTGTAGGCAGAATACAAGAGGCCTGGGGGAGACTCACCGGCCGTCGAGGGCTGTTCCTGGAGGGAAAGAGAAAACAGCATGTTGGATACATCCTTCGCAACTATGAGGGTGATCGTACCGGCTGAAAGGTCCAGAAAAGAATCGAAACAGAGGAGTAGAACAGTCACGGGATCGGGTTGACCGCGTCTCCCGGTTGGGGAGTCCACGACAAGGAGATTGTCTCTTGTCAAAAGAGAAACTCATTGGTGATTGGAGGGGAAATGTTCAAGCATCGTGTGCACGGATGCTGGCTGGAGTTGAAGGGACGGATCAAGCGAGGATGGGGAGAGGTAACCCGCAATCGAAGGTGCCACAGGGAAGGAGAGTACGAACGGTTGATCGGATTGATGCTGCAAATGACCGGGATCTCGCGCGATCAAGCAGAGAAACGTTTGGGCGGCCAGGATTTGGAGTCCGCCCGGATCAAAACCTAAGGTCCTACGTGCCGCCTGGGCAAGCTGCGGCAAAAGTGGCCCGGTCCGCACCCGTGCTCCCCATCATGGAAGCGGTAAATAGTGCGCCATGGCTCGACTGATCGTAGTGTGACCGTTCCAAGCACAAAGGAGTAAGAATATGAGACAAGCCCAGCAAGGGGACACAGTGAGGGTCCACTATTCCGGCATGACAAAAGACGGCTCGGTACTTATTTCATCACTCGAAAACGAGGCTGTGGAATTCACCATCGGTGAAGGAGACCAGATACAGGGCCTTGAACAGGCAGTCATAGGAATGAAGCCCGGAGAGAAAAAACGATCCGAGGTCCCCGTGGAAAAAGGCTATGGCCCCTATCACGAAGAATTGGTCACGACAATAGATAGCGACCATCTCCCGGACGGACTCGAGCCCGACGTGGGCCAGATCCTCATGATAGACCTCCCGGAGGACAAAACGGTGACGGTGTGGGTCAGAGAGGTCTCGGATTCGACCATAACCGTGGATGCCAATCACCCTTTGGCAGGCAAAGATCTCCTCTTTGACATCGAGCTGGTCGGTATTGTCGACCAGTAGCGCTCCGTACGGTTGCCATTCTTCTACAGCACCCTGAGGGAGCAACTGACCGGGACATCCATTGCCCGGTGCAATAGCGGTCGCGGCGGAACTCCAACCCGGTCTCCTTCCGGTTCTTCACACGGCAGAGGATGTGACGGCTTCCGGGTCGTCTGCTCAGCGCACCAGGTCCAATGCAAACGCCATAAAGAAATGCCCTGAAAGGAGGTGATTCATTCGTGGCAAGCAAGGCGGATAGCAAAGCATCCCGCAATAAGGGCTTCCAGAATATTTTCCGCAGGCGAGCCCGAGAAAAGGTGAGGCTGGCGTCGCTCCAGGCAAGGCTGACAACCTGGGCCCACTACTCGTTCCTCGTGGGCCGATTCAACGACGCCAAGAAGGCTCTGAACAGAGCCCTGAAAAGGACGTTCCCGGATCATCCGAACCGGGAAATCGACAGGAAACGTGAATTTGAACTGTGGACGAAGCACGACCTGTGGCCTCCGCCTGAACTGGAAGGTACCCCATACGGGAAATCCACGCGGTCTCAGATTGATAGTCCGGAAAGAGAGCGCTCGCGCCTCAGCGAGACCCGTACGAGTTCACCGTGCCACTAAGCCAGTCCACGGAACCGCCGGCTCCGGCCCCGGAGATCCGGTCGAGCGCTGGTTGGGAATCGTCACTGGTTGGGCCCACAGTATACTATTGTGCGGTGCGACGGAATCCTTGACGCGAAGTGATTTCCGTCACTTGGGAAAAAATACTCTTTTTCTCTTGATTTGTTGGAACATCCTGCTTTGGCGGATGACGAAAAACTATTTGTAGTGCTCGGTCGCTCGGCGATCTTGATTGAGCACG
Source organism: uncultured Syntrophaceae bacterium (assembly GCA_964497585.1). Taxonomy (GTDB): domain Bacteria; phylum Desulfobacterota; class Desulfomonilia; order Desulfomonilales; family Desulfomonilaceae; genus CAZCDS01. The sequence continues at coordinate 83,870 of CAZCDS010000021.1, forward strand.
GTTTCGAAGTCCTTACCTGAGCAGGGAGTTGGGAATAGATGAGAAAAACCCCGTTGCCAAACTCTTTGAAGCCAAAAGATGCAAGCGTTGGAGACTCCTTCCCGTCGGAGGAGAACGGGCTGAAATTCAGGATGTCTCTATGGGCCGGCAGACTCCGGCTTCCGGCAGTTACCTTGCTGATCGCGGCTCTCTTTTTCACCCCCGGGATGATTCACTCCGGACGTGCCGGCTGGGCAAAGACAGATCCCCAGGGGGAGCGTGCGGTTGTCAAACAAGGCCCGGATTCGACGGTGAAGGTCGAAGTCGAGGCCCCCCAACCCGAGACGGGGCGGCCGCCGGGCAAGAAGCCTGCGGCTACCGTCACGGTGCAGGTAGACGCAAAACCGAAGAAGGATCCGGAAAAAGGTGCTGCAAGCATCCTCCCCGCCCCGGACAAGCAGATTGCTCCCGTTGAGACGGAAGCGATCGATAAAGCTGGAAGAGAACTCGGCAGGAAGATCGAGACCTTTGGGAACACAGCGGCGTGCCTGGTAGGTCAATGGGTCAACAGGCCCGCGTTCCATGGGATCACCTGGGTCAAATTGCTCTTCTGCCTTCTCATGCTTCTGGCGGTCTTTCTGATCGATCGTTTGTTCGGAGGGCTCATAGCTTGGAGGCTTCGCAGGATCTCGACGGAGGAGAAGTCGGCTCCTTGGCGCGCAGTTGCTCTCCAGGCGCTCCATGGCCCGGTCCGCCTATTCATCTACGTGTACGGCTCGTATGCAGCCTTTTCGCCGCTTTTCGTACACTTTGAGGAGTCGTTCGGGCCCTCGGCGCTCCACGCGCTTGCGGAAAAGGCCGCGGATATCGGGGGAGGGCTGGCAATGGTCTGGTTCGCCTTCGGACTGGTCAAGCTGGTCGATGTGAGAGTTGGCAAGAAGGCCAAAGCGCTCGACGGCGAGGTGGACGACCTGGCGGCTTCAATCCTGGGAAAGACGCTCCGCTTTGTCGTGGCCGCGGTCGGAGGCATCCTGATCCTCCAGAACCTCAGTGGCGTGGAACTCGGACCGGTCATTGCCTCCCTGGGAATAGGAGGCCTGGCTATTGCACTTGCCGCGAAGGAGCCGCTGTCGAACATATTCGGAACCTTTACCGTACTCTTCGACAAGCCGTTTAAGGTCGGCGACTGGATCAGAATAGACGGAGAGGACGGTGTGGTGGAATCTGTCGGATACCGGAGCACCCGGGTAAGAACATGGGACGGACATCTCGTTTCAGTACCCAACCAGAAGATTGTCAATTCTTCGGTGGATAACGTCAGTCAGAGCTCCCATCTGCGGTGGCATACGACCCTTGCTCTTTCACATAGTACCTCTGCAATCAAGCTGGAGCGGGCCGTCGATCTGATACAGGCTATTCTGGCCGATCACGACGGGATGCGCGATGACCGTCCCCCGAGAGTGTACGTGGACGGCTTCAGTGAGTGGGGCGTCAACATTGTCATTTACGCCTATTACCATCCAGCCAGTTTCTGGGGGGTTCGCGACCTGGTGCACAAGACCTGTCTGGAAATCAAGAGAAGGTTCGAAGCGGAAGGGATAGAGTTCGTTTTTCAGCCGCATCCGGGCACGTCAGGTGACAGCGTGTATCCGTTCGACGGTGACCCCTCGCGCAACCCCGGGCCTCACCCGGCTTACCAGGCAATGCCTTTGGCGCAGAGCCGCGGCAATCAGATAGGGTTCCGGGCGTCCGGAGAAGATGCCGGTGAACCGCCCACGGCTCGTTGACGCAAAAGAACCACAAGGAGCTGCTGATGACGAGGAGAAGTTCATACGCGTACCGGCATTTTAACTTCGAGATTGTCGGGAAAATGCTCCAGGAACATCGGGAGGACCATGTGGCTCGCCATCTTGTTCCTGGCGCTTTCGGGTTCCGCCTTTTCGGCATCCAGGCCCGGAAAGCCCAAGCTCGTCAGAATCAAGGCACCAAAAGGCGCCTCAATCGCAATACTGGCCCAGCCGCGAGCCGACTCCCAGAAGAAGGATACGGCACAAGACGGCGATATACTCCAGGTGGCCGGAGAGGAAGGCGGTTTTGTCAAGGTGAAACTGCCACATAAAAAGACGTTCGGATTCCTACACAATGATCATACAGTCCCAGTGATGATCATACCAAGCCGCGGTCATTAGGTGAGAGATGTCGAGCGCCGGGCAGATCTGACAACGTTTTCTTATATATTTGAAAGGGATGGATCATGTCACTGGACAGGCTCTCCGTTGGCCCTTATGACGCGGCGCAGGCCGACGAGGTAGATCACCTCTTCTTCGATTACGGGTACAAGGACTATCAACTGAAATTCTTGGGAGTCGCCAAGGAAAGGATGGTGCAATACCTCAAAGGCACGCTCGACCGGGCAGATGTACAGTCTCTGTGTCTCAGAAACGGGCGGCAGCTCGTTGGCTTCATGGCTCTCGAGCGATTGCCGTGGATGAGCGACCATTTCGGTGTCCGGATGTACGCCGTCTCTCACCTTCTTGCGACCTCTGGAGACCCGATCATCCGTGAGCGTCTTGTTCGATACGCCATTGAAGAGTTGCAGGACGTCGATTTCCTTGACTGCCGCGTGGCGGTCGAAGACGTCGCCTCAATTCAGGCTCTTGAAAGCTGCGGTTTTCGTTATGTGGGGACGGAGGTCTATTTGGGAACGAAACTTGACGACTCGCGCGCCCCGACTCCTCCTCCAGGCTTCGAAATCGGTCCATGCCAACTGCGCGAGCAAAAGGAGGTCGTCAAACTCGCAGTTGAAACGCATCACCACAACCGATTCTCGTATGACCCTCTCTTGGGAGAATCGGCATCGAAGTCACTCTACGGCCGTATCGTCGCCAACCGCTTTGCAGACGGGGACTCCAGCGTTCTGGTGGCTCGGTCCGGGGGAAGCGTACAGGGATTCATCGTTTCCAAGCTTAATAATGCTTTCAGCAAGGTCGTGGGAAAGCAGTGCGGAAGCCTGGACTTGATCGGCGTGCGGCCGCGAGGGAGGGAGAGGGGACTGGGGACCGCTCTGAATCTCTGGGCCCTCCATGACATGGCCGGCAAAGGAGCAGTCTACGCGGCCGTTCGAACATTGGCGGGCAATTATCCGGCGTTGGCCGCTTGTTATCGGACGGGGTTTCGGGTGACTTCAACCAGTGTCCATTTCCACAGATGGATCCGCCGCCCCGCGCGTGCAGCAACAGCGACCGGTCGGTAAATATCCGGCTTTCTCGTCCGGGTCGCCCGCGTGTTGTGGCGGTCCTGCACCAATGCGTCGTCAAACGCGTTCGATTCTCCCCCACGTCGATGCTCTCCCTGCCGGAGAGGGGACCACTGTTGTCTTCCGCTCTGATTTGGCATAGGATTATGACACAGGTTAAGAGGAGCGTTGGCATCGTATTCTGCCGCCCGAGGTTGGCATTCATAGCGAAAAGGGTGGTCCGAACATGGAGACGTGGCCCGGCAAGCCTTATCCACTGGGAGCACACTTCGATGGGATCGGGACCAACTTCTCGGTTTTTTCGGAAGTCGCCGAAAGAGTTGAGCTCTGTCTTTTCGACGAGAACAATCGCGAGACTCGGGTGGACCTCCCCGAGGTAACAGGATTCTGCTGGCACGGCTACCTTCCCGACGCCTTACCCGGTCTACGATACGGCTACCGTGTTCACGGACCTTGGGCACCTCGTTCGGGTGCCCGGTGCAATCCCTCAAAACTCTTGATAGATCCTTACGCGAAAGCGGTGGAAGGACAGGTCGACTGGAACGAGTCCGTCTTTCCCTACCGGTTTGGCGACCCCGATGGTCCGCCCAACGAAGAGGACAGCGGTCCCTTCGTGCCCAAGAGCGTGATCGTGAATCCGTACTTTGACTGGGAGAACGATCAGCTTATTCGGCGACCCCTTCATGAGACGATCATTTACGAAGTGCATGTCCGGGGCTTTACCATAGCGCGGGAGGACATACCGGAGGGATTGCGTGGAACGTACTCAGGTTTGGCTCACCCGGCGTCAATCGATTATCTGACGGCCATGGGAATTACGGCAGTTGAACTTTTGCCGGTACACCAATTCTTCCACCACGCTTACCTGGTGGAGAGGGGGCTATGCAACTACTGGGGCTATAATTCCGTCGGCTATTTTGCTCCCCACAATGAGTATTCGAGCCGTGGGCAACTCGGCCAGCAGGTTCAGGAATTTAAGCAAATGGTCAAGAGTCTGCACGAGGCCGGCATAGAAGTAATTCTCGACGTGGTGTACAACCACACGGCTGAAGGGAACCATTTGGGACCAATGCTCTGTTTCAAGGGGATTGACAACGAGGCATATTACCGGCTGGTCGATCACGATCGCCGCTACTACACGGACTACACCGGCACCGGAAATAGTCTGAACATGCGCAGTCCGCAGGTGCTTCAGCTCATCATGGATTCCCTCAGGTACTGGGTTCTTGAAATGCACGTGGACGGATTTCGTTTCGATCTTGCAGCCACGCTGGCACGTGAGCTTCACGACGTGGACCGACTTTCAGCGTTCTTTGATGTTGTTCACCAGGATCCGGTGGTGAGCCAGGTGAAGCTCATTGCCGAACCCTGGGACGTGGGGGTGGGAGGCTATCAAGTGGGAAACTTCCCGCCCCTCTGGTCCGAGTGGAACGGCAAGTACCGGGACTGCGTCCGTGATTTCTGGCGCGGCGAGGACCGAACCCTGGCTGAATTTGCCTACCGCCTGACCGGCAGCTCGGATCTGTACGAAGACACCGGACGCAGACCCTACGCCAGTGTCAACTTTGTCACGGCACATGATGGATTCACCCTCCAGGATCTCGTTTCCTACAACGAGAAGCACAACCAGGAGAATGGCGAAGCAGGTCGGGACGGCGAAAGCCATAACCGCTCATGGAACTGTGGCGAGGAGGGTCCCTCAGAGAAACCCGAGGTTCTGAGCCTTCGTGCCAAACAGAAGCGGAATTTCATAACTACGCTGTTGCTGTCACAGGGCATCCCGATGATTCTGGGAGGCGACGAATTCGGCAGAACCCAGCGGGGCAATAACAACGCGTATTGCCAGGACAACGAGATCTCCTGGTTCGACTGGGAAAACCAGGACGAAGACCTGTTGCAGTTCACGACGGAACTCATAGGCTTTCGCAGCGAACATCCTGTGTTCATGAGACGGGGCTGGTTTCTCGGAAAAGCGATTCACGGCAGCGGCGTGGATGACATCGGTTGGTTCACGCCCGACGGCGACGAAATGGCTGAGGAGAATTGGGGTGAAGGGTTTGCCAAATGCGTCGGCCTCTTTCTCAACGGGAACGCAATCCCCTATCCCGACCAGCGAGGCGAACGGGTCATTGACGACAGCTTCTTCGTCTTCTTCAATGCTCACTACGAGGAGATTCTCTTTACGCTTCCCGGACCCGATTGGGGAGGTTCCTGGGAAAAAGTCATCGATACCGCAGAGGACGGATTTGTGGAAGATGGGATGCGCTATGATGCTTGCACGGACGTCCCAGTTGACGCGCGTTCCATCGTGGTGCTCAGGCGGAGTGATTCGGATGAGTAAAGTTCCACGGGCTACGTACAGGCTGCAACTCAACCCCGATTTCACCTTGGACGAGGCAGCGGGCTTGGCCGATTATCTTGCTGCCCTGGGTATCAGTCACCTGTATCTCTCCCCCTGTCTTCAGGCGACACCCGGAAGCGCACACGGGTACGACGTGGTTGACTACGGTCGCGTGAACGATGACCTGGGCGGCACCGAAGCCCACCGAAGGCTTTGCAATACACTTCGGAATCATGATCTGGGACAGGTCTTGGACATCGTTCCCAATCACATGGCAATCACCGGCCCGGAGAATGTCTGGTGGAGGGACGTCTTGGAGAACGGACCTTCCAGCCCCTACGCTGACTATTTTGATGTGGATTGGGATCCTCCTGAAAACCGTTCGAGCAACATAATACTGATTCCCATCCTCGGTGATCGGTACGGCCGTTGTCTAGAGGCCGGAGAAATCCGGTTGCGCCATGAAGCTGGTCGCTTCTTCATTCAATACTACGATCACTGGTTTCCCGTCGCCCCACATTCCCTTGCAGACATTCTGGATCGGGCAGCGGAGCGATCCGGATCAGACCAACTTGCATTCATCGCGGACTCCTTTCGTCATCTGCCTCTTTCAGCGGCCGGGAGCAATCACATCAGTCAGAGGCGGCATCGAAACAAGGAAGTAATCACGCTTCAGTTGGCTCGCCTTCTGCACGAGTCCCCGGAATGCGCTGCGGCCGTGGAGAAAGTCTTGGAGATGATCACTGAGGCGCCCCGTCTGATGGACATCTTCCTTGAAGAACAAAACTACCGTCTGGCGTTTTGGCAGACAGCGGCAAGGGATCTTGGGTATCGCCGTTTTTTTGACATCAATACCCTCGTGGGGTTACGTGCGGAAGAAGAGGACGTGTTTCGCGACACCCATCACCTCATCCTTCAATGGCTCAGTGCCGGCGTGCTCGACGGGCTTCGTATCGATCATGCCGACGGGCTGCGTGACCCAGAGCAGTATTTGTGCCGCCTGCGCGAGGCCGCGCCGGATGCCTGGATCGTGGTGGAAAAAATCCTTCATCCCGGGGAAGATCTTCCCTGTACGTGGCCCGTTGCAGGCACTGTCGGTTACGACTTCCTCAACCTCGTCGGGGGCCTTTTTATCAATTCGGCGTCGGAAAAACACCTCACTGATTTCTATGCGGATTTCACCGGAGAGCAAACGGACTACCTCGCCATAGTCAGAGACAAGAAGCGGTTGGTAACGAATGACCTTTTCGCCGGAGACATCACCCGTCTCACGGCCCTGCTCCTGCAGGTCTGCGAGGGGCATTTTAGGTATCGTGATTATACGCGCTACGAATGGAATGAAGCACTTGGCGAAATCGTGGCCAGCTTTCCCGTCTACAGAACGTACGTGAGACCTGAAGCAGCGCAGGTGAGGGAGAGGGACAGGGAAACTCTCTCGCGGGCCGCAGAGGAGGCCGCGGCGTGCCGTCCCGATCTCGATCCGGATCTTTTTGAGTTCCTTGGCAAAGTCCTCCTTCTGGAACAGAGAGGAGATCTGGAGACAGAATTTGTCCTGGGTTTTCAACAGGTCACCGGACCTATTATGGCAAAGGGTGTAGAAGATACCGCGTTCTATTGCTTCAACCGTCTCGTGTCGTTGAACGAGGTTGGGGGTGATCCTTCCCAATTCGGCACAACGCCGGAAGCATTTCACCAGGCAATGCAGCAAGCCTCCAGCCGGCGCCGCTTTTCCGTGCTGGCCACCTCCACCCACGACACCAAGAGAAGCGAAGACATTCGGACTCGCCTCGCCGTTCTGTCGGAAATCCCCGAAGTCTGGACCGACACTGTCCGGCGCTGGTCTGTCCGAAACGAAGTCTATCGTCGAGACGGTCTTCCCGATCGGAATGCGGAGTACCTGCTGTACCAAACGCTCGTAGGAGCGTGGCCCCTCGAGTGCGAACGCGTGCTCTCGTTCATGGAAAAAGCCGCGCGGGAAGCCAAGGTGTACTCCTCGTGGACCCAACCCAATGCTGCGTACGAGGGGGCACTCGCTCACTTCATCGAAGCGGTTTTCGATGACCGGGAGTTCATCACGGACGTGGAGAAATTCGTCGGGTCCATCCTGACACCCGGGAAGGTGAACTCCCTCTCTCAGGTGCTCATCAAGCTGACCGCGCCCGGAGTTCCTGATTTCTACCAGGGAACGGAACTGTGGAACCTGTTTCTCGTCGATCCCGACAACCGAAGACCTGTTGACTTTGAGCTGCGTCGGCGCCTCCTGGCGGAAATCGCGAGTCTGTCCCCGGAGCAGATCCTGGCTCGAATGGACGACGGGCTCCCCAAGCTCTGGGTGATCTTCCAGGCGCTGCAACTGCGCAGCCGTCATTCCGAAGCGTTTGCAGATAGCAACTACCTGCCTCTGACCGCTTTCGGTGAGAAGGCCCGGCACGTGGTGGCCTTTCGACGCGGCGAGCGTCTGATGACGATTGTTCCTCGGCTGGTTCTCGGCCTGAAAGAGGATTGGGGTGGCACGTGGATCGAGTTGCCTGAGGGTATCTGGCGCAATGAACTCACCGGAGATCGGGTCGAAGCGGGCAAGGTCATGATCCGCGACCTTCTCCGAAGATTTCCGGTAGCTCTCCTGTGGAGGGACGGGTAGTCAGTCATGGGCGTACTAAGGGTATGGGCCCCTACAGCAGAACGGGTGGAAGTTCAGTTGGCCGCGGCACGTACGGCCATGGAAAAGAAGCGCGGGGGCTGGTGGGAAGTGAAAACCTCGGCCGCCTCGCACGGAGCCGACTACACGTTCATCCTGAACGGAGGAGACCCGCTCCCCGATCCTCGGTCCCCATGGCAGCCGCGCGGAGTCCACGGATACTCCCGGGTCCTCTCCCACGAAGAGTTCACGTGGCATGACGCGGGCTGGCAGCCTCCTCCGCTCTCCGCGGCAATCATCTATGAGTTGCACGTTGGAACCTTCAGCCCTGAAGGCACGTTCGACGGTGTGGAGAAGCACTTGGATCATTTGCTGGATCTTGGAATAACTCACGTGGAGCTGATGCCGGTTAACGGGTTTTCAGGATCACGCGGCTGGGGCTATGACGGAGTCAACCTCTACGCTCCCCATGAGGCGTACGGAGGCCCTGAAGGAATGAAGAGGCTGGTAGACGCCTGCCATGAACGGGGTTTGGCCGTGTTTCTCGACGCCGTGTACAATCATCTTGGGCCTGAAGGGAACTACCTTGAGCGCTTCGGTCCCTACTTGACCGACCGCTACGGCTCCCCCTGGGGAAAGGCGGTGAACTTCGACGGACCGGAGAGCGACGAGGTCAGACGCTTCTTCTGTGACAACGCCCTGATGTGGTTGCGCGACTACCACGTTGACGGCTTACGTATTGACGCGGTTCACGCCATTGTGGACACGTCGGCTGTGCATATTCTCGAGCAGCTTGCCACAGAGGTTGAGGCATTGCAGGCTGAGATCGGCCGCCACTTGACGCTCATTGCCGAAAGCGACCTCAACGATCCCCGCATTGTCAGAAGCCCCGCGGTAGGCGGATACGGCATGCACGCCCAGTGGAGTGACGATTTCCACCATGCACTGCACACTGTCCTGACCGGGGAGAAAGACGGCTATTACACTGATTTCGGTTCCCTGGCGGATCTCGCAAAGGCCGTGACACAAACCTTTGTCAATGACGGCCGGTACTCGCACTTTCGCCGTCGCGTTCACGGCCGACCCGCAAGCGGACTCTCGGGACACTCCTTCCTCTGTTACATACAGACCCACGACCAGGTCGGCAACCGAGCGAGAGGAGACCGCTTGGGACATCTCGTGAGTATGGGAAAACTCAAGATTGCTGCTGCGCTGGTACTCACCGCACCCTTTGTTCCGATGGTTTTCCAGGGTGAAGAGTGGGGAGCCTCCTGTCCGTTTCATTACTTCACCGATCACCAGGACTCGGAGCTGGGTGATGCGGTCCGGAGAGGGAGGCGCAGGGAGTTCTCCGCGTTCGGTTGGGAGCCGGATACGATTCAGGACCCCCAAGCGGTTGAGACCTTTGAACGATCCAAGCTCATCTGGGATGAGCTTACACGGGAGCCGCATCGCTCCCTGCTTCAGTGGTATCGGGAGCTGATTCGTTTGCGCCGCTCCATGCCGGCACTGACCGACGGGCGACTCGACCGCGTGGTTGTCGATTTTGATGAGGAGCAGAAATGGTTGAGAGTCGAGCGTGGCAATGTGACGGTGGCATGTAACCTGTCTGACGCGCCACGCACCATCGCGTTGCGTGAAGGGGTTGACAGAGCGGTCATGCTTGCGTCCCACGAAGATTTGGAGTTGGAACGAGCCGCGCTGACGCTTCCGGCCGAATCGGTAGTTGTCATTGCTTGAAACGGGAAGATCCCTCTGAATAGGTTTGCGGTAGTGGGAGTTTTATTTCTCCATTGAGACTTTTTTGGCATGGTCCATGCGTGCGTCACAAGCAGTCGCAGGTTGACCGAAGATACGCAATTTCGGGATTGCAATCTGCCTCATGCTCATTGGTTTGGACGGTTTCCACGGTCAACGGGCCCGATGGCAAGATGACTCAATACCTTTCCGCAGCCGGCAGCAGGGTGACGGTCGAGAAATCGTCCGGGGCCGGTAGGCTGAGAGCCCGTCCCTATTGGCGATCCGCATGAGGGGGAGACCTCTTCGATGGCAACTCCTGAGACCGAGAGTAAGGAGGAATCATGACCTATTACATCAGCAAGATCGTGGAGTTGGCATTCGATGAAGCCGTGAACGCGGTAACGGATTCCTTGATGGAGCAAGGATTCGGAATCCTGACTGAGATCGATGTCCAGGCAAAGTTCAAAGAGAAGCTTGGTGTGGCCTTCCGCAAGTATCTCATCCTCGGGGCGTGCGATCCGAAATCCGCGCATAAGGCCTTGCAGGCAGAGGACAAAATAGGCGTTCTCCTGCCCTGTAACGTCATCGTTCAAGAGACATCGGACGCGAAGGTGGAAATCGCAGCAATGGATCCCAGCGCGATGATGGAAAGCATAGACAACCGCGCACTCTCGGAGCTCGCACAGGACGTTCGCGACCGGCTGGCAGCCGCCTTAGACAAAGTATGATCGCGCGGTGGATTCGTAGAGAATTATGGCATTTGCCAAAAAAAGCTCGGAAATTTTCATCCACGGTTCGCGCGGAGCTCCCCGCACCGGTGCGTGATGGGGAGGTTCGGAGAGGCGATGAGTCTTTCCTCCGAATCCGGAGGATGACAGCCTTACCGAGGACCGCCGTGCAATCGAGCACAAGCCGTGGATCATGCAAGCAGAAATCCGGAGGCTTCGGAGTTCCGTCAGGTCATGAGGATACGCAAGTATCCGCCCTACGTCACTCCGTCTTTGTTTTGGACACGCGGCATAGCGCCCCCAAGTGGCAAGACTTCAGCCCCGACGTTGAGGAGGGAAGGGCGGAGAACAATTCCCGTTCAAATTTCTCCTGCGGTGACGTCTCTTCCCCGTGAAGCTGAATGCTTGGCGGCGTTGCTGGAAATTCCTTGTGACGAGACGGACCGTGGGATATACTGGGTCGCAAATTTGTTAAAGGTGGAAGGATCCGCGGCGGAGACCGCGGTAGTGGTACGACTCCATTTTGGCGGTATTGAGACAACGGCAGGAAGCAGGGAGGCTTCCCGTCGGTTGTATTGAGAGTCAGGCTCAGTCGTGCCAGTGGATTGCCCATGCTCCTATGGCCGGCCCACCAATTCCTCGGACCACGAGATGAAGAAGAGCCGCTGGGAAAGGACGAGGCGAACAAAGTCCCAAAGCTAGGCGGCGATGCTAAGAAAGGTCCATCTGATGCACTCAGTGATCGGGCCCCTTGTCTTCTATTTGATTTTAGTCGTTTTTCTTGTGGCGATAATTCTCGTTCTCTCGAGTATTCTTGGGGAGAGACATTCGGAACGAGCCACCGGAGACCCGTATGAATCGGGTATGATTACCGCCGCGCCTGTACGCGGCCGGTTTCAAGTGAACTTCTTTCTCCTTGCCGTGCTCTTCGTGATCTTCGATCTGGAAGCGGTTTTTATCTTCGGGTGGGCGGTTGCATTACGCGAGGTCGGTTGGGTAGGATACGGAGAAGTCCTAGTATTCATTGCAGTTCTTCTCGGTGCCCTGTTCTATCTGTGGCGTGTCGGTGCTCTTGAAATTTCCAGGTCCATCCGGGTCCGGATGGGCAAATATGATGGACAAGGGTAAGACTGGGTTATCACGAGCACGGGGGTCTTGCCTGGTGCGGTATCCGGTTGAATTTTATGCTATCTGTACCCTAAACGGATTCCGAGGATTTCCTGCGCGGCACGGCAGTGCACCTCGAGATCAGTAGCAAAGGTCATGAGGAATATGAAATACCAGGAAGCTCCGACGGGATTCGGGGGTATCATTTGGTCACGCCTGGAATCCCTTGTCGCTTGGGGCCGAAAGAATTCGATCTGGCCTTTCAACTTCGGTCTCTCCTGCTGCTACGTGGAAATGGCTTGTGCGCTCACGAGCAAGTACGACATAGCCCGCTTCGGGGCCGAGGTAATTCGGAGCACCCCGCGAGAGGCGGACTTGATGATCATAGCCGGGACTCCCTTCATAAAGATAGCTCCGGTGATCAGGCGTCTGTACCAACAAATGATGGAGCCCCGATGGGTCATCTCCATGGGCTCCTGCGCGAACTCCGGGGGCATGTACGATATCTACAGTGTTGTCCAAGGAGTGGACAAGATACTTCCCGTAGACGTGTACGTCCCGGGGTGTCCGCCCAGGCCCGATTCGTTCGTTGAGGGATTGGTGCTCCTCCAGGAGGCGGTCGGTAAAGAACGACGGCCTTTGAGTTATTACGTGGGGCGCCAAGACGTGTTAGGTGCACCCACGCGAAGTATGCGTGACGAAATGAGAAACGAGAGACGACGGATGACGGTTCTTCCTTCACCGGACGACGTCGAACCAATTCCATCCTGAGTGCAAAGTGATTACGTGCGTTCGCTTGAACTGAAAGGGGATCGCGTCGTGGTCTCGGTGGCAAATTCGCTCGTGTATTGTAGTTTCATTCGTGAACTCACGTACCACTATCCAGCGTTCAACCACCTTGTATCGAATATGACCATGGGATGGCAAATGCAGGGTAGGAGCCGTCCCTGTCGGGGCAACCCATGAGTCGCCCAGGACGGCGCATTTCGCCTGTGCAGGGAAACAATGCAGTAAAAGGCACGCGGGCACGTCGACCCAGGGTGATCACCGACGAAGCGGAGCCCATGGCACTTTTCTATAGTGCCGCGCAGAAAGGATAGGTGCGAAAAAGAGCGCGAC
>CAZCDS010000022.1:0-94918 GCA_964497585.1 uncultured Syntrophaceae bacterium
GGACCTCCGCTTCTCGAAGCTTCCCGATGATCTGCTCAACGCTGTATCGCTTGCGCTTCATCCTGGCCTCCCATTAAGCTCCAGATACTGCCACACACTAAGTCAGAACCTGGACCACTTTTTGGGGGACAGGCCATCTCACTACCGCAGCAAACGGCCGGGGAGATCTTCAAGAAAGCAGACTCTGCCTTTTGCGCAGCGAATCAGCGTGCTACGTCAGGAACGCTGAGGGCGTGTCCAAATTCTCGCCAAGTTCTTAGGGCTTGTTCAGGCGCTGCCGTATGTCTCTTATCCGGATTCCGTTCAACTCGATCCTTTGCAGACCGGTCAGGATCGTTTGCGCGGCGGCGATCAATCTCGTACGATCGCCCGGCGGGTATTGCTCACGTTCCGATACGGCCGACACGTTGTCGGCCGCTGAGACGGCGCAGATATTTCGTAGCCCCTCCGACTCACCGGCCGAACCCATCAACCCTATTACGAAAAGCACAAGCTTCCCCCGTGGCCTGTGATCTGTCCACTCCTCAGCAAGTACTTTCTCGGCTCTTGCGACTTCCTCCCGCCATCGTCCGACCGCACGTCGTTCCTTCTGCAACACGGCCTCGAGCATTTCTCTCATTCTTGCCTTCTGAACAGCTTCACGGCGTTTGCGGTCGCGCTTGTCCCCCAGCCCCGGTGCCCGTACCGCAGACGGCTTTGCGCGGGATGCCGGTCTCGGTCTTTCTCGCTTCACCGGAAGTCGGGGGGCACTTGCCGTCTCCTCAAAATCATCGCCGGGAAGATCGTTGAACGTCGGTCCTGTCTGCTCCTCAAAAACAATCCCCAGGGAGCCGCCCGAGCTCCTCGTAGGACCGCCGCATCATCCTTTTGAGAGCAGACCGTCGCTCATTCCGAGGTTCAATTCCTTGATGATCAATTGCAATCGGGTGGAGGCTGCACCTGTGATTCGTTCGCGCCCGGTCCGTGCCGGGCGCAGCTGGTCGGACGCGCCTACCGAAGCGGGTCCAACAATGCCCGTAATTGCCGCGAGTCCCACGGCCGCGAGAGTCGAGCCGATGAGCCACCGAAGTGTTCTCTGTCGGTCCTGCACATTCATATCCGGCTCCTTTCCTGAGAAGAACGGCTTCTTCACTTGCATCCGGTTCCGAAGCTGCGCACGGCCATCATTTCGCGCCGGAATTCCGCAACATTTGCGCGATCTTCCGGTATCCTCCCAACTCTGCGAGGCCCAACGCGGTCATTCCGGTTGGGTCCTTGTCGTTCACGCGAGCCTTTGCCTTGAGGAGCAATGCCACCACCTCCGTTTGGCCGCTGCGGGCGGCCACCATGAGAGGTGACCGGCCGTCGGGTCCCTTCACGTTCACGTTTGCTCCCTTGCGGAGCAACTGTTTCACGACCTCAGTGTGGCGTTTCCGTACCGCCAGCGACAGCGCGCTGTTTCCGTCCTTTGAGATCGCATTGACGCCTCCCCGCTTCATGAGCATACGCGCCACATCCGCCCGGCCCTCCGATGCAGCCATCATCAGTGCCGTAAGGCCCTCGTCGGTCCGATCGTCGATCCGGGCGCCTGAAGAGAGGAGAAGCTCCACCACTTTCCCGCGGCCGAGGAGGGCCGCCGTCATCAGAGGTGTTGCGCCCTCGGGGCCTCGCAGATTGACGTCCGCCTTTTTCTCGAGAAGCATCTTGACGATGCCCGCATCCCCTCGAGCGCTCGCCACATGCAGCGCCGAAGTCCCCAGCACGTCCCGAGCATTCGGATCCGCACCTTCTTCGATAAGCCTTTCCGCGGGTTCAGGCAGTCCGGCAAGGATTGCGCCGATGAGCTTCTTGTTGCGGCTTATCGTTCCCTGCGATCTAGAAGGAGCCGGACCAGAGGCCGAGCGTTTCAAGAGCTCCACGATTTTCGCATGGCCCGATTGTGCTGCAACGGCGGCCGCGGTGAACCCGCTGTTCGTCTTCACGTTGACCTGCGCGCCCTTGGAAAGCAGCAGTCTGACCACCCGGAGATGACCGTTGAGGGAAGCGACCATGAGGGCGGTGGCGCCGCTGTCGGAGCGGGCATTGACGTCCGCGCCCCTTCCGATGAGCAGTTCCGCCACGTCAAGGTGACCGTTGGACGCCGCGAACATCAAAGGGGTGGAGCCCTTCTCGTTCCTGATGTTCACCCTGGTACCCTTTTCCACGAGTTGGCGGACCATCTTCACGTCACCCATGAGAGCGGCCTCGAAGAGCTGCTCTTCCGGGAGACCGCACAACGCAGGGACGGTCGTCAGCATGACGCA
The DNA here is from genome assembly GCA_964497585.1 of uncultured Syntrophaceae bacterium. Lineage (GTDB taxonomy): Bacteria > Desulfobacterota > Desulfomonilia > Desulfomonilales > Desulfomonilaceae > CAZCDS01. The sequence continues at coordinate 2,283 of CAZCDS010000022.1, forward strand.
AAGGAATACTGAGAAGGATAATGCCCTCTGTGGGCGACCGGTTTTCACGATCATCGCTCAACCCCCTGGACAATGACATAACCGGGAAGGGCCGCGACCCTCCTGGTACAATGTATTTCCCACGGGTCCCCGATTGGCCGAGGGCCGACCGGGAGAATACCCCGCGGCTCCGAGCCCGCCCAAACGGTATCATTTCCCGTGTGAACTGCGAGCGAGAGACTGCCCTACTTGAGACATCCGCCCCAGGAATTGTTCAGGAGGCAGATAGTCAACCAGACGCAGAGCCTTGAGTTCCCGGCCCCGGGAGTCAAGGAAGATCATGGTCGGTACTCCTTTGACTCCGTATCGGGTCACGAGACTTTCATTCTCGGGATTTCCCGTCCGCGTGAGATCGACCTTGATCATCGTGAAACGATTCTCCGCCCGTTTCACTACCTCGGGATTCCGAAAGGTTATCTCCTCCAATTCGCGACAGGGCGTACACCACGCCGCGGAGAAATCGATGATCACGGGCTTCCCCGTCTTGCGGGATTCCGCGAGAAGCTCATCCGAATAGGGCTGCCAGGATACACCGGGTCCGCCCGTCACCCACGATCCGATGAGGAACGTAGCCGTTGCCAGCCCGGCCACCCCCGCTCCCATTCGCAACCATTTGAACCCTCGAAACGACGCGTGCGCCTGATCGAGCCACCCCAGGTGCAATCCCGCGGAAAGGGCCGTAGCCGCAAGGAGAAACGTCCCTACGGTCTCGGAGAACAGCGGGCGGATGAAATGTACCGCCATCCCGATCAGGACCCACCCCATGAGTTTCCTCACCCAGACCATCCACTCGCCGGAACCGGGCAGTCTGTCCAGACTTCCCGAGAACAGACCCAGCACAAGGAGCGGCGTGCCCAGTCCGAGGCTCAAGGCGAAAAAGACGAGAAAACCCAACCAGGGGCTGCCCAAGCCGGCCACCCAGGTGAGGAGCCCGAGTACGAACGGACCCAAACAGGGAGCCGCCACCACGCCGAGGGTCAATCCCATGGAGAGGCTCCCGAAATACCCCGCGTACGATTTCGACGCCGCGCCGGTCAGACTACTGGGAAGTCGCAGTTCCCAGAACCCGAAGAGACTCAATGCGAAGAGCACCAGCACAGCCGACACCAGAATCAACACCGCGGGATTCCGGAGAGCCTCCCCCATAAGGCTTCCGGTCAGTGCTGCCGTCACCCCGAGTATCGAATTGGTGACTGACAGACCGACGAGGTAGAGCGAACCGTGAAGAGCGAGCCTGCCTCGACTGTTGCCGGTCTGCGTCCCGAAATAGGATATGGTTATCGGAATGAGAGGATACACGCAGGGGGTAAGGTTGAGAGCCAGGCCGCCCACAAACACGGCCAGCAGAGTCCAGATCATGGCCCAACCGTGAAGAGTACCCCAACCCTCCTGCTCGACGTCGACCAGGGACAGGTCAGCGGGAGTGCGTTCCACGGGCAGACCGGCAGTCTGCCACGCGGGGAACCCTTTCGCATACCGGAACACGTTCCTGTAACCGAGTTGAACCGCCACCCGGGCGGCAGAGTCGCTGCGGACTCATGTCAATCCGGATCAGTAGAACACGATAAATCTATTCTTGTCGGGTCCGAGGAACTTCGCGAGATCTCCCTTTATTCGCCGACGCGACCACCATGTCGGATCGGTCTCCATGGGGAAATTCACCGCGCCGCGAATGTGGCCCGTCCGATACTCCCACCCCTGTCGAGCGTCCACCAACAGAATGGCCCGGGGGTCCTTTTCGTATCGTTTCCTCAGAGCTTCAGTGCTGACGAGGCGGTAGCCCCCGGCCTTTGCTTCCGTCCGGATCTTCTTCCACTCCGCGCTCTCACGGCTCGCGACTCGACTTCGGATCCGCCAGGCGCTTCGGGAGTTTCGCAACATCCGAACCACCGTGTCGTGTCCACCCAACTCGGCGAGGCGCAGCGCGGTCATCCCCGCGACGTCCGTTTCGTCCGTTCGCGCGCCCCTCTTCAAGAGCAACGCGACCACATCGGTCATACCCTGGCGCGAGGCCTCCATGAGGGGGGAGCGTCCGTAGGGCCCTTTCAGGTTCACGTCGGCTCCCGCGCTAACAAGCTCATTGGCCGCATCGGAGTGACGCTTCAGGAGCGCCATGTGCAACGCGCTCCTTCCGTCCTTCGCTGTGGCGTTGACTTCTCCCCTGTTCGTGAGGATTCGCACCACATTGGTGCGACCTTCGGACGCCGCCATCATCAATGCGTTGAGGCCGCCCTCAGTCCGGTCACCAATTCGCGCGCCCGAAGAGAGGAGAAGCTTCACCACCGGCTCGTGGCCGAAAAGAGCCCCGATCATCAGAGGGGTGACGCGTTCCGGACCGCGAATATTGACGTCCGCGCCCCTCTTCAGCAACATCCTGATCATTCCGGTATCGCCCTGGGCGCTCGCCGCGTGAAGGGCAGAACGCCCCCGTTCGTCCTTGAAATTCGGATCAGCCCCTTCTTCCAGGAGTTTCTCGGCACGGTCTGTTCTCCCGGAAACGACCGCGCGGAACATCTCTGCGTTGAGGTCGGCCCGTGTGCGAGACGACGGGGGAACCCGCGCGGACGCGGCTTGACGGAGAAGCGTCGCGATCTCCTTGCGGCCCGCTTCCCTGGCGACGAAGATCGCGGAAAAGCCGCTGTTGGTCCTTGCTTTGAGGTCCGCACCCTTGGAGAGCAGGAGCCTGACTACCGGAAGATACCCCCTGTACGAGGCAACGATCAGCGCGCTCGCGCCCGAGAGGGATTGGGCGTTGACGTCCGCACCCCTCGCCAGGAGCAGTTCCACCACGTCACGGTGACCTTTGGACGCGGCAATCATCAAAGGGGTGGAGCCCTTGTGGTTGCGGCAGTCTACGGCCACCCCTTGATCCAGCAGTTCCCGAACCGTACCCAGGTCGCCCGTGAGAGCGGCCGAGAAGAGGCGCTCTTCCGGTTGACCGCACACCGCGAACGTCGACATCAGCGCGACGCACAGAAGCATCGAGAGGAAGAGCGGGATATGCCTGCCGCGGGTCTTTCCTACCATCGTTCACCTCTGCCAAGCACTCGACTCATGGCCGAAGGGAATTTGCCGGCCATGGTGCGCGGAATCGTTTCCGAGGTCGTTCACACGGATACCACTGCGCTTTAGCATCAGTGAGATGCAGGAGCATCCTCCCTGGGTCCGTGGAATGAAATCCCCCCTCCCCCACCTTTGCGAAAGGGGGGAATTGGACTTGCCCCCCCCCCTTTGAAAAAGGGCAGTTCGGGGAGATTTTGAAAGTAGCCGCCCTGGTTGGGCTATGTCACTTCTTTGACAGCGCATCCGTATCACTCTGATACACTATCATTAAGGGGATAGAGATCCCCGGCGGGAGATTCTCCCTCACCCTGCCCCTCTCCCGAGCCGGCCGTTACCCATACTTGATACAGGTGGCCACGGTTGATCCTCTCCGAGCAGTAGGACCGGCATCCTACCGGTCCGCAGGGTTTCGCCCCAACCTCTCCACTGGCGGCGCTGCTGCTTGAGACATTTCTTCAAAAGGTTTTCGGACAACGCGGTTCGCATTGGCTTCATCGTGAGTTCCGGAAATCGGCCAACATATAGCCGATGCCAATCGGGCAGGTTCTCGGTCACCGCTCCTTTTCGGGGATCAGGAGCCTGCTGATCCCGTACGGACCGGCAAGATGCTGGTCCTACCAATGCTTCGGAGCCACTGAACCCCCCCGGAGACAGGCCCCCGGGACCCGCGGTGCCACGTGTAAGCCCGCCAGAGGAGCGGGTTTTCTTCCCCCCTCCTTTGAGGTCAGAGCGAAGGGGCAGGATGACAACCAACCCATTTCATGAGCTGCAAACCAGTGAATGAGCACATTTGGGGTAAGGGAAGTTTTCGTGCTCCGTTGTTGCTTTCAACCTGTGGAAGTTCCTCTGGGAACCCCTCCCCTCCTTCAAGGATAGCTCGCAGCCCGGTTCGCCGTCAACCGGAATCCCTCACTTCCTCGGCCGAAGCCTAGGAGCCGGAACAAAAGAACACGAACCTTCATCCGGATGACGAATCAAGTATGGTCACTTGAAAACAGACTGAAGTCTGTCAAGGCTCTACCACAACAAGCACTCTGTGATTTGAGGGCCTTCGGGACCCTATATAATATATAAATATGTCAAGGGGATACCGCCTCGAATTAGCTCCGGGAACAAAGACCAACGGACCGAATCCCGATTCCATGGTACCTCCTCGCCCACAAGACATAATAAAGGCAGTATTCAACCACAAGGACACCTGGGGATCAAGAAGGCAAAAGATCAGCATCTTCAGCACACCAGGGTGCCTGCTCTGTCAGTCTGACGGAGCCAGCGAATAGGATCTGCAGGGAAAAGTCCCGCACTGGTTATCTTGAAGCGAAAAACCGCCGAGGAGGAGTTTTCCAACTCGACGGTATCTTAGGTGTTTCGGGCACGCCCGGCAGGACTCGAACCTGCGACCTACGGATTCGAAGTCCGGCGCTCTATCCAACTGAGCTACGGGCGCACATCGGTCTTCGCGCAGAGAAACTGGAATGATTTTTGGGGAGAGCGATGGGATTCGAACCCACGGCCACAGGGGCCACAACCCTGTGCTCTACCAGCTGAGCTACGCCCTCCACATGCGTTTCTACTCTATCGGTACCTCCGGCGGATGTCAAGCCATTGAGCACTTCTCCGACATCCCCAGACGCCCCGGTGCGACGCCGTTGACAGCGGCGCTTTCCGTACGGAGACCATCTCTCACCAGGGTCTCCTCTCGCGCCGCGGATCCTTGCGCCCTCTGGTCCTCGCCGATTTGACAACAGGCCGCAGCTTTGAGATCCGCTCACGGATGGGACCGGCCACCTTCGGCTTGGGCCTCAATTTGAGGGCCCTCTCGTACGAGGCAAGGGCCGCCTCATAATCTCCCGCGTGCTCGAGCATACGTCCAAGATGATAATGGGGTTCAACCTCCCGGGGAGAGATGAGTGTCGCCCGACGGAAATCCTGTCTTGCCGCTTCCGGCTTGCCAAGAGCTTCAAGGGCCAGCCCTCTCCGGACGAGAGCGCGGGTGAAGCGAGGATCTATCTCGAGCACACGGTCAAAATGCGAGATCGCCGACCGGAAGTCTCCCCTCTTCGTTCGAAGAAGGCCCAGACTGAAATGGGCCTGGTACAGGAGCGGGTTCAGCGCAAGGCTTTCGGCATAAGACTCCTCTGCTCTCTCGAAATTTCCTTGAGCCGCCTCTTTGTTGCCTCGATGCCACAGGGCGACCGCGGAAGCCGGTCCATGCTTCGAGACACTCCCGAGCATCTCGATCCAGACGGCAAGGTTTTCTTGCCACTCCGGCCGGGGATCGAGAGCCAGCGCTTTTCGGTATAGCTCGATTGCTTCGGCCCTACGTTTGCGTGACCGCTCGCAGATCCCGGCAAGGTTCTCCATGGCACGGTAATTGTGCGGATCTCGTTCCAGTGCTTTGTGATAATCGGCCGCGGCCTTGGTCGTGTTTCCGGCCATCTCTGAGGACATCCCCCTCCCGAGGTAAAGGGAACTCTCATTCGGCGAGAGGCGAATCGCATCTGAATACAGCCTGATCGCATCACCAAATCTGCCCTCGCTAAATGCCTTCTCCGCAAAAGAGACTGCGGACCGGACTTGCTCATCCTGTCCGGCAGACGAAGATGGTTGGCACGCGGCATGCCTCGCAAAGCAGAAGCACGTCACTCCCACGACGAAGAGAAACAGTACCGACCTGGATTCCCTGTTCAAAATGTCCTCACAGCCGCGCTCATCGCCACTGATCCGGCGAGGGCCCCCTGAGAGGCAGGGTGTCCCTGCCATAACTCATTGCGCGGCCGATTGCAGCCCCGCGCAAACACGCTCGCTCGTTGTGCACGGCCATTGTCTATGATAGAAGAGCACTGGTCAAGCAGGAGACCGCGACTCTGAAGCTGCCGGTCGGACGATACCAATCCTCGAGAGGATTTGCATGAGGAAAACTGCGAAGGTCCGTGTGATCTTGCTCGGGACCGTGGGTTACCTCGTGGGAGGTTTCTCGGCTTCCGCCCTCTGCGATCCACCGCAGCTTCCGGCCCCAAAGCACTCGGAATATCGGATTGCTATTCACTGTTCCCTGAGAGCGCTTCAAGTCTGGCGGGGGACAAAGATGATACGGGAGTACCCCATCGAGATCGGTGTCGGCCTCGCGAAGAGACGGAGCGGAGACCACCGCACACCCCTGGGAAACTACGAGATATCGTGGATGGCTTCCCGCAACTCGCCAAAGGGTTACCGAATCAAGGATGGCACAAGCTGGTGCAGGGAGAACCGATTCGTCTACGCCAGGAGCGGACCGCCGCTGGAGAAGCTCTGGACAAGGGCGTACGGCGGGGACCGGGCCACCGTTATCAGCATCAATTATCCCAACGCCAAAGACCTGCGCATGGGCTACACGGGGTCCTGCATCCACATCCACGCGGACACAAGGCTCAATGAGGGCGTATTGAAAAAGTCCTACGGGTGCATTCACATGTTTCCGAAGGATGCGGAGGAACTGTACGAACTCGTCGAGGTGGGAACCCCGGTCAAGATTCTTCCCTGAAGGGGATTCAACGTCAACGCGGGTGTCAAACCTGGCCGAGGTTTTCTTTGATTGCTTCGGTCTGAAAGTGGACGGCCAGCGGATCGATGATGTCGTCGAGCTTCCCGGAGAGTACTTCCTCGAGCTTGTGGAGTGTGAGGCCTATGCGGTGGTCCGTGACCCGGTTCTGCGGGAAGTTGTACGTGCGAATACGTTCCGATCGGTCTCCCGAGCCGACCTGGCTTCTTCGTTCACTGCTCACCTCTGCGCTTCGTTCCTCTTCCATCCGGTCGAAGAGACGCGCCTTGAGGATTTTCATCGCTTTGGACTTGTTCTTGTGCTGAGATTTCTCGTCCTGACAGGTGACGACGATGTTTGTGGGAAGGTGCGTGATGCGGACCGCAGAGTCCGTGGTGTTCACGCTTTGTCCTCCCGGTCCGGAGGATCTGTACACATCGACCTTGAGTTCCTTGGGATCTATGGAGACTTCCACATCGTCAGCCTCGGGCAGGACGGCCACGGTAACCGCTGAGGTGTGGATGCGTCCCTGGGATTCGGTGACAGGAACTCGCTGGACCCTGTGAACTCCCCGCTCGTACTTGAGTCGTGAGTGGGCTCCTTCCCCATGAATCAGGGCGACAACTTCCTTGATACCTCCCGCGGCTCCCGTGGACATGGACATCACTTCGACGCGCCAGCCACGGGATTCAGCGTACCGGCCATAGGCCCTGAAGAGATCGGCCGCAAAGAGGCCTGCTTCCTCGCCGCCAGTTCCCGCCCGGATCTCGAGGAAGGTATTTCTTGAATCATTGGGATCCTTGGGCAGGAGCAGGATATTCAGTTCCCTTTCAAGCTCGGCCTGCCGATCCTGAAGGCCGGAGAGGTCTTCACGGGCCATGCCCACCAGTTCCGGATCTTCATCTGCCTTGACGATTTCCTCGAGGTCGGCGATCTCATGGTTGACTTGGGTGAGTTCCCGATAGGCCTTCATCACCTCATCCAGGTCTGCCCTTTCCTTAGCTACCTTCTTCAGACGCTCGGGATCAGACAGAACCTCGGGCTTGGTGAGCTCCACATCGAGTTCCCCAAAGCGCCGACTCAGCTCTTCAAGCTTGGACAAGACCTGCATGACACAACCTCACGCGGAGGATTCGCTCCGCGCCCAGGTCGCCTCCTTTTCCAGCGTTCGTTTTAGCGCGACGAGCGCAACTTCGAGCTGGTCGTCGCTCGGCTCACGTGTGGTCAGTTTCTGCATCCAGAGTCCCGGAAGGAGTAGCAGCTTGAGCACAGGATTATCGATTCTCTCTCCCAACCGGATGATCTCGTAAGAAGCACCGGCTATGGGCAAGAGGAGCATTATCTTGATGATGATGTAGAAGGCGTTGGTAATGATTCGGCTGCCCAGGAGGTCGCGGGGAAGAAACGGAAAAACCACCGTGAAGAGAAATATGCTGAAGACCAACACGAGCAGAATAAAGGCCGTGCCGCACCGATTATGGACCGTGGAATACTTGCGCGCGTTCTCTACGGTAAGCTCTTCTCCCTTTTCATACACGTGAATCGACTTGTGTTCCGCTCCGTGGTACTGGAAGACGCGGCGTATGTCCTTGAGCAGCGAGATGAGAAATACATACGCGATGAACAGGCTCACCTTGATCACTCCGTCGATCACGTGGAACCACACGCTCCTCACCCCGAGGTCCGTTCCTGAAAGCCACCCGATACCGAGGGTCGCCACGTGAGGCACCACCACAAACAGGAGAACAGCACCCCCGATCGCCATGCCGATGGTCCCGGCCAGAGCCCAAGGTCCGAGGGGTTCCTCCTCCTCGCCGAGCGCCTCCTGCGCGGAATAGGTCAGCGCCTGAATCCCGTTAAACAGTGCCTCGTACAGCACAATCGCGCCTCTGAGGAAAGGCTTCTTGAGAAGGGGCCACCTCTCCATGGGCGAGTACCAGCGGTCTTCCCGAACCGAAAGATTCCCGTCAGGTTTGCGCACCACCACCGTAAAGGTCTTGGGAGCACGCATCATGATCCCCTCGATAACAGCCTGACCGCCGACCTTTATCTGCTGGTCCTGCGCGGATGCCCTATCATTGATCCTCATGTGACTCCCTGTCGCCGCCCCAAGGGCCCGGATTCGATTCCCCTTTTTCCCAGCAATTGCGTCACCGCGTTACCCAAGGGAAAATCTTCAGCGTCCCCGGCCGGTTGAAATACCTTCGGGAGCGGGTACACTCTTTCCAACCGGACCGGCGAATCAACCGGTCCGCCCCTTATTTCTTCCTGGAGGCCGCCTCTTTCTTGGAAGCGGCTTTTTCTCTTTTCGGAGCAGCCTTCTCTTTCTTGGGTGCAGCCTTTTCGGTCTTCTTCTTCTTGGTCTTGGCAGGGGGTTTTCCGGTGGAGACCTTGGCGTCACCGTATTTCTTTCGGAATCGTTCTACGCGTCCGGCACTGTCGACGAGCTTCTGCTTGCCGGTAAAAAACGGGTGACAGGCAGAGCAGATCTCGAGCTTGAATTCTGGCTTTGACGATCGCGTGTGGATCTCCGCGCCGCACGCGCATTTGAACACTGTATCCTGGAATTCGGGATGTATGCCTTTCTTCATGCTTCATCCTCCGAGACTAACAAGAATCTTTTATTCTATCAAATTCTGAAGCCAGCGGAAACCCAAAAAACGCCCCTCTCTTCTCTGCTCATGACGACGAATAATTGCCTCACCTCGCCATGCACCGGAAACAAGCGACTGTCCTGTCCACTGACGCTATTTGTTCATTATCTCCAGGAACTCCCGGTTGGAATCCGTCTGCATAATCTTATCCAGGAGGAATTCCATCGCATCCACGGAGTTCATGTCGGCCAAAAGTTTCCTGAGGAGCCAGATCCTCTGAAGATCCTGCTCGGAAACAAGCAGTTCCTCTTTTCGGGTGCCGGAGCGGTTGATGTCCATACAGGGGAATATGCGGCGTTCGAGCAGGCGTCGATCCAGGTGGATCTCCATGTTGCCGGTGCCTTTGAACTCTTCGTAGATGACCTCGTCCATCTTGCTGCCCGTGTCGATGAGCGCGGTCGCAATGATCGTGAGGCTCCCTCCCTCCTCGATATTGCGTGCAGCCCCAAAGAAGCGCTTGGGCCGGTGAAGGGCATTGGAATCGACGCCGCCGGAAAGGATCTTCCCGCTGGCGGGCACCACGGTATTGTGAGCCCGTGCGAGTCGCGTGATGCTGTCGAGAAGAATCACCACATCCCTCTTGTGCTCCACAAGCCTCTTGGCCTTCTCGATGACCATGTCGGCCACTTGAACGTGGCGCTGCGCAGGCTCGTCAAAGGTCGAGGATATGACTTCACCGTCGACCGAGCGCTGCATGTCCGTGACCTCTTCCGGACGCTCATCGATGAGCAGGACGATCAGGTAGATGTCCTTATGGTTATGAGTGAGGCTATTGGCGATTTGCTGCAAAAGGACGGTCTTCCCCGCCTTGGGAGGGGATACGATCAGTGCGCGCTGCCCCTTTCCAATCGGCGTGAGCAGGTCCATGATCCTCATGGAATAGACCGTGGGGGAAATCTCGAGGCTGAGCCTCTCCTCGGGGTAAAGCGGCGTGAGGTTGTCGAAGAGGACTTTGTCCCTAATCTTCTCCGGATCCTCGGCATTGACGCGCTCGACCTTGAGCAGCGCGAAGTAGCGCTCTGTATCCTTGGGAGGGCGAATATAGCCAGATATGGTATCCCCGGTCCTCAAATTGAAACGCCGGATCTGACTCGGCGAGACATAGATGTCGTCGGGACCGGGCAGATAGTTGTAGTCCGGGGCCCTGAGGAACCCGAAGCCGTCCGGAAGGCATTCGAGAACGCCTTCCCCCCTGATCGGGGCTTCTTTCTCATTTTCCTGTTGGGCCTGGAGGATCGCGAAGATCAGCTCTTGCTTGCGCATGCTGCTCGCTCCCTCGACCTGGAGCTGGTTTGCGATAGATAACAGCTCGCTAACCTTCTTGTTCTTCAATTCTACGACGTCCATGGGGTCTCCTGAATTGCTATATTTCTTCTGCAATTCAAACTGGGATCTTCACGAATTCCACGCTGGAGCGGTTAGAGAGATGCGCCAATCAGCAGAGACGGACAGCTCCCACTGTGCCTATCTCGACTCTCAGGTAACGTGTTGTCCTTTGGATAGAAGCGGGCTCCTGGGCGGGAGATCTCCTTTTGTAGCTAAATCTTACTTAATCAACGGAAAAGATCCTGTCAAGTCTTTTGTTTTCGAAACTTCTCAATTGATCATCGATCGGTTGCCGTCTAGAATGTGCTCTCATGAGTCAGCTCCTGCTACCCGTCTCGCTCCCGCCCCGTTTCACCTTTGAGACCCTCGTCGTGCACGAGGGCATCGAGACCGCGGTGGCCTCCATCACCGCGACCTACCGATCCGGTCGGACGTCTCCCCCCTCCCTCTTCCTCTATGGCCCCCCCGGCACAGGAAAGACGCACATCCTCAGGGCCCTGGTCGCGGACCCTCAGAGCGCGTTCCGGGGAAACCGTTCGAATCTGGTCATTCTTCAAGCCTCCCAAACGGACGGCTGTCCGGAATTGGACCGGATCCTTACCGCTGGGGGCGCAGAGAACCTTGACAAAGCGGCGGCGGTGGCCCTGGACGACGTCCATCTGTTTACGGACCACGACAGGGTGAGCCTCTGGACCCTTTCCAACATGTTAAGACGAACCGCGACTCCCCTGCTCATGGCGGCACAGGGTTCGCCTGATGAGCTGTTTCCGAGCAATCCCCATTTGCTCTCTCGCATGTGCGCAGGCCTCGTACTCAGACTGGATCATCCCGAAGACAATGTTCGGATGCTCATTATGGATAAGATCGCCCGAGACAAAAACGTTCGGGTGTCGCCGGAAGTCTTCCGCTATCTCATCAGAAGAAAACCACGCAACATCAAGGACTTGGAGAATATTCTCGACGTGCTGGACGCCGCTTCTCTGGAAAGAAAGAGACGGATCACCCTGCCCTTTGTCAAACTCCTCGAAAGGGAAGGTGCCATCTGACGTGCCTGTCTCCCTCTGCCCCCCGTAATCGGAGCCTCGACCGATCGATAAGAATGCGCTTGAACTCCGGTCCTGAAAGAGTTAAAGAATCTGCACATTGCGGCACACTCATGTGCAGTGTGTCACTCGGGGCTGAGAGCAAACGGTGGATGTGCCGTTCCCCGCAGATGTGAATGGGGTTGCACGAGAGATGTTACGTATCACAAGGAATCATACGCTCCTGAGCTTCTCCATGGTGGCGCTCGTCGGGTTGTTCTCTTTCTTGGGGTCTTCAGAAAGCCCCCAGGGCGCGGTGGGAAAATTCGTGAAGATCTTCATCGCGAGACAGAGCGACGCGTTGATGAGCATTATTCACCCCGACATTGTCGAGGGCAAGGAGATCGGAACACGGGAAGCGAAGAGCTTCCTCGATCGTTTCAAAGATCATTCGCTGACATTTGAGGGGTTTCGAGTGGACGAGCGGCTCAAGTCCGAGGACGGCAAGACCGAGCGTTTCCGGGCCACCCTCAATTTCAAGTCCTCTCCGATCTCCCGTGAGTACCCGGGACCGACGCGTCTGCAAATGTCGTTGCAGTGGGTCTCCGATGGAGGACGATGGTGGTTGGAGCGACCACTCTCGATCAAGTACATCGTCGAAAGTACGAAAGCCTATCCCACCGCGAAGCAAGATGAGCTGGCCATGCGATTCACCACGGCAGTTCAAATTCTTGAAAAGCTCGGGCTGCCAGGAAAGGAAGACCTGGCTCTTTGCGGAATTCCAGCGCCGGGTACGGCCATTGAGGAGTACCGCGAACTGGAGAAGCTCCACAAAAGCGAACGGGGACCCAAGGGAGTCAGCTGGCGTGCACGGGGTATGAGAGTTATGCTCAAGGGAGCCGCCCGCAGCCAGGGGGGCTTGCTCAGGATGTACCACGGGGACTTCAAACTTCGCGAAAAGGATCGCCGCGGCCCGGTTCCATGGGACATGTTTCGGGATTATGTCCAGGCCGCCGTCGTATTGGGAAAGACGTACTGCAGCCGAGGAAACGCCGACGGGGCACGGAAAGTCTATCAGAGGATCATCTCGTTAGGCCGCCAATTCCTCAATGAGCCCGGCGGACTCAATTTCCTGATTTGGGGGCTCACCTTCCAAAAGATCGGCGCCGGCGAACTGGCGCGGCTCCCCGACAAGAAAGGATTTCCCACGCGGAACGAAGTCGAGGCCTTTTTGAGGCTAACGTCTCGGCGATTGGATCTTCTCCAGACCGCTCTGTCCTCTCTTGACGAGATGGCCGATTACGAAGCGCTCAAGGCCGCAATGATAGCAGCGCAGCGCAGCGGAGACGCCTATTTCAGGCCATGGGGGATCAACACCCTTGCCATCTTCTCACTCAAGGGAGCGCCCGCCACTGCCGAAGCGATCAAGGGTGCTCAGTTTACGGTACTCGTCGAAAACAGGCAGATGAGACAGATTGCGGCCCAGGCACTGCAGAAACTCGTGTCGAATCCCTCAGACTCGGCCCGGTCATTCATCAAATATCAGAAGAATTGGGTACGGAACCATCGGGTGTACGGGCGGACCACCCTTTTCAATTGATGCGCGTACACGGGAATCGCAAATGGGGCACTGTTGGGAACGGCGGGCCCTGGTGTCCGATCGGTCGCGTTCCATGGGGAAACAGAGTTGAGAAATCCTGGGAGAACCGTGTTCCATCGCGCTCCTGAGGAAGAGACGTGGTCAGATCGCTTATACTCAAGAAGGAAGAGCGCGGGGAAGCCGATGAACTGGTCTTATTCTTCGCACGAGACCTCGGGTGGCTGCGAGGCGTGGCCAAGAATTCGAGGAAGAGCCGGGTCCGTTTTGGCGGTCATCTGGAACCGTTATCGTTGGTGGACCTTGTGCTCCGTTCCCGCAGGAAGGACGATCTCGTCTGGATAGATGATTCGCAGGTCATCAACGGTTTCCTCACGATGCGGGCCCACGTGGCAAAGGTTTCCCACGCGGCCTACTTCCTGGAACTCGCTTCGATCTTCCAGGGTGACGAGCATCCCGACCCGGTTCTCTTCGATTTCCTCCTAGGGCTGCTGGAACGCCTGGATGCATCTCCTTTCAATCCCCTCCGGTCCCTGCTCGATGAAATCCGTCTCCTCGGGCTCCTGGGCTTCGCTCCCGGATTCGAACAGTGCCCGACCTGCGGAAAGCCTGTCGACCCTGGTGAAGAAGGCATTTTCTCAGTCAGTCTTGGCGGAACGTGCCACCCCGGTTGCTTTCCCCAAAGGGAACCGTCTCTTACGCTTTCTCCTGATACCCTTGCAGTGGTACGCCGCGGACTTGACCTCGACGACGAGCCCGCTTCGCGGCTCAGGCTTGGTAGAAAGGGCTTGAATGAACTGAGGGCGTCCCTCTCGGCCTTTGTCAGGTATCTCCGAGGGGACGCGATCAACTCGCTGCTGTTTCTCGAGAAAATGGGCCTCTGGTGAGGCAGTGTATCGTCAAGCCGCTGACATGATGAGATATTTGCCCTCGTTTTGCCGACTCCCCGCAAGCTCGGGGGCACATTTCTCTGAGCCTCTCAAGGGGGCCGATCAAAAACGCCGTACCCCCCAGTCCTGCGGGCTTTTTCGTTGACAAGGAGTGAGACGACTCCTACCATCGCTCGTACGGCACAGCATCCTTCGCCGGCCGATAGTGACACGTTTCGATGCCGAAGGGAGCAGAACTCCATGCCCGAGAGACAGTATGTGATCGACGCACTGGGCGTCCAGGAATCCTGGAGGATCTTCAAGATCATGGCTGAGTTCGTCGACGGGTTCGACAGCCTGTCCGACGTCTATCCGGCTGTTTCCGTCTTCGGGTCGGCACGGGTGCCGGAAGATGATCCCTGCTATCAGGAGAGTCTTCGTCTGGGTCGGCGGCTCGCGGAAGAAGGCTTCAGCGTGATAACCGGCGGCGGACCGGGAGCAATGGAAGCAGCCAACCGCGGAGCATACGAAGCGGGAGGTACGTCCGTCGGCCTTAGGATTCAACTCCCGGAGGAACAGGAAGCCAATCCGTACGTCAACATCGGGGTCGATTTTCACTACTTCTTCACGAGGAAAGTGATGTTCGTAAAGTACGCGGTGGCGTACGTGATACTTCCCGGAGGATTCGGCACGCTCGATGAAGTCTTCGAAGCGCTCACCCTGGTCCAGACCATGCGCATCAAACCTTTTCCCGTCATCATGTTGGGAAAGCATTACTGGTCCGGTCTCGTCTCATGGATCGAGAAGACGGTTCTCGAGAAGCACAAGATGATCAGCCCGCAGGATAGGCGATTGTTCATACTGGTTGACGATCCTGATGAGGCCGTCAACATGATCAAGAGGTTCGTGATCGTCTAAGCACAGGAGACACGTCGCGCTCGAGGCCCGAGATGCTTTCCCGAAAGGAGTTTCCCCCGGGGACGGTCTTTTTGTTGAAAGGCGCTCCCCAGGGAATTCTTATCACCGCAATTTCTTCGAACCCTAATGGACTGTGAAGACCGCTCGCAGATCGGAACGCTTCTGCGGCTTGCGTAAGCCTTTTTCACGGCGACCCGGAATTGTGGAGGGCGGATACACGAAGGGTCTCGGCGGGGCCATTTCGGGAGGCCTCAGAGCAGGCCCCACAGGGTTCGGCCGGGCATCTGTGAAGATACCGATCCCGTCGGCATGCGTACCCACGGTTTGCGCGCCCGCGGCGGTAATGAGCATGACGAGAAGAGCGACTGCCATGAAGGAAATGAGGAGCGAACGAACCATACCCAACTCCTTTTACAAGCCATAAACGATTTTATCGATATCAGAGATAACATAAGAACTTTATCATACTTCATGAGGATGGTCAATATATTCCCCTTGAATTTAGAGACATATGAAGATCAAATGACGTATTATATGAGGAAACAGGGGCGTATCGCCAAGGCTGAGCTTGAGGTGTTAATTTAAGTTATTTATATTCAGGCAGTTAGATTATAAACATAATGTTATATATAATAGTTTATGGTAAATAGCCTATAAAAATATGGACTATCCGGCACACAAGCCTCCAGGAAAACGCGGCCACGGCTCTCGCGTCCCCATTCACGTGCGCGGCGCGCTGGAGAATCCTTCACGAATGCGACGCGCCCTTCTTGCCATCTTTCACTCTTTCCTTATACTTATACGGTGTGGTGGGGTGAAGCCCTGACCGGTTTGTCAGGCCTCTCTCAGCAGGAAAAGAAAAATGGATCGTACTGATGTAGACATCATCGTGGTCGGAGCGGGCCACGCAGGATGCGAGGCGGCACTTGCCCCTGCGCGGATGGGCTTGAGAGTGTGGCTCTACACCCTGAACGTGGATACGATCGGATTGATGCCCTGCAATCCTTCTATCGGCGGCTTGGGCAAGGGACACCTCGTCAAGGAGATCGACGCGTTGGGCGGCGAGATGGGGCGAGCTGCGGACGCGTCCTGCATCCAATATAAGATCCTCGGAACGAAGAAGGGGCCTGCGGTTCAGGGTTCCCGGATGCAGTGCGATCGTCTCGAGTATTCGCTTGCCATGCGATCGGCCGTGGAGGCCGAGCCTGCCCTGTCGGTAAAGCAGGAGATGGTGGACGGGCTCCTCGTAAGACGAGGACGGTGTGTGGGAATACGCGAAAGAAGCGGGTTCGAGGTCACCTCCAAGGCGGTGATCCTGGCTACGGGTACGTTCCTGGACGGGGTGGTGCACGTGGGCGAAGTCTCCTACGGGGCCGGCCGAACGGGTGAGTTCCCATCTGTTGCGCTGGCCCGGGAGCTGAAGGAACTGCGTTTTCCCTGGGGCCGCTTCAAGACGGGAACGCCGCCGCGAGCCAAGGGCTCTACGGTGGATACGGACGTTATGGAGGAAGACCCAGGCTCGTTTCTCATACGTCCCTTCTCCCTCCGCACTTCAGCCATCGAACGGCCGACTCGTTCCTGTTTCCGCACATACACTTCCCCCCGTACCCACGAGATCATGCGCTCCAACCTTGAGAAGTCCCCTCTGTACTCAGGGGCGATTACGGGCACTCCGGCCCGGTACTGTCCATCGCTGGAAGACAAGATTGCACGCTTCCCCGATCGAGAGCGTCATCCCATTGTGGTAGAGCCCGAGGGGCTCCATACGTCGGAGGTATACCTCAAGGGTCTCGGCAATTCGCTCCCCCCGGACCTTCAGATCGATCTGCTCAGGTCCGTACGCGGATTGGAAGAGGCTGAGATCGTACGTCCCGCGTACGCCATTGAATACGACTTTGTGGATCCTGCCTGTCTGAGGCTCACCCTCGAGACCAGGGCCATTGATGGCCTCTATCTGGCCGGTCAGATCAACGGGACCTCGGGGTACGAAGAGGCTGCGGCTCAGGGGTTGTGGGCAGGGATCAATGCGGCCTGCGCGGTTCTCTACAGAGAACCCTTCGTGTTGGACAGGTCCGAGGCGTACATGGGTGTTATGGTTGATGATCTCATCACGAGGGGAGTGACGGAACCCTATCGGATGTTCACCTCCAGAGCCGAATACCGGCTCTTACTGCGGGAGGACAACGCCGCAGATCGTCTGCTGGCCAAAGGCCATACCCTGGGCCTGATCAGTGACGAACTCAAGCGGGAATTCCAGGAGCGACGGTGTCTTCAGGAGGAACTGTCTCGTGGGCTGGACTCTGCCAAAGTGTTCCCCTCTGCGGAAGTGAACGAGTTCATCAGAGCCCGAGGCGGACAGGAGATCTGTGATCCCGTAACCGGAACAAGGCTGCTGAGACGGCCGGAGATCTCAGCGATGGATCTGGCGGAACTTAGGATACTTCCCTACGATCTCGACCCCGAAATCGCTCGGCGGCTCGAGGCGGAGATAAAATACGAGGGCTACATCGAACGGCAGAGAAGAGAGGCACACCGATTCAAGCAGATGGAACAGCTCCGTATTCCGGACGATCTTGACTACGATACGGTGCACGGTCTGTCCGCGGAACTGCGTGAACGGCTCAAGGCTGTTCGGCCTGCATCACTGGGGCAGGTCTCGCGGATTCCGGGCATCACTCCGGCTGCGGTAGCGGCTCTCATGATCAATCTGAGGAATAAGGCACGGAAATCAGGCTCACCAGGCCAGTCCCCTTCAACCATCCAGGAACATGCAAAAAGGGAAACGTAGGCCACCCCCGGTTGTCAGTACAAGTACGGAGGTTGAGCCATGGGACGTTTCCGATTTGTCGCGACGACACACCATGACGTCTCCGCCGAGAACCTGCAGGAGGCCCTGCGGGCCTACAAGGAGTTGAAGCGGAAGGGAGTGGTTCCGAAAGTCTCCACGGTTCAGCGCATTGAGGTCGAGGACGAGAACCAAGTGTTTGTCCCGGTAGACCGCCCGCTCCGTGCAGGAGATCTCGACGCAAAAGGGGACGCAGAGGTGCGACCGTCGCTCTAGCACCGGCCGATGAGACAAGTGATCGAGCTGGTGATGCTGGTCTGTGACCGAAGGATAGGTACGCGTTGATCCCCGAAGACATGCCAGCAGAACAGGGGGCCACTTTCCGTGGTGGTCCCCTGGTCTATTTTATGCTGCTTAGTCCTGGGTCCGTTGGTCAGGTTCGGTTTTCGATCTATATGATCCGTTGAGATACGGGGAAGGACAATCTCGGTTACGAGGGGCCAGCCACTCCGACGCGGTTCAGTTCTTCGAGGATTCGGGGTTTGATTTCTTTCACTTCAGCACGCCACGCTTCGATTTTTTCGATTGCCTCGGCCTCCCAAGGGAGCCAATTTTCCTTGCTCCGAGCCCTGATGGACTTCTCAAGATCCAGCGGGACAGGAGGAGTGAGTGCTGAGCTGAAGCGTTTGAGGATGTTTCGGACACGCCGGTTGAGATTCTGAAAATCTCTCTTGGGCAGAGGACGGTCCGGATTTGCTGGGAGGTCCCTGCTTACAAGACCGAGGCTCTCCATGTCCCAGCCGTTTTTCGATGCAACCTTGATAATTTCCTTGAGGTAATCGTAGTTTGCACACGCGTCCTTTTTTTGCGTCTCGGAACCGTTTCGGCGCAGAGATCCTCCTTTAACCATTCCATTACCCCCGATTTCATGTCAAAGTGTCGATCATGACAAGCTCAAGAATGCGAAAGGGAAAACCGGGCGAGCCAGCCATAGAGAAACACCGGGCGGTTTCCTCCTGTTATCACCCCCGGTTACGGCTAATGAGCCGTAATCATTGCGGTGCCTATATTGCGGTTTTCAGGGCTTGTCAAGCTTTTTTGTGGCTAAGCGAGCGAATTGGTTGGATAACAGCATGACCATCTCTCTGTGGGTGCTGTAATATACTGAAATGACAACGGTTGCTTCACAATAGAGACGGCCTTCCCAGGTTGATATTTGGGTGGTCAAGAGACGGGAATTCGGCTAATTTAGGACGATCCCGACCCGTTGGGGGGGTGGGCCATGAGGAGGAAAGAACCGTGGCACTCGATGAAGAGACAAATTACGGATTTGAGACGTTAGCCCTGCACGCCGGACAGGAACCCGATCCGGTGACCCTCGCGCGCGCGGTGCCTATTCATCGGACGAGTTCCTATGTATTTCGCGACGCGGAACATGCTGCGAACCTGTTCTCTCTGAAGGAACCGGGCAATATCTACACGAGACTGATGAACCCGACGACCGATGTCCTGGAAAAGCGCATGGCCGCGCTGGAGGGGGGAGTGGGGGCATTGGCGCTGGCGTCGGGTACGAGCGCGATCTTCTATTCCTTGATCAACTGTGTGGCAGCAGGCGACGAGTTCGTGTCAGCCCGCAATCTCTATGGCGGGACGTACACGATGTTCAACAATATTCTGCCGCAGTTCGGGATCACTGTCAGGTTTGTCAAGCAGGCGGTCCCGGAGCTGCTCAGGGAGAAGATCAACTCCCGGACCCGGGCCATATACCTCGAGACCATAGGGAACCCCGACCTTTTTGTTCCGGATTTCGCCGCGGTAGCCAACGTCGCTAGGGAAGCGGGTGTTCCGTTGATCATCGACTCGACGTTCACACCTCCATGCTTGTTCAAGCCGCTGGAGCACGGCGCAGATGTGGTGGCTCATTCACTCACCAAATGGATAGGGGGACACGGGACAGGAATCGGCGGTATCGCGGTCGACGGGGGCAAGTTCGACTGGAGCGACCCGAAGTTCCCGCTGTTCTCCGAACCCGAGTCATCCTATTTCGGTCTGAGGTTCGGGCACGATCTTGGGGAGCTCCAACCATTGGCCTTCATCCTCCGGATGCGCCTGGTCCCTCTGAGGAACCTGGGAGCCTGCATGAGCCCGGACAACGCCTGGATGTTCCTCCAGGGGCTCGAAACGCTTTCGCTGCGCATGGAACGCCACTGCTCGAACGCGCTCGCTGTGGCGAAGTTCCTGGAAACGCACAAGAAGGTATCCTGGGTGAGCTATCCGGGACTGCAATCACACGAATCGCACGCGACGGCAAAGCGCTACTTCGCCGAAGGCATGGGAGGAGCGGTCGTTGTATTCGGCATCAAGGGTGAGGCCGCGTCGGCGGAGAAATTCATAAACAGCCTGAATCTCTTCTCGCACCTGGCAAACGTCGGAGACGCGAAGAGCCTTGCCATACATCCTGCCGGCACGACACATTCTCAGCTTTCTCCCGAGGAACAGCTCGCGGCGGGAGTTCCCCCTGACCTGATCCGTTTGTCAGTGGGCATTGAGCTGATTGACGATATCCTCGGGGATCTGGATCAGGCACTGCAAAAGGCCTAGAAGGCCAGTGAAGGGCCGCGGCTCGAATACAACCGAGGGACTGGCTCCGCGAGGGCACGCTCCGGCAACGCCGCGAACCGTACGCCTTGGGGAACGATCTGACTCTTGCAAGGAGATTTGACATAGCCGCGACAGACTCTCGCCCTGAAGGGAAAACGGACAACCGGGGCCCTCAATGGCTGTGGTGATGATGTCCGTGGTGGCCGCCGGGCTCGTCCCCTTCCGGTGCTGGCAGGATGGAAAGGGCTTCCTGAAGCCTGTCGTTGGCCGCTTCGATCAGTTCCACGCTCTGGCGTATGCTTTCCGCGGCCGGCGCATATCCGAGTTTCTCCAGCAGGTCGGCCGTTTCAACGTATCCCTTCAAATGGTCCAGGTTGTGATCTATCCAATGTGACAGTAGTATCCGGCTCTTCTGAACGTCGTCCATGGGGATGCTCCGGGGATTTCCTTTCACTTCTGCTTGTTCTTGTATGTTGATACCATGGTGAGGAAATTGGCAAGGAGCTGCCGTCCTTCCTCCACCGCCTTACCCGGACAGTCTTCGTCGGTCCAGCACCGCTCCGGGTGGAATGCCACTCCATAGACCGGTTTTCCGGGATATCGTATCAGTTGCGCTTCGGACATCTTCGTCCTGGCAAGGTTTATGAAAGGCTCGGGAACCTTTTTCACTTCTTCGTAGTGGCTCTCAACCGCCCTGAAAGTTCCGGGCCGCAGGGAGACGCCCTCGAGGATCGGGTCCGATCGAAGAATGTCAACGGTCACCACTCCTCGTTCCGCTACGGCCTCCTTCGGGTAGCGTTCGGGGAACTTCCCCTGATAGCGCGGATCGATGAAGTCGACCGTCCCGCCAAACGCGAGGGCAAGGAACTGGTGGCCTCCGCACACACCCAGAACCGGTAAACCGTCGCGGGCTATGAGCCTCCTGAGTAGGCGCATGAATTCCGAGAGATCGCGGCCTGCCTCTCCCGTATACCTGTACCATGGAGTTCCCTGTGGACTGAGCAGGAGAAAATCGACCGTAGCCGCGTCTACCCCGTCAGGTCCCAGGTTTGAGAAATGGATGTAGTCGAGCGTCACCCGGCAGTTTCGCAGGCTCCGAACCTCCTGTGGAAGCCGCCGCGTAAAGGCTTGCCTCAACCCCTCGTATCGCGAGGGGTCAGGGCCTCCAAGCTCAAGATCCACCAGCAGACCGTGCAATCTCTCCCCCGGAGCATAGTGCAAAATGAACAGAATCGATCCCCCGAGACATATGATGACCGCTGCCAGGACCCATATCCAGGCTCTGTGACGCGGTCTCGGTTTTTCCGGGAGTTTCAATGCGGATGAAGGGTCCCCTCAATGATTGTACCAGGGAATGCTCACGGCGAAATACCCTCGGAATCCGCCGGGCCCGAAATCGACTCCGAACGGTCAGCGCTGAGGATACGGTGACCACATCTGATTGGGCATGCCCCAGGGCATACCGTACGGAGCGCCGCCCCAGTAGGGATAGGATCTCTGGAGGAAGACCTCGTACACGTCTCCGTCCACGGCCTTGAGTTCACCTCGGATCGTCCCGTCGGTATAGACCGCGCCCTGGAACTGATTTCCGCCCATGCTGCCGAAAATCATATTCCCTCGGACATGGCCCTTGATGCCGAATTTGGCTGTCCCGAACATATTTCCGCCTTCAACGACACCGGCTATGTATTCCCCTTTTTGACGGGTAATGGTCACGCTGCCTTCCGCGCCGAAGATCGAGCCCTGTGCCTTTCCCACCCAAACGCCCCGCAGATCGATGTTCGCGGCGAGAGCCTGCGGTGGACACAAAAGGGCCGTCAGCACCACACCAAACAACATTAACCTGAAACAGAGTCCCATTTTCATGGGCGGCACCCTATCACAATATTGTTCCGGAAGGTAGAAAAACTCGCCTTCGTGAGTCTCCCGACGGTCCGTCTGAAAAGCCCCGAGCGAGTCTCGCGGGACGGCGCCGCCGCGACTGCACCTGTCCCCGATCCGGGGTTCGCCGCGATGAGCACGTGGAGAGTGTTGCATCAGGGATTCCATTCTTAGCGGATGTCGACCAGGCATTATTCCAGGTTAGCGCATGTAGGGGTCCAGGGGCGGCGTCTTGCAGGAAAGAGCCCCCGGCAGGCTCGGGAAACGACTCTCCGGTTGGGATTTGGGGAAACTCTAGCTCCTTTCGCCTATTGATTTCCCTGACCTTTTCGGATATACTTAGTTATTGGCGCAGGAGGAGTTTATAGGCGGGGAAACTCCTCTATGCTGCCGAACCGATCTGCTCGGGTGGCGGAATTGGTAGACGCAGTGGACTCAAAATCCACCGCCCCTTGCGGGCATGCGAGTTCGACTCTCGCTCCGAGCACCACATAAATCAAGGGGTTGCGGACTTTGATTCGTGACCTTTTTCATTTTGGCTCGGCCATGGTCTCCTAGGTGTCCATTAGTGGCCATATCGGTGGCCAATAGCGGTATGCCTGGGTAATACTTTGTGGTAGAAGAAAACAAGACAGCGCTTTGATATCATTATCAATGAGCTGCCTCAGTCTTAAGTCTTGATAAGGGGCAAAAACGGCTTTTTTTGGACTCAAGACCCAGCGCAAGATCGCCGACTATGTGTACCCCAAGCGCAGAACCCATTACCACCTCACCGTCAAAAACAACCAGCTCGGACTCTTTGAAGACATTACTCCGTATTTTCACGACCGGTAGGACCCCGATTTTGTCCAGGGCGACCCGCCGGATCGCGGACGAATCGAAACCGGCAAAATCTGGACCACAACCGAACTCAACGACTATCTGAACTTTCCTCACGTCGAACAAGCCTTTCTCATCCAACGGGAGTCCACAGACAAAAGAATCGGTCAATATTCCAATGAAATCGCATACAGCATCACCAGCCGACCCTCTGAACCAGCGGATCCTCAACGCGTGCTTTCCATCAACCGAGACCACTGGACCATCGAAAACCGTTGCCACTATATACCCGACTGGGACTATGATGAAGACCGCAGCTGAATACGCAAAGGCTATGGGCCGGAAAACATCACTCGACTGTGCCGTCTTGCCATCAGCATCATCAAATTCAAAGGAGGGCTCGGCGTCTCACAAAGAACGCGACGGCTTCCCCGCGACACTCGCTTGGTCTTTGACTGTCTCAGGATGTCCGAAAACTGGGGGGCAGTCCCTCCCTATACTGGAACAACTTCACCGTTGCCGAATACCGGTGATGCTTGACTGACCTCGCTGCGGTGTCGTATTGTCGAGTCCGGATCCAGTCTGCCTTTCTCTTGAGTTTGCGGCAGCCCGCTTGAGCTGGAACCGTGCCTGTGGCTGTCCTCGCTACATCCCTTCGCAGGGCACAGGACGGTTATTGGGGAGCACCCTAATCCTTTGAGGCCCCGAGCCGGATCGCTTGACATGGAACCCACAGGCTCACACGCATGGGATGACCTTTCCGAAATATGGCAATCGGTTTT
The DNA here is from genome assembly GCA_964497585.1 of uncultured Syntrophaceae bacterium. GTDB lineage: Bacteria > Desulfobacterota > Desulfomonilia > Desulfomonilales > Desulfomonilaceae > CAZCDS01. The sequence goes on from CAZCDS010000022.1 coordinate 26,159, forward strand.
TGATTCGTCTCACAACGGAATCGTCGTGATCGACAAGACCGGCACGATTGTGTTGTACAACCTTGCCGCTCGACGCATTTTCGGCGATACGGAGTCGGTCATTGTAGGACGCCATTTCTCAGACGTGAGGCGGGAAACATGGCCGGATCTCAAAGAGGTTCTCGAATCCGGCCAACCGCAAATCGGGAAAAAGCTCGTGTTGCCGGAAGCCACCATAATCGCCAACAGGGCGCCGGTGATTGCCGACGGTGAGCTCGTGGGAGCCGTAAGCGTCTTCCAAGATATCTCGGAATACGAGGCACTGATCTCGGAATTGCATGGGTACAAAAAACTTCACAGGGAATTGGAAGCCATTATTGAATCTTCAGATGACGGACTGTACATCACCGATGGGAAGGCGAATACCATACGGGTGAACAGTGCATACGAGAGAATCACCGGGCTTTCCAGACATGACCTGGTCGGGCGGAACATGGCCGATCTCGTCCGAGAACAGGTATTCGACCATTCCGTCACTCTTGAGGTGCTCAAGAAGCGACAACAGGTGACCTTCGCTCAGAATATCAAAGGCGACAAAACGGTCATGGTGACCGGGACCCCCATCTGTGACGACGAAGACCGCATTGTCCTGGTGGTAACCAATGTGCGAGACATGACCCTCCTGAACCGGGTCCGAACAGAACTGGAGGCGAGTCGAAGGCTCAGTTCCTACTACAAGCGGTCTCTCCTGGAGCACGAAAAGTACGAGCACGCTCTCCAGAACATGGTGGTCAAGAGCACCGCCATGAGACAAGTTCTCCAAAAAGCGGTCAAGGTCGCGGCTGTGGACACCTCAGTCTTGGTCAGCGGTGAGTCCGGCGTCGGCAAGAGCATGCTCGCACGCCTGATTCACTTGATGAGCCCTCGCAAAGACGGTCCATTCTTGAAGATTAATTGCAGCACGGTTCCCCAATCGCTCATGGAAAGCGAGTTGTTTGGCTATGAAAAAGGGGCTTTCACAGGGGCGGATCCGCAGGGCAAGACCGGCCTGATCGAAATGGCCCAGGGTGGGACGCTGTTTCTTGACGAAATAGGAGATCTCTCCCTCGCGATGCAGGTCAAACTCCTGCAGGTCATCGAAGAGAAGACGTTCACTCGGGTGGGAGCGACCAAACACAGGACGGTGGATGCACGCATAGTCGCAGCAACCAACCGTGATCTGAAGGCCATGATGAAGCAGGGCGAGTTCCGTGAGGACCTCTACTACAGACTTCATGTTGTCCCTATTGTCATCCCTCCCCTGAGGCGCAGGCGCGAAGATATCCCTCCCATAGCGCTCCGGACGCTGGCGAAATTCAATGAAACCATGGGATTGAGCAAACGCCTAGAGCATGATGTCATAGATGATCTCCTGAAATACGATTATCCGGGGAATGTGCGGGAGTTGATCAACATCCTGGAACGCATGATGATCATGAGCGAAGGCGATACCATCTCGGTTCACGATGTCCCCAGTGAGTTGAGCGAGTCGAGGAGGAATTCTCACTATGTTGTGGACGAAGGCATGACCCTCAAGGCGGCACTCCGCAATTACGAAGCGAAAGTGCTTGCAACGGCTTTGGCCCGACATGAGACACTTTCAGCCGCGGCCAAGTCGTTAGGACTGCACCCCACGACGCTGTGGCGCAAGATGCGCGCTTTGGGGATCGTGCGCCCATCTGCAGATGTGCAATAGTGTTGCATTTATGCAATCAGACGATGGGGCCCACTCAGTAACCCCAAGACTCTCCATCCCATCCCGGCCATCCGAGAAGTATTGCGGAATTGCAATCATTCCTCCGCACACGTACAGCAAAGTATAATAAGTAAATTCAACATCTTATCACTACCGCGCAGTTGGGCATGGATCTTGCTTTTCCCTTTTTGTGATATCCCGATAAAAGGGGTTTCCCTCCGAGTACAATGTTTGCCCCTACGTATGGGGTTGCTCGAAGGCGGAGATGGAGTCTCCCCCTTCGAATAACGGCGTGGCGTTCTTCACGATTCCTGTCCGAGGCGAAGCCACGGACCACTCACCACGACACTAAGACGTTCATATTTCGTTGTGCCCGGCCGAGTTCCGGGCACGGGAGTCCGTATGCCTTGGCACGAGATCGAACCACATAAGGGTACAGTGTCTCCAAGGGGAAGTCACAGTGAGCAGAGCTGATGTCCACACGAGTCTTGTGGCCATTTCACTCTGCCGAGTCGCAGCCCCACAGGTGGTCAAGATCGGTACACCCCACTATCAGCGGGGCTTTTCGTACGTACGCAATGAACACCCGTTGACACGAGTCAACGACATGGACGGTGAACACGCAGGGAGTTGCAATGGGACGCGAAGTTGGCCTTCGGTCTTCTCCTAGGACTCATCACATTTTCACAATGGCGTTCCCGAATCACCGGGACCCACCTTACCGCAGGCACAGCGCCTGATCTCGTAACACAGTCTGAAAGGGGATGGAGCCATGCAAGACAAGAACAATCGCAGGGATTTCCTCAAGCTGGCCGGTGCGGCAGGCCTGGGAGTGGGCGCTGCCGGACTGCTGGGCTCTCCTAACAAGGCGTCTGCCGCAGCGAAGCGGAAGATTCCCAAGACTCCGGTAAGACTCGCGGCTATTAGCTTCTTGACCGGCCCTGCCGCAGGTCCGTTCGGCATTCCCGGAGACAACGCCTACAAGATGATGGCGGACGTGTACAACAAGAAGGGTGGAATACTGGGACGGAAGATCGAGCTGACCAGTTATGACGAGGCCGGAGGCGCGCAGACGCAGGTCAAGCTGGCCCGCAAACTGATCCTTGACGACAAGGTGGACGCGATCCTGGGCTACATTTCATCGGGAGACTGCAAGGCGGTATTGCCGCTGAGCGACGAGCTGGGTGGCCTCATGGTGGCCTACGACTGCGGCACTCAGGTGTTGATGGAGGGAAAGAAATCTCCGTTCAAAGTCCCGAAGTACCAGCTGGGCTTCCGAACCGCGGCTCACCTGGGTCAAGACAACATCTCCTTGGCCCTGGCGATCAAGAAGTATATGCCGAAAGTCAAGAAGATAGCGGGCATCAACCAGGACTACGCATGGGGCCGCGACTCTTGGAGCATCTTCGAGCTCGCCATCAAGAAACTCATGCCCCAGGTGGAAGTGGTAAAGACCCTATGGCCCAAAATATTCACCACCGACTTTACTGCCCATATCAGTGCTCTTCAGGGTTCCGGGGCCGAGGTGGTTCATACTTCCCTGTGGGGTGGTGACGCTGTGACCTTTATCAAGCAGGCCCAGCCCACCGGTTTTTTTGACAAGATCAAGCTGGCCATGAGCCGTGGCGAGCCATACCCACAGGAGATAGGGCCGAGTTTCCCCGAGGGTCAGTTTATCTGCTGCGCGGGTGCTCATTATTTCCTGTACCCTCCCCCTGACAAGTGGCCTCTAAACAAGTGGTTCGTTGAAGAGTTTCACAAGCGCTACAAGAAGTACCCCACCTATCCCTCTTATCATGCCTTCCAGGCCATCGCTTCTTACAAAACAGCCGTCGAGAAGGCGTCCAGTCTCGTGGGAGGGGGCTGGCCTACCATTGAGGAGGTCGCCAAGGCCATGGCCAACCTGAGCTTGGAGACCCCCTCTGGGTACCTGGTCATTGGCAAGGACCACAACGCCCGGGAAGACTGCATGGTAGGCATTTCCAAGAAAGTAAAGGGCTTTCCCTTCCCAATCCTCGATCCGGACCGGCTGGAGATCTACCCTTCCTTCATGGTCTCCGCACCATCCGGAATCACTACCGCTGACTGGATCAAGAGTTGGAAGAGCTAGATAGAGCAAAAGATATGCGGCTCTGCCGGGGCTCGTCCCCGGCTGGGCCGATCAGGTAGTACTCAGACAGATCTCGTTTGAAGAGTACCCTTCAGTTCCAGAGCCTTCAAAAGCCTTCACACCTGGTTGAGCGATTGGTTCAAGGTTCAGGATGCACGCGTCGGGTGTGGCCTTGGCAGAGATGAAGAGCCGAAGAAATGTGGCTGATTTACCTCCTCAACGGATTCTATTTTGCGGCCTTCCTGTTCTTGACCTCCCTTGGATTGAACATAATCCTGGGCGTGATGGGGATCCTGAACTTGGCCCACGGCTCACTCTACGCAATTGGGGCTTTCATCGCGGCGTTCATGATCGGGCTTATGGCACAGTCACCGCTCCCGCTTATGCTGCTCGTTGCCGCGGCCGCTGCTTTGCTTCTGGCGGGTGGCGTGGGCTTCGTCTTGGAGACTACGCTCATCAAGCCCATGTACCGAAGGCAACTGGAATACCAACTCCTCATCACCTTCGGCGCGTTGATGATTATTGAAGACCTGCTCAAGCTCACCTTCGGAGGCGAATCCCGCTATGCTTCGGGTCCCTTCGAGGCCATGGGCAGCATCAAGATCATGGGATCCACGTATCCGCTCTACTATTTGTTGGTCATGGCGGTGACGGTCGCGGCGGGATTACTGATCTGGCGCCTTATGTTCAGGACTCGCATGGGCATTATGCTCAGGGCGATAGAGATGGATCGCGAGATGGCGTTGGCCATGGGTATCCCCATGCGCAGGCTCATGATCCTTGCTTTCGTGATGGGAGCCTCACTGGCGGGCCTCGCGGGCGGTTTGGTGGTACCGACCACTCCCGCGGTGCTGGGAATGGGGATGGACCCATTGATAATGGCGTTCATCGTGGTGGTAATCGGTGGTCTGGGCAGCCTCAAAGGTGCTTTGGTGGGCTCTCTGATCGTGGGGCAGACCAGGTCGTTATGCATCGCATACTACCCGGAAATAGAACTGCCTTTGCTGTTCCTGGTCGCGGTGATCATACTTGTGGTCAAGCCTGAGGGCTTGTTCGGACAGAGATAATGGTGCCCCTATGAAACGATACTTTCTCGATCTGAGGCTCTACCTATATGCAGGCGCATTCGTGATTCTCCTCATTTTGCCCCGCGTCCTGTCCGCGTATCAACTGATGATGGTGGAATCGGGCCTCACCTACGGGGTCATGGCTCTGGGCCTTAATCTCTTGTTGCGCTATTGCGGACTTCTTTCCTTTGGCCACGCAGCGTACTTTGCCACGGGCGCGTACGCAGTGGGTCTGCTGAACATGTACTTCCCGGAGAGTTTCAGTTTTGAACTGGCCGTTGTGGCGGCTCTGGGGAGCTCTTTCGTGGTGTCCGCGCTGTTCGGATTCTTATGCGTACGCAACACGCGGATCTTCTTCTCCATTCTGACTCTGGCCCTCTCCATGCTGATCTTCGCAATTCTGTACAAGGCCTACTATTACACCGGCGGGTCAGACGGCATCCGCATCGAAATCCCCACCTTCTTCGGTCACGAATTCGAGGGCATGCGCCGCGTGCATTTCCTCATTGGTCCGTACTACTATATTGTCCTGGGCGGTTTCGCGATCGCTGTCCTGCTCATGCGGGCCATAGTCAGCTCGCCGTTCGGCAAGGCTCTCCAGGCCACAAGGGACAACGAGTGGAGGGCCGAGATGATTGGCATACGGGTGAGACGTTACCGCTGGTACGCCTTTGTCATCTCGGGGATGTGCACCGGCTTTGCCGGAGCTTTGTGGAGCTTTGTCAACGGACACATAACCCCGGAGATCTCCGACTGGGTGTTCTCCGGAGAGATGGTGTACATGGTCTTGTTAGGAGGCTTCATGGTCTTCGAGGGGCCAATCGTGGGAGCAATCCTGTTCACTTATCTGAAGCTCTACGCGATTGCATCCACCGAGTATTGGATGCTCATCATAGGTGGAACCCTGGTATTCCTGGTGCTCCTGTTGCCTGGCGGCGTTATGGGAGGAATTCAGAGTTTGTACCGCCGTCTCAGGCCCGATTCCGCGGCGTTGCAGAAAGCTACGTGAGGCTAAAGGATAGGCCATGCTGGAAGTGTCCAACCTAGTCAAATCATTCGGTATGGCTCCGGTCATTTTGGGTGCCAGTTTCACGATTGAGCCCAGCGAGATTGTCTCGCTCGTGGGACCGAACGGAGCGGGAAAAACCACGCTGGTAAATCTGATCAGCGGCCATTTGTTTCCGGACTCGGGAACTATCTCGCTCTCGGGGAAAGACATCACTTCCGCGTCGCCCTATCAGCGGATCAAGCGGGGAATTGTTCGCAACTTCCAGATCACCCAGCTCTTTGAAGACCTCACGGTTCTGGACAACGTACGCAATTGCATATTCTCCCGAAAGGGTCAACTATGGCGGTTTCTTCGGCCGGCCGACAGTCACAGGGAGGCCACCCGAGAGGCGATGGAAGTCCTGGAGCTGTTCAACCTTGGTCAATTCAGGGACGAGAGCGGCGGCGGGCTTTCCGAAGGTGATAAGAAGGTACTGGACACCGCGATGGCGTTTGCTCTCAAGTCACAGTTCCTGCTGCTGGACGAGCCCACCAGCGGGGTGGCTACGGCAGAAAAGTTCAAGGTCATGGATATTATCATACGTGCAATAAAGGATACGGGCACGGCGACCCTGATTATCGAGCACGACATGGATATTGTCCGCGACTACACGCAGAGGGTAATGGTTCTGAATCAAGGCCTCATACTTGCCAACGGCACACCCGACGAGGTGATGAGCGACAAGGAGGTCCAGGAAACGCTCTTTGGAGTGAGTGATCAAGATGCTTCTTGAGGTTTCGGACATTGACTTCTCTGTAGGCAAGACTCAGATATTGCGCTCTGTGTCCCTCAAGGTGAAGGAGGGCGAGCTCGTGGGGCTCGTGGGTCGTAACGGCGCGGGAAAGAGCTCCATACTCAAGAGCGTAATAGGATTGTACCAACCGCAACAGGGAACTGTCACATTCAAGGGTCGTGACATCACGAAGGTTGCGACGCGACAGCGAGTGCTTTCCGGGTTGGCCTATTCGCCTGAGGATGCCCGAGTTTTTCCCGAGATCACGGTGGAGGAGAACATCCGCCTGGGAATGTGGGTCGCGGAGGATCGCGAGGGAAATGGGGAGAAATTCGAGCTTGAGGACGGAGTCCGGATCTTCCCCCGATTGAAGGGGCTTCTGAGCAGGAAGGGCGGAACGCTCTCAGGCGGTGAAAAGAAAATGGTCTCCATCACGAGGGCTCTGGCCTTGAGGCCAAGTCTGCTGCTCCTGGACGAATCCTTGGAGGGGCTCTCTCCCTTGGTGGTGAGGCAGTTTACGGAAGCCGCGCGCCGGATACGTGAGATGGGCATTTCACTTGTGCTTGCCGAATCGAATCTGCGACACGCCTCCCTCGTGGTGGAGCGGAGCTACGTCGTAGAGAGGGGCGAGATCCTTTTCGAAGGCACGCCGGAAGAAATTGCCGAGAACGAGAAACTTTCGACTATAGTCGGTCGCTGACCGCGCTTGAAGAAAAAGCCAAGGATGGTGTGCGATGGCTGGACGCATAACCTTGTTCCGCACCACGCCCAGGATCGTGATGGGTCCTGGTGCAATTGACGGTATCGGCCGGGAGGTCGAATCTCTGGGAGCTAAGAGAGTCTTGGTGGTAACCGACCCGGGCATAATCGAATCGCGGCTCTTTTCACGGGTCGAGGCGTCGCTCAAAGACGCGGGACTTGAAGTTCGAGTTTTCAGCGACGTAACACCGGACCCCCGCTATGAGATTGTAGAGGCTTGCGTGAGCAAATCCGGCACTACCGATCCTGACTGCATCATCGGCCTGGGCGGCGGAAGTCCCATGGACATCGCGAAGTGCGCGGCATTGGTGATTGCAAGTGGGGGCTCGATCTACGACTACCTCGGGGTAGACCTGGTGCCGAAGCCCGGAGTGCCGACTATCATGGTCCCCACAACAGCCGGGACCGGCAGTGAGGTGACGCCGATAGCGATCCTCTCCGACGAGAGAGAGAAGCTTAAGAAAGGCGTAGTGAGCTCCCACCTGTTCCCGCGGGTGGCCCTCCTCGACCCCGAGTTGACCGTCAGTATGCCTCCCCATATTACGGCGGCAACGGGAATGGACGCCTGGATTCATGCAATCGAGGCATTCACCTCGGTAAATGCCACTCCCATGACGGATATGTTGGCGAGCCGCGCTATAGTGCTCATTCATGAGAATCTCCGCACCGCGTACGCGCAGGGCGGGAGCATCGAGGCTCGGGCGGCCATGCTGGAAGGCAGTCTCCTGGCCGGGATGGCATTCGCCAATGCGGGAGTGACCGCTGTCCACGCATTCGCGTATCCCATAGGCGCTGAGTTCCATATACCCCATGGCGTGGCCAACAGCATCATGCTGGCCTCCGTCATGGAATTCAACATGCTGGGGAATCTTCCGAAATTTGCGCGCATGGCCGACCTAGTCGGGGAGAACACGAGGGATTTGAGTCAACGGGATGCGGCCATGGTCGCGGTGGATGCGATGAGATCCCTCGCAACGGACGTCAGGATTCCCAGGTCGCTGGGCGAGTTCGGCATAAAAGAAGAGCACATCCCTGAACTGGCTCAGGGCGTCATGAAGGTCACAAGGCTTCTGGACAACAATCCGCGCATACTTACCATCTCGGATGCGGAAGAAATCTACAGACGAGTTCTCTAGGCAAGGCGCCGGGATGGAACCGCTGCATGGAAAATGGCGGAAAGGATCTTTTGAGGCGGTTCCTGCCAAACGCACATACCCATCGAAGTGAGGGGAAAATGCACGGCTTCTTCAATATGGTCCTACGAATTGACGCCACGGAGAAATCCATCGACTTGAAGATGATCTCTGATGACATACTCGAAAGAACCCTCGGTGGCAAAGGCCTTGCCACCCATCTCTTGCTGGAGAACAATCCGCCCGAGGTCGATCCTCTTGCTGCGGAGAACCACATTATATTCGCCGGAGGACCGGTGAGTGGAACCCGTATTTGGGGCTCATGCAGGCACGGAATCTTCACAAAATCCCCTCAGACCACCCTCTACTCCGAATCCTATTCCGGCGGTTCAGTGGCCGAGTACCTGGCAGTCACCGGCTACGACGCGATCGAGATTCACGGAGCCGCAGCCGAGCCGATCTGGATAGAGGTCTCCCACAACGAGACACGATTTCATGACGCAAACGATCTCTGGGGGTTGGAAACGTACGAGACTGAAGATCGTATCAAGGCCTGGGTACGAGAAAATCGGCCGCAAGCGTCCGGTTCTGGAGTTTTGGTCATCGGTCCTGCAGGGGAAAACCTGGTGAGCTTCGCGGTGGTGGAAAACGACTACTGGCGAAGTGCCGGGAGAACCGGTGTGGGTGCGGTCCTGGGATCGAAAAAGATCAAAGCGATCGCTTTTTACGGGAATCGAAAGAAACAGCTCGCAGATCCCGAAGCGGTGGCAAGCTTCTCCAAGGAACTTCTGGCAAGGGCCAAAGACGATCCAGGCGTAAAGAATTACAAGAATCTCGGAACCCCGATGCTCGTAGATATCATGAATAAGGTAGGGGGGTTTCCCACGAGGTATTGGCATAGAGGTCAAGCTGCTCACAAGGATCGGATCAATGCGGGTGCTCTGCACGAACGCTGCACCGTGGTCCCGCACGCGTGCAGGAAGTGCTTCATCGCGTGCGGAAGGCTTTCGACGGTAAGAGAAGGACGCCACGCGGGCCTGAAAATCGAAGGCCCCGAGTATGAGACGATCTATGCGTTTGGGGGCCTGTGCGAAGTCGACTCTATCGAGGAGATAGCCTACTTGAACGACGTATGCGACAGGCTCGGTATGGATACCATGTCGGCCGGAAATCTGGCCGCCCTGACGATCGAAGCGTCGCAACAGGGGAAGATCGACTTTGAGATCGACTATGGAGAGGTAGATAACATAGTCCGACTGCTTAACGATATTGCCTTTCGCAGAGGCATAGGAGACATCCTCGCTCGCGGCATCAAACATGCTTCAGCGGCTTGGGGCATGGAGGACCAGGCGATTCACGTAAAAGGGCTGGAACCCGCCGGGTACGATCCTCGTATTCTGAAAGGAATGGGACTTGCCTACGCATCTAGTGACAGAGGAGCGTGCCACCTTCGGGCTACCTTTTACAAGCCTGAATTGGGCAACATAATCCCTCCGGATCAGATCCAAGGAAAGGCTGCCATGTTTACCGAATGGGAGGATCGACTCACCATATTCGATACTCTGATTCTCTGTCGCTTTTACCGGGACCTGTATCAGTGGGAGGAATTGGCTGCCATTATCCGTGCCACCACCGGCAGGGAGTTTGATATGACGGATATGCGAGCCATCGCTGCCCGGGTTACCGATACCACCAGGCGTTTCAATGTGCGTGAGGGGCTCACGCCGGAAGATGATCGGTTGCCCCGACGTTTCCATACAGAGGCGCTTCCCGAATCCGGAAAGCTCATCTCCAAAGATGACACGGATACGTTGCTCAGAGAGTACTACCAAGCCAGAGGCTGGGATGAACACGGTAATCCTCCTGAGGATCCTTTCTGACCGGGCACGAGAATCTCGATGCGGTAAACCGTTCCCGTTCTACTCGTGCGCGAAGACCGGTCCATTGCGCATAAGTCGTTTTGGCGTCAACTCGCTTGTTCTCCCGGATTATTCGGCGGATAAACAAAGAAATGTATGTTCTTCCCCTCAAGTATTTGATATAGTGTCGCAAATCGAGTGAGGTTGAGGATAAACGGATGTCGGGCAGTGGTGAAAAGGGAAGAGAGACAATTCGCCCACAATTTGACAGTTCCATCATGATTGATTTTCAGGGGGCCAGGATCACCTCGAACGCCTCATGAAGGCGGGAGCAGTTGTTCGCGATGGAGACCGGTATCGTGGCACGTGATCCGTCTTGGGACCCCTTCCGCGATGAACTCTGCCCAATGGACCGCACGATGAAGCCTACCTGGTTCTGCTCTTCAATCAGGAGGCAGCGGACGAAGGGAGAAGTTCTGCGGTTTTGGGCCAGTTCATACTGCATTGTGCAAACCACACCAGAGGCGATGGTTGCACAGTGCAATTATCTCCTTTCCGGGCGCACTTGAACATAGGCTCCTTAGTTACATTATTCCAAAGTGTTACCTTTGGCTTGAAGGTTGGCACGCAAATTGCCCCGTCATCTGACGGACGGTTAACATGCGAGTAGCGCTTCCTGAACATCAAGATCGAATTGCACCGGCCTTCGACACGTGTCGGCGGCTGTTGGTCTTCGTCGACACGGGAGATGCGTACGAGAGTCTCTCAGACGAAGATTGGTCGGGCGTCGCGCGGTGGAATCGTCCTGAGTGCCTCTGGCGTTTGCGGATCGACCTCTTGATGTGCGGTGGAATCAGTTGCTGGATGGAGGAACAGATTCTGCAGCGAGGAATATTGATGATACCGTGGCTTGCGGGTTACGTCCCGGAGATTCTGGAGGGTTCTGCCGTGGATAATAGATAGGAAAGGGGGTGATAGTGAACGGATGATGGGCCCAGAACAGGACACGTAGGGCTCAGCATGGCATTCTGTGTCCCGGAAGTGATGGGGTCGAGAAGAGGTTCTGTGCGGGGCACAGAAGTGGATCTCAACCCAGGTGAATTTCTATTCAATATTCACTAGCGGCCACAAGAGGTGATAGAGGTTAAGTTGCGTTCCTTCTCGTTTCGGATAGGGACTTTGGTCCCAGCGTGGGTTGAGAAACTCGCTTTCAACCACAGTAAAGGAGGGAAAGCAAATGACAGAGTCAATCTCTCGCAGAAGATTTCTCAAGGTCGCCGGCGTAACCGCATCGGTAGGTGCTCTAGGAATACCCTCGAGCCTGGTGGGCTCAGGCCCTAGGCTTGCCTTTGCGGCGGAGCCGAAGATAGAGGTCTATGCCTTTCTCTGTGGAATTTTGAAGACGCAGACGCAGTATATTCTCAAGGATACCCGTGTCGGTACCCCGATGAACATCCCGGTACCTTTCTTGCTTATCAAGCACGGCAAAGACTGGGTGTCCTTTGACACGGGCAACAACGCGATGTGTGCCAAGGATCCGGTCGCCTACTGGGGCAAAAAGGTGACGGACGCCTACTTTCCCGTCATGAAGGGCTATGAAGAGTTCCATGTGCAGCTCAAGAAACTTGGCGTGGAGCCCAAAGCCATCAAGTGTGCCATCGTCAGCCACGGGCATCTGGATCATGCGGGCTCCATTGACAATTTCAAGGGCACAAAGGTTCCCCTTTACTTCCAGAAAAGGGAGCTGGAAGTCATAAAGAAAGCCGTGGCCTCCGGCAAGAAGACGGCTTACATTCCGGATGATTTCAAGGTAATGGACAAACTCATGGTCAAGGCCATCGACGGTGTCTTTGATGTTTTCGGCGATGGAACGCTCGTCGTGTTTCCCACTCCTGGTCATACACCGGGGCATCAGTCAATGCTTGTCAAAGGGCGCGACGGCAAGATGTTGGTCATCGCAGCAGACGCCATGTATACTATCGAGAACATGGTGGACGCCATACCACCCGGCCTGTACTGGAATATGCCTCAAGCCATGGAAGCCCTCTACATCTTCAAGATCATGAAGATGATGGGTGCCGAAGTTATGCCCGCGCATGACCCGATCTACTGGAAAAAGCAAACGTTGGCTCCCAAGGTATTCGGCACGTAGATGACGACTCGCCCGCTTTCTGCAGCCTTTGAGGAGAACCTCTTTTCCCGACGGAGGTTCTCCCAAAGGTCCTCACCGTGACACAAGCCAACGCCGATATCCAACTGATATCCTTATCCTCCCCCGAATCATCGTCACCTCTTGATGTTGGGGGATTTTTTGCAGCGCTCCACGAGAGGCCTGCCGAGTTCGACTCTCGCTCCGAGCACCAGGGAATACGCGAGGGTCGCAGATCAGATGCTGCGGCCCTTTTCATTTGGTCTTGCCCGCCGCCTTCTCCGGTGTCCGATTCCCGCGGCATTCCTATCGCATTCGTCTCATGCCCTTTCTGAGAGATACTAAGAGTCACTACAGGTTGTACCCCAAAAATGTACCGTGCGCATCCCGCCGTTGCTTCGAAGCGGTTTGTTATGCTGAACTAGCCCCATACGAGATAAGCTCGTTGCCTCAGAAGCCAGTGAAATAGCCCGTCGCCAGTGCGTCGTAGCTACCCTCCGACCGTACCCCACGCCACAACCCACGTGCCGGCATAAGGCCTTCTCTCCGGTAAGGGCAAGACGTCCCCGAGGAGATTGACAAGTCGCGTAGTCTCTTCCTGGCTGTAAGAACGGTACATTGCGATTGACATCCTGGACAACCTTCGGTATACCATCGGACAGGGGAGTGGGCTATGAAAGGTCCGGTAAGAAGGTATTCGATGTCCTCAGTTGGGGATCAGGCCCATCTCTTTTCAATTTTCTCCCTGAAATCCGGATCGCCCCATCCGACCAGTGCCGACGTACCTCGACACCTAGTCCGGGCAGAGAAACGGCCGATGAGGATCGCTCTCTTTGTCTCCCTCGTGAAGATACCATCCGGTTTCCTGCTTCTGGCTGCGCAAGCAGATGGTCGGCAATCGAACTCCAAGGGAAAGTGAGGAAGGCATGACGCACAAACCTGAGAACTTCAACCTTCTCGTGGAACCGTGGATACCGGTTCTGAGGACGAACGGGGAGCCGGACCGGGTAGGCTTCAGGACCGCGATGACCCAGGCGTGCCAGATCCGGCTCATGACAGCGTATAGCGGGTACGATTGAAGGCGAGGAGAGAGAACATGAATGTCAATACTCAGATTTCTCCTGGGCACCAAGATCCCAAGTGGCTGCGGCTCTGGGCAAAGAGCGAATGGGACAAGACGAAGGAGGATTTTGCGCATTGTCGCTATCACCCCTTACTCTGCCACATGCTCGATGTTGCCTCAGTTGCGGAACTCGTTTGGCACCACTGTCTCAATGAGCATCTTCGCAAGAGATTGGAGTGTGCACTCGCGATCGACACGCGAACCGAAATCGCTTTTCTCGCCGGGGCGCACGATCTGGGCAAGGCTGCTCCAGGGTTCCAGAAGCAAGTGCCGCAGCTATCACAGTACTCCGGGCTTCCATTTCTGAAAAGCGACCAGATCCGGCCTCACGGACTCATCAGCGCTCATGTCCTCACGGAAGCCCTCGGGTCTGGACCAGGTTCTGCGGTTTTGGCACAGATTACCGGTGCGCATCATGGTGTTTTCCCGCGATCAGCCGAACTCCGAATGGGGCGGGACACGCTTGGGAACGACCGTTGGAACACGGCCCGTCGCGAGCTGCTTCAAGAATTCGCCCACACCCTGGGATTCCAGCTGAACCGAGCAGGCCACACCAAGAGCGACATCGCGGACCCAGCCGTCGTTCCCGTGCTGGCGGGGTTCATCTCCGTTGTAGACTGGATCGGTTCGAATCAGGATTTCTTCCCATGTGTTGCCCAATGCGGAACCCTGGTCGAAATTGCCGCGGCGGACTACTGGAGGAATGCGCAAGACCAGGCCCAAAAGGCTCTCGAGACGCTTGGCTGGCTGCCGGCCGTGACGTACGCCGATGAAGCGAGGTTCGATGAGATCTTCAGCGGCTTCGTACCAAACCCCCTCCAAAGGGCTGCAATCGAATTGGCGTCAAAGCAGACTTCTCCCTATCTGATGATCGTGGAAGCGCCGATGGGGCAAGGCAAGACTGAGGCGGCGCTCTACGCGGCGGACGTGGCTATGTGCAGCGGTCTTGCGCGCGGCCTGTATATCGCGATGCCGACCCAGGCGACCGGAAATGCGATGTTCAAGCGAGTCCTGGATGACTATCTGAGGCATCGCGGTCATCAGGGGAAGCTCAACCTGCAGCTCGTACATGGCGATGCCCTTATTGCCCAAATGACGGAAGTGAAAGAAGGTGAGATTCCGGACTTCAAGATGAAGAACATCGGGCAAGAAGGCGACGTGGAGGCCCAATCCTGGTTCACCGCAAAGAAAAGGCCGCTCCTTGCGCCGTTTGGCGTCGGCACCATTGACCAAAGTCTGTTGAGTGTCCTTCAGACCAGGCACTGGTTCGTGCGGCTCTTCGGCCTTGCGGGCAAGGTGGTGATCTTCGATGAGGTGCACGCCTATGACGCGTACATGAGCACGATCCTCGAACGGCTTCTGCATTGGCTGGCTGAGCTGGATTGCACCGTCGTCCTGCTTTCCGCTACACTTCCGGAGGCCAAGCGAAGAGCGCTCGCCAAGGCCTATTCCGGCCGGGACGATGGCGATTACAAGCGCTATCCGCGAATCACTCTGGCCGAGCCGCACCACTATCCAGACACAAGAGCGGAGAGTCGCCCGGCTCGTGTCGAAATTGCAGTAGACGATGAGCGCGTCGTCAATGTCGGCTTTTCCGGGACCGACCTCAAAGCCCTCAACGACTACCTTAACGTACGATTGATGCATGGCGGCTGTGCGGCTGTTGTCTGTAACACGGTCGACCGCTCTATCCAGATATATGAGCACTTGAGAGACAACATGACGGACACAGAGTGCTCGCTCTTCCACGCCCGCACCCTCAGGATGTGGCGGCGGGAACGCGAAGTGGAAGTCCTCAGGATGTTTGGCAAGGGTGAAAAGCAGGGTGATGGTAGCTACGCGAATCCCGATCGCCCGAGCCGTGCCGTATTGGTTGCCACACAGGTGATTGAACAGAGTCTTGACCTGGACTTTGACCTCATGGTTTCGGAGATTGCCCCCGTGGACCTGTTGCTCCAGCGCTGCGGGCGACTGCACCGACATCCGCGCCACCGCCCGGCGGGCCTTGAAACACCGCACTTCATAGTGCTCTGTGACGGCGAAACGGACGGTCCCCCACCCGAGTCTTTCGGCAAGGGCATCGAGTTCATCTATGACCGCTACATCCTGTTGCGCACGTGGCTGGCCCTGCGCCAACAGGCAACGCTCCGCATGCCGGCCGAAATCGAGCCGTTAGTGGAGGCCGTGTATGGGCCGGAATGCCCTGGACAAGACGACGAATGGTCGACCTCTCTTGCGGAGGCTCTGGCAGGACTCGAAGTCTCCACCAGTGATTCGATTGGTCACGCGCGGCAACTTCTGGTCCGTCAGCCGGACAATCCAAAGGAACTCATTGAACGTTTCAACCGAGAGCTGGCAGATGACGACGACCCGGAGACCGATGCCAAGGTGAGAGCGGCTACCCGTGAGGGCAAACCAAGCCTCCGAACCGTGTTTCTTGTCAACGATGAGAGGCCACCCAGGACTATAGGAATCAAAGAAGTCAGGTGGCTCCTCGATCGATCCGCGTCTATCTCGCAGGAACCGCTCTTCTCCAAACTGGCCGCGCTGAAAGTTCCTACGACATGGCAGAATGACGCGCACTTGCGCCACTGCCGTTTAGTTGAGGTCGGGAAGACGAAGGGCATAAATGTCAATGTCACCCAAGAATTGGGGGTAGAGATACAATGAACAATCACGAGTTCGATCTCTTGATCCATGACTGGATACCGTGCCTTGCGGCGGAAGGCATGCCGAAGTACTTCAGCATTGTATCAGCGCTGCAAGGTGCGCGCCTGATCCGATCTATCGAACATGAGTCTCCGGTCGTGCGGATTGCGTTATTGCGTCTCCTCTTGGCATTCTGTTACCGAGTGGCATACGCCAACGGCGTGCCAGTGGATTCGTTCCACTCCTGGCAGGCATTGCAGACTTCGTGGAGGGAAGGCATACCGTTGCAGTGGATCGACCGTTATCTTGATGAATGCCAATGCAGGAACAGATTCCGGCTTTTTGACGATAGTTACCCTTTCTTTCAGGTTGCAGGACTCGAGTGCCTGAGCCGTCAACAACCAGAGCCGGCCACGAGACTTGCCTTCGAGCAGTTCGCGGGCGTGCCGACTTCGCTTTGGGAGCACTTGCCTGAACTGCCTTCGGTCCAGGAAGGCGCCCTGTACCTCGTCACGTCCCAGGCTTTCGGCGCGAGTGCCAGCAACACAAGCAATGCCACAGTAGGAGCCCTCGAATACTCTCCGACCGGCCGAACATTTGCGCCGGCTTATACCGGATGCGTGGTCTGGCTTGAAGGGAGCAATCTTCTTGAAACCCTGATGCTGAACCTTGTGGACTACGATCTCACCGACACTGATTTCCCCATTTGGGAAAAGCCCCTGAGTGTGCACTTACTTCGCGCTCGGCAGCCTCCGAAGGCCAAAAAGGGCGACCTGGACAAAGAAGGGAAGCAGATCAAGGCCGGGAAGCGCCTTGGCGATTACAGGCGGGCTTTTGCCACTGGACCTGTTCAACTGTTCACCTGGCCCAGTCGGGCCGTCCGCTTGACCAAACCTGAGAGTGGGCGAATTAAGACCGTGCACTTCACTCAGGGGCTTGCGTTGAACGATAATCTCGTCGATCCGATGAAATCTTACAACCGGAAAGGAGAGCTCATCAAGCTCCAGCCTCACAAGGCTGGCTGGAGAGACTTGCATTCCATACTGGCTGTGCAGCCCAACCGCAACCGCACAGTTCTGGCTCTTTCTCATGCCGCGCGCACTGGAATTTCAACTGCGCGACTGAACTTGGCCGGTATCGCACGGGGTGACGAAGCGGCCAAGATTCTATTGTCCCGCCATGAGCGGATGCCTGTGCCGGCCGCGTTGCTCACCGATGTCAACCTTATCGAGCGACTTGGCGGTCTCCTAGGAAAAGCCGAGCAGGCGGCATTCGAACTCATAAACCGGACCCGCCGGATCGCAAAGCTCTATCTTGCTCCGGATGCGGAGTCACCAGACGGTCGGAAACCTGATAAAGACGAAGTCACGAAGGTAACTGAGACCTTAGATCCCCGCCCCGCTTACTGGGCGCGGCTGGAAAAGCACTTCTTTTTGTTGTTGGAGGATCTCCCCACCGATTGGGATGCCACAAGCGACGACTGGAAGCCCGATGAGCATCAAACGGCAACCAACACCTGGGGCAGACATGTGAAGGCCGAGGCCCGGCGAGCGCTTGAGGAGAGCGTCCGCTCCCTCGGGACCAGTGCCCGTGCCATCCAAGCCGTTGCGCGCGTTCGCACGGATTTCAGTGATGGCGACCTCATGCCGCGGCAGCAGAAAGCGGACATGGCAAAACGAAGAGCCAAAGGAGGCCGGAAGAAATGAGCCTTGAGAACAGACAGAAAGAGTTCATCGGTTACCTCCTCAGTCTAGCCAAAGAAGGTAAGGAGGATCTGGGCGCGCTCGCCGACCTGCGCAGCGGTTTGGGCAAGGAACCGGGCGCGATGGCGCGCGTTCATAAGCATGTTGTGCCGTATCTGCCCGAAAAAAGATACAACGACCGCTGGTACTATCTGACCGCAACCCTCTTCGGAGCATTCCCGAAATACCTGAAAGATCGCTCCCTGGGAGCGGCATTTCGTCCGCTAAGACAGAAAAGCGACAGTATGGAGGCCCGATTCGTCGCCCTGCTCAACGCCCACGCCGAAGACGTGGACGCCCATCTTCGCTATGCGGTCAGATTGCTGAAGTCCTACGACGAGCCGCTCGACTGGTTTCGACTCTTCGAGGACTTGCTTCAGTGGGACCACCCAGAGGGATACGTCCAACTTCGATGGGCGCGCGATTTCTACCGCTGACGTCCGGCGGGGACCGACTCACCGAACGATAGGAAGGAAAACCCATCACCTCGAAAGGAGGAAAAAGACAATGAGTGATTCCGGCGTAAAAATCGAACTGCACATAATCCAGAACTTCGCGCCTTCCAATCTGAACCGGGACGACACAGGCCAGCCCAAGAGCGCCTATTTTGGCGCGTTTCGTCGGGCGCGCGTATCAAGCCAATGCGGTAAGCGTGCTGTTCGCGAGTGGTGGCGGGAGAGAGGCACCGTTAGCGTCGGCGAGAGGACAAAGAGGCTTCAGCAGTTGATTCGCAGCAAGCTTGTCGAAGACGAAGAATTCATGAAAAAGGGTGTGGAGGACGGAGAACTGAGAGCCGGCATTCGCGTCTTCACCGACGCGTACTACGCGGCCGCAGACAAGAAGAGGCCGGAAAAAACGAACGTCTTGGTGTTCATCTCACCGGACGAGGTTGATGCCTGCGCAAAGGCAGTGAATCTCCTTTGGGAGGATAGTAAGAAGGACGCCACTAAGAAAGGACAGAAAAGCACCAAGACCGTCGAGGGGATCGCATCCGTCGTAAAGAAGCGGCTGAAACTGGATAGGGATACCGCCACTGAGGAAGCCTCTGATGATAAGGACGACTCTGCTGCGACGCCAGAGCCCGAGCAGGTCACCGAAGAGGAGAGTCCAGAGGAGTCGGCCCCCAAGAAGAAGTCCAAGATACCAAAGCTCCAGCCTGTAGAGGAGATTGAGGGCCGAATCAAGGCGGCACAAGTCTCCGCCGACATCGCCCTGTTCGGCCGCATGCTTGCCGAGCAACCACAGCGTAACACGGACGGTGCCTGCCAGGTAGCTCATCCCATTTCCACCCACAAAGTTGACATGGAGATGGACTTCTACACTGCGGTCGACGATCTGAATCCGGGAGAGGAGACCGGCGCCGGGATGATGGGGGTCGTCGGCTTCAACAGCGCTTGCTATTATCGTTACGCGCTCGTGGACCGCGACCAACTGGCCCGGAATCTCGCTCGAAAGACGGCGCGCAATAACGGGGAGTGGACGCAAAATCTGGAACAAACGGACTATCAGGAGGCAGACAGAGTCATCGAGGCGTTCCTGGAAGCGATGGTCTATGCCATCCCCACCGGCAAGAAAAGTTCCTTCGCCGCCCAGAATCTCCCGTCGTTCGGCCTGTTCGTGAGGAGACAAAAGGGTGTTCCCATCTCGCTGGCAAATGCCTTCGCCAAGCCGGTAAGGCCCACGAAGAATGACGACGATCTGGTCGGTCTGTCGGTCGATGCCCTAACCAAGCACTGGGACGCGATGAAAAAGGTCTACGGTAGGCAGGGTGAGACAACGACCGCGTGCTTTCACGTTGCGCAGGGAGCACGCTTGAATGACCTCAGTGACTCTGTCAAGGAAAGTGTCCAAGAGGCGATTAAGGCGGTCCTCGAAGATAAGGAGGGGACAAAGTGAATGAGGTGTTCACCCTACTCTTGAGGCTCGAAGGCCCCATGCAATCGTGGGGGTACCGCAGTCGTTTTGACTACCGTGACACAGCCCTCGAGCCGACCCGCAGTGGGGTAATCGGCCTGATCTGCGCGGCCATGGGTATCGCGCGAGGGGAGGATATCTCCCGATTCGACGCGATCCGAATGGGGGTGCGAGTGGACAAGGAGGGACGGCCCGAACGGGACTACCACACAGCAAAGAATGTCCTTAAGGCGGACGGCAGGGGTAAAACTGCCGTCGTCGTATCCTATCGGGATTATCTGGCCGACGCGTGGTTCACCGTCGGGTTAGAGTCGGAAGACACAGGCCTCCTCGAGGATATCGCTGAAAGCCTGCGTAACCCAAAGTGGATCTTGTTCCTGGGCCGCAAGGCGTTTCCCCTGACAACGCCTCCCCTCGGCAAAACCGATCGTCCGAAGACCGGGACTCTCGAGGAGAATCTTCTCTCCGGTCCATCTGACGGACGTGTTGTGTTGGAAACGCCTGAAGGCGAAAGGACACAATACGATTGGCCTCTCTGCTTCCGCGAACGGCGGTTCAAGCCACGATCCATCCAGTCTTCTTACGACGGGAAAGGAGATTCGAAATGACGCCGCTATCGAAAGCTCCGCTGTACCTCTCCCGCTTACTCCTCAACCCGCGCTCACGGCAGGTTATGAGTGAATTTGGGCATCCTTATGAAATGCACCGCACCCTGATGCGCGGGTTCCCGGAAGCCACGGACGTTACAAACAAGAAGGCACGCGATGAGTTTGGCGTCCTGTTTCGTGCGGAAGTCGATGAGCCGTCGGGCGCCGTCAAGGTTCTCGTCCAGTCACGTGTAGAGCCGGACTGGTCGTTTCTCAATGAACTCAATGATTACCTGGCCGCGAATGCGGGTATGGCCGGATATGAGTTCAAGGACATCATGGCGGCATGCCGGAACATTCAAACCGGTCAGGTCCTCCGTTTTCGTTTGCGAGCCAATCCGACCAAACGGATCGGGAAGCACGGCCACCCAATGAAGGGCAAACGAATCGAACTGTACCGAGAGCATGACCAAATCGACTGGTTGATCGGTAAAGGGCAGGTTAAGGAAAACGGCGTGGCCGGAGGTTTCATCCTTCTCACGAGAGAAGTCAAGGATATGACAAACACGGTACGGGCGGTTTCCTCTGTCAAGGTCTGCAATGAAGGAAAACTGACCGGACGAAAAAGGGATGCTTCGCGCGGGCACTCAACTACGCACTTTGCTGTCATTTTCGAAGGCCTCTTGCGGGTCACTGACACAAATGCCTTTCTCGAGTCCATCGTGCGCGGCATCGGGCCAGGTAAGGCATTTGGGTTCGGTCTGCTTTCGGTGGCGCCGGTGTAGTTGTCAGGTTTGCGGGGGGCGAGATGAGAATTCAGGATCTCCATATTCTGCCGAAGTTTCGGGACGGCTGGAGCTATCTCTATGTGGAGCACTGCCGGGTGGAACAGGAAGCCAAATCGATTGCCGTTATAGACGCTCAGGGGAAAGTACCGGTTCCCTGCGCCACGATCGCGCTGTTGA
Organism: uncultured Syntrophaceae bacterium; assembly: GCA_964497585.1. Taxonomy (GTDB): domain Bacteria; phylum Desulfobacterota; class Desulfomonilia; order Desulfomonilales; family Desulfomonilaceae; genus CAZCDS01. Next base: position 47,711 of record CAZCDS010000022.1, read on the forward strand.
TGGTGGGCCCCGGCACCTCGATCAGCCATGCCGCGGTCACGGCCCTGGCTGACAACGGCTGTCTGATCTTCTGGTGCGGAGAAGAAGGCGTCCGCCTGTACGCGTACGGCCGGGGAAAGACCCGTAATGCCCACAACCTGCTTCATCAGGCTGCACTGTGGGCGGACCCAAAGAGCCGATTGGAGGTGGTGCGGCGACTCTACGCGATGCGCTTTGAGGAGCCGCTCCACGCATGCCTCACGCTGCGCCAGATCAGAGGGAAAGAAGGCGCCCGGGTTCGAGACGCGTACGCGCAGGCGAGCCGAGATACCGGTATTCCCTGGCAGGGACGCTCGTACAAGCAGCAGGACTGGTCTGCCGCGGATCCGGTGAACAGGGCCCTGTCAGCCGCGAATAGTTGTCTGTATGGCATCTGTCACGCGGGGATTCTCGCGCTCGGGCTCTCCCCGGCTCTGGGCTTCATCCATACGGGCAAGATGCTCTCCTTTGTGTACGACGTCGCGGACCTGTACAAAACGCGGATTACCGTACCGGTGGCTTTCCGCGAGACAGCGGCTGGAACGGAGCACCTGGAGAGTCGTGTGCGAAGAGCCTGCCGCGATGCTCTGAAAGAGGAGCGGCTCTTGAAGAGCGTCGTGACCGATATCACGGCGGTCCTGCGATTAAGGAGCCGGAACCGTCCTGATGTGCACGGCGATTTTGACGGGGAGCCTGCTCTTCCGGGGACTCTCTGGGACCCTACGGAGGCCGGGGTTGCCGGGGGAAGGAACTTCGCGGAGGAATATCCCGAAGGAGCATCCGATGGTGGTGATGATTCTTGAACGGGTTCCCGCGTCGCTCCGGGGGGAACTGTCCCGCTGGATGTTGGAACCGAGAACGGGCGTCTTCGTGGGCCGGGTCTCCGGGATGGTGAGAGAACGTCTTTGGGAACGGGTCTGCGGAAAATCGCGAACCGGCGCCTGCATCATGGTACACTCGGACAACACGGAGCAGGGATTCTCTCTGAGAGTATGGGGTGACCCGAAGCGCAAGGTGGAAGACTTCGAGGGCCTTTTTCTGGTCCGTGTTCAGGGTTGAAGCGGGGTTGCGAAGTGTTGTCCCCACGCACGTGGGGGTGAACCGAGGACACTGCTGTAAAAGCATGTAATTCTTTGGTTGTCCCCACGCACGTGGGGGTGAACCGAGGCAGCCGAGCGAGTGCGAGAATTCTTCCAAGTTGTCCCCACGCACGTGGGGGTGAACCGAAATTAGCGGCGAAATTGACAGACTTGACGGTGTTGTCCCCACGCACGTGGGGGTGAACCGCTCAACCCAGCCTCATCGTGATTGATTATCTGGTTGTCCCCACGCACGTGGGGGTGAACCGGGCTCGTGCTCTACGAGAGCGGCGCAGGTGGCGTTGTCCCCACGCACGTGGGGGTGAACCGGTGGCGAACGTCAGATTTTGGATGATTACGTCGTTGTCCCCACGCACGTGGGGGTGAACCGTTTACCTCCCACGGAGCATTGGCCCTGCCTGGGTTGTCCCCACGCACGTGGGGGTGAACCGAAATTATCCGATCCACGCAGGCTTAGTGCGTCGTTGTCCCCACGCACGTGGGGGTGAACCGGACAGTATTGTCGCTGCTTACACCCAATTCGCGTTGTCCCCACGCACGTGGGGGTGAACCGCTCTCTTGAGGAGATGAAGCGAGAGAACCGAGGTTGTCCCCACGCACGTGGGGGTGAACCGGCCCCATGTCCATGACCCGGCCTGCAATTTCAGTTGTCCCCACGCACGTGGGGGTGAACCGTATGGAATTCTCTGACGTGGTGCGATTATCCCGTTGTCCCCACGCACGTGGGGGTGAACCGATCGCGCAGAACCCGCCCTATGTATGGGGTTCGTTGTCCCCACGCACGTGGGGGTGAACCGGGCGATATGCGTCCTTTCCGAGCGCGGTCTATGTTGTCCCCACGCACGTGGGGGTGAACCGCAGTGCAGCGTGGGCATGAGCGTGGCTGGGAGCGTTGTCCCCACGCACGTGGGGGTGAACCGGGTGCCAATCCTGAGGGTCGAAATCAAGAAGGGTTGTCCCCACGCACGTGGGGGTGAACCGAAGACGGATGAGAAGGAACAGGAAAAAGAGGCGTTGTCCCCACGCACGTGGGGGTGAACCGGCAGCTCAAACGACTTCACGACAAGCCCTTGAGTTGTCCCCACGCACGTGGGGGTGAACCGCCAGATGATATCCCAGCAACGCTTGACTGGGCGTTGTCCCCACGCACGTGGGGGTGAACCGGAGGGAAGATGAAAAAAGAGCATAAATACGCAGTTGTCCCCACGCACGTGGGGGTGAACCGCTCGAACTGGCAAAACTGGAAGAAAGAACGGCGTTGTCCCCACGCACGTGGGGGTGAACCGTGACCGCCGCGACCTTCAACAGAAGCCACGTCGTTGTCCCCACGCACGTGGGGGTGAACCGCGAGCGCCTCCGGCCTGTCAGGTGCCGCAGCCGTTGTCCCCACGCACGTGGGGGTGAACCGTGGCACAATTCCCGGCACAATTCCCGGCATCAGTTGTCCCCACGCACGTGGGGGTGAACCGTTAAACGGGCGCACGCCATGATCGCTTATTCCGTTGTCCCCACGCACGTGGGGGTGAACCGGACTCGCCCTGGAGAATCGCACCGGTGAGTGGGTTGTCCCCACGCACGTGGGGGTGAACCGGCCTCAAGCAATGCTGGTGCGCTGGCAAAACCGTTGTCCCCACGCACGTGGGGGTGAACCGTCAATTTTCCACCCCTCGCGGCTGGTTTTCATGTTGTCCCCACGCACGTGGGGGTGAACCGCCGCATATTCGTCGAACCAACCTGAATGATTGGTTGTCCCCACGCACGTGGGGGTGAACCGGTGCTTGCTGCTCTTTATCACCCAGCGCAGTTGTTGTCCCCACGCACGTGGGGGTGAACCGGTCGGTGTCGCCGCTCCCCGTGTCGCCGAGCAGTTGTCCCCACGCACGTGGGGGTGAACCGCTGCGCCAGTGCCCTGGCACGCACGTAGCTCTGTTGTCCCCACGCACGTGGGGGTGAACCGAGTACCGCGCAGATTGAACGAGAGATCACCCAGTTGTCCCCACGCACGTGGGGGTGAACCGTTGCAGCGTATGTTTATCCGCTTCCCGCTGGAGTTGTCCCCACGCACGTGGGGGTGAACCGGCGGGAGTTTCTATCGAAAAGGCTGCGGCTATGTTGTCCCCACGCACGTGGGGGTGAACCGGGCGGAACGCCGTAAATTTGAAGAATACCGCTGTTGTCCCCACGCACGTGGGGGTGAACCGGCCGCATGCGGGGCTGACAGCTCAGGCGGGTAGTTGTCCCCACGCACGTGGGGGTGAACCGTTGCGGGAGTTGCTTGGCGGCTATGAGCAGGTGTTGTCCCCACACGCGTGGGGATGAACCGCATCCGCCAGTTTCATGGCATTGATAGAAGCGGTGTTCCCCACACGCGTGGGGATGAACCGGGTTCACGAACCTGCATACTACGGTGTACCGGGTGTTCCCCACACGCGTGGGGATGAACCGCTCACCGGCGTGGTGCCGCTCGACGGGCCGGGGTGTTCCCCACACGCGTGGGGGTGAACCGAGACTCGGGCGATCTTGCAAAACCGGACAGTGGTTGTCCCCACGCACGTGGGGGTGAACCGCCGTTGCAATGATAAAGGAACGGTTTCTCTGGGTTGTCCCCACGCACGTGGGGGTGAACCGGCGCGCGGATTACCGCGAAGCTGTTGGATGAAGTTGTCCCCACGCACGTGGGGGCAACATTTCTTCTTCGTGTCTTGGTGACTTGGTGGTGGAGACTTCTTATCCGCTTGCCATCCTGCTGTCTTATGGGTGGATATGTCCGATCTTGTCTCTTCTTTGTGCCTCTGTGCCTTTGTGGTTGGTATTCTTTCTTCACTCCTGTCGTGATTCCGGGGGCCGTGTGTCCGGGCTCTTGGAGCTGAACCCGGACCGTTCCCATCCTATTGGAGCGTGATGGCCTTCTCGGGGCAGACCTCCTGGCAACAGAAACACGTGATGCAGCTATCCGCGTCGACTACGGGGATATCATCTTTCATGGTCAGGGCGGCCCCGGGGCATTGATCGATGCAGGTACCGCAGCCCGTGCACCATTCAGGATCGGCCTTAGGCCGCAGACGCGTACGATCGACGAGCAATTCCTGGAGGGCCTTGCTCCTGTGAATCGCTTCACCGCCCAAGGGAGGCACTTTGAAATCGGGCAGCCGGTTCAACTTCCCGATAATCTCGATCTTGTCGAGGTCATGGTCGCCCAGTCCCGCCTCTTTTGCTTTTTGCAGGAATCGAAGCCGGGCCGGTTCCAATCCCATCATCGTGGCGATGACCGTATCGAGCGCCATGGCATCGTCCGACGCGAGGATCAGGCCGATATCTCTGAGGTCGGGTGACGCGGGCCCGTTGCCTTCCATGCCGACGATCGCGTCCACGAGAAAGAAGTCCGGCACCCGGAGCCTGAACACGTCCACAATCACTTCATGGAACCGCCCGGGACTACCCGCGGCCCGGTGCAGCATCGCTTTCTGCGCTCCGGGCAGGATCCCGTAACTGTTCTTGATCGCGCCGGTCATGACGGTGAGACCGTGGGTCTTGAATTTCGGCAGGCTGATGAAAACGTCCGCATCGAGCACTGCGCGGGAAACGCTCACCGCAGCCAGGAAATCGGGGTTGAAATCGCGTTTCACGGAATCGTTTCCGATGTTCCGATAATGGCCTCCAGAAGCTTGCATTAGCCCTGTGGTCTCGAAGCTCTCCTCATTCGCCCCGTAGCTGAACAGACCGGGATTGTCGCCCACCACGAGGGACGCAGGGTGCATTGTTTCGACCTTCTCCACGACCGCGCGAAGCACCGCAGGATTGGTGACGATGCCTTCCCGGGCCTCGGAGCTTCGGAGCACATTGGGTTTGATCAGGACACTCTTGCCGCGAAGTTCCATGGGGAACAGTTCAAAAGCACGGTCCACGGCTTCGTGGACATTCTCATAGGCAGCAGGTTGGATCATTACTTTCGGCACGGTTTCCGCCTCCCTGTACAAAATGGGCCATATCGATTTGCAGAAAACCTTTTTGGCCAATTTAGAACATAATTCGTCACCGACTCCGCGTCAACGGCGCACCCTCGGACAGTCAGCCGGCTGCCCTCTCGGTATCATCTACCCGTATCCCGTCGGCCAAAGCGGTTTGTCGGTTGACCGACGGGAAACTAGTACAGGTGCGGGTGATGATGCAGCTTCCGCTTGACCAAACAGAGAAAATTCTCGTGCCGGGCACACTCCATACTCAGGTGTCCCAACATGGCCAGTTTGGCCTGGTCCTCAATAAAGATCCAGATGAGACAGTACACCCAGATCAGCCCGACGTTGCTCCATGTGATCGGCGTGATCAGGCCGAAGGGATAGATCACGAAAAGGGTCGCCAGGAGCTTGGTCCCGACGGCCGACCAGAACAGCGCCTTCGAGGGGAAGGGTCGAGCATAGAACGGTCCGGAAGTTCGGGCCACGAACAGCGTCAGATGCCCGGCCACCGCAAGTTTGAGAAAGATGAACGTCTGGATCTGGGCTACATCCAATCCAAGCCATCGTTTCGCGATGATGAGCAGACCGAAGGTCTCGATCACACCGATAAGCCCCAAAGCGGTTGATATGGAGAGAACCCGCCCCATATCCCATCTGACCGGTCGCGGATCGACCCGGGTGTTGTCCGAGGCGATGGTCATGATCGGCAGGTCGTTGAAGAAGGCGAGCAGAATGATCATGATGGCCGTGATCGGATAGAAGTTGTAGAAGACCATGGCCAACACCACGAAGAACATGATGCGGATCGTTTCGATGATTCGGTAGATCGCGTAGCTGTTCATCCGCTCGAAGATCTTGCGTGCTTCCTGGATCGCGGTGATGATCGCGCACAGGCCGGGGGCGGTTAGCACGAGATCGGCTGCGGCTCGGGCTGCATCGGTCGCACCGCTCACCGCGATCCCCACATCCGCCTGTTTGATACCTGGAGCGTCGTTCACCCCGTCTCCCGTCATGCCGACAATGTGATTGAGGCTCTGAAGCGCTTTGACGATCCCGAACTTGTGCTCAGGAAAGACCCGGGAAAATCCATCCGCATTTTCGATCTGCGCGGCTTGCTCCGTGCCGAGGTTCGACGGATCGACCCCTTCTTTGAAGAGCTGGTCTGCAGGTTGGATATTGGCTTTCATTCCCAACTGTCTTGCGATTTCCCGTGCAATCGCCGTATCGTCGCCGGTGATCATCTTCACGTCAACGCCGTCCGCGTTGGCATCCGCGATGGTCTCTGCGGAATCTTCCCTCGGAGGATCGTACAGAGGCAATATCCCGAGGAACTCCCACTGGGCCCCGTCCTCCTGTCGAGCGACGCCGAGCGTCCGGTACCCTTTGACTGCGAGGTCGTTGACCGCTCCTTCCGCGTCGGTTCGTGCCGCCTCATCGAGCCGACTCATCTGAATGATCACCTGCGGCGCTCCCTTGGTGACCCTGAATTCCGTGCCGGCCGAATCCCGCACCGTGGCCTCGGTCCGTTTGGTTACCGGATCAAAGGGGACGAACTCCTCCTGACGGTATTGTTCGAGAACCGACTCATTCTGCAGGGCCGATATAATGCAGAGGTCGATCGCGTCGCGGTCTTCTTCCTTGGACGCCAGAGACGCTGCCAGGATCAGGTCCTGCCCATCCTTTGCCCGAAAGGTTATCGGGTCCCCGAGGGTAAGCTTGTTCTGGGTGAGCGTACCGGTCTTGTCCGAACAGAGCACGTCGATGCCGGCCATCTCTTCAATGGATTCCAGGCGGGAGACGATCGCCTTCATCTTCGACAGAGCCAGAGCTCCGACCGCCATGGTGACGGAAAGGACCGCGGGCATGGCCACGGGAATCGCCGCGACCGTGAGGATCAGGGCAAACTGTATCAGCTCCAGGAGCGGGGATCCCCGTTCCAGTTGCACGAGGACCAGGACCGCCACGAGTCCGAGGCTCAGGTAGATGAGAAAGTCGCCGATCCGCAGAACCGCCCTCTGAAAGTGGGACACGGTCCCGGCAGTCTGAACGAGTTTCGCGGTCCGCCCGAAAAAGGTATCGCTCCCGGTGGCGGTCACAAGAGCTGTCATCTCGCCTCGTTTGACCACCGAGCCCGAATAGGCGACGTCTTCGCCTTTCTTGTCCACCGGCAAGGACTCACCGGTGAGCGCAGCCTGATCAACGCTCAGATAGTCACCGTCGAGGAGTTTCACGTCCGCGGGGACAACGTCTCCCAGCCGGACTCGAATCAGATCACCTGGCACGAGATCGCTCGTGGTAATGTCGTGCCACTTCCCACTTCGAAACGCCCGAGCCTTCAGCGCAAGCTGGGCCTTGAGAGCCTCCAACGCGTTTCCCGCCTTGAATTCCTGCCAGAACCCGACCGCTGCATTGAAGACGAGAAGTACGGTGATAACCACAAAATCGGCCCAGTGCCTAACGACCAGAGAAAGGGCCGCGGCGATCTCGATCATCCACGGAATGGGTCCCCAGAAATACCCCAGGAATTTCAGGAGAGGGTTGACCTTCTTCTCTTCAAGCGCGTTGGGGCCGTACTCTTGGAGCCGTTTGGCCGCCTCCTCCTCAGTAAGGCCCTCGAGGCTCGTGGAGAGCCGCTCAAAGAGTTCTTCCCGGCTCATTTTCTCAGCCGCTTCACTGCTTATGGGGTTGCGATTCACCGGACGGTCTCCTTTTCCCGCCTTGAGCAAGGCGTGAGCACATCATCTCTTGGCCCTGGCCCCGAACCCGAAAGAGAATGTCGGCCATTGGAAAATATACACACATCTATGGTAGAAGATATTGCAGTCATGCCCCATCTATCAAGCAGATTCTTCCACTAGGGGTGTAATCGCTTTGTGCGCTATTGGGAATGGTTCAGCGGGAAGGTCGGGGGGTTGATCCGGCGAACTCGTCCAAATTTCTTATCTTCTTGGTGTGTTGGTTTGATGACGGTTGGATCTTCCGTTGGCAACATCCTTGGGGGGAGTGTTCGGCTTACCGGTCAGTTTCCGAAAGTCATGGATCCGATGAGTTCTTTGAGGTGGTTCAGAGCGGCTTTCGATGCATCGACGATCTCGAATCCCGCCACATACTCGCCGTTGTCTCCCTTGCGGACCCAGCGGCAGATAGTCTCCAGGGAAAATGGGGCTATGTCGCTGTACACTTCGGGATGGACCGCGATCGTCTTACTATCCCCTACCCTCGTTTTCAGACCGCGAATCCCCACGCCCCGTTCGGAGATATCCACGAGTTCCCCCTGAATGTGCGCGTCAGGCATCTCGTGCACCGGTATGGGGAAGGCAACAAAGTGTCTGGGGATCATCCGTGAATCGCATTCGGCCGACGCAACATCGACAACCACGGTGGCCAACTGACCGGCATAGTAGACCCCTTTCGACTCCTCGTAGCATTGTACTGCCTTGCAGCGCTCTCGAACTTCGATCGGCTTGAGCACCTTGAGTTCCACAAGCTGTCCGAACGCTTTGCGCAACCCTGTCTCGGTCAATCCGTGGCGTGCCATAAGCCTTTCGTCGGTCATTCCGGAGCGTATATCGTTGACTATGGTCGCTACGTCGACTTTGGTTCCTCGTTCCTCTTTCATCCTGCCGTCCCTCTCATCAATTGGGTTTTTTCGCATCGGGTTTCTATTTGAGTAGTGTGGCTTCCGGCAGCTTTGTGACTCGTTTTTTCAGATCGGATTATGAAGTGTTGTTCGCGTGGCGGGCAAACCGGTTGCGGTCAGGAACTTCGGCAGCGGTCCTTCCGGTCTTTATGCACGTTGGCGCATGATCCCGCGTCTCGTGGCACATAACGTTCCGGCCGCGCCGGCCAGAGGGTTGGTATACCCTGAAGGCGTAGCGTGCTGCGCCTCCAAGGTCTGGGCCGCCTCCTTGCGATGACATCCGGTGCGGGGCCATGAACCCCTGGTCAGGCAACGGGGATTAGGCTGTTCCTTTCTCGATCTTGGACTTCTCGGAGAAGTACCCGGGTGCTTCGTGCGGGAATATGCCGTGAATGAGCAACTCTTCGTCGGAGAGGCCCGGGAACTTCTTTTCGAGTTCCGGCCAGATGGGCGGAAGAAGCTCGGCGGGTCTTACCGTAATGGGAGGCTCTCCCTTGAGCACTTTGTCCTGGAGCTCTTTATCGACAGGTGCTGGTGTCTCACCGTACATCCCTTTGAGGAGATTCGCCGTATGGTTGGCGATAATCTTGTAGCGCCCCAGGAGCACATTGAAGGTGGCCTGGGAGACCACGATCTGCGAGGTGGGCGTCACGAGAGGAATCCAACCAAGGTCTTCTCGGACCCTAGGTATTTCGTCGATAATCTCTTCGATCCGGTCCAGCGCGTTCTGCTGTTTGAGCTGAGTGGTCAGGTTAGACATGACTCCACCGGGGATCTGTGTAACCAGCATCGTGCAGTCCACGCCGCTGTAGGGGGCCTCGAACTCCTTGTACAATGCGCGTACAGCCTTGGCTTCCTCCGCGGCGTCCGCAAGCTTTTCCAGATCGCAGCCGGTTTGGTATCCCAGCCGTTCCAAGGAGTAGACCAGCGATTCGGTACAAGGATGACCGGTGCCGCCTGAGAAGGGGCTCAGCACTGAGTCGATCATGTCGCAGCCCGCCTCCACCGCCTTGAGGGCCGACATCATGCCAAGTCCGCAATTGTCGTGCGTGTGGAGGTGAATGGGCACGCTCACCGCCTCCTTGAGGGCCTTGACCAGTTCGAAGGTCGTGTACGGATCGATCAGACCTGCCATGTCCTTGATCGCGATCTGATCGACCCCCCTGTCTTCGAGTTGTCTCGCCTTTGACACGAACTTCTCAACAGTGTGGACAGGGCTTATGGTATAGCAGATCGCCCCTTCAGCGACCTTGCCGACCTTCGCGACAGCCTTTATCACTGTCTCGTGGTTCCTCACGTCGTCGAGCGCGTCAAAGATGCGGAAGACATCGATGCCGTTGCGCGCTGCCGTTTCAACGAACTTGGTGACGAGATCGTCCGGGAAGTTCGTGTACGCTACGAGGTTTTGGCCCCGAATCAACATCATGTTTTGGACGTTCGGCATGGCTGCTTTGAGCGCGCGCGCCCTCTCCCAGGGATCTTCACGCAGAAAGCGCACGCACACGTCAAAGGTGGCTCCGCCCCATGTTTCCGCGCCGTAGATGCCGGTGTCCGCCAGTCTTCTTGCGACTTTCAGAAGGTCGTCGAGCTTAACACGGGTCGCAACTTTGCTCTGAGAACCGTCTCTGAGAGTAATATCGAAGATTTTCACCTGCTTTGTCTTTTCCGTTGCCATCAGTACCTCCAAGGTTAGTCGTATATCATCTGCTCGGACTCCCGCGAAAACGCAAGAGCACACCGGGTGCGATCCGATTCATGGTGACCCGTGCCGGAATCGACGTGAACCGGCAGAAGCTTTGTCGTGAACGCGTAACAGTCTGGACGCCTACGACAGGTTGCTCAGCTCCGCAGGTTTCTCCCTGAGAGATTCCGTCTCGTGTGCCTCGTGTAAATAGAGCTTCTCTACCATGGCCCGTTCATCCGCTTCGGACTGGACCAGTCCGTCAACACGGGCATCTCGCAGAGCAGCCAGGATGGCCCCCACCCGACGCCCCGGTTCGAATCCCATAGCCAGGAGATCCTTTCCCCTGAGGATCGGTTTGACATACCTGAGCCTGCTGATGTACTCGGAGATCGCCCGACGGGTCTCTTCGCGGCTCGTCTTGGCCATCATGAGCAGCATGCCCTCGGTCCTGAGGGTCCGCAGGGCACGCGCGACAGTACTCCGGCGGTCCGCCTCTCCCCGGGCAAACGCGGAAAGTGCCTTGCGCCCGGAAATCCTGTCCCAACGTAGCTCCCGCGATACCCTCATCGAAAAGGAAAACCTCTCAAGGACCGCGTCGAAGTCTTCGTCCGTGAGAGGATCGGTCAGAGCGAGAAAGTATACGATCCAGGGCTCGATGCTTTCCTGTACGTAAAGATACTTCCACCATGCGAGGACCGACGAAACGCTTTCGACCAGCTCCGCGGTCCGTGGGGGGAACGACAATGCAGGGTGGAGCGCCTCGAAGACCCCCAGTTCGCCCATGAGCGCCAACGGAGCAAGGGGCTTCTTCTCCTCGACAATATGGATCAGTTCGTTTCTCAGCCGAGTGCCTTCCACCTTGTCGAACACCTTCATTCTGACGGCTCTCTTGAGAAGGCCCATCGTGTGTTTCCCAATGGTGAACCCGTACCTGCTCGAGAAACGAACCGCACGGAGGATTCTCGTCGGATCTTCAACAAAGGAGAGATTGTTGAGGACTCTGATGATCTTGTCCTTGATGTCCCTTGTCCCGCCGAAGAAGTCAATGACCTTGCCGAAGCTCCCCTTGTTGAGGCTTACTGCAAGGGTGTTCATGGTGAAGTCTCGCCTATAGAGGTCCCTCTTGATCGAACTCGTCTCAACAGTGGGCAACGCGCCGGGCCTCGCGTAGAACTCGTGTCGCGCCGTTGCCACGTCAATTTTGAAGCCATCCTCGAACAGAAGCACCGTCGTCCCGAACTTCTCGTGACTCCGTACCCGGCAGCCATCGAATCGGGTAGCGAGTTGCTTGCTGAAGTCGATGCCGTCCCCTTCCACCACCAGGTCGATGTCGAGGTTGTGAATCCTGAGGAAAAGGTCTCGGACCGCGCCTCCAACAAGGTATACGTTTCGTCTTGGGGTTGCGGCCACGTCCCCAGCGATCTGAAGAATTCGCATGACGCGATCGGGGAAGTGCTCTTCCATGACCTTGCGGACGTTTTTCCTTGGCATTCGGCCGGGGCGATACTCGTCGGGACCGACGGAGTCCTTTTCCAGGGGGAACTTCATGTGCTCGAGAAGATCGCTCCGACTGATCACTCCGGCTAACTTCCCGTCTTCGATTACGGGAACGAGTCGAATGCCCCGTTCGACCGATATATGGGTTACGTTCTCGATCGAATCGTGGCAGTCCACGGTTACGACTTCCAGATCCATGTAATCTCTGACAGGCGATGCCTGCAATCCGTGGTGTACTGCCCTTTCCACGGACTGCCGGTGCAGTATCCCCAGCACCCGGTCTTCTGCGTCGGCCACGGGAAGCGAGGTGATCTGATAGCGGGAAAGGGACTCAGCCGCTTTCTCGAGGCTTCGATCCGGGGCAATGGTGATCACCGGCCGGCTCATGATCTCATGGGCCTCCTTTTTGGGCCGGACCGCTTGCCGGAGGAGCGTTAGGAGCTTCTCTCGGGCCTCGTAGAGCGAAAGATCTCGAATCGTTGCACTTGCGGCGTAAGGGTGTCCACCTCCGCCGAATCCCGCTGCAACTTCAGCGGCATTGACCTCGTCCACGCGGCTTCGTGCCACCAGGTGCACCCGGCCGTCCATTCTGATCAGGGCAAAGAGCGTATCGAGGTTCTCCATCTCCCGATACTTGTGAACGAGCAGTGCGACGTCAGCCACATAGCCCTGGACGCTGGCTGTCGTGACCGTGATCTCAACCCCCTTGATGTTCACATGCTCCGTTTCCTCAATGAGCTGGTGGAGCACCTCGATCTGGCCCTTGCTCAGATCGCTGGTCATCATGTCCGCGATGATGTTGACGTTGGCACCCTTGTCCATCAACCAGGCAGCGGCCTGCAAATCCTCCGGCGTTGTCGACGAAAAAGTGAAAGAGCCCGTGTCCTCATGGATCCCAAGCGCGAGGACGGTCGCCTCTTCCGCGTTGATCTCGATGCCCCTCTTGCGTATCTCCCGGATCAGGATCGTCACCGTAGCACCAACCTCTTCGACCACCTCCAGATCGCCTCGGACGTCCTCCCCGGAATCCGGATGATGATCGTACACGTGGACTTCCACACCATCGGCTTCGGCAATGGCGGCGAATCTTCCGATCCTGCTTTTCTGTCTCGTGTCGACAAGTATCAGGCGCTTGACTTTTTCCAGATCGATGTCTCCCGCCCGTTCAATGTCAAGTATGTAGAGCGCGGATTCCATGAAGAAATCGCGCACGTTCTTCTCCTGGGATCCCGGAAAGGAGACTACCGCGCCCGGATAGAGTTTCCTGGCTGCGACCATGGACCCGAAGGCATCGAAGTCCGCGTTCAAGTGGGTCGTGATGACGTCCATGGAATAGATCCTACCAGTTTCAGTCCGACCGAGAAAGCTTCTATCCCGATTCTCGAAAGGTAATCGTTCACCCGGCGGATTTCGTCGGGGTAGTATCCGCTCGCCGAGGTATCGAGAAGGCGAAAGGTTTCAATTACCAGGACACCAAGGCTCAAAGAAGACATGAGATTTCGTCCCTCCCACATCTTGGCGTAACAGATTTCGAAAAGTGACCTTCCCGCCGACTGAATGCTCATCTTCGCGTGATCGGGAGACTTGATACTTGGGGCCTCGATGTCTATAATCCCTGCCCATGTTGTCAGGTGCCTTACTGTCCAAACCGCCGCGCGTGACGCGCACCCGCTGGGGGGGCTGCCTTTTCTTGTTGCTGTTTGGGCTTCTTCTTCTGTCCGTAGAGGGGCACTGCGCATTCAACGCGACCGGCTGGTCATACTTTCGACAGGTGCACGTGCCCATAGATCGCCCACCGGGACCGGTTGCCATCCCCGTCGAGTCGAGCATTCTGGAGAAATGCCGGCCGGATATGGCCGATCTGCTTGTGCTCTCGTCGACGGGCGAAATCGTCCCTCACCTGTTTGAGCCGGCTGCAGAAATCATTCACCCCGAGCCCTTTCCGGCTCGAGTCTACAGAATCGCGGAGAGGCCGGGGAAGTGGACCGACATCCGCATTGACAAATCGGCAAAGGTGGTCACCGAGGGTATCGAGTTTCGTACAGACTCCCAGGGGTTCCTCCGCATCGCGGAGCTGCGTGGATCGGACGACGGTCGGGACGGCTTCGTGGTGCGCATGGACGGATTGATTTGTGATATTCCCGGGCCGGTTCCCATCCGAAGCCTCAGGATTCAACACCCGCCGAACAACTTCCGATACCTGCATGTCAGGATTCGCAACGAAGGCAAACCGGCCCTGAGAGTTGCTTCGGTACTTTGTTGTCCACCTACCCCCCCAGGTGCTTCGGCAACTCCTCTGTCGCTTCGAATTGTCGAAAACCGGAGCAACCAAGCGACAGGGGCCACGGTTGTTATCGCGGATCTGGGCGAGCGGCGGTTTCCCATGGTGAGTCTCGCCATCTCGACTCCTACTAAGGATTTTGTCAAGAAGGCGACTATTAGCTTTGCTCGGTCAGCCTCATCCGAAATCTGGAAACGGGTCTACGCAGGAACCTTTTTCCGGATCTCGAAACGCATCGCGGTCAAGGAGCACCTGAAGGCTGAGTTCAAACCCCAAACAGCACGATTCGTCATGATTGAACTGAGGGGGCCGGGCAAAGCGCCCGTCGAGGTAGATCGCATGGAAGGGGTTGCCGCGATGCCATTCGTCGTGATCGATTTTCGTCCCGGTCTGGTGTGCAAGTTGCTCTATGGAAATTCCACGGGATCGGCTCCCTCAGGAGGAACGAAAGAGATTTCACCGCCTCCTCCTTCGGAATTGTCAGCTTCTCTGGGGATCCAACTGGGCAAGGAAGAGAAGTTTGTCCCCCCTCCCCCACCGCCGTCAGGCAAGAGGGAACGGAGAAAGTGGACGGGACATTACGACATCTGGCGGCCGGTGGGCGTGGTCGCTCTCCTCTCGTTCCTCGTGCTGGTCTTCGCTTCGATGCTCGGATTTCGCTGGCTCAGAAAGACTCGCAGACGGGGAACTTCAAGAATACTCGACTACTGACGACGTCGCCCATAGAGCGAACCGGATCGAGCCCTGTGACGCGGGAGGCCTCGGACTGAGGAGAGGATCTCTTGTCCGGAACTCAAGCCTCGGGCTCTCATCTCTTAAACCGGGTGCGGGCAACCCGAAGGCTCAGAAGAGGAATGATCTTTGCGGATGCCCCTTGTAAGACATCCGTTAGGGAGTCTCTTCGGTCATGTTGAAGGTCATTCGGGTGTTTCCGATGGCCACTTCATCACCGTCGTGTAATTGCACCTGCGCGCTCACCTGTTCCCCGTTCACATGCGGCTTAGTCATTCCTTCCGCGTACGCCAGGAAAAAGCCGTTGGGCCTCTTGTTGATGATGGCCGCGGTCTTGCCGACCAGGAATCCGGAACATTTCACGTCAGAATCATCAGACTTGCCCAGAGTGGTCAATCGCTTGCTGAGTTCAATGATTTCAGGGGTCCCGCCTGCGATAACGGTGAGCGATCCGACAAATTCGACCTTTCTCGGTTTCTCGGGGATTTCCTCAGGACTTATTCCTCTTTCTTCCGCACTCTTGGCCAAGAGTTCCTTTTGTGCCTCAGTATCGAGCACAACGGTGTCGCGAAATCCCTTTGCCGGGGTCTTCTTCCCCTCAGCCTCAGCTTCTCTGGCGGGGCGCTCATCTTCAGGTCTGAGGTCCTCGAAAACCAGCATGTGCTTGCCGATTTGGATCACATCCCCATCGAAGATGCGTTCGCGGCTGACCTTGTTCTCATTGAGAAAGGTCCCATTCAGGGCGTCAAGGTCCACCAGTACATAGTAATTGGGTTCCTCGGTTTCGATGACGGCATGATGCCCCGACACGGCCATGTTGTCGATGACGATGTCGTTGTCGTCCCGCCTGCCGATGGTCACAGGAATATCTTGGAAAGTGTACTCGTCCACCACCGTATCCTGAAACTTCAGGATCAGTTTGAACATGGATATCCTCCACGTTTTCCGGACGCCGAGACGGCTTGTCCACTATTTCTTTCGGACGCCCAGGGCCTTCGACAGAAACGCAGAAATCGAGGATTGCTTGGAAGATTTATGTTCCTCCGAAAAGACCGTGAGCGCCAGCGTGGTATTGTCGGGTCCTCCCCGCTCATTGACTTCGTCGATCAGACGCGTAAGGGTCTGCTGGCCAAGGTCGTTGGCCAGGAGGAAACTGAGTATCTCCTTGTCTTCCATTACCGCACTGAGTCCGTCGGTGCAGAGCAGGAAAATGTCGCCCGATACGACGGATAGTTCATCTACGTGGACGCGGATCCTTCCGTCAACGCCGATAACCGAAGACAGTATGTGCCTGAGCTGGGACTCTCGCGCTTCTTCGCGCGTCATGATACCGCGCTCCACCTGATCTTCAGCCAGCGTATGATCCTTGGAGATCTGCTCCATAATCCCGTCCCGGATCAGATACATCCTGCTGTCGCCCACATTGATCATGGATACGGTGTAGTCATGGATAGCCATCCCGGTGACCGTGCTTCCCATGCCCAGATAGTCTTCCCTTGTCCACGACTCGTCAAGGACAGCCCGATTGGCGTTCAGCACCGCCTGGCGCAGCAGATTCGTGTGATATGTGAAGCTCTTGTCGTAGTCCTCAATGAGGCCTGAGTCCTGCCTCGGTCCGGCTGAATTCTCCTTATAGAACCGGGTGATCGTTTCCATCGCCATCTGCGAAGCAACTTCACCGGCCCTGTGCCCCCCCATTCCGTCCAGGACGAGGATAAGCTCGTGATCGGGATCGATGTAATGGCAATCCTGATTCACAGTGCGCTGCCTTCCGACGTCGCTTATGCCCCAAGCACGCACGTTCACAAATCCAACCTCGCCCTCGAGAGAAACCCGCGATGTCCACCGCGCATCCTCCACCCTCAGTCCATACCGGGACCCTCCTGCCGCCACGTGGAACCGCCGTACACAATAAAAATCTAGCGGATTTCACCGAGAAAAGCAAGCCTGATCGACGCCCCACGAGAGGCCATGGCTTCAGGGCATTTCGCGGCAGACTTCCCATGAGGAGTTGATTTCGGAAGGGAACGGATATAAGGTGAGCCCCACGAACGAAGGGCTGAGGGACTGCCTATGCTGCGCACAAGTCATTTGATCCGAATCGGCAAGTCCGTTCTCACGGTACTCATCGCCTCCGCTCTCCTGATCCCAGTGGCAGGATGCCGGGAAGCGGACACGCTCAAAAGGGAACTCATCAAGAAATTCCAGTTTCTCGTCAAGCCGAAAAAACCTTTCAAGCCAAGGGACGGGATGACGATCAGGACCTGCTCACTCTACCAGACGGCAAACCCGAATTCGGAAGTCATCCGCAAATTGCCGGCCGAAACTCCTGTGCACCTGATAGATAAAGTGGGCGAATGGTACCGGGTGAGACTGCGGGACGGACGAGAGGGCTATCTGGCTCGAAAAATGGTCGGTGGGGAAGAGATCATCCGCAAGACCCACGAACTGAGGAGATCAATCGAAGGGGTGCCGCCGCAGGCCGAAGGTGTCATCAAGAGCAAAGCCAACTTCAGGCTACAGCCCGGTCGCCGATACCCGGTTGTCGAGGTGCTGCCGCCTGGAAAAAGATTCGAGATGTACGAGAGGGTCGCTACCCTTCGCCGCCTCCCGGCCCCGGGAACCGCCGATTCATTGCATTCAACGCGACCCGGGCACGGGCTGAATTCCCCACAAGCCCCTGACATCACGGCCCATTCTGCTGATCAACAGACCAAGAAGGACGTATGGTACAAAGTCAAGATCGAAGACGGCAGAGTAGGCTATATCTATACGTACAACCTGCGCTTCACGCCTCCCGAAGACATAGCTCGTATGGTGACCTGGTTGAGGCTTCTCGCCTGGAGAACCGTCAACACCACGGATGACCCGGACCTTGGCCCGAAGAACAACTATATCGTCGCATATGCTCCCGTCGGCGAAGATCCCGGGTGCGACTACACCCAACTCTATTTGATGATTTGGGACAAACGGCAAAAAAAACGCATCATCGATCACAGATGGCGGCCGCGTGTACGCGGGATACTCCCCATTACCAACTTCCATTTCGAGGGCAAACCAGGCTTCAGCATCAGACTTCTCCATCCGACCAAACCGGACAAGCTCGTACTGGTCAACTTCGTCTACAGCAGAGGCAGAATCCGGAAAGTCAGTGAAGAGGAAATACCGGGTGACGGAGCGCTCCATTAACGAGTCCCGCTGCCTTGGAAATCGTCAAGCAAAGACACAGCGGATCGGCCGCGTCAACTTCCCGCCAGTTCTCGGCCTCGCGCACCGGCCGAGCACCGGGCGTCGTTCGCGCTTTCAACGCGCTGCGCCATAAGAATCGGCCACTGTAGGAACGGTGGGATACTCGTCAAGGGGCACAAAGCCGAAAACCGCTGCAGTAAGGCTTTGCGGAAAGATATTGAGCAGGTGATTGTAGGCGCTCACACTCTTATTGTACGACTGCCTGGTGAGGTTTATCCGTGCGGTCAGGGGAACCACCTTGTTCCAGTGACCTGCGAAAGGTGGATACCGGCCCATCTCCGGTCTCAAGCGCAAGAGCTTCTCGATCTGCATGAGGAGCGCCTCGATCTCGTTCACGGCAGCGATGACTCGTTTCGGATCCCTTGCCGTGCTCGAAACAGCCCTGGCTGCCAGAAGCTTCTCGGTCAGCTTGCCGTGACCCGACTCATAGCCCCGAACTGCTTCCACCAATCCCGGTAGAAGCCTGTTTCGTTCACGGACTTGAACGAGGAACTTCTCCCATTCGGACTGGGCTTCCCTGCGAAACTCCATGAGTGCCGGTCTGAGGCTGAAAAAAGAAAGCCCCACCAGGACAATGAACGCGATGAGGACGTTCACGGAGAACTCGATGATTCGGGGGCCGCTCACTCGCTTTCCTCCGCGACGCCTCAGCAGTCCGCGTCGAGGCGCCTGATTTTCCCTCCTGGGCCCGGCAGTCGGCCGGCATTTCGCCGAGGGGATCGGATTCTTTGATGAAATATCTTTCTCAACTATTATAAATGGTTAGATTTACCCATTAATATTTTCGTTTATGTTTATAGACTCGCGGCCGACAGAAGTCAAATCTTTTGTTGCCAAACCGGGGAAACGGCATGGCGTTGACTTTTGACCGACTCGATCCAATAATGCAACAAGACAAGTTGAATTGAGAAAGGAGATATCCTATGCCCAACAGACCTGACCGCCGCGAATTCATAAAAGGGGGTCTTGCTACAACCGCAGCGGTTCTGGCCGGAGGTTCTGCTCATATCCTCGGTTCCGGCGAGGCTCGTGGCGAGTCATTGCCAGACGTGGTAGTGTGCTCCGGTAAGTCCGCGACAGCGATCACTCGCGCGGCGGTGGAAGCTCTCGGGGGAATGAAACGCTTCGTGAAACAGGGTGCCAGAGTCGTCATCAAACCGAATATGAGCTTTGACAGGCCCGTGGGGACAGGGGCCAATACCAACCCCAACGTGGTTTCGGAAATCGCACGAATGTGCGCGGAGGCGGGCGCCGCGAGGATCTCGGTTCTGGATTATCCTCTTCGTGACCCGGGGGATTGCCTCCGTATGTCCATGATCCCGGCTCTATGCCAGGGGATTGCCAACACCTATGTGAACACTATTCAGTCCCGCAGGATGTTCCGTCCGGCGAAGGTCAAGGGAGGGGCCCAGTTGAGCACGATGGACGTGGCATCCGAAGTTCTCGATTCCGACGTCCTCATTGCCGTGCCGGTGGGTAAGACGCACAGTTCCGCGGGCGTGAGCCTCACTATGAAGGGCATGATGGGTCTTGTATGGGACCGGCATTCCTTCCACGGCCGGTACAATCTCGATGAGGCGATCGTGGACATGGTCACCGTGCTCAAGCCGGCGCTTTCCGTCATCGACGGAACCAACATTCTCAGCACGGGAGGTCCGGGAGGACCCGGCAAAGTGATACCACTGAACCTGGTGGTGGCCTCGACTGACATGGTGGCCGCGGACTCCCAGATGGTCTCCCTGGGGACGTGGTATGGTCGGAAGTTCTCAGGCAAGAATGTGCGGCATATTCGCCTAGCCGCACAGAGAGGCCTCGGCCGCATGGACATCGAGAAACTCAACGTGAAAAAGATCCGGACCTGATGCGATTTCAGAGAGCCACACAGGCGATCACCCTCGGGACATTTGCTGTGCTCTTGTTGGCTGCGGCCTATCCTTACCCGGAGGGCCTCAGCGTCGATTCTTTCCTCCGACTCGACCCTTTGATCGGGCTTGCGACGTTTCTTGCGGCCAGGACGTATCTTCCGTACCTTGTGCCGGGTCTCATCCTGCTCGTGATGTCACTTCTGTTCGGCCGGGTCTTTTGCGGACACATCTGTCCAATGGGGACGACCCTAGACGTCCTTCAGAGTCCTGTTACCGTTAAACGGTCGGTGAAGGATTCGACCTTCGAGGCCACCTCAGCGCATCGCCGTTGGAAGTACCTTCTCCTGATTATTATTCTTGCAGGCGCACTCGCCGGCGTCTCCCTCGTTCATGTGGGCTCGCCGCTCTCGCTGGTGACCCGCTTCTATGGCCTCTGTCTGTTTCCGGTTGCGACCTTGCTGGCGGAGTCAGGGCTGGCAGCCGGGACCCCATGGTTTCTCAAGATGGGGTTTCACCATCTTGCGTACCTCCAGCTTTCGTCCAAGGTCTTCGCGACGAACCTCTTCGTCGCGTTCCTGTTCTTGTGTATTGTTCTCGCGTCCCGTTGGCAGCCGAGGTTTTGGTGTCGAAACCTCTGTCCGTCAGGGGCGCTGTTCGGCCTTTGCTCCCGTTCGCCGATCGTACGGCGTAGAGTCGATTCCTCCTGCACTCGATGTGGGATGTGCATTCGAGAATGCCCTACGGGTGCGATCGGTGAGGAGCCCTCCCAGACGAATCATTCGGAGTGTATTGTGTGCCTCCAGTGCGTGAAGGTATGCCCGGAGGCCGCGATCTCCTTCGGTGTCGCCACTGGCGACGCACGGCCGCGCCAGGAAGCGGCTGACCCGACTCGCCGAGGTATACTCATGGCGCTCGCCGGGGGCCTTTTTGTTTCCGGCCTGCTGCGGACTGGAATACGGGACCCCGGACCCCGAGGAAAGGAGATGGCGCTTGTCGACCCAGAGCTTATCAGGCCGCCCGGGGCGCCGCCGGAGCCGGAGTTCCTTTCGCGGTGCGTGCGCTGCGGCGAGTGCATGAAAGCGTGCCCTACCAACACCTTGCAGCCGGTCTGGCTGAAGGCTGGCATCGAGGGTCTCTTTTCCCCAATCATGATACCTCGGCTGGCTGCCTGCGCAGTTGGGTGCAATGTCTGCGGCAAAGTCTGCCCTACTGGAGCAATCCGCGAACTGGATCTGCAAGAGAAGCAACACGCCAAAGTGGGGACGGCGTATATTCTGCGCCGTAACTGCTTGGTCTGGGAACAGGACCGCAAATGCCTCGTCTGTGATGAGGTGTGTCCGTACAACGCCGTATCCTTTCGACCAGTGCCCGAACGACGAAATGCCGCTCCCTTCATGATCGAGAACCGCTGTCTGGGTTGCGGATGGTGCGAGTTGAGGTGCCCGGTCAAAGGGGCTGCGGCCATACGGGTGAACATAATCGGGGAAGTGAGGCTGGCGTCGGGCTCGTACGTCCAAAAGGCTCGGGAGTACGGACTGGTCTTCAAGGCAAAGGACAACAGTGTCGACAGACTCGCGCCGGGGACCTTTGAAGGGGCTATGCCGGAGCCGTCCAAGAAAACGCCCAAAAGCCCCCGGCCCCGGGAACGGGAAAAGCTTCCCCCGGGATTCATCACTAAATAGGCGCTGACTTCGCTATGTGATTCTGATATAATTCGGCACAGGGCTATCCTGACTTACGCCGGGGGGAGGCAGCCCAAACTGCTCACTTACTTCTGCGAATGACCGGGACCCGGGCGGAAAGACCCATGAGCAACGCCACATCTGCTAACGATCAGATATCCCGCATGCGGGAAGAAGCCGAGCTGTATGAAGCTCAGGGGCTTTACTCACATTCGATGGAGATCTATCGAAGCATCCTTAAGCAGGACCCCCAGGACCAACTAGCCAGGCAGAAGCTCCGAGATCTGCTAACATCACAGGGAGCTAGGGCCGAGGACGACACGCTCACGACGCGCCTTGACGATCTGACTCCCCGACTCGCCCTGGATCTCGGCCTCGCATATATGGGAATGAACCTGTATGAGGAAGCCCTGAATGAGTTCAAGAAAGGCCTGAAAGCTTCCCCCGTGCTCAAGAATGAGCTGCTGCAACAGATGGCGGTGTCGCTGACCCACCTGCAACGGGTGGACGAGGCCCAGAAATGCCTTCAGAGGATCTTTGCCGACCGCACACTGACGTACGTCGAACAAGGGGCTATCATCAGTGATATGGCTGACATCTATCTTGAACACGGGTTTGTTGCAGAAGCCCATGACCTCCTTGTCGAAGTCCCTGAGGAAACCAAAGGCCACATCGAAGATTACGACGCCGCGATTCGGGAAATAAAGAGTCTCAGGCAATACGCTGATGTGGAAGTGGTCGTTGAAGATGAAGAAACTGGAGAAGTGTACGGTGTCGAGCAAATCATAGAACTCCCCGACGGACATCAGCCCAGGGCTTCCTTGACCGGCAGCGCTGTCGCACAAAAGAGAACTCCGTCGCAAGCCCGGCGACAACCGGACGAGACCGCCAGACGGGCCGCAGGAAAGAATGCTGCCGAGGCTCGACATGCCGAAGCCCTGGACAAGAAACAGCCCGTGGAGCTTTTTGACGGAGAGATTGCCGACGCGGTGCGTTTCGCCTGTCTTTGCGGCAAGGTTTACTCGGCACCGAGGGCATCCGTTGGCGCGAACGCGGACTGCCGCGATTGCGGTCGGAATCTGACTGTCCCCGATGCCGATAAGAGAAAGGACGGTCTGACCGAAAAGGTGCTCGGAAAAGTCGTGGGCGGCTGCCGAATCCTGCACAAACTCGGCGGCGGCGGAATGGGAGGTGTGTACAAGGCCCACCACATAGGCCTGGATATAGATGTCGCGGTCAAGGTACTCCACGCTCACCTTGCCGAAAGGGAACCGATCTTCATTAAGCGATTCATTCGTGAGGCCAGGGCTACAGCGAAGCTTCAGCACCCGAACATCGTAGGCGTGATGAACGTCGGCTACGAGAACGGCCTCCACTTCCTTGTGATGCCCTATGTGGGCGGAGGAAGCGCGGCCGTGTTGCTCAACAAGATCGGCAGACTGCCCGTCGGCCAGGTACTGCACGTGGCTGCGCAGATCGCTCTGGCCCTCCAGGTGGCCGAGGAGAACAATATCATGCATCGGGACATAAAGCCGGCAAACATCCTCTTCACAGAGAGGGGCGATGTGAAGCTTGCCGATCTGGGCCTGGCAAAGAACTACCTGGACTCCCAGGACAACGCGATTACTCAGACAGGCATCGCCTGCGGCACCCCACTCTACTTCTCGCCGGAACAGGCCAAGGGCTCCCAGGAACTCGACATTCGGTCGGACATATACTCACTCGGGATCACCATGTACCACCTCATTGAAGGACATCCGCCCTTCATGGCTGAGTCAGCGTACGTGATCTTTCAGAAGCACGTCCACGAACCGCTCCCACCCTTCAAGGAGGCCACACCCCCTGTGCCTGATAATGTGTTCAGGCTCCTTAAGAAAATGACCGCTAAGAAGCCGGAAAACCGTTATGCGGACACCCACGAGCTTCTCGATGCAATGATCCCGCTCAGAGACGAATTGCTCAGCAGTGAAAAGAGCCCACCACGCAAGAATCTGCTGGAACGACTCGGTATTATGAGGGGAACGTGACGACGACCGGGAGATTGCCGCTGCAGCTCCCGTACTTCTCCACCTCCCCGGACCGGGAACCCGCCACAATTCATTAAAGCACAGTGTTGACTTATTCCACTATGTAGTGTAGAATATTATTATTATTTTATGGATAAAGACTGCTCCATGGAGGATTTCAGCATGTCCCGTCTGCGGCGCTATTTGCCAAATATCTTGCTCCTCTTACTGCTCTTCGGCTGGGTCGTCTATCCGGGCTGGTTCACGCAATATTGGTACTTGGATTGGCCTGAGCAATACGCTTATCCGGCAAGCTTCTCCGGACCCTGCGATCCTCCCTGGGGATTCTGGTTCTGGTAGCATGACTTCGTGATGGGACGCGTCACGTCGGGGGGCAACTGCCGCCCTCTCCCCGACCAGACGGTCTTGCCCCGCGGGGCCGGTAGGGCTGTCCGCCCGAGCCTTTCAGGGGCCCAGGTGAACCGTCCCTTCTTGAGAATTGCTTGCGGCCGGTCCTATGCCGACCTTTGATCAAACTGCCTGTTCAGATTTCCGCGTGAAGTTGCATTTTGAGCCAAGGAATTGCGCCCCGCGTCCGAGGGGAAATGGCATGATGCCGGCTGTGCTATTTCCCCCGGAGCAAACCGTTCTCGTAGAAGTACTGAAAGATCACGAACTTGTCGATACCCGTTAGCTCGGCTACTTTGAAGATGGTCACGGACTGCCTGGCCATCCTCAGTTCGTTTATGACTCTGGTGATCCGTCCGTACACTTCGTCGTTCTTGTTGATATCCATCTGACTTGCCTCTTTTCCCGGCCATATGCCGCTTGATCGAGCCCCGGCCGATCAGAACTCAGCCGAGAAAATCCTCGATCGCCTCCAGCGCGGCTTGAATCTTGTCTCCGTCGGGCCCGCCTGCCTGGGCCATGTCAGGTCGACCACCACCTGAGCCGCCGACGATTTCCGCGGCTTTCTTAACGATATTGCCTGCGTGGAATCGGTCAACAAGATCCTTGGTCACGATGGCGATGAGAATGGCCTTCCCGTTGCTGTGAGCCCCGAGCAAGGCCACACCCGAGCCGAGTCGATCGCGGACCCGATCGGCAAAATCTCTCAGATCTCTTGGGTTAGATACGTCTTGCACCAACTTGGACAGCACTTTGACGCCGTTGACCTCCCGGATTCCTTCCAGGATGTCGGTTGTGCGGTCTGAAGCCAACCTGGTTTTGAGCGCCTGAATCTCCTTATCCTTTGCCTTCTTCTCTTCGATCAGCTTATCGAGTTTCGCAACGAGTTCGCCGGGCGTCCCCTTGAGCCGTTCTCCCAGTCCCGTTATCTCCTCCTCCAGGGCTCGCACGTAGTCTGCGGCACCATCTCCGGTCACCGCTTCGATACGCCTCACACCCGCGGCGATGCCGCCCTCACTGACGATCTTGAAGAGTCCGATGTCGCCGGTCCGGCGGGTGTGGGTGCCACCACAGAGTTCTTTGCTGAAGCCACCGATGGAAACCATTCTGACCGTAGCACCGTACTTCTCCCCGAACAGGGCCATCGCACCCAGGGATCTGGCTTCATCAAAGGGCATGGTTCGGGCCTCGACTTCAACGTTCTCCCTGATCTTCGCATTGACGAGGTCCTCCACCCTCCGAAGCTCGTCCGTTGAAATGGACGAGAAATGGGTAAAGTCAAACCGCAGCCGCCTCGATTCAACGAGTGAGCCGCTCTGTTTGACATGGTCTCCAAGGACTTCCCGCAGCGCCCACTGGAGAAGATGAGTCGCTGAATGGTTGGCCATGACGGACTTCCTCAGGCCACTGTCTACCCTGAGGGTGACGAGATCGCCCACGGAGAAGGCGCCGGAATTCACGCGGCCCCGGTGGACTATCAGGTTCGGGAATGGTTTGACCGTATCCTCGACCTCGATCTCATTCCCGTTCAGCCCAATGATTCCGTGGTCGCCTACCTGTCCTCCCGACTCACCGTAGAACGGCGTGCGGTCCGTGACGATTTCGATCTTTTCACCGGCCGAAGCCTTGTCAACCTGTTCCCCCCCCTTGAGGATGGCTTTGATCGTACCGGAATCCTCCAGGGTCTCGTAACCGGTAAACTCGCTGACGATACCGGCCTCGAGTATCTCCGCGACGACTCCCGCTTCTTCCCCCTTCATTTCAGCCCAAGCCTTGCGGGCCTTAGACCGCTGCTCGGCCATGGCAGCGTCAAAGCCTGCCTGATCAATCTTCAACCCGACCTCCACGGCGAGGTCTTCGGTGAGATCCGGAGGGAAGCCGTACGTATCGTAGAGCCGGAAAGCGACCTCTCCCGGCAGCGTCTCACCGCTCTTTTCCTTTACAAGGGCCGCCTCTTCCTCGAAGAGGACCAGTCCCCGGGCGAGCGTATCAAGGAAGCGCTCTTCTTCATTCCGTATCACGTTCTCCACGAGAGCAGCGTGGGTCGCGAGGTCGGGATAGGCGTCTGCCATGTGAGAGACCACCACCCCGGCCGTGTCGTAGAGAAAGGGTTCGTCCAGACCGATAAACTTGCCGTATCTGAGAGCCCTCCTGAGGATGCGCCGCAACACGTACCCCCTCCCCTCATTCGACGGCAGCACGCCGTCCGAAATGAGGAACGCGGCCGCGCGACTATGGTCGGCAATGACGCGGATCGCTACCGCATCTCTGTCCTGGCCCCGGCACTTCTTTCCTGATAACTCCTCCACCCTGAGAATGATCGGGCGAAAGAGATCCGTCTCCCAGTTGCTCGTGACCCCCTGCACGACAGCCGTGACACGTTCCAACCCGAGACCCGTGTCAATGGACGGTTTCGGCAGCGGTGACATGTTTCCGGCCTCGTCCCGGTTGTACTGCATGAAAACGAGGTTCCAGAGCTCCAGGTACCGGTCGCAGTCGCATCCGGGAGCGCAGGTCGGTTTGCCGCACCCCACGGATTCACCCTGGTCGACAAGGATCTCCGAGCAAGGGCCGCACGGGCCCGTCTCTCCCATGCTCCAGAAGTTGTCCTTCGCGCCGAGCCGGACAATGTCCTTTTCGTTGAACCCGGTGATCTTCTGCCATATTCGGGCCGCCTCGTCATCGTCCTCGTACACCGTTACGTACAGCTTGTCCGTGGGCAGGCCTACCACGTCGGTCAGGAACTCCCACCCGAATAAGATGGCGTCCTCCTTAAAGTAGTCGCCGAAAGAGAAATTGCCCAACATCTCAAAAAAGGTGTGATGACGCGCGGTATGTCCGACGTTTTCGAGGTCGTTGTGCTTGCCACTCACCCTGAGGCATTTCTGAGCGCTGGTTGCCCGGCTGTACGGTCGCTTCTCAGCACCGATAAAGACGTTCTTGAACTGCACCATCCCCGCGTTGGGGAACATGAGCGTCGGATCGCTCTCCAGCCTGAGCGGCGAGCTGGGTACCCTCGTATGGCCCCTATCCTCGAAGTATTTCAAAAAGAGTTCGCGCAGTTGTGCGCCGGTCATGCTTCCTCCGGTGTGAAACGATGAGGTGAAACCCAGGCCCGTCTCCTGTTGAAACCCTGCACGGATGTCCGTCGCCCTGGCGCCAGCCCCCTCGTGCCGTCCACGGGCCGAGAGCCGTAATGAACGAGTGTCCGGCAGATTGACGGTACTCGCTATAGCCGCTGCCGGTCATTACCTATCAGTCAATGTGAACAGCGCACATGACATTCGGCTGGTACGCGAAGGCCCGGTGCTCACATCCCGAATCTTTAAATTTACCACATAATTGGGAATTCTTGCAAGTCGATCCCTCGGAATTGTACCGCCGTTCAGTCAGGCCCAAAAGGAGTTCCAAGGAACAGCTCAACACAAGTGTGCGCAGTCACAGGAACGCGATTGATGCAGGAAGACGCTCAACTAAACCGTTATGTCCGGGATTCGCGCATGACGAACCAGGAAGAGCTACAGGGTCAGCAGGCCGGCCCGAGAAACACGGCATGCTGTGCCCGTTCATGTCTGCGAATCCGCGTCAGACAGGCAGCTTCAACTGGAATCGACAACCCCGTTCGGCCTGCACAAGCGCTATCGAACCGCCGTGGGCCTCCACGAGAGCCTTGACGATGGGGAGCCCGAGGCCGCTTCCGCCCGCATCGCCCGCAGTCGTGAAAAAGGGATCAAAGACCTTGGCTGCGTTCGCCTCCGAAATACCCGTACCCTCGTCACTGACGGAGAGTTCGACCCATCTCCCGGTCTCATCCTCGGTCAGCCGGCTGTCGATGGACACGCTTACGTCAGCCCCTCCGTGGAGGCGCGCATTGTCGAGGAGGTTTGACAGAATCGACTCGAAGGTCTCAGGATTCAAGTGTACCAGGGCGTCCGCGGCACGACTCTCAAGCGAGATTTTCATGCCTGTCTCGGAATAGTGGCCAACGAGCCCTTTGAGCGCTGGGGTCACCCGCGTGGTTCCCGATCCCGGGGTAAGAGTCTCGGCTCTTGCCAGTTCGAGCAATCGCGCGACGAGGCGCTCCAGGCGTGCGGTTTCCTCATCAATTATCTTGAGGAAGCGATTCCTGTCAGAGGGCGACATGTCGTCAAAATGATCCTCCAGGAGTTCAACGGCGCCGCGCATCGATGTCAACGGCGTCTTGAAACCGTGGGAAACACTCGAAGCAAAGGCCCTGATGTACTCCGCCCGTTTCTCAAGAGTCTCTGCCATCTTTGCGAAAGCCCTGGAGAGCTTGTCTACTTCGAACATCCTGGGATTCTCCAGCGGCACGGCCGCACCCTTTTCGCCCCTTGTGATCCGTTCCGACTGGCCGATAAGCTGCTCCACGGGGCGGCTGATCATAAGCGCTGTGAACAGCGAAACGATGAGCACAGCCGCAAGGATTACGGCTCCGCCCGTGAGCAGGTGGTACCGATTCAGGTAGAGGGCTTTTGCGATGTCCAGAGGAGTTCGCGAAAGGGCCACTGCGCCGACAATTCGGTCCTCGGCCACGACCGGCATGGCGACGAAGACCCGTTTGCGCCCTCCCCGGCTGATCGACTCCAGCGCGGGCGTCGGCTCTTCAGGAATCCTTTCTCGAAGCAGGCTCACCGGCCGTCCGCCCAGAGCACCCAGGATCTCTTCGCGATCGATCAGAGAGAGGCCGAGGTCCGCGCCCGATGAGGCCACAACAATTCCGTTGCAGTCGGTCACCCTGATTGCCGAGAGCGTGACTCCCCTGGCCGAGCGGAGCATTGGGGAAATGCTCCTGCCTGCCATGACCGCGTAGGCGTCCGGCGACGCCTCGGGCAGGACAGCATCCGGCGCAGGAGGTCGGATCGGTTCCGTGGCCAGGTCGAGCCGGGGCGGAATCGCCCTGACGGGCCTGTTCACATCGTGCAAGTACCTCAACCTCGGATGGAGCGGGACCCCGTATTCGCTCACCTCTATCGCGGGCTGGTTTCCCCGCGGATTGCGCAGCTCTCTCAGGAGAAACTCCCGGTAGGCTGCCCCGATCAACGCGCCCTGGGCAATCAGAGACGTCTCGGTCACCCTGACCAGCTCGCTCTCGTAAACCCGGAGGATTCCTATGCCTGCGAGGGGGAGCAGAAGAATGACCAGATTCACCACGAGGAGAATCGTCCGGAGTCGCGGTCTCTTCCGTTTCCTGGGTGGCGGCTCATCGGAAGGAGCCCGTTGTTCCTTTGCCTGTTCACTCATGCCCTGAATCACCGGGTATAAAGGCAGTTCTGCTTGTACGAGGTGCTTGTCCGACGTGCTGTGCAGCGAGCACGGCGCGGAACCGGCCGCGGCCATGCCTCGATGAAGGCGCTGGATTTAATGGCCCGATGACTGAGACTTGTTGGGAAGGGGCCCAGGCGGAGCCTCTTTGCAGGAACGCCCTCCCCGGCATGCTCGTGCCTTTCTCTCAGCAGCACTCCCCGAGTCTGTACCCCACGCCGTGGACCGTCTCGATGACGTCGCCGCCCTTGTCGGCGAACTTCTTTCTCACCCGCCGTACGTGGCTGTCGATGGTACGGTCGGTGACGATGTTGTCGTAGGAGTAGGCTCCCGACATCAGTTCATCCCTGGTGAAAACCTTGCCGGGGAATCCGATCAAGGTCCTGACGATCCCGAATTCGGTGACTGTCAGGACGACCTCCTCTTCGTCCCAGAACGCGCGGAACCGATCCGTGTCCAGCCTGAGGCGTCCCTGCCGGACCACGGAAGGCTGAGCAGGCCCTTCCCTGTCCCGGTCGTCCGGGCGGGCCCGTCTGAGTACGGCTTTGACCCGAGCCGTGAGTTCTCTCGGACTGAAGGGCTTAGTTACGTAGTCGTCCCCTCCCAGTTCGAGGCCGATGATCCGATCCACCTCCTCATCCTTTGAGGAAAGAAACACAATCGGTACTTGCGAGCTTTTTCGGATCGACTTACAGACTTCTATCCCGTCCGTTTCCGGCATGAGGATGTCCAGGACCACGAGGTCCGGCTCCAGCTCTTCAAAGAGGGAGAGCGCCTCCTCGCCGTCGGCTGCCTCAGCGGTTCGGAAGCCTGCACTTTCCAGCGCGTACCGGAGCACTTCTCGGATGTGCAAGTCGTCGTCGACTATCAGTATCAAACGGTCTTCAGCCATCAGATCGCACCACTGATCACCGGATCTCAGAGCGCCCACTCCAGGACCGCCGGAAGGGATCGTGCCAACCCCGGCAGGGCTTAAGACGCTCCCCCATCAAGCAGGGAACCGGCCGCACCCGGTAGTATTGCACAAAATCTGCACGAAATCTCCCCTGACTCTCCACGTGCTCTCCATCACCGTTGCACTTCTCGCCTGCAGACTGACAAACGTCCGCCCGCGAAATCAATCCGCCGGCAGGGAGGGAAAAAGAGATGACCGAGAATGCAACAGGATTGGCGAGAGAGGGGAAAGAAACCGGACAATCCGCATCTGAAAAGAACCGGCCACGAACCGGAAGCAAACAGCCCGGCTTCTTTTTGCTGTACATCGGCGTGATACACCCGCTGCTCGTGCTCGGCATTGAGCTGACCACCGGGATGTGCGCGAACGACATCTTTGATCCTGTGCCGACTGTCTGGCACGTGCTGCTCGTCGCGGCCGTACCCGCGGGCAATCTGCTCGTCTGGCTGGCCTTGAGGGAGTTGGTGAAGGTCCGCATTCGGACCCTGGCCACGGTCAACGGAATCACGATCGGAATCGCGTTCTTCTACACGGTCGTCTTTCTCCCGCTGCTCCCCGTGGCGCTCCCTGCGGTGCTCTTCCTCGTTGGCCTGTTACCCCTCGCTCCGTTGCTTTCGCTCATCGCGGCGGTCAGGCAACACGTCTACCTGCAGCGGCTCCCGCGGGAGGCCGGTCAGGGGCTGCTTCCCGCGACGGGGCTGGGCCTGGGGATCTTTCTGATGCTCGCAGTAGCGCTCCACGCGTCCGCGGCACTCACCAGGTACGGAATGCACCTGGCGGCATCAGGGGAGACACGATCCGAACGATCCTTCGGCATCAAACTGCTGCGCACCGCGGGCAACGAAAGGACCATTTTGCGGTACTGCTACGGCAAGCACGGCCTAAGCATGGACGTCCTCGGAATGCTCCTTGCGCACGACGATTCGCTCACCCCGGAGAAGGCACGGGAAATCTACTACCGCGTCACCGGCGTTCCCTTCAACTCCGTGCCTGTCCCTCGGAGCTTCAAACGCAGGGGCGGATACTTCAGGGGATGGAGCTTCGACCCGGCACAGGGTGGAAATACGGTGGCCGGGAGAATCAGGGGGCTGTCTCTGCACAGCTCCCGGATCGACGGGTCAGCGGACGCGGACGCTGCACTCGCCTGCCTTGAATGGACTCTCGTCTTCAAGAACGACTCTCCCACGCAGCAAGAAGCGCGAGCCCAGGTCATGCTCCCTCCGGGAGGCGTCGTCTCCCGGCTGACCCTCTGGATAGACGGCGAGGAGCGAGAAGCTGTCTTCGCGGGCAGGGGAAAGGTTCGCAGGGCCTACAAAAGGATCGTCCGGAAAAAACGCGATCCCGTGCTTGTCACCAGAAGCGGCCCTGATCAGGTCCTCGTCCAATGCTTCCCGGTCCCGAGGTTGGGAGGAACCATGAAGGTCAGATTGGGGATAACCGTTCCCCTCGAGCTCGAAGGGAGAGAAGAGGTCATCCTGAGGCTTCCCTCCTTTGTCGAGCGCAATTTCGATGTTGCACCGGAAATGCCGCATCTGGTCTGGATCGAAGCCAAGCGCGAAATCCGTTCCTCGACCCCAAAACTCGTACCGGGACACATACCGGGGAAATTGTACGGACTCCGGGGAAGTCTGACAAACGATGAACTCGCCGATCCCGCTACCCTCGTACGAGCAACGAGGTCCCCGGCCATCAAAAAAGTCTGGACTCCGGACATCCGGGAGGATGCACACGCCAACATCGTACAGACTCTTGAGGCTGTCCAGGCGTTCGCGCCCGAACGGGTAGTCGTGGTAGTGGACGGCTCCGTGAGCATGCGTACGCACAAACAAGAGCTGGAGCAGGCCTTGTCCGCCTTTCCCCGTGATGTCGAACTGAGCCTGTTGATCGCGTCTGATGAGGTGGTCGAACCGACCTACCGACCGGCCCCTGCCGATCCCCGATTGATCTCGCGAATCACCACGAGACTCTCTGAGTTCCGGTTCATGGGAGGAAGAGATAATGTGCCGGCCCTGACTCACGCGTGGGACCTGGCTGCCACCAACCCGAAAGGTGCCATTCTCTGGATACACGGAGCCCAGCCGGTGGCCCTCGGATCCGTTGAAAAGATAGCGCAGCGCTTCCAGAGACGTCCTGGAGG
The DNA here is from genome assembly GCA_964497585.1 of uncultured Syntrophaceae bacterium. Lineage (GTDB taxonomy): Bacteria > Desulfobacterota > Desulfomonilia > Desulfomonilales > Desulfomonilaceae > CAZCDS01. The sequence goes on from CAZCDS010000022.1 coordinate 80,204, forward strand.
GCCGAGGCTCTATGACCTCGCGGTCTCACCCGGGCCGGACAGAATCCGCGAGAAGCTCGTTGAACTCCGATCCATCGAACGCGTCCCTCGGATGGGCACGCTCAGAGACGACCTCGAACGGCTCTTCTCACGATGGGGAGGTCGCAGGACCCTACTGAAGCCGGTCCGCAAAAGAGTCTACACGAACCAAGCGGAGTCAGCGCCGGATGCGAAAAAGACGTCCGACCACCTTGCAAGGCTCTGGGCCTATGATCGGATCCAGGGCATGGAAGCGAGCGGGAAAGAGGATTCCCGGAAAGAAGCCATGCAGCTCGCCGTCACTTACCGGCTGGTGACAGGGACGACCGGCGCCGTGGTGCTCGAAAACCCCCGGGATTACAAAAGAGCGGGACTCACACCGCCTGAAGCGCCCAAGGTCCCCACGATTCCCGAACCGGAAACCTGGGCTCTCATGATCGTGTCCCTGCTCGCGTTGGCATGGGCGATCCGAAGGAGGGGAATGGCATGCGCACACAATTGACATGGCTGCGCGGCCTGTTGGCCGTCCAGCTCCTTTCATTCTGGCCCGTGTGGAAATGGTATGTGCTTCGCATGACTGACGGATCGGATGAGCCCTGGGGTATCCTCCCATTGATAACTTGTCTGGTGTTCTGCCTGCAATTCAAGCCGGGAAGGGACCTGGACCGGGTCAACGTGCTGATCCCGACGCTTCTGACGATGCTGTACGCAGTAAGCTATCCCTTTGCGCCGAAACTGATGCTCGCTGCGATCGCGGTAATTGCCTGCGGGAGTCTGATCTGCCGGTTGCGGTTCGGAACGTACTTCCACGCAGCCTTCTTCGGCTTGCTGCTCCTCTCCTTGCCGGTGATGGCTTCACTTCAATTCTATCTCGGATACCCCTTGCGGGTGGTGTCGGGAGGCATTGCATCGGGTTTGCTTCGGATGTCCGGCCTCTCGGTTGTCCTGGAGGGCACGTCGTTGCGCTGGGGAGCGGACCTCGTCGCCATCGACGCTCCGTGCAGCGGCGTTCGGATGCTCTGGGCAGGAGTCTACCTTGCGTTGGCCGCGGCTTTCCATCTGAGGCTCAGCACCTTTCGCACTGCATCGGCTGTGGCGCTCTCGGTGGGAGCGGTCCTCATGGGGAACGGCATCAGATCGGCCGCGCTCTTCCACATGGAGACGGGGATCATCGCTCTGCCGCAGTGGTACCACACGGCGATCGGTCTTATCGCATTTGCTGGAACAGCCCTCGTCATTGTTTGGGCAGTCACGCGAATGGCAGGAGGTATGCGATGGGTTGCCGCGTCTTCTTCGTAATCGCTTGTCTGGCTGCCGCAGGCGTGCCGTTCCTTCCTGTGAGCAGCCGGACGGAATTAGCCGATCAGCCCTTCCCCGGCTGGCCTGCGAGCTTCGAGGGGCTGCCGCTGAGACGCCTGGAGATGTCGCAACGGGAGGAGGCCTTCAGTAAACGGTTTCCCGGACGGATGGCTTCGTTCAGTGATGGGCGACGAACCATCCTGATTCGCTGGGTTACCCGAACGACGAGGAAGCTCCACCCGGCAGCCGATTGCTTCCGAGGAGTCGGGTACAAGGCGCGGCCGTTGGCACTGCGAGTGGATCCGGACGGCAGGCGCTGGGGCTGCACGGAATGTACCCACGGCACCGAAACCCTCAGGGTCTGCGAGCGAATCCACGACAGTACCGGCCGCGGCTGGACCGATGTGTCGTCATGGTATTGGGCGGCGCTTCTCGGCAAGACCTCGGGACCGTGGTGGGCGGTAACGCTTGTGGAAGCAACAACAAGTACGAATTCTCCCGGGAGAGCGGTTCCACAAAAACGCTCCTCCGCGGAGAGCGATGCCTTCGGCTTGTGATGGCGAGGACTGCCTTGCCTAATCGGGCTCCTGGGCCGCTCCCCCGGATCGAACATGGGCAGCCGTCTTCTTCCTGACTTTGAGCACGGGACTTTCTGTCTGCTTGATTGCTTTGCGTCTCAATGCTTAAATAGTGAACCAGTGATATCGTGCCCATAAATTCTTACTGAAGGAGATCTCAATGCCCGAATTGTTTGAACAGACGAGGATAGGATCGCTGGAGTTGAAAAACCGCTTCGTTCGGAGCGCCACCTGGTCCGGCGTCGGAGATGAAAAGGGATATGTCACGGACAAAGCCCTGGAGGTCTACGGGACCCTGGCCAACGGTGGGGTCGGGTTGATCGTCACCGGCTTCCAGTACGTGATGCCCAACGGTGTGGCCATGATCTACCAACTGGGAAACTACGAAGACGGGCAGATCGAAGGGTTGAAGCGCCTCACCGATACGGTTCACGCGAACGGCGGGAAGATCGTGGGCCAGCTCACGCACACGGGAGCAAAGGCTAATCCGAAAGTCTTCCCAAAAGAAGGTGAGATCTGGGGACCCTCCGCAGTACCCGATCCTCTGACCGGCAACACACCCCGGGAAATGACGGTTGAGCAAATCCGACAGGCCGTGGCAGCGTACGCGGCTGCCGCAGGGCGATGCAAACAGGCGGGGTTCGACGGCGTCCAGCTTCACGGAGCGCACGGATACGGGTTCAACCAATTTCTCTCCCCCGCGTCCAACAAGCGCACTGACGCATACGGCGGAGACATCGACAACCGCTATCGTATCCTCGGCGAAGTCATGCAAGCGATCCGCGGAACGGTCGGAGACGATTTTCCCGTAATGATCAAGCTCAGCGGCCACGACTATTTCGAGGGCGGCCTGGTCACGGAGGATTCGCTCCACGTGGCGCGTCGCCTCGTTGACGACGGTATAGACGCCATTGAGGTAAGCGCAGGCAGCCGTGCGTCATACGACGGACTGGCCCCGTCCCGACTGGAAATCAAGAAGAAGGAAGATGAAGCCTACCTGCGCGACCTCGCCCGGCGATTCAAAGAGACGGTCGACGTTCCCATTGTCACCATAGGCGGAATCCGTTCCCACGAAGTCGCGTCCGAGATCATCAACGAACAGGCCGCCGATTATGTGGCCCTCTGCCGCCCGCTCATTCGGCAGCCCGATCTGATCAATCGCTGGAAAAACGGTGACCTCCGCCGCGCCACATGCATCTCCTGCAACGGATGCTTCGACATGGCCGCGGAAGGAATCGGCATCTGCTGCAAGGTGGACAGGGAACTCCGTGAGAAACGAGCACGGCAAGGATGAGTCTTCACCGGGAAGGGCCTCTCTGACAAAGGCCCTTCCTGATGGACTCTGACCGATTACTTGGCTGCGGCGGAGCCTTTAAGGATCGCGGCGATTCCTCTATTCCTCATCAGATCGGCTTTCATCAGTGCGGTTTCGCAATCCTTGTTCCGTGCGTTGACATCAGCGCCGGCAGACAGCAGGAGGTTGACAACCTCCTTGGAGCCGGCGAACGCGGCGAGCATGAGCGCGGTTTCGCAATCCTCGTTCCGTGCATTGACGTCCGCTCCGGCTGCGAGGAGAAGCTTTGCAATCTCGGGCCGCCTGGTCTGAGCGGCCATCATCAGCGCGGTATCACAGCCTCTCTTCCGCGCGTCGACATCCGCCCCATCGGCCACAAGCTTGCGTACCTTCTCGACATCTCCGGACGACGCAGCACTGATCAGGTCGGGATACCCGCCTTTACACTTTCCGAATGTGATATCAGGATCATCCTTGGTGTTGCCCGGACATACCACGGACCCGTCCGACGCCTTGCGTTCAGTTCGATCGCCCGGGCCCTTCTCGCCCGCTGCAACTGCCGCTTCCCACCTGCTGGGATCGCAACCGAGGTCGACCTTGAGGAGCTTTTCCAGTTCCCGCTTGGCGATGCTCCGGTACCGTGGATTATCCGATCTGAAGGCCTTCAGCAGCACCGGAATCGCGGGATGGAGTTGGATGGTCATCTGGGCCGGGAGTGAGCGGTGCACGGAGGTCTCAACGAACGGGTACTGTCGTGTACTCTCCGGCAGAGGTGTTTCCGAAGGGTCCACGATGAAGACTTTTTTGATGTACCCCTTGGCGCTGACTGACACCGAGTGGTCGGTTCCGAACCACCCTCCCCTGCGCCGCGGTTTCCGCAAGCGAAAGTAACCGAACCGGTTACAGACAGCCCAGGCAGTGACGCCGTAATGCCCCGACCCGTCGGGCAAGGGATTGTCGTGGCAGGTCCAGCTCGCTTGGACAACCGCGCCTGCAATCGGCTCGCCCGTTGCCGCGTCGACGACCCTCCCCGTCTTAGGCCCGCTGAAGGGCAGGGAGCCGGGAAGACAGCCGGGCAACAGAAGCAGTGCCAGGACGAGCAACGCGAATGTGGCCCCAGTCGCCTCGAGGCAGCAAAGCGCGGATGGTGCGAGGAGAGAAGGTCGTCGCGGCTGCCCAACCATCGTATTCTTCCTTTCCGGTCGGCGAGGGGTCTGCTTTTGTCGTCTCATTTCGCACTATTGAGCCTAGCGCGTTCTTGCGGAGCGGTCAATCCCGATGGTTCGGCCTCACGCAGCATCCAAAATATATTTTGTGCAGAATCAATCTAATACCGCGTTTTATCAATATCTTACTTTAACTTTTTAGCATTATCTATTGATTATACGTTATTTTCATCTTGCCTTTTGCCGCGCCGGGTGCTAAAGCTCTCAACCGTCCCGCGCCTTTGCACCAGTTCACACGGGACCGGCGGAGCCCCCCTTTGAGCAAAAGCACGTCCACAAGATCCTTCGGAACAGGAAATCGGGAAGGCCATGATTCTTCGCCCTTTTATGCAAGGAAACTCTGCGCCACCGTTGACTGCCAGAAGACGTCCGCGCGCATCAACCACGTCCCTGAATCATGTCTTGACCGTGTCTTCGAGCATAGTTCCGAACGGATGCATGAGCTGCCGGACAATTCTGTGTCGTTGATGGTCACCTCACCTCCGTACAATGTCGGAAAGGACTATGACACGGACATGAGTCTCGAGGAATATTTGGATTTCCTCAAGGCTGTCCTTGCCGAGACCTACCGCGTCCTTCTTCCCGGCGGACGGGTGGCGTTCAACGTGGCCAATCTGGGGCGAAAGCCGTACATTCCCTTGAACGCTCACGTATCGGTTCTCGCGGCTGAGGTAGGCTTGCTCATGAGAGGCGAGATCATATGGGTCAAAGGCAAAGGAGCAAACGGCTCCTGTGCCTGGGGTTCCTGGATGTCCGCGAGTAATCCGACGTTGCGGGATCTCCACGAGTATGTTCTCATATTCTGCAAGGATCGCTTCAACCTGCCCCGCCGGGGAGAGTCGACGATAGGCCGGGAGGAATTCATGGCCGCGACCACGAGCGTGTGGCACATTGCTCCCGAATCGGCCCGTCGGGTCGGTCATCCGGCTCCTTTTCCCGTTGCGCTCGTGGAGCGCCTGATTCACCTCTACACCTTTGCCGGGGATGCGGTCCTGGATCCCTTCATGGGGAGTGGCTCCACCGCGGTCGCGGCCGTGCGGAGCGGTCGACGATTCATCGGGTACGAGATCAACCCCGAATACGCATCCGTGTGCACGGACCGGGTCTCCCGGACTCTCCGCCAATCTCTTTCCGCCTGATAGTCTGCACGGAAAAGCCGCTTCTGGATAACCCTGTCGTTGGCACGGCCCTCCCGACGAACTCCTGTGCCCCGAGGATTGATCGCCGGTTGCCCAGCAATTGCATTGACGAAAGGGAGTGGGTGGACTAATGTATTATAGTTTAACGTTAAGGAACTGCTGAGAGGCCCATGAGTGAATCGTACGAAATCGTTTGGCATGGCCGCGGCGGACAGGGCGCTGTCACCGCTGCCAAGATCTTCGCACTCGCCGCTTTCAAGCAGGGATTCAAGGGCGTGAGCGCCAAGCCGACCTACTTCTCGGAACGCCGGGGAGCACCTGTGAGCGTTCACACGCGGATCGCGTCGGAGCCCATACGGACCTTTTCGAATGTGCTCTCTCCAGACATCGCGGTCGTTCTGGATGACAATCTGCTTGAGATGGTCAACGTCACCGCGAACCTCAAGGAGGGCGGTCTTCTCGTCGTCAACAGCGGTCTGGGCCCCGAGGAACTCGGTGTTGAAGGCCCGTTCACGACCGCGGTTGCCGATGCGTTTCATTCCTCGGAAGAGGCCGGTCTGATTGTCGAGGGGAATGTGCTCATCTCCACGTCCATTCTCGGTCCGCTTGCAGCCGGTTCGGACCTGGTGAGCTTCGACAATATCCGCAAGGCCGTTGAGCAGACATTCAGAGGGCGAGCGCTCGAACGAAATGTGAAGGCCCTGGAATTGGCCTACAAAGGTACCAGGGTGTCCCGGCCCGCGCTGACCGCGGCTTCCGCCTCAGGCTGCTCCAGGTAACCCTCTCTCCCGGCGGATCTTCGGGAGCACGGGCTCAGGAAATTCCGAGCAGTGGTGTATTCACGCAGGGTTCCGGCCCTGCGTAGGTATGATCTTTCGGTAATGCCGGTTTATTGCTGCGCTTCGTAGGAGCCAGAGAGCTGATCCCCCGGAGACTTGACGAATCCGGAAAGACGAGTCACTCCGCGTACCCTCGGCGCGCGACGGTCGACAGTGAGGTTTGCATGGCCAACAAGATAAAAGAAACCATACTGGCGAGGTCCAGGCCGGCCCCCGGTGAGGCGGGCAAGACCGGTGACTGGCGCTCTTTCACTCCCGTAATAGACCACGACAAGTGTATCGGCAAGGAGACCTGTCTCTACTGCTGGCTCTACTGCCCCGACGCGGTGATCTCTCGAGAATTCCCCCTGGAGATCGACCTGGAATACTGCAAAGGATGCGGCATATGTGCTGAGGAGTGTCCCCACAACGCGATCACCATGGTCGACGGACGAGATCCTGATGCTGTGGAGGGCACGAAGGGCTCCGAATCCGGGTAATCGGAGCAGCTTTGGGTACAGGCTCTGAGGTCAGCATGAAGACAGGACGTGCCGCGCAGGGCCGATCTTGTGCGGTAACGCAGCCGGATGAGCCCTCGTTACCTCAACGGATAATTCCACCGCCCGGCGAAACGGCTGGGATGATCAGCGAGTAGAGAAGGACACTGTCATGACGGACGTAAGAATCATAACCGCTAACAGAGCCGCTGCCATAGCAGCCGCGCTCTCGAGAGTTCAGGTGATCGCGGCCTACCCGATAACTCCGCAGACGCCGGTAACCGAGGCTCTCGCTGCGATGGTCGAAAGCGGTGAACTGCAAGCGGAATACCTTACCGTCGAGAGCGAGCATTCAGCCATGGCCGCGGTGGTGGCCGCGGCGCAGGTTGGCGCGCGGGTCTTCACTGCGACGAGCGCCAATGGATTGCTCTACATGCACGAGATGCTCCACTGGGCAGCGGGAAGCAGGGTGCCGGTGGTGATGGCGTGCGCGAACCGCGGAGTAGGCGCCCCCTGGACGATCCTCAACGACCAGCAGGATTCCATAGCCCAGCGCGACACCGGCTGGATGCAGCTCTATTGCCGCAACAGCCAGGAAGTTTTCGATACAATCATCCAGGCGTATGCAATCGCGTGGAAGGCTCGTCTCCCGGTCATGGTCTGTTACGATGGCTTCGTGCTCTCGCATATCAGCACCCCGGTCGAGATAGCCACGCAGGAGGATGTCGACCGGTTCCTCCCACCGAGAAACGAAGAGCCGGAACTCGATCCCGCGGACTTCACGAACATCAATCCGCTCATTCTGAGCGATCCCCGAGAAGATCCCGACCGCGACGTCATGCCGGGCTATATGGATCTCCGCTATCGACTCCAGGAGGACCTCGTCGCGGCGTTGGCAACCATAGACGAGGCCGACAAAGAGTTCGAGCCCATATTCGGCCGCAGTTGGGGCGGCGTTGTCTGGGAATACCGTATGGACGACGCGGAGCATGCGCTCGTCAGCATGGGATCGCTCGCGGCGGAGAGCACGCTGGCCGCGGACAGCATGAGACAGCAGGGTCTGCGAACCGGAGTGGTGGGGGTACGGGCCTACCGCCCCTTCCCTGCCGAGGCCCTGACCAGATCGCTCAAGGACGTGAAATCGGTAAACGTTTTTGAAAAGGATATCAGCTACGGGTACGGCGGGGCACTGGCAATGGATCTGAAGGCCGCTCTCTTTGACACAGGCATGAGACCGAGGTTCTCGTCCTTCATCGCAGGGCTCGGAGGACGGGACGTGAGACCCGAACAGATCGCCGAATCCGCCACCGACGCAATACTCAAGGAACCTACCTACGCCTGGATCGACGTCAAAGGATGACGAAGGTACAAAGGAAAGAGGACAAGAAGGAAGAAGATGTCGAGTCCTACGCAACAATATTACGCTGTCAGGAGTGAGTGATAAGTACCATGACCACAAAAGCAGCAAGACAGCTACCCAAAGAAGAATTCATTCTCCCCGGGACTCGCTCCTGTGCGGCCTGCGGGATGATGCTCACCTACCGCTATGCGCTCAAGGCGCTTGACAAGGGAAAGACCATCGTTGCGGTCCCCGCGAGTTGTATGACGGTGCTCCATGGAGTCTACCCGGTCACTCCCGTGAAAGTGGCCTGCATCAACAATCCCTTCGCCTCGACCGGAGCCTCGGTCTCCGGTATCGTTGCGGGTCTGAAGGCCCTGGGCAGGGAAGACTATACGGTCGCGGCCTTCGCGGGCGACGGCGGGACGTACGACATCGGTATTCAGGCGCTCTCCGGCGCATTGGAGCGGGGCACCAACTTCATCTACTGCTGCTACGACAATGAAGCATATATGAACACGGGCACCCAACGCTCGAGCGCGAGTCCCGCGGGAGCGGTAACCTCGACCACACCGATCCTGGCCAAGCTCCAGCACAAGAAGGATATGATCCGCATCGTGGAGGCACACGGTATCCCGTACATTGCAACCGCGTCGCCATCCTATCCGCTGGATCTGTACGACAAGTTCCACAAAGCCAAAGACGTCGTCGGCTCGCGCTACATAGAGGTGCTCGCGCCCTGCCCGCCCGGATGGGGGTTCCCCAATAAGGATCTCGTGAAGATGGGTAAGCTCGCGATCGACTGCGGGATCCAGGTCCTCTTCGAGATCGACGAGGGCACGTTCCGGCTGACATCCCGCTCTCTGAGCCTCGCCAAGAAGGGCCGCAAGAAAACCATCGCAGACTATGTCAAAGGCCAGACCCGCTTCAAGAGGATCACCCAGGAGCAGATCGACCGCCTCCAGCAGTTCACCGACCAGCGCTGGGAAGAATTCATGCAACGGCACGAAACGGGTCGGTAGCCCGGACTGACATACCTTCATTCGGTGAGAGAGTTCGCCGGGGAGGACTCGTTGCTCGCAAAGCCTGCCCCATGAACTCTAGATACAGAACTGCCTTTACAGCTTTTCGTCCTGGTCTCGGGAGGCACTGGTGGTCAAGCCACCAGTGCGCCCCGGATCTTGCCGCCCGGCCTGCTTGAGAAGCACCAGAAAGCTCTCACTGCTGAAGACATTGGTGAAACGAAAATGCCACTCGGGATTCGGTCCCACAGTTACAGACTTTGCCAAGCATAGCTCTCATCTGGCATCTGAAATCGGAGCCTATGACATCGTACTTTCTCAGGGGTTCCGAGCTTCACACCGATTTGTCCGAAACCGCGCAGCCTGTGGCGCTATTGCGCTGACGTTTCCGCGTTTGGCTTTTCCCTCGGGGTTACCCAAGGCGCAAAATCGGTGAGAATTCATTTGTCACCTGATTAGTGGGTGTGTCTTAGACCTTCGTCTTCGCCACACCTCTTGACCACATACGTAACCCCAAGCCCCGTGTTGCTTCCCACTGCTTTTCCGGCTACACTCTCAATCGTTGCCTTAGAAGGTCACACAGCCGCATAACCCTTTCGCGGGGTTGAGGGGAAACCCATCATGGCAATGGAAGAGCACCTGGCCAAGTTGAAAGAAGGGGTGGAGATTTGGAATCAGTGGCGCAAGGACCACCCGGATGAGAAGCCCGATCTCTCAGAACTGGATTTCACGTCAAGGGAGGTCGTAGGGGAAATACTGTGGGATGAGGCAAGAGGTGGTGCGGTTCTCCGAGAGGCAAACCTCAGCAACGCTAACTTAAGTAAGGTGGTTCTCGGCCAGGCGCCCCGGCGCCGGGCAAACGTTGAAAGGGCTGACTTGCGGAAGGCAAACCTCAGCCGGGCGGACCTCGCCTGGGTATCTTTCAAGCACAGCGACTTGTCCGAGGCCAATCTGCAACAAGCGAATCTGTGTCGTGTCGATTTTGGATTTGCGAAGCTTTACAGAGCGGACCTTAGTGGAGCACGACTTCTCAACCTGAATCTCCCTGGACCGGCCCGGGAGCAACACGGGGGCCGGGGAGCTAGGCGTGTGACCGCTGGATTCAGACACGCAGATCTGGGTGCGGCCAAGCTCATAGGTGCGGACCTTTACGGGGCAAACTTCACCCACGCACAGTTGAGCTTTGCTGATCTGCGAAGCGCGAATCTCAGAATGGCGGGGTTCCTTGGTGCGCAAATGACCCTGTCCGATCTCAGGCAAGCCCAACTGACACAAGCTGATCTTCGGCAATCGCTGATGGTTGGCACTAGGCTAGAAGGAGCAGATCTATCCGGGGCCGATGTTCATGGGATAGCGGCCTGGGACTTGATTACCGACGGTGCTACGAAGCAGAAGGGTTTGATTATCAGCCTCGGCAAATCTAGGGCAACTGTTGATGACCTTGAACTGGCGCAATTCCTTTATTTGATCCACGACAACGCTAAGATCCGGAATGTATTGGATGCGGTCATCCGGAAAGTTGTCCTGATTCTGGGGCGGTTCACGAAAGACCGACTAGCTGTGCTGAAGGCTATTGCGGATAGGCTGCGGGCACTCGAGTATCTACCGGTGATTTTCGACTTCGAACCCAGTCCAGAGAAGAATGTTCTTGATACAGTTAAGATTTTGGCTCACCTGTCCCGCTTCGTCATTATGGATTTTACCGATGCCAAATTCGTTCCTGCAGAGGCCGCCGCCTTAGAGAATATCAACGTCGTGATTCAACCGATCATCCAGATTGGACATGAACTGGCTTCCATTCGGGGAGTACTAGCTGACTCAGATCGCACACTTGATCCCTACGTGTACCATGACCTTGATGACCTTCTGCCAACATTGCAGCACCGTCTGGTCCCAGATGCCAAAAAAATGGCTGATAAATGGACGAAAAGGCGCAATGAATACGGAAAACCATCAGGGTCAAATGAAGATACCGAGCAGGAATAACCGTGCTCGCAGTGCCCCGTTCAGTAAGGTGAGGCCGAGGGCAGGCCATCGGCGTGCCTTATCCTTGTCGCGTCAATATGTGAGTATATCAGGGTCGCGAGGCTCCTTGAGGCGGTCTGACACCGAGTAATACCAGTCATTCGCTCACCTGATCCTCAGTCACCCAGGCTCCGACCATGGGCCGGTGCGATAGCGGCACAGGGCATCCAAAGGTTACGTTACCCTGGGGCAATGCCGGGGGCTTACCACCCTTTTTGGTTTCGCAAACTGAAGCGGGCGAACGAAACGCCGTACCAGTGCTCAGACGAACACGTTTTCCCGCTTCTCTCGTCCAATGGTAGATGTGGGGGTGGATCCGTAATTGTGGCCCGGCAGCACGATCGTGTCATCGGGAAGGCTGAAGAGCCGGTTACGGATCGATGCCTGGAGCTGCTCGAAGGAGCCGCCGGGCAGGTCGGTTCGTCCGACGCCGCCCACGAAGAGCGTGTCGCCGGTCACGACGTAACCGTGCCAGTACAGGCACATGCAGCCAGGAGAGTGTCCAGGTGTGTGAATCACTTCCACGGACTGATTGCCGAAGGTAATCTTGTCTCCGTCCTTCAAAAGGACCGTTGCGTTTGGTGAGGGTTCCGCGCCGAACATGGCCAGAGACCCGGGGCTCTGGTGCTGAAGCACCGGCACTTCCGCCTCGTGAATAGCCAGCGGAGCGCCCGTAGCCTCGTGCATTCCCTTGTTGCCGCCCGTGTGATCGACGTGGCAATGGGTATTGACGATATACTTGATATCCGTCACTCCCGCATCTCGTGCATGTTTCAGAATGGGCTCCGTCGGACCGCCGGGATCCACCACGATACCCTCTCCGGTCGCCTCGTCACCGAGGATGTAGCAATAGATCTGAAATCCACCGATCTCTATCTGCTGTATGATCATTCATTCCTCCGTTAATTCTTCAATTGTGGTATGAGGTTCGAGTCCTGCTGAGACATCCGGAAGACCATTCACGGAATGCTCTGAAGAAGACCTCTCCGATTATAAGAATGCCGGCAGAGACGCCGGCCCTGAGAAGTATTGCCTATTCGTGAGCCATGCCGAAATGGGATCGCGCGGTCTCCTTTCCGGGCTGGACCTCCTACGACTCCGTGTGCGCCTCGGTTTCCGGGTACGCTTTCACCTTCTTTCGCGTCCGTGGCTGATACGCGCAGTACGGCTCTTCGGCCATATACCTGCCTGTTTTCTCGTACGCGCGGGCTCTGCACCCGCCGCAGAACCTTACGTACTCGCATGAGCCGCACTTGCCCTCGAGGAGGCTGAAATCTCGCAGTTCCTTGAAAAGCGGCGCGTTCTCCCAAAGGTCTTCGAATGACCGTTCCCGTACACTCCCAGCTTGAACGTCGAAATACCCGCACGGCTGCAGCTCGCCCTTATGAGAAACGAAGACAAAGGAAAGCCCTCCGAGGCACCCTCGGGTGCGAGCGTTGAGCCCGAAGGTCTGCTCCGTAACCTCGATGCCCTCTTTTCGGGCTTGTTGTCTCATGATTCGGTAGTATTGGGGCGCGCAGGTGGCCTTGGTTTCCATACCCGTGGGTCTGCTCAGTCCATAGAATTGGAGCAGGCTCTCTTCGTATTCATCGGGACCCATCTCCTCGCCGGACATCTCCTTGGCCCGCCCCGTCGGAACGAGAAGGAAGACGTGGAACGCGTCCGCACCGATCTCTTCCGCGAGCTTCATGATCTGCGGGAGTTGGTCGCGATTGCGACGGGTCAGGGTGGTGTTCACCTGAAAAGAGACACCCGCTTGACGGAGATTGGCGAGTCCTTGCAGAGATGCCTCAAACGCGCCGTTCACCTTGCGAAAGGAATCGTGATCCGCTGCCGTGGGCCCGTCAAGGCTGACACTGACCCGCGGGATACCGACGTCTCTGATCTCCCGAGCGATCTCGGGGGTGATCAAGACTCCATTGGTGGCTACAACGACCCGGAGCCCTGCTTGATTTCCGTACCTGGCGAGGTCGAAAAAATCCGGCCGGAGCAAAGGTTCTCCGCCCGTCATGATGAGAATGGGCTTGCCGACCCTGGCGATTCCGTCAATCAGTTCGCGGCCCTCGTCGAGGGTCAGTTCGTCGGGATCAGGGTCGGGGCACGCGCCGGCCCGGCAATGTACGCACGCCAGATTACATGCCTGGGTCATCTCCCAGGCGACGAGTCGCAGTTGAAACGGTTTCACGTTTTCCTCGAAGCGGGCGCGTCTCCCTGGAGAATACGGACCGCTTCCAGGGCATGGTATGAAATGATGAGGTCCGCTCCGGCTCGCTTGATGGAGGTGAGCGCTTCCATCATGCAGCGGTCGCCGTCTATCCACCCCTTCTCGGCCCCGGCCTTGATTATGGCGAATTCACCGCTGACATTGTACGCGGCAAGGGGCAGGTCAAAGGTATTTCGCACCCGCCAGATAACGTCCAGATAGGGGAGCGCGGGTTTGACCATGACGATGTCCGCACCCTCTTCCACGTCCATGGCCACTTCCCGCAGCGCTTCATCCGAATTGGCCGGGTCCATCTGGTAGGAACGACGGTCCCCAAATTTGGGAGGATTCTCCGCGGCTTCGCGAAACGGGCCGTAAAAGGCCGACGCGTACTTCGCCGCGTAGGACATGATGGGGACCCATTCAAAACCGGCCTCGTCGAGCCCTTCCCGTATGGCCCCGACTCTCCCGTCCATCATATCGCTCGGCGCGACGATATCCGCTCCGGCACGGGCGTGGGAGAGCGCCATCTTTGTGAGCAATTCCAGGGTCATATCATTGTCCACGTCGCCGTCTTTGATGATCCCGCAGTGACCGTGGTCAGTATATTCGCAGAGGCAGACGTCGGTTATCACCATCAAGTCCTTGTACGCCTTCTTTATCTGCGCGACGGCCTGCTGAACGATCCCGTTCTTCGCGTACCCTTCAGAGCCGACCGGGTCCTTCTTCTCGGGAATCCCGAAGAGCAGAATCGCGGGTATACCTCTCTCCACCGGCTCCCGCAGCTCCTTGACAAGCTGGTCGGACGAGAGCTGAAACTGACCTGGCATGCTGCTGATGGGGGTCCTCACACCCTTGCCGGGACAGACAAAGAAGGGCAGAATGAAGTCAGAGACGTCGAGCCGGACTTCACGCACCATGCTGCGGAGCGTTTCCGTCCTCCGCAGCCGCCGGGGCCGATATTCGGGAAAGTGCATGGGAACTCCATGTCTTTTTGGTAGGAGTTCGCCGGGGAGGGCCGATTTTGAAAAAGGCCCCCCCCCCGATAATTTAGCCAATTTTTTAAGGTTTTTTTGGGATTTTTCGATTTTGTCTTCGATAAGGTCAGTTATTGCTTTTTTTCCTGAGCTGGCTATAGATTCTAAAAAATTTTCAATCTCGCCTTTAATTTCTTTGATTCTGGCTTCGACTTGAGAAAGTTCCTCCTTGTATGGATTTTTCTGTTTCTGCAATGTTCAGCCAGATCCATCATTACCT
>CAZCDS010000023.1:0-92610 GCA_964497585.1 uncultured Syntrophaceae bacterium
CCCTCACTCATTTTCCTTACCTCAATGTTCATTGTTAGAAAGCACGGTGGTATAATCTCATCGAGCAAGGAGTTCGCTCCTGCCGCGGGCGGAGCAATGGCACGCGTTATGGCCCGCTTCCGTGGGTTCGGCTCGAAGCGCTGAGCGGCGGATGCGGAAACCTGCATCAACACTTTGAAATAAGGAGATATCTATGGGAACATCTGAGAAGACGGTCGACGGATTCAGATTTCTTCCACCGAGTCTTGCTGCGTGGATACGAGCCTACATCCCGGCGGAAACGTTTTCAGGCCCGATCCCCTGGACTCCGCTGTCCAAGCCGCTGTCCGAAGCGACCGTGACCCTGATTACGAGCGCGGGAGTAAGCCTCAAGAGCGATCCACCCTTTGATATGGAACGAGAAAGGCGCGAGCCGACTTATGGCGACCGATCTTTCCGGGCGATTCCGAACACGGCGACGGGAAAGGATGTCAATGCTAATCACCTGCATATCAACACGGACTATATCCTTCAGGATATCAATGTGATACTTCCGCTGGGCCGGATGAAGGAGTTCGAGGAAGAAGGCCGCATCGGCAGGCTCGCACCGACTGTCTATTCTTTTTATGGCTTCCAGTGGCAGAGCGTGGAGTTCCTGACCACAGCCATCGAACCGATGGCAAAGAATATGCGGGAGGAAGGAGTTGACGGGGTGCTCCTCACCCCGGCTTGACCCTTCTGTTGCCAGTCCGTGGGACTGGCTGCACGGTTCCTCGAGGAAGCGCAGTTCAGCACCGTAGTACTCACACCGACTCCTGAATTCCATAATATTATGGGCGTTCCTCGAGCCGCCGCCATTGAGTTTCCCTACGGAAGACCGGTCGGAGACGTGGGGGACCGCGACGGGCAGCGAGACGTACTACTGAGAACGCTCGCCCTCCTGGAGGAAGCGCAGGAACCGGGCGAACTCCGGCACCTACCATTCACGTGGCCTGAAGAGCCGAAGGACGCGAAATGGCATCCTCATGAGATGAGTCCCCTCATCAGACTGTATCTAGACCAAATCCGGCAGGCACGGAGGAAAGAAGCCTAGCCGGTGGCGGGCGCTGTGCCATGCGTGCCGCGCCCTTCGGTTTTGAGTTCATGACAAAAGGGAGCGTATCCGAGGCCGTGTGTGTTTCATGGGTTTACGCAAGAATCCATAGAGCGAAAAGGCCTCGGATGAGAGCCTAGATACTCGAACCGAAGCGGAACGATCGGCCGGGCTCATCTGCAATATGGGCAGGCTCAGCAACAGGCGGCCTCGCATGTGGGACTCCATGAGTTCACGGTGAGGAGGATTCTGCTGCAGGAAAAGGGGAAGGCAAGCAACAGGGCCTGACCCCGAGCTTCTGCACGAGCTAAATCGTTTACTTGGCTGCAGCAAGAATCCAAGATGGACCGACGACTGAGAATCGTTGGTATCGTTGCGGCGGTCTGGATTGGAGCGGTTTGGATGACCGGGTCGGCCATTGCGTCCACGCGAGTCTTTTGGAATACCAACAAACGGGCAAAGGTCGTGGGACGTACGATGGACCTTGCCATCGACGACAACCCGCGGATGGTGATCTATCCCCGAGGTTTGGAGCGTGACGGGAAGGCCGGTGATAATTTTCTCAAATGGAAATCAAAATATGGCAGTGTCGTGATGACAGCCTTCGGGGTCGCAGCGAATGACCGAATAAACGAGAGCGGGCTGGCTGCGCACATGATCAATCTTCCCAACCCCGAATATGAAGTCCGTGACAATCGCCCTGGTATAGGTAATCTCGTCTGGATTCAATACTTCCTGGACAACTGTAAAACCGTCGAGGAGTCTCTTGCGACCCTCGACACGTTCCAGGTCGTTTCTATGGAGTTCCAGAACGAGAAATGGCCTCAACACGTTGCCCTGGAGGATGCAACCGGCGACTCCGCGGTGTTGGAATGTGTAGGCAGCAAGCTGGTTGTGTATCATGGACGGCAGTAAACGGTCTTGACCAACAAGCACACACTCGACGAGCAACTCAAGAATCTGAAAAGATACAAGCTCTTCGGCGGTAAGCTGCCCCTACCTGGGGACATTGATCCTGCGAGCCGCTTCATCCGGGCCGCCTCCTTTCTTAAGACGCTCCCGGAGCCCCGTAATGAACGCGAAGCGCTCGCATTCCTGCGCGGGGTCATGTTCAGGATAACCAGCCCGTTTGGATCTCAAGACACATCCGGCTCCGGCAGCTCAAACGTGGGGCCGACTCGCTGGCTCATCCTCTATGATCCCACTAACCGGACGATCTATTTCATGGGCATTGCAAACCTCAACCTTTTTCGGGTCAGCTTGGAGGATGTTGATTTGCAGGAGGGGGCTCTGGTGCAGCACTTCGATCCAATGGACTCGGGTCTTTGCGGAGAGATGTTTCGACTACCAAGGTTGGAAATGGCAAACAACAACCAAGAAAGGCAAGGTACGTACGATTGCACGGATCAATGTTGCAGACCGGTTCCCTATAGCGGGTTGGGCTTCCTGGGCTTTCGGGATCGACGTTACCGAACGCGAAGGAGACCAGCGAAGTCGTCGTCTCGCCTACCCGAGCGTGAGAGTGTGAGCCCATCAGTTCTTTTTGCGTGGCGATCTTCGGGGACGATCCTGCATGGTGGCAACCGGCTTCTCATCGATGGCCGGCGCTTACCATGCAATTCCACGGATTTAAGGCACACCCCAGGAGAGAAAGGAAGGTTCGAAATAGATGGAAGGCCCTTCCGGTGAAATCAGTAAGCAGACGGCTCAGGTCTTGCTGGAGAGAATCGATGCCCTTGAAAGAGCGATCAAGACCATTAAGATGCGAAACAGAAGGGTTGAAGGTGACAAGGCTTGGGAAATCAGCCACACAAGGCATTTTCTTGTGGCAGTGATCACCTACGTTCTGGCGACCGCGGTCCTCTGGCTGATCTCTTTTGACGAACCGTACCGCGGAGCGTTGATCCCTACCCTTGGGTACGTACTCTCTACGCTGACCCTGGAATCTGCCAAGAGGTTCTGGATTGGCCGTTTCCTTAGGCGACCCCCTTCAGGATAGGGAGTGGGTTATCGAGATCATGGGGTCCACCGAAGTATGCACCCATGGTCATTTTCACATCACATGAGCCTCGGGTTCATTGCTCGGGGTCGCCCGGTAACGAACACTGGGATCAAGGCCGTCGCAGTCCTGCAGGAGGTGGGACCGTCAACTCGCCTCAGCTCGAACGCACTAAGATATTACTACTTTAGATAGTAACCGCCGGCGATAAGGAAATCCTGCCCGGGAACTCTCATGAAGTAGGTCCTCTTGAGAGTCGGAGTCTCTGAACCCGGTTTGGGCCACTTATACTCAATCCAGCCGGACCCCTTCTCCTTCGCAATCTTTGTCATCTTCCGGACAAATAGCAATCCAGAGAGGTCCTTGCCGCGAACTAGATGGCTGCTCTTAGCGCCCCCGCCCAGATCCACGTTGTTGAGTGAGACAGCGAAAAGAAAGAGTTCTCCCTTCACGAAAGGACCCTTGAGTTTGTTTATCTCCCTGAGGGCCGCTTCCTTTCCTTTTTCCTTCACCAGTGCCACTCCTCTCTCAACCAGGGCCTTGACCTTCGCGTCTTGTTCCCGGCTCTCTTTGTCCTGGGCAAGAACACCTGTGCAGGTCAGCACAGAAACACCCAACACCATTGTCAATACAATCAGTTTCTTCATAACGACCTCCTTTAAAGAAAAGCGAACCGGAATTCTGCGGCGGTCTTGCCATTTTGACTGGTTCGCCACCCTTGAGGGGCAGAGAGGTCCACCCGCACCCCAAAAAGGTCTCCGTGGGGTTTCCCACGCGGCCTGACGCAGGCAAAACTGTCATCAAGTTGGCGAAAAGGCCCCTCTTGTCCTTTTTCTGAGCGTACCTCGCCCCCGCTCACTCCGTCAATCATTTTTGCCGCCCTGCTCGTCACCCCAACACAGCACGGTAATGTCGAGGCAAACGAAACGCCAACGCCACATGAACCTGCCACCTCCTTGAGTGATACGTGACTCTCGCTCCACCCTTAACGAGTCGCTAGTTGAGCCGTTCTCTTGACCTTTTCACCCTCTAGCCACGTAGCTAGAATTGCCTAAGCATGTGCAGCAGATTATAGCCCAAGACTTCCATGAGCAACCGTGATTGATTTGCCCCAAAACGGCAGCCACCGGGCTTGTCCGAATACAACGTATTCTTCCCCTCTTTTAGCCGATTCTCAACGTCACTACATTTGCTTAATGATATCAACATATTCACCGAAAGAGCTTACATTTCCGTGTCGTGCCGCCGAATAATCTGGGGCGGTATACGTGCGCGGCCTCAGCGTGGCCACTCTGACGGATTGCGACAAGCGGGCGACCCAAATGCACCAAATACTCAGGCAGTGGCGAAGGAGAAGGCCACATCCGACGGATACGGTCGTTCCGGCGTTGACGAGGAGTCCGAGGAAAAGGTATCCTATCGCACTGACCGGATGAAGACCCCTCGAGCAGGGAGCGTCTCTATGCGGAAGCTGAGACTGAAACGAAAACGGAGTAGCATTTGCCTCATCCCCGATCTTTGGGTCACCTCTATCCCTTCTCCGCGATAGTCGGCCAGGATTCCATGAAGCTGGCATTGATACTCAATGCCATCAGTCCGCTCGTCGGAGGCGTCCTGATCAGAGGAGACAAGGGGACTGCCAAGTCGACGGCTGTTCGGGCCTTGGCGAGACTCCTTCCCGACATCGAAAGTCCCGATGGTTCGTCTTCCGCACCTGATCCTGAACAGCCGAGGCCCTTGGACGAGGGACCCCATGACGAGTCGACCGCCGCTCGGTCCCGGGGCGAGCCATTCGTGGAACTTCCCCTGAACGCCACGGAAGAGATGGTGGTGGGAGGACTCGATTTCTCCGCATCGGTGCGGGAAGGCCGTCGCGTTTTCCAGCGAGGCCTCCTCGCGCGGGTCCATCAAGGCATCCTTTACGTGGATGAAGTGAACCTGCTGCCCGATCATCTTGTGGACATAATCCTCGACGTCTCCGCGTCGGGAGAGAACGTGGTTCAGCGAGAGGGGATATCCCATCGGCACCCCGCCCGCTTCATCCTCGTCGGAACGATGAACCCGGACGAGGGTGAGTTGCGACCGCAATTGCTTGACCGTTTCGGTCTTTGCGTGCAGGTGGAAGGAGAGCAGGACGCGGTATCCCGTGTCGAAGTGCTTCTCCGAAGGGACGCTTTCGATCGTGATCCCCGAGCCTTCTGCAGGCGGTTCGAGAGCCGGGATCGAGCATTAGCCGGAACCATCGCCGAGGCACGGAGAATCCTGCCGTATATAAGCTTTCCCGGATATCTCGAGAGAGCGGTTGCAAAGCTCTGTCTGCGTCACAACGTGGCCGGACACAGGGCGGACATCGTGATTGCGCACACCGCTCGTGTTCTTGCTGCGTTTGAGGGTCGTTCCGAGACCACCCTGGACGACGTTCGCCGGGCCGCGCTTCTGGCCTTGCCTCATCGTTCCCGTGAACGTGTGCAGGACGGGGATTCCCCAGCGAAGCCTCCTGCATCCCAGCGATCCCACAATCGGCGTATGCCTGGGGACGACGACCGAGAATATCCCAAACAGGAACCGAATCGTACTCCCATGTACCATGCAGGGGTGCAAGAGATGGAATTCGACCCGTCTCGACGACCAAGGGAACGCTCCGATAATCCTGAAGCGATCTTTGACGTGGGACCGACGTTCAAGGTTCGGGAGATCGCGCATCGTCCCGACAGGCTCTTCCGGCAACAGCCGGGTAAGCGGACGCGAACGCGAACCGGACGCAAAAGAGGAAGGTATGTCAGGAGCACTCTCCATCGCATGAACGGAGACGTCGCACTTGACGCGACATTTCGAGCGGCCGCTCCCTTCCAGTTGATGCGAGAAGCAGAAAACGGATTGGTCGTGGCGATCCGCGATGAAGATATCCGGGAGAAGATTCGGGAGGCCCGGTCGGGCAATTTCTTGCTCTTCGTAGTTGACGCGAGTGGCTCCATGGGCGCGAAGGGCCGCATGATGGCTTCGAAAGGAGCGATCATGTCAATGCTTCAGGACGCCTACCGGAAGCGGGATCGGGCGGCTATGGTATCATTTCGCAAGCAACAAGCCACGGTGAACCTCCCGCCCACTTCCTCGATCTATCGGGCGGGGCGGCTTCTGAAGGAGCTTCCAGTCGGCGGCAAGACGCCGCTGGCCGCGGGACTCCGTAAGGGCCAGGCAGTCCTGAGAAATGTCCTGCTCAAAGATCCCGAGTGTCGGCCTATCGCGATTATCATGACCGACGGGAAGGCCAACGAGAGCATGGGAAAAGGCGATCCCTTTTGGGAGGCGCTCTCGATCGCGAAAAGCCTTGCTTCGGAAAAGCGGCTCAAATCGATTGTCGTCGACGCGGAGGAATTCGGAGGCTTTCGATACGGGTTGGCCGGGAGGCTCGCGGAGGTCTTGCGCGCCGAGTATCTGAAAATCACTGATTTGCGTGCGGACATCCTCCGGGAAATTGTAAGGAGTAATTCCTGATGTCAGTTGTGCCCATATATCCTTTTGCGGCAATCGTAGGCCAGGAGAGCATGAAACTGGGCCTCATACTCAATGTCATCGATCCCGGCATCGGCGGGGTGCTCATCAGCGGAGAAAAGGGGACTTCGAAGTCGACCGCGGTGCGGGGTCTTGCAGACATTCTTCCCTTGATCGAGGTGGTCGATGCCTGTCCGTTTCAGATGGCGGCTCACGGGTTCCACCCGGTGTGTGACATCTGCACGGAGCAATGGTGTTGTAACGGCGAACCCGGACGGGCAAATCCTCCCATCGCGGCGAGAAAGATCCATGTGGTCGAGCTGCCCGTAGGAGCCACGGAAGACAGGCTCGTCGGAACGCTCAACCTGGAGCACGCGCTGAAGAAAGCCGAGAAGCGCTTCGAACCCGGTATCCTGGCGCAGGCTCATCGGGGCATCCTCTATGTAGACGAAGTGAACTTGCTTGACGATCACCTCGTGGACGTGCTCCTGGATTCTGCGGCCATGGGCACGAATACCGTGGAGCGGGAAGGCGTCTCGTTCGTCCATCCCGCTCGCTTCACTCTTGTAGGCACCATGAACCCCGAAGAAGGCGAGCTGCGGCCGCAACTACTCGACCGGTTCGGTCTCTGCGTTATTGTGGGAGGTATCGGGGACGCGGAAGACCGAGTGGCGATCATGGAACGCAGACTCTCGTTCGACGAGGGCCCTTCACGGTTCGCGGCGCAATGGACCGATCAATGTCGAGAGATCTCTGAACGAATTCGGATCGCTCAACAATTGTGCCCCGAGGTGACTGTGAAGAGACCGATACTTGAGCGAATCGCCTCTGCCTGCATCCGACTCGGCGTGGACGGCCACCGCGGTGACATCGTCACGCTCAAGGCTTCGCGGGCCATCGCCGCATACCAGGGGCGAACCGAAGTCACGCCCGAAGATGTGGCGGCAGCCGCGGAACTGGCATTGCCCCACCGTGTCAAACAGACTCCCGTCGAAGGGGACGCAACACAGGTCCTTGCAGAAATCCGGCATGCTTTGTCAGTTGATCGATGGACTCGTTGAGCAGATTCTCCGAAGTGACACGAGTCAGCCTGACCTTGGGCCCCGATTTCACCCCTGCTGACCGTACTGACACAGTCTCCGCACTAGGCCCCTGACAGAGGAACCGGCTGGCAGACGCCCTGTGGGTTGCTCCCTTGCAGCCGACAGCTTGCCGCGGCGGCTGACCACATATGCTTGAAATGTTGGCTAATATACCCTATGATAGAGCAACGGGACGGGAACAGACAGCCGAATTGCGGACCGATTACTGTTCGCACAGCCCGGCTTTCCGGACCGTTGCATCCGCAGGCTGCGATCCCTGCCAAGACGGTGTGTGCTGTGAACAAGACGTGATTCATTCGTCTCAAGGCTTCATCCGATTGGTCTGATCAAACGATTACTCGTGCCGGGATGAAAACAACAACCGCTCCTCCGGCGACCGTGCTTCGGCCATGAGTCGGAGAAACGAGCATGATGCAGTGACCGGGCACGACGACGGAAATAAGAGGCCACGCGTGGTCGGCAACAGAAACCTTCCGATTTATCGAGAATTTGTCAAACTCTTTGTTCCTATCTCCCTCATCGCGACGTTGGCGGTACTCGGTGCAGCCTTGTACCAGCAAGGGGCCTTCCGAGATCGGATCGCGGTCCGAGAAAGGAACGTTGTGTTGATGGAGAAAGAGGTCTTTGAAACGAGCCTCGCCTCTCACCTTTCAGACGCGCTCATCGTAGCCGAAATCACGGCGATGCACCTTGCGGATAAGCTCTCTGTTCAAGATTCCCGGCGGCAATTGGCGCGAATGCTCGCCTCCTTCGCCGCGGGTAGGGAGGTTTATGATCAGGTCAGATACATTGACGCGACCGGCCAGGAAATTGTCCGCATCAATATGACGGCCGCCGGCCCGATTTCGGTGCCGAAGGAGGAGCTTCAGAACAAGAAAGACCGTCCGTATTTCCTCAAGGGGATGCGTTCCAAGGGGGAAGTCTATGTGTCGAGGTTCGACCTGAACGTTGAGAAGGGCAAGATCGAGAGGCCTTTCAAGCCGATGATTCGGTTGGTAACGGCGGTGACGAACGACAACGGGGATAAGCTCGGCATTATTGTCCTCAATTACCTTGGCAAGAAGCTGCTCGACAGACTGAGGAGGGCCTCACAGGATTCCGAGGGAAGGATACTCTTGCTTAACCCACAGGGGAGCTGGCTTCTGGGACCTTCGCCGAAAGACGAATGGGGGTTCATGTTCAAGGGGCGGAGTTCCCGATCCATGCGGGCGAAATTCCCCCGGGAATGGACCCGGATCGCGGTGACGGAGAGAGGCCAGATTTACGGTCCGGACGGACTGTTCACCTTCGACACGATCTGCCCGCTCGGCTGCAGTCCCCGAGGAGGCGGCTCCCGTTACCGGGGCGAAGCCGAAGAAAACTGGAAAATTGTTTCAGTAGTCGAGCCGGAGAAACTCGTGCCGCCGTGGCGCCGAGCGATGGTCCTTTTCTGGATCGGCTTGCTTGCGCTGCTGGCCGCAGTGGGAGGGCAGTGGGCAAGAGCCCGGGTGAAGCGACAAGAGGCCATTGAGGCCCTGAGGGAAAATGAAGAGAAGTTCCGCATGGTGAGCAATTCCGTTCAGGACGCCATCATCATGATTGATGCCCTCGGCAGGACCACGCTTTGGAGTTCCACCGCGGAAAAGATGTTCGGGTACAAATCCGAAGACATCATCGGACGTGATCTGCACAGTCTCATTGCAGAAGCAGAGGACCAGGTGAGAGCGGCTGAGGGGCTTCGCCGGTTCAGGGAGACGGGAGAGTTCTACGCATCGGGCAGGCTCAGGGAAGTGACCGGCGTGAGAAAGGACGGCACCAAGTTCCCAGCCGAGCTGGCCGTAACCCCCCTCACACTGGGCAGTCAATGGTTTTCGGTGGGATCCGTCCGCGATATCACCGCCCGGAAACGAGTGGCCGAACAACTGGAAAAGCACAGCGAGCATCTCGAAGAGGTCGTGAAAGAGCGAACCGCGGAACTCACCGAAATGAATGTGGAACTCCAACGGGAGATAGCGGAACGGGTTCATGTTCAAGACGAGCTCAGAAGGGCCACAGCGGAACTCGAAGCGCGCGTGGCCGATCGCACGGCCGAACTGAGCGAAGCAAACCGTGAGCTGAACCTGCTCAGTGGAATGGGAGGTCACCTCATCGCGTGCAACACGACGGAAGAGGCGTTCAGCATCGTAGGGAATTACGTCTGGCAGTTGTTTCCCGGATTTTCGGGTGCGCTCTATGCTTCGGGCAACCAGGGGGCCCTTATGGAACTCGTGGCCAAGTGGGGCCCTTTCCCGCCTACGGAAGAGGTTTTCGCCACGGACAAGTGCTGGGCGCTACGAAAAGGTCGAGCCCACCCGGTTACCGATTCCAGTCCCGAGCCCCGATGTCTACACGTGCCCGAGGATTGTCATGCAGGGCATATGTGTGTTCCGATGATGGCGCATGGGGAGACGCTGGGACTCCTGCACCTGAGATCCGACGAGACCGACGGAGCGGCCGCCGATGAGCACGGAGAGGATCTCAATGAACCCATGCAGAGGCTTGCTGTTGCGGTGGCCGAAAATATCGGTATGGCTCTTGCCAATCTGAGATTGAGGGAGACCTTGCGGATTCAGTCGGTAAGGGATCCCCTCACTGGCCTTTTCAACCGCCGCCACATGGAGGAATCCCTGGCTCGTGAGTTCTTCAGAGCCGAGCGACTCGAATCCTCAGTGGGCGTCATTATGTTCGATATCGACCATTTCAAGGAGTTCAACGACACGCACGGACATGAGGCCGGCGACGCATTGCTGCGCATCCTGGGAAAGTACCTCACGACACACTTGAGAAACGAGGACATGGCCTGCCGCTTCGGCGGGGAAGAGTTCGTCGCGATATTGCCCGGCGCGTCACTGGACAAAACCGAGCAACGCGCGATGGAGCTTCACAGAGCCCTGAACGCCTTGCACGTCACTCAGGACGGCAAGGATCTTGGCGGAGTCACCGTTTCCTTCGGCGTGGCCGCCTTTCCGAGTCACGGTTCCACGGCCCAGAGCGTACTCAGAGCGGCTGATGAGGCTCTTTACGTAGCGAAATCGAGAGGCCGGGACAGGGTGGAGGTCGCGGGATCCGATAGGCAATGAATGGGCCCTTCGGAGGATCGGATTTGTTAGGGAACTCGCGGTCGTCTTGGGCCCGAGCGGTCGACGCCACTGGCCCAAGGAATGAAGTTATTCCGGTTCCAGACGGTCCCTCCCGTTCCACCAGCCTTGGCGAAGTTGCGAGAAGATCCGTAATTGTTCCCCGAGACAAGCTACCGGCCTTCACGACGGGTGTCTTGCAGCCTCGATGCTCAATTTAGGAATGCGGTTATTATCGCGTAGAATGTTTCTTGAACGTACGCGGGGATCAGCATTGACATACGGCGGCTGCCGCTTTATCGTGTCATGTTTACTGTAAGCGCAAACCGATCGCGGCTCAGCGGGTCGCGGAGGACCGGATGAGTAGGAACCGGCAACTGATCCTTGATTCAGTGTTGCTCGGAGTCGTGGGCGGCCTGAGTGCGCAATTGTTCTGTCTGTGTCTCGGCTGGTCCGAAAATTTCTTTATGGTTTGGCTCGCCGGGTACACGCCTCCCGGATTGCCCGAAGCCGGAGGACCGCTGCGGGAGGCCGTCGGATCCTACGGTCTCTGGCTCATTCCCATTGCAACAACACTTGGCGGCCTGATCTCGGGCGTGCTCGTGTACAGTCTCGCTCCCGAAGCCGAGGGCCACGGAACAGATAGCGCGGTCAAAGCCTATCACCAGGCGGGCGGATTCCTTCGTTATCGCATTCCGCCCCTCAAGATGATTGCGTCGGCCATTACGATCGGGTCGGGGGGGGCCGCCGGCAGAGAAGGACCGACCGCGCTGGTGAGCGCAGGAATAGGCTCGATCTACGCGAGTCTTCAGAAGCGGTCCGACGAAGACCGCCGCCTGTTGTTGCTTATCGGCATGGGAGCGGGCCTGTCGGCCATTTTCCGTTCCCCCATCGGTTGTGCGATCTTCGCGGTGGAAGTCCTCTACCGTGACATGGAATACGAGTCGACCGCCCTTCTTTACGCGATCCTGGCGTCGCTCGTGGCGTACGTCGTAAATGCATTCTTCGTCGGCTGGGAGCCTCTCTTTAGAGTTCCCGCGGGTCTCAAGGTCTTCCGTTTCACCGATTACGGGTGGTTCCTCGTCCTGGGCGCGGCGAGCGGTCTTGTGGCCACGCTCTTGCCAATGGTCTTCTACGGGATGAGGGACGCGTTTCACGCGCTGCCCGGGCCGGCACACATCAAGCCGGCTATCGGCGGACTGGGCGTCGGGCTCTTGGCACTTGTTTTGCCTCAGGTGCTCGGCGGCGGGTACGGGTGGATCCAAGAGGCCATTGACGGGAAACTCGCCGCTTCGATTCTGCTGGCCCTGGTATTCGCGAAGATACTGGCATTGGGGCTCACCGTTTCCTCTGGGGGATCGGGTGGCATATTCGCCCCGTGTCTCTTCGTGGGCGCAATGCTCGGCGGTTTTCTCGCCAATGTATTCGGGCTCTCACCCCCGGAATTCGCGATCGTAGGGATCGTGGCCGTCTTTGGCGCGGCCGCGCGGGTCCCCTTTGCGACGCTCCTGATGGTCGTTGAAATGACAGGTGGCTTCGAATTGCTCATACCTGCCGCGGTGGCGCTCACCGTGAGCTATTTCATCCAAGAGGCCCTCTCGACGCATCTCAAATATAAGAGTCTCTACGAAGCCCAGGTTGCTACCAGGCTAGACTCGCCCGCTCATCAAGCGGAGCACGTGAGGTGCGCTCTGATGTTACTGGAAGAGAAAGAGATGCCCAGCCTCATCGATTGCTCGCATGTAAACCTTGTGGCGCTGCTGAGATCTGGCGTGCCCATCTACCTCCCCGGCGGAAAGCATCTGTTCATACATGAGGTAACCAACGAGAGCCCCCTGGCGGGAAAGCCCGCGGAACGGTGCCTGGTTGATTCGTGGGAGGAGGCCGAGATAACCGCGATCATCCGCAAGGGCGAGGTCGTGCTACCGCATTCGGGCTTCTATATTGAGCCCGGGGACAAATTGTTGATCCTGTCTTCCGTTGATTTCACTCCGCCAGGCACGTGATTCGCAGAACGGGAGCGTTCGGGGGGCAGTTTGCTGGTTGCCGAAACGTTGCGCGCGGGAAGCCCTCGTCCGGGGTGGTCTTGACGAGAGGCTTTCCCTGCCAGATCCAGGGGGGGATGGGCCGGTTATCGCTCCACAGTCCGGCCCGTGCCTTCCTTGCCTGCTCTTCAATTTGTTTGAACCCGATTTCAAAGGGGACATAGGGTCGATACCACCAGGCCAGCCCCTTCCTCAGGAGTTCCTTGTTGAGGCTTTCCCGATCTTCATCCCAGATCCACACCAGAGCCTGTACTCGATGGGACGAATCGAAAGTCCTGAGCCTGGGATGGTACCATGGACCCTCGATTCCTCCCGGAACGGGCTGCACGACCACGGCCCTCCCGAGGGTTCTCTTCCTCATGTAGTCGGTCGCCACGTCCCCAAACCTTTGAGGGACCGGGACCCTGAGCTGCAATTTCTGGCCAGGTAGGGTTCCCGGCCGTCTGAGTGACACGGTCCGTGGACGCACATTTCCCGAGGTGTGCCACCAGATCGGGGCATCAATTCCGTAGAGGCGAACGTTTGCAACCCGGTCCCTGGAGCTCACTTTGATCTCGTCCGCGCGCATTACTTCCACAACCTGACCGTTCCAGGGTGAGAAAAACTGAGGCGAAACAACCGCCAACAATAACAGCAACAGTGACCGCACTGCTTCTACCATGTATCCAATTAGCAGATCCATGATGCACACTCCAAGGCCCTCATACTAATCGTGTGCATCATGCTGGCGATGTCAAACGGTTTACGGACTCGGCTTTGAGAGGGACGTTCGGACAATTCTTCCGAAAACGGTGGGGGGCGGCGCTAGTTTGGACCCCCGAACTGGGTCAATGAGGCCTTGACAGCCCTGTCTCTGGCCCAGCGTTCGATCTTGTCGATCCGCTCACGCATGGTTCGGGAAAGGGGGACCACGTTTCGCAGGGCGTTTGCCAGGGAGTGCTCGGTAAGCTCTTGGTTTTTCGAAGAGCTTTCGTAAATGGCGGAAACGACACCTTCCTCGATCTCTGCTCCATTGAACCCCTGCGTGGACTCGGCGAGGTAGTCCAGGTCGAATTGGGAGGGATCGAGGAAACGTTTCTTCATGTGGATCTTCAGGATCTGCTTGCGCTCCTCCTTGCCCGGGAGCCCCACGTAGAACAACTCGTCGAAGCGCCCCTTCCTCAGAATCTCGGGCGGGAGCACCTCCACCTCATTCGCGGTCGCACCCACGAAGACGGGCGCGGTCTTCTCCTGCATCCAGGTAAGGAATTGGGCAAGCACCCGGGATTCGCTGCCCCCGGCGGCCTTCTGCCGCTGATTAGCGAGGCCCGCTTCGATCTCGTCAATCCAAAGCACGCATGGGGCAACAGCTTCTGCAGTCTTGATTCCGTTGCGCAGAGCCTCTTCAGGTGGACCGGCCAGCCCGTCATAGACTCGTCCCATGTCGAGCCTGAGAAGCGGCAGCTTCCAATAGACGGCGATGGCCTTGATGCAGAGGCTTTTTCCGCATCCGCTGACGCCCATGGCCAAAATCCCCTTGGGGGGCTGCAATCCGAGTTTGGCCGAGGAAGGGGAGAATGCCTTTCCCCGTTCCCTGAGCCACTTCTTCAGGTTGTTCAATCCACCGATCTCCCACTGTCCCGTATCTGCGCTCACGAACTCCAGGACACCGCTTTTCTCGACGAGAGCCTTCTTTTCTTCGAGGACCAGATCCACGCACTTCGGAGTCATTCCTCCCTCCGTGACAAGCGCGTTCCGAAATGCTTCCACGGCCTCATTAGCGGTGAATCCCATGGCAGCCCGGACCATCTTCTCTTTCAGGTCGGGCGTCACGGAGGCGCGTATGGGGGTGGGGTTGGGACGGGCGTCGATGCAGGCATCCAGAAGCCTCGAGAGCTCGTCAAACCGCGGCAGCGGCACGTCCTCAATCCTGAACAGCGACAGCAATTCCAGCGGGAGGCTCATCTGAGGACAGACGAAGAAGACCGCCTTGCGACTGGGCCGGAGACGGATCGAGCATTCCTTGATTTGCCGGACCAGCGCCGGGCAGCCGTGCACAACGAGATGAAAATCTTTGAAGAACAGGGGGGCGGAATCCTTCACGTTTGTGTACAGGTCCAGGGCCTTCACAGGGTCCCCGGTGTCATCCAGGAATTCCTTTCCCCTCTTGAGTCCGTCAAGACAGGACCAGGTGTACAACGCCACGGACTGCCCAAGAACCTTCTCTGCCGCCATCGAGACGATACGCTCAACCCTCTCTTCCTCTTCGGAGATCAAGTAGATGAGCGAGGCTCTCGATTGTAGCAGATTTTGAATTCTCTTGAAGATCATCGCCTCGATTCCTTCGCGAAGAATTTTGCCATATTTCGCGACCTTCCACAATGTCTCGCACGTCCCGTCGGGGGGTCGTATATTCCCGCGGCCATCGGTCCGCCACCTTCGGATTCCCATCGAAGGCCGGTTGAAGACGCCGGCCGAGTCAATTTTTTGTCCTGGTCAGCCTGAGCGAGAGGGGCAGGAGGAGATACCATGCTCCATGGAGTGATCTGGTTCTTACTTTGGAGAGGATTTGTCTTGTCATAGAGGGAGACGGATCAGGAATTCTCCCGCCGGATCAGGTCAGTGACCCCGTCTGAGTCCAGCGGCCGACTGTAATGGAAGCCCTGCCATTCATCACAATCGTGGAGTCCGAGTACCTCGAGCTGGTGCGCACGCTCCACACCTTCGGCGCAGGCCTTGAGATTGAGACTGTGCGCCAGCGCGATAATTGCTCTTACGACCTCTTCGCCCGAAGGATCCGACCCGATATCCTGAACAAAGGATCGGTCGATTTTCAGCATATCGATGGGAAATCCCTTCAGGTAGCTCAGGGACGAGTATCCGGTTCCGAAGTCGTCGATGGAGATGCTAATTCCCATGGCTTTAAGTCCCTTGAGGGTCTCAACCGCCGAGTCCACGTCTTCCATGATCATGCTTTCGGTCAGCTCAACGGTGAGGCATTGCGGATCAACCCCGTCCCTGGCGAGCGACCGCATCACTTCGAGAAGGATCTCCGGCTGCCGCAATTCCCGGCCCGAAATATTCACCCCGATCCTGACGGGCCTGAGTCCCTGTACAAGCCATGCCCTGACTTGTTCGCCGACTGTCCGCAGCACCCATTCTCCGATCGGGATGATGAGCCCCGTCTCTTCCGCCATGGGAATGAATTCCCGTGGAAGAATCTCCCCGCGATCAGGGTGTATCCACCGGAGCAGCGCCTCAACGCCCGCAATTCTGCCGGTTTTCATATCAAGAATCGGCTGATAGCGCAGCATGAACTCCCGTCTGGCGAGCGCCCGGCGCATGCGGCTTTCCAATTCCAGACGGGTCTGAACCTTCGTGTTCATGTCAGAGGAGAAGAAAGCAAAGCGGTTCTTGCCATGCTCCTTTGCGTGATACATGGCCGTATCCGCGTTTTGCTGCAAACGGTTGGCATCGGCGCCGTCGGGCGGGTACAGGGCTATGCCGAGACTCGCTGTAACGAAAACTTCCGTGCCTCTAAGAAGGAACGGTTCGGAGAATTGCTCGATCATTTTGCGCGCGACCTCTGCTGCCGCGTGCGCGTCCTGGACCCTCGAGAGCACGACCGTGAATTCGTCACCGCCGGAACGGGCCACAGTATCGCTCTTCCGGACGCAACGTCTGAGTCTTTCTGCAACCGCCTTAAGGAGTTCGTCGCCGGCGCGGTGGCCGAGCGTATCGTTGATATCCTTGAAGCCGTCCAGGTCAAGGAACATGACCGCCACACCCGCTTGATCCCGCTCGGCCTTGAGCAGGGTTTGCTGGAGCCGGTCGCGAAAGAGCACCCGGTTCGGGAGCCCGGTAAGCGGGTCGTAGTGGGCCAGGTGACGGAGACGGTGCTCAGTCCGCTTCATTTTGGTAATGTCGGAGAAAATCCCCACATAATGTGTGACATCGGCCGATCCGTTTCTGACCGCGCTGATCGAGAGCAGCTTCGGAAAGAGCTCCCCGGTTTTTCGTCGATCCCACACCTCCCCTCGCCAGCTTCCCGCACCGATGAGCCCCTCCCACATCTTTCGGTAGAATTTTGGTCCGTGAAGGCCCGATTTCATGATGCTGGGGTTCCGGCCTATTACTTCGCCACGCGAAAAGCCTGTCATCCGGCAGAAGGCTTTGTTCACATCCACGATGTTCCCTTTCACATCTGTGACAAGAATCGCTTCGTTACTGCTCTCCATGATCTTGAAGGAGAGCTGCAGCCTTTCTTCTGCTCGTTTTCGCCGGGTAATGTCTCGCCAGAATACCGCCACCCCGTCCACCTCTCCCTCATCGTTGAACGCCGGATAGACGCTGTGGAGGAATACCCGGTCACCCATTTTCTGTTCGAACTGAATCGCTTTTCCGGTTCGCACCACTTGTTTCAGGCCGGATCTGCTCCTCTGGGCCAGTTTCTTGGGAAGAAAACGGAAGAAGGGCTGTTCAAGAAGCTCTTCCATGGGTTTTCCGAGCATTTCTACAACGGCCTGGTTGAGGGCGAGGAAATTACCCTGGTTGTCGAGAAGGAAGGCAGAGTCGGTAGTAGCATTGAGCAAGGCAGAAAGTCTCTTCTTGCTCTGGTGGAGGGCCGTCTCGGCCTGCTCACGGAGCGCCATTTCCTCTTCGAGCTCGTCGATAATCTCAGAGAGTTCCACAGCCCTCTCTTCGAGTTTGCTGTGCGCGTGGCGGAGGCGCTCATGACTCTTTCTCTGAACGATCAGTCGCTTTTTCTCCGCGGTCAGGTCGTCGATGAGTGCGAGGACGGCGACGGCCTCTCCTACTCGGATCGACCTCAAATGGATTCGTCCCCACAGCTTCCGCTGTTCGATCTCGAGTTTGCCGTCGAGCACCAGAGGGTGTCGATCCACAAAAACCCGCTCGATGAATTCCTCAGCGGTTTTTGCCGAGGAGGGGGAGGCCAAGAGGCTCGCAAAACGTCGGCCCTCCAGCCTTGGGTAATCCGCGGCGATCAGTTGGCAGGATTCATTCACAAACCGTATGACGTGGGAACGGTCCATCATCAGCGCGGGGATGGGGAGTGCTTCGAGCAGCTTCGTGAGAGGCATAGCGCTTGTCTCGAACCCATCCTCGCACTCGGAAGATTCCATCGCATCGCCCACATAGGGCGTCAGGTCAATCGTCTCCGTCTGTGCCGCGGGAATGTGGCCGCCACTCGGATCTGGCTTCTCGTCGTCTGAACCGAAATCGGGAAGTGTCCTACTATCCATTCCATGCCTCGCGCTCATGGTATAAGAGAAGGTACTTCACTACGCACCGGGAAAGCAATTCTACCGCATCTCCCATCGCATCCTGCCAGGGTCAACTGGCTTGCAACGCTGTCTGCCTTCCTGCAGTGCAGACTTCCCTCCCGAAGAGTTGAGCGGGCCGGTCTCTGGCTCGCAGCACTGGGGGATTACCGACCGCAATGCATCTTTTAATTATACCAGATTCTTCAGACGTGCCGATGTTCCCGGAATTTCCTCAGAAGGTCGTTTCAGATGGGACCCCCCCTCATCTCCGTGCCAGATGGCTAGCCATTGTTCCGCACCAGATGTGGTCAAACGTGCTAGCACTCCGCCCCTGGATTTGCCGCAGCCCCAGTTTGTCCCCTCTGGGCCTCTCATGAGGTCATGCTGAGAGGATGTGGCAAAATAACCTTGTATCAAGGCTGTCCGGAGCATATCGGATCTTCCGGATTAGATCAGCGAAGCACCAAGATGCCTGGGATGTAAGCACTTTAATCGCAAGCGGTTGCCATCATCATGTGACATCGCCTGGCAAATCTCTCGTTTACTGGCAAGCCCGACGTATGAAGGCTGAGCCGCCCACGTTCCAGCCCACCCCCCGCAATGACGCCGCTTATCCGAACCCGGCCATTATTGGCTGCGGAGCCTCCCTCGTGCTAGAATGAACGTCCGAAGGGAGTTGTGGTTCGAGACGGGTGTTTTCCTGCTCACGATTGACTCTCATGGTAGTGGTACAGCGATTTTGTCACCCGCCTCAACCGGAATCGACGCAAAGGAGCCGGCAGCCATGTCCTCCCAGCGAAAGATCAAGGCGTCGGAGATAGTGTCGGAGATCAGAGCCGGGATGGACAACTACAAATTGATGGACAAGTATCAGCTTTCGGCGCGCGGGCTGAAAAAAACCTTTGAGAAGCTTATTGCAGCCGGTCTCGTAAGACCTCGGGAAATTGCGAACCGAATGCCTCTGTACCAGGAGCCGGTGGTTCCTACACCGATACGGGCGGAACAGCGAAGCCGGCCGTCGGAGCGGCTGCCCATCTACGACCTCGATGACATGACCGCCGACTGTTACGTGAGCGACATCAGCCTGACGGGAGTCCGGATCGTCGGTATGAGGGCCGCTGTGGGCGACACGAGAAATTTCCTCCTGCAGCCGCGATTCCTGACTGGAAAAGGTTCCATTTCCTTCGGAGCAGAATGTCGGTGGGCCGAGACGCATCAGGATGAAGCGGTGTCAATAGCAGGATTTGAGATAAAAGAGATTTCGAGCGAAGCCCTGAAAGTCCTGGAGAGGCTTCTGAGCGAGGTGGCCGACAAGGAACCCGCGGCAGGCGACGAATGAATCGCCGACCGGTGGAGTGGGGCGCTGTCTCACCTGCGCCTGTCGAGTCGCCAAGGAATCCGCTAAGGCAAGAACGAGTCATAGAGAGATATCCGGGGTTCATTCCGGTTCGCATTCCGGCATGCAAGAGCCTCCCTTATCCTCTCCGTTTCGCAGAGTCACGAAGTCTTGGTGGGGCCAGCGTCCGTGCCTCCCATTCCCTTCTCTCCCGAAGGTGCGGGGAAGGGTGAGGGCGAATCCCACAAGAAGATCACCTGTCACCTGTTTGAACGTCCATCGGGGCCACCGGTGGTTCCTTGTTCCGCTGGACGTAAAGGCCCGCACAACGCGGGATACGTATTCAGCCTGTTTGTTATCGCATGACGCGAGCGGATATGCTATTTTGGGCGGGGAGAAACCCGCCCCCGAACCGCCTTCGTACCCTTCGTCTCGGTCGCTGCGTGACGGGTGGAGGGAGTCGGAATATGGAATACAAACGAACCATCAAGGCCCGGAAGCTGGCTCATGACGTGCGATCGGGGCTGACCGACTTCGAGCTGATGGCGAAATACGGACTATCGTTCGACGAGTTGGAGTCCCTCTTCGACAGACTCGTGAACGCAAGGATTTTGCGGAGGGCCGAACTCCTGGAGAGAACAGCCTTTTTTGAAGAAGACACGAACAGGAAAACCACCCGCGGACCCGCGAGAGAGCTAGTCCGGTTCAGACTCCCCGTAGTTGACGTCAACGACCCCTCAAATACAGGAATCGTGAGGGACATATCCACAAAAGGGTTTCGCGTGGCTGGTCTCAAGGCCGATCCCGACGAAGTTCGAACCCTCCAGATCAGGGCCGACGTCTTTTCCGGCCTTCTGCCCTTTGTCGTGGAAGCTGAATGCAGGTGGGTGAAAGAAAGAGGGACTGAAAAGACCTACCTCGTAGCAGGCTTCGAAATTACCAGAATCTCCGACCTGCACTTGAGGGAGCTGCGAAAATTGGTAAGAACAGTCGGACTCGAATAGTGATTCCAGTGAGTGAACCACCACCGTTTTCTCGACGGGCTCACCGCGGTGCTCACGGGCCACACAAGATGCCGGGGACCGTGCGTTCACCTTCATCCGGCCCAAAGGCTAGCCTGCCTACGGACCATAGTTCCAACTGCTCTGAGTCTGACGTTGTGAGACGCCTCCAGGCGGGACATCGCCTCGTACACCAGCTCGATCTCCCGGCCCGACGCGAGTGAAAAGTCGGTCCGGGCGGATCGCAACTCCCTCGACCCACACATCGGGTCGCTTACCAGCGATGTCGTTGACCAGTGTGTCGATTCCATGCTCAGGCTCCTCTCAGCCATGCTCGGTATCTCCGGCTGCTCGGCGTTTTTTGCAGGCCGGCCCTTCACCTTAATGAGTGGGGGATCCGAGTCAAATGTGACAAAAAAATTGGCTGGTCGCTTGCCGGCTGGCAATTGAGATTTCGATGCAGCGAAGGGCGCCGTCGGCTCAACGCGTGACAGTGCAAAAGGATCAAACCGCAACGGGTTACGTCAATCGGCCGCGAGGGCAGGCTCGATGCAATGGGCACGGCGTCGCCGGAGCCAGGGTTACCGCGCGTACCCAGGGAGACCGTCTCAAAAATGTTCGAAAGGCTTACATCGGAACACGAATGGTGCTCCTTAGCTACGGGGGAATTCTTGGGGCGGCACAGAAGCCACAGCGTCCAGGCACCCTTCCGACTCGAGCCACCCTCGCGTGAAAGCAAGCAGCGGCTTCTGCACTGTTTCCAGGCCAACCCCCTGCGTACGCCGGCAAATCTCGCCGGGCTGAGGAGCAGGACTGCAGCCTGTGATCATGCTTAGAAGTGGAGATGTCTATCGATCCAGTTAGGCCCTTCAGGCTCTTCTTCATCAAAGAGGAGAGCCGCCACGATATTGAAGATGTCGGCCAACATGATGAGCCCCTGGAGCTTTCCCTGGTCCATGACCGGGACAAGCGAAATCCCGTAATTGGTCATAATATCGAGGGCCTCAAGGATGCTGTCTTCAGGCTTCACCGACGCAGGGAAGGGGATAACGATGTCGGTGATCGGACTTGTAGCCTTGCCCAGCTCGCACGCCTTCAACGGGTCTTCGCAGAGGTGTCGCACGGAACGGAGCAAATCGGTCAGCCTGATCATTCCCAGCAGGTTGTAATCCTTGTCCAGTACGAGCGGTGTGGAATGACCGTGCTCCAGCTTCTTGTCCTCCGACAGGATCCTCAGAATCCTTATTGCGTCCTTTATTTGCGTTTCGGCTTTCAGTTGAGGCCATTCTCTGCGATGAATCATAAGTCTCGATACAGGGACTGAACGGGGCATTGAGCCACCTCCTCTTCTCGTTTGCCGACGGGACAGGGTCCCGATCCTAGGTCCAGGGTTCGACAACGTTGGAGCAATTGAAGACTCTGAGCGTCACCCTGACTGGCGCGGCTCTTCTCACGACAAAACATTAGCTCAATTCAGGGTCAGGGGGAAGCCCTCGGACAGCACCACGATTGCCAGAACACCATGGCAGAGTGGACCGGCTTCCTTCCGCCCATCTCGATTCCTGTCTACCCACGGACCCGTGTCTTCGGTCATTCGATAAGCGTGCCGTTCCTCTTCGACGCTCGCGATAGTCGGCCCCTTCCGGGAGATTCGAGATCCGGGTACGATTCTTGCCTGGCCGCCGTCTCGGGATTGCCGCAAGGCGGAGCAAGCGCCATCCGGCGTGACGGCTGACCGCGAACCGACTAGCCATGGACAATGATCAGGTACACGGTGGCGATGATCATACCGACGATGGTCACGGGGGTCCCGTGCTTCACGAAATCGAAGAACGATATCCTGTGGCCGGACTTCTCAGCTATTCCCGTGGTAATGACATTTGCCGAGGCCCCGATCACCGTTGCGTTTCCTCCGAAACAGGCCCCGAGCGCGAGGGCCCACCACAGCACGCCGGTCTCGGCTCCCGGAACCGTCTTGCTAAGAAAAGCCACAATCGGGAGCATCGTCGCCGTAAAGGGTATGTTGTCCACAATAGCCGAGACCACTGCTGCGGTCCACATCACGAGAATAATCGCCATGGTGATGTTGCCAGCGCAAACGTCTTTGAGCCAGTCGGCTATGACCTGAAGAATTCCCGTTTCTTCGGCGGCTCCTACCACGATGAAAAGCATGATGAAGAAGACCAGAGAAGGCCACTCGACCTCGTGTTCCAGAACACGGACGATATCCTGACGGCTCAGGATCAGGATCACCGAAGCCCCCAGCAGCGCGGCCACACTCACTTCCATGTGGAAGAACCCGTGCATGATGAAGAGCGTGATCACCCCAAGCAACACGATGCCGCCAGTTATCAGAAGCTTGCTGTCCGTTATGCGGTACTTTTCCCTAAGGAATGAGATGGTGCCGGGAACGTCATCCACTTCCCCCTTTCGATACTCTTTCCCGTAGTACCACTTCGTATAAAGAACCTGGGCCACCATCGTGATGACGACGACCGGTGTCAGGGTTATGACGAAGTCATTGAAGGTCAGGCCTGCGTAGGAGCCGATCATGATATTCGGCGGGTCACCGATAAGCGTCGCGGTACCTCCAAAGTTGGAGGCCATGATCTCAGGCATGAGCAGGGTAAGTGGCGAAATCCCCAAAATCAGCGCGATCTCGATGGTGACCGGCGTCAACAGGAGCATAGCAGTCACATTGTCCAGGAACGCGCTGAGCGTAGCGGTAACCACGCACAGGGTAGCAGCGAGCAGGAAAACCTTGCCGCCGGTCACGGCAAAGGACTTGTAGGCCAACCATTGGAATACGCCCGATTCCTTGAGCACGCCCACGATGATCATCATCCCCATAAGCAGGAAGATGACGTTCCAGTCCACTGCATGAAGGGCCTGCTCATAATTGAGAAGCTCGTAGGCCGGGTTGAAGTGGCCGATGGTGTGCGTCACCGCAAGCACCAGGGCTGCGCCAAGGAGTGCGGCAAGGGTTCTATGCATAATCTCCAGGGATATGAGCACGTAGATCCCCACGAGAATCACCAGAGCCACCCAAAAAGCGGCCCCCTGGTACCGTTCCAGAGTGACGGTTACCGTTGCCGAGAAAATGCGGACACCTTTCTCGTTGGCTCCTTCCTTACTGATCTTCGCTAGAGGAATCAGCTTACTTGGCTTGAAACTGGTCTTTCTGATCTGCACGGCCCAGTTTCCCTTTGTAAACTCCTCTGCCGCGCCTGCGATTTCGAAACGGAACAGTCCGAGGTTGCCCGTGGCGCAGACTCCTTCGAGTGCGGGGGCAGATTCATCGCCATGGAACCTGTACGGGCGGCCGTCGTGAAAGAGGTGGATATCAGCGTCGCGTATCTGGTTTCCCGCTGTGTCTCGGATCTCTCCCTGAACTATCAGCTTCGCTCCCAGTTTTGAGCCGTCCACGACCTTTCCCCGTGGAGCGCCATGTCCGGCCCAGCAGACTCCGCAAGCGCAAATCACCGAGCCCGCGATGAGGAGAGAAAGAATCTGAGTACGACTCATAATCGACTCCCTGCACATTCCCTGACATGTCAGGCCGCCCATGGGGAGATCATAGAGCAGTCCTTCCGTCTTGAGCCCGTGGTGCCCCAGGCCTCCACCATCCCAGAGGCGTCCTGATTTGGCAGTTCATGTAAATTGATTTCGAAGGGTCGGAGAATCTTAGCCTACGGGACCGGCCCTGTCAATGACTGTCTTCAGAGCGAACGATATCCCCATTTCGATGAGTTTTGCTGGCTCGTACTGCCTCGCCTCCTCCGGGACGCTGGAAACCGGTACCCGGCACTCGATACCAACCGGGCGAGACAATCTCTCGGTGTAGCTTGGAATTCCCCGCGCGGTGTGATAGGGGGTCTCCCAGGGCAGCGGAGCTGCACGCGTTAGCTGAACGTTCCGCAGATGTCGGAGGCCCTTCCTTGCCAGCCACGCGTCAAGCTCTCAGCCAAACACTGGGTAACGCATTCTCAGCGGACCGCCCGAGCCGTCCCCAGGAGACGCAACCATGAAAGCAATCCTTCCTCTTGTGATCCTGAGCTTGTGCCTTCCCGTTCCGATCCTTCGGTGCGTGAAGGTCGCCTGTGCAAACGAAG
Source organism: uncultured Syntrophaceae bacterium (assembly GCA_964497585.1). Taxonomy (GTDB): domain Bacteria; phylum Desulfobacterota; class Desulfomonilia; order Desulfomonilales; family Desulfomonilaceae; genus CAZCDS01. The sequence continues at coordinate 24,520 of CAZCDS010000023.1, forward strand.
GAACACACATCCAAAAGCCAATCCGACCCGGCGACCCCCTCCAGAACAATCATGAATCGGAGAGAATCCGTCTCGCAGGGCAGAGCGGCCCGCTTCGAACCCCGGTGAAGGACTCCTCCAAGCCAAGCTATCAGCATCCCTCTAAGACCGCAAATCCTATCAAGATCGAGGATCTTTCCGGCCGGCTCGTCGAGAGAGGAAAACAGAAAAAGAAGGATAAGTGACTTTAGATACCCTGGATCGGCCCAACTCGCAAATCTACGGCGGATCGGACGGAAAGGTGTCGCCGCTGAAGAGTCCGGCGCTGGTATCTAAGAACAAGAGACAAGTCTCCACCGCAAAGGCTCAACGGCACAAGGAACACCGAATTCCTACCCTCCCCGGAGGATCTCGCTCACGATTTCAATGAAGACTTCCCCTCGTTGGTATTCGTTGCGGAACATCCCGAATGACGCGCACCCTGGTGAGAGCAACACCAGGTCGCCTGGCTGAGTTTCCTCCCGAAGCGCGTAGACTGCTGCGCGCAGATCCCTGAAGGGGCCGAGCACCTTTGCTTCGCCTCCCCGAGCATGGATCTCACGGTTGAGCCCATCTGTCGCAGTCCCTTCCAGGAGCGCGATCCGGTGACAGCGTGACACCGCGTCCGCGGCAAATTCTGTGAGATCCAGCTTCTTGTCCGACCCTCCCGCCACAAGAAAGATGCGCCGACCCTCAAAGGATCGAAGCGCGGCACTCCCCGCGGTCGGTGTCGTGCTCGTCGTGTCATTGACGAATGCTACGCCGTTCTTTTCTCCGAGCCACTGCAGACGATGCTCAACCCCGCGGAACTCCTCTACCGAAGAGCGTATGACATGGTCAGGAACACCAAGTCGACGAGTCAAAGCAATTGCCGCTGAGATATTTTCCCTGTTGTGAACGCCGGGAAGCTTCACGGTCCAGTCTCGGGGGACATCTGCGGCACGGAAGAACCCCTTACCTGCGGGGCTCTGACCGGCCAAGGCCGCGGTTTCCGGTTGATCGCCATTGAATATGCAGAAGTCGCCGTCACCTTGGTACAAATAGACGGCCTTCTTGTCGTGAATATATTCTTCCATGGTTGCATATCGATTGAGGTGATCCGGATAGATGTTGGTAAACAGCGACGCGTTGGGCGAGAGTCTGCAATCATGAAATCCCTGAAGCTGCCAACTTGAGAGTTCCAACACGACGACGTCGTCTTTGCCCGCGGTTTCCAACAGAGGAAGCGTAGCTCGGCCCGGCACGTTGCCTCCCAGGAACACGCCGGAACGATGAGCCGCGAGCGTTCTGTGGACCAGAATCGTTGTCGTGGTCTTTCCGCGAGTCCCCGTTATGCCGACAATGGTTCCGTCAAAAGCTTTTGCGAAGAGCGATTCATCCATCTCTACGGGAACATCGTGTTCCCGTGCGATCTTCAGAAAAGGGGAATTCCGGGGCACGTCCGCGTTTCGCAAGATCATGTCGGCATGTGCAAAGTCTTCGGGGTCGTGTCCCCCAAGTTTCAGGGTACAGGGGAGGCCCTGAAGTTTCTTTACGGAAGGCGCAAGCTCGTCGGCCGTCTTCAGGTCCGTTACCGTCACTTGCGCGCCGCTGCGGATGAGGAAGAGCGTGTCGCCCAGCCCGCGTCCGAGCACTCCCAGTCCCATCACCGTGATCCTTTTTCCTGCAAAGAGGGAGTGTGGATCCGCCATCAGCGACCTCTCCTCAGAAATCAAGTCCCACAAGCATACCGGTACGTGGCAAGAGCGGCAACACGAACGGCGTCAGGTGAGACTAGACGGAAATGTGCGAGACCCGATCCGGAACAGGTCTAGTCGGCATCGAAGACGTCCGTTTTCTGCCGGGCTGTTGGAGCTTCGGCCTTGACCTCGTCTCGTTTGGCTGCAGCCGGTATGGAATCGCAATGGGGACAGACTTCGATGGGGGCTTTGTTGTCGTATCCGCAGAATGGACAGACCGTGGGCCGGGATTCGCGGCGATCCTTTCCGTCGGTGAGTTCCATGATTTCGTGGTCGAGCGATATGACGAGGCTGGAGAGGTTCCTCACCACGATGTGCAGGATCTTGAGCTGAAGGAGGGGGTCCAGCTCTTTGAAGAGTACCGCGTTTATTTGGAGTAGTTTGCAGTCCGTTTCGGCTACGACCGCGGCGGAACGCTTGTACCGGGCAAAGGCCCCGATTTCGCCGAAAACGGCCCCAGGCAGAAAATTGGAGAGGACTCGATCCCGCTTGACCACCTGTATCTCGCCGTCGAGGAGAACGAAGAAGTTGGAATCATTGTCGTTTTCCCGAATGATCGGGCGACCTTTCGGGCAGTTGACGAAGTCCCCGACATTGACCACTTGTTCGATCTCCTCATCCGTGAAGAGCGAGAACATCTCGAATCTCTTCAGGCCGTCCACAAGGTTTCTGTCGGGACGTATGCCGGGGTGGACTCCCCCCCGGAGGCAATCGGCCAGGGCCGCGGCAAGGTCTCTGGCCCTCTGAAAGCGATCTGAGGGCGATTTCTCGAGGCAGCGCATGACAATGCGGTCGACTTTGGCTGGAATCTCGAGGTTGTACCGGCTCGGGGGAGTTGGAGTTTCCGTGCAGATCTTCTGCATCGTCTCCCTGGGCGAGTCTCCCTTGAAGAGGGCCTTGCGAGTGAGCAGTTCGAAAAGGACCACACCCAACTGGTAGATGTCGACCCGTTGATCCTGCTCTTTGTGGAGGACCTGTTCCGGCGCGACGAAGCGTGTCGACCCTACCACGTATCGTTTCTCGCCTTTGAGATGCTTGCGGAACCTGGCAATGCCGAAATCGGTGATCTTGGGAATCCCGCGGTTCGAGACGATGATGTTCTCCGGTTTGATGTCCCGGTGAATCACGTTCTTGGAATGCGCGTAGTCCAAGGCCAGGGCAAGCTCGTATACGGTTTCCAGGGACCTTTTCACGGAGAGCCCCGTCCCGCGCTGGTGTTCGAGGATCGTTTTGCCATAGACGAATTCCATGACGATGTAGAGCAAGTCGTACTTCTTCCCGACATCGTATATGACGACAATATTGGGGTGCAGAAGCGCACCAGCCGTCTGGGTCTCCAGGAAGAATTCGTGCATGATCTTGTCCTTGGACGCGTTCGGGCCGGTAAGCGCATTAAGTGAGAAGGTCTTAATTGCGACAGGACGGCGGATGATCCTGTCTCTAGCAAGGTATACTCTTCCCCGGGCTCCCTCGCCTACGGGGCGCAGGATTTCGTAGCGTCTGAGCTTCTTCACTGGGGCTGGATCGTTTTCCAAGGGTGCTCGCGTTCTCCTCGCGGCAGAATAGGGCCGATCATGCGTCTGACGCGGCTCGGTCAAGGTCAGGACGGGGGGTCTCACCCTCGACGCGCGATTCGGGACGACAGCGTCTCCCGGGGAAGGAAAACAAATCATAGCTCGGACAGGATCAGCGGACCATTCTCGGTGACGGCAATGGAATGCTCAAAATGCGCGGAAAGCAGGCCGTCGGCTGTGACCGCGGTCCATCGGTCCTTGAGGAGCTTGATCCGCCAGGTTCCCTGGTTGACCATGGGTTCCAGCGCCAGAGTCATTCCGGGTTCCAGACGCGGATTCCAGCCTCCCATGACGTAGTTCGGGATCTGCGGAGGCTCGTGCATATTCCGACCCACTCCGTGGCCCACAAAGTCCCGCACGACGGAGAAGCCGTTCGATTCGACATGCTCCTGGACCGCTGCGGAAATATCTTGGAGCCGATTTCCGGGAAGAGCCTTCTCTATGCCTCTATAGAGTGATTCTCGGGTGACGGTGAGCAAGCTCCTTGCTTCTTCGGATATGTTTCCCACAGCGTACGTCCTGGCTGCGTCTCCCACAAAACCCTTATGTACAACGCCGACATCTACGCCCATGATGTCGCCCTCTTTGAGGACCCGATCACCCGGGATGCCGTGAACGATTTCCTCGTTGATCGATGCGCAGATGCACGCGGGATAGGGCGTGTTGTTCCGCATGCGATATCCTTTGAACGCGGGTTTGGCTCCTACTTTGCGGATCATCCGGTCCGCGGCTTTGTCCAACTCTGCGGTGGTGATCCCGGGCTTGACCATTTCTCCCATACGTTCCAGTATTTGGGCTACGATCCGGTTGGCTTCCCTCATGATTTCGATTTCTCGAGGGGTCTTGAGTATGATCATTCCTGGCTTGGGCACGGCGCTTACCCCTGTTCTCCGTGACGGATTCTCAAGGACCGCATCTTAGCATAATTTGAATCATTTGAGGATAGTTGAGCTAATCTTTCAACCGAAATTGAGCGCTATTTCGGCAGCGTTACCCGGCTAGCGCCGTTGTGGCGAACCGCCCTGGGACACCCGAAGAACTTCTGGCATAGGGGCCGGTGGATCACTCGCCTTCGTCGCAGCACGGCAGCGGCCGCAAAAACGTTTCGACGTGTCCGGAGCAGCCTAACGCCCTGCCGCCATTTTCCGGAGAATCCCGAGGTTCACAGGGTCCATTCTCCGGCCGGAGAGCGTATTCGGGGTCTCGATCAACTTCAGAACGTGCCTGAAACGCCCGTCGGTAATCACTGACCGAAAGCATTCCAGGCCGAGCTTCCCTTTGCCGATGTGCTCGTGACGATCGATCCGGCTCCCGAGGCCTTGCTTGGAGTCATTGAGGTGGAGGACTTTCAGACGGTCGAGGCCTACGACTCGATCCAACTCGTCGATGACTCCGGCGTAGAGCTTGCTGTCTCTCATGTCGTAGCCCGCTGCAAAGGCATGACACGTGTCCAGACAGACGCCCAGTCTCTCAGAATGATCACTTTCCCTAAGGATCTCGGCCAGATGTTCGAAGGAATGTCCCAGAACCGTGCCCTGACCGGCGGTGTTCTCCACGATGATACGGACGTCGAGGTCGTCCGTCTCGGCGAGTACCCGGTTGAGTCCGGTGATCACCCGTCCCAGGCCCTCCTTTTCGCCCGCTCCCTTGTGAGCGCCTGGATGGATGACCAGAAAGGGGATGCCAAGTTGGCTGGCCCGTTGCGTCTCTTCCTTCAGCGCTGCCACGGACCTTCGCCAAAGGCCCGAATCCGGCGATCCGATGTTGATGAGATAGGAACCGTGCGCCACGACCATTATCCCGGCTCGTTCCCGAGCACTTTTGAACTCCCGGATCTCGGTTTCCGAAAGCGGCTTGGCTCGCCATTGGGTCGCGTTCTTGGTGAAGATCTGAATTGCTGAACACCCGAGGTCCGCGCCTCGCTGGACGGCTAGCTGCACACCGCCGGCAATGGAGATGTGGGCTCCAAGGAGGATATCGCTCTGTTTGGCCATGGCTTCCTGTCCCTCATCCAGCGATCCCAAATAGGAGTGCGCTTTCTGTTCCGAGGCTCTCCAGGCCCCGCTACCCAGGCCGGCCGCAGACTTTCCCCTGGGAGCCGAATGTGATATTATCGTGCGGCTCTTGCCCTATGGCTCAATTTCGGACCACGAGGCTCTGGATATTCACTCATGAACGAACTCCAATCCGATGCGATCAGCCGCCGGCCAGAGGAACGACAGGCGGAATGCAAAGTCTACTACGAAGATACCGACTGCATGGGTGTGGTCTATCACGCCAACTATCTACGCTACTTGGAGAGGGCCCGCACCGAATACGTCGAGGACCGTCTCACGGGCATTGCAGGCTACCACGACAGGGGCTATTTCTTCATGGTCCACAAGATGGAGATCGTGTTCCATTCGCCCGCTCGATTGGGTGACCTACTCGTGGTGAGGACTTGGATAGAAAGCACCACTAAATTCAGAATAGTCGTCCGGCAAATCATTATCAAGAAGGGCGAGCCGAAAGACTACCTCGTAACTGCGCGGGTCACGCTCGTCACCGTGAATCCCCAGGGAGAATTAATGGCAGTTCCCAGAGAGTTCCACGAGTTATAGGGCCTGCATCCCGCGGCCAATTGAGCAGACCCATGAGCCTGACATCGAGCTTCGACGCGCTCCTGAGCTGAGACCCAATCTCAGGGCCCGGAGCATACCCCATTCCCTTACTAGCCTTGGAGCCTTGATGAGAAGATCGGAAAAAGCACTGTACACTGGGCGTTTATTTCTTGCGACAGTTGTATTCCTGCTAGCGGCGCAGGCCTGGGCCGATCCCAACGAAGGCGTTGTTGACCGTGCCCTCCGACTCTCCGGCGTGGCGTCTCAAGTGAAGATGCTCAGCCACGCCATACTCACCGCCATTCCCGTAGAGACCTTTTCTCAACCGATTTCAGAGGCCCGTCTACAGTCGATGCTCCGCAAGGCGTTCGACGAGGAAGCTCCTCTCGAGAGTGTCCGTCGCGCTATTCGCGAAGATTTTGATCCGGGGAAGATCGAGCAGGTGGTGCATTTCTATAGCTCCAAGCTTGGGAGCAGAATAGGGCGGTTGATGGGACGCGCACTCAACCCGGCTCTACTCACCGCGGTACGGGAGAATCGGCATATCGTCAAGACACTGAGCGCGGCGCGCCTGGCTGCAATTGAACACATTGTCAGGGTCGAGCGCGTGACGGAGTTCAACATCCGGCTGCAGACCGCGGTTGTCAGAGGACTCGTTGAAGGCCGGCTCCAGGAACATGCGGAGAGCCCGGGTCGGCGCAGGAAAATCAGGCGAAACCTCGCGGAGGCCGAAAAGAAGATTCGATCCACCGAAAAGCGAACGTGGGACACGGCAATGGCTGCCTTCGCATACACCTTTCGATCCTTGAAGGACGTGGAACTCGAGGAGTATATCTCGTACCTTGAGTCAGACGCTGCTTCGTGGTTTAGAACAGCAGTGCAACGTGGGATGGAACGGGCAGTGCTGGAGGCCTCGAAAGCCGTCGGGCGAATCACGGTGGAAGCAAACCCGCGGCAGGCTCCTGAGCAGAAGTCCGGACGAGCATCGCGCACCCCGGCGGGAGCGGCGGACAGGGAATAATTCTGACTTTTGTGCACTGAAGTCTTCTTCTCTTGAGAAACGGATGCTGTCGCGCGCATCAGCCATAGGCGTCATCTGTTGCCTGGTCTTTTCCCAGTGCGGTTTGATTTCCCACGCGCGTGGGGAAAGGCAGAGGGCGGCCTTTACCCAGTACAGGGATCCCGCGGGTCGGTTCTTTTTCAGCTACCCCGCGACAATGACGGTGAAGCGCGTGGGGCCCGATCACGTGAAGGTCTATCACCCGAATGCCGGCCTGCGTATAAACGTTTTCGTGGAGCACCGACGCCGACGCATGGACCCCAAAGTAGCGCCGCTGCTGGCCGCGTTCAAGATGCGACTGAAGCAGGAGATGAAAGAGGCGCGGATACTCAAGGAAGGCCGCCTTCGAGGCTCGGACGAATCCGAAGGATTTGTCCTGTGCACGTTCCGGGACAAGCGCGGTATCAGCCACGTGCAGCTTGTGCAGTATGTGGTGGGAGCGTCCCAACTCGTCCAGATGATCATCTCCGACCGGCCGGAGGGGTTCAAGAATCTCAGCAAGATCATTCTGCAGATTCAAAGGTCTCTCAACGTCGTGAAAAGTAGACTGAAGTGAACCCGTCGTCCCCGGCAATGTGCGCGAGGCCTGAGAAATGAATCAATTTGAGCTTCTCTCGGATTTTGTGCCCAAGGGCGATCAACCCGCGGCAATTGACGACCTCGTCGAAGGAGTTCAACAAGGTCGCAAGCATCAGGTTCTGCTCGGCGTGACCGGGTCCGGCAAGACATACACCATGGCGAACGTGATCGCTGCCATCGGCAAACCCACGCTGATACTGGCTCCGAACAAGACGTTGGCAGCCCAGCTCTTCAACGAATTCAAGGCACTCTTTCCCCGAAACGCGGTGGAGTACTTCGTCTCGTACTACGATTACTACCAGCCCGAGGCGTATATCCCTCAGTCCGATACCTATATCGAGAAGGATACGAGCATCAACGAGACCATCGACAAGATGCGGCACTCCGCGACGCGTTCGCTCCTGGAGAGGCGTGACGTGGTGATCATCGCGTCTGTCTCGTGCATCTACGGTCTGGGGTCACCGGAGGACTACCACAATATGCTCGTGCACCTCATTCAGACGGAAGACACCGACCGGGACGAAGTACTCAGGCAGCTCGTGCAAATCCAATACACACGCAATGACATGGATTTTCACCGTGGAACATTCAGGGTCAGGGGCGACGTGGTGGAAATCTTTCCCGCGTACGAGGAAGACAAGGCCATCAGGATTGAATTCTTCGGCGACACCGTGGACGGTGTGTACGAGATCGATCCGCTCAGGGGCAAGGCGATCAGGGCCCTGGACAGGGTGGCGATCTACCCCGCCAGCCACTACGTGACGGCCCGGGAGCGCCTGCTGGCAACCTGTGACGCGGCTCTGGAGGAGATGAAGGAGCGAGTGGGGTATTTCCGGTCTCAGAGCCGCCTCATCGAGGCCCAGCGTATTGAGGAGCGGACACGCTTCGACGTGGAAATGATGAAGGAGTTGGGCTACTGCAGCGGTATCGAGAACTATTCGCGCTACCTGACCGCTCGTAAGGCAGGCGAACCGCCCCCCACACTCCTGGACTACTTTCCCGAGGATTCTCTCTTCTTCATCGACGAGTCCCATGTGGCCGTTCCTCAGATCGGAGCCATGTTCCGGGGCGATCGTTCCCGCAAACAAACGCTCGTGGACTTCGGCTTCCGTCTACCGAGTGCGCTGGACAATCGTCCTCTCAGGTTCGAGGAATTCGAAGCGATCGTCAATCAGGTCATCTATGTCTCCGCGACCCCGGGACCCTATGAATTGGAAAAGTCGGAGGAATGTGTCGCTGAGCAGGTGATCCGTCCGACGGGGCTGATGGACCCGCTCATCGAAATCAGACCCGCGAAGGACCAGGTTGACGATCTGCTCGATGCAATACGTAAGCGCGTCGACAAGGGGGACCGGGTACTAGTCACCACCCTGACGAAGAGGATGGCCGAAGATCTTACCGAGTACTACGGGAACCTCGGCGTGAAGGTGAAATACCTCCATTCCGAGATCGACACGATCGAGCGGATGGAGATCATCCGTGATCTTCGCAAAGGGGAATTCGATGTCTTGATCGGCATCAATCTTCTCCGGGAGGGGCTCGACATTCCGGAAGTCTCGCTGGTAGCTATCCTGGACGCGGACAAGGAAGGTTTTCTCCGGTCCGAGCGCTCACTGATCCAGACCGCGGGACGGGCTGCGCGAAATGTCGACGGAACGGTCCTACTCTATGCGGACCGTGTCACCGACTCCATCCGGAAGGCCCTTGACGAGACGAATCGGCGAAGAAGGATCCAGATGGAGTTCAACCGGGAGAACAACATAACGCCCGCGACAATTAAGAAGAATATCAACGATATACTCTCCTCTCTGGCTGAAAAGGACTATGTCACCGTCGATGTCGAGCTTGAAGAGGAAGAAGAGGTGGCCTACGAAGATGTCCCGAACACGATCAAGGATCTGACGGAAGAGATGTTCGCAGCGGCACGCGACCTGGAATTCGAGCGGGCCGCGGAGCTGCGTGACAGAATCCGCACCCTCGAGGACAAACAGATCAATTACGGGTAGCCGGGCGCGCTGCAACGGTCGCCCAAGGTCAAGGCTTGTTTGAAACAGGGAGAGCTTATGCCGGCTCCATCGGTAGGTCAAGTGCCACTGCCGGTTTGTTCGGTCAGGGCGCAGCCCTTCCTCTATCGAGCGGTTACGTGGACATTCGGGCAAGATCTCGTGGAGACGCAAGATTGTGCCTCTTCATGGATGGAAGCCGATATGAAACATTGAAGGTGAAATCGGAACGGATTTGTGACATAATAATCTTTTTGCATAGTGTATCCAATAGAGCACTACGATTACACTTCTGAGGTTTTCTTCATGCGTGTTGGAGTAATCGGCACCGGGTACGTTGGTTTGGTGACCGGCGTTTGCTTTGCGGAAATGGGAAACGACGTCATCCTCATGGACATCGACGAGGAGAAGATCAACCAGCTCTCAGAGGGCAGGGTGCCCATCTACGAGCCAGGTCTAGAGCAAGTGATGCAACGGAATGTCGCTGAGAAGCGGCTCTCGTTCACCACCGACCTGGAGCATACAGTACGGTCGTCGCTTGTCAATTTCATCGCGGTGGGGACGCCGCCCGATTCCGAGGGACGAGCAGACCTGACGCAAGTCTTCGAGGTTGCCCGCAGCATCGGGCAGGCCATCGATACTTACAGAATCATCGTGACCAAGAGCACGGTACCGGTGGGCACCACCCACAAGGTCCGGGACATCATCGCTCAGGAAACGACTCGCCCCTTTGACGTGGCTTCAAATCCCGAATTCCTTAAGGAAGGCAACGCAATCGACGATTTCATGAAGCCCGACCGGGTCGTGATCGGCGTGGACGACGTGCGAGTGGAAGAGATACTCAAGGAATTGTACAATCCTTTCGTCCGGACGGGAAAACCGATCCTGGTGATGGACGTTATTTCCTCCGAGATGACGAAGTACGCTGCGAACGGCATGCTCGCCACGAAGATTTCCTTCATGAATGAACTGTCCCGGCTCTGTGAGAAGGTCGGCGCAGACATCGAACAGGTCCGTTCCGGTATCGGGTCCGACCCGCGCATCGGTCCTCAGTTTCTCTTCGCTGGTCTTGGGTACGGCGGTTCATGCTTTCCCAAAGACGTGGACGCACTCAGCCGGACCGGTATCGAGTACGCGGTTCCGCTGGGCATTCTCGACGCGGTTCAGAATGCGAACAAAGCTCAACGAACGCACTTCGTAGAAAAAATCGTCAATCACTACGGATCCGTCCAGGGCAAGCTTTTCGCTGTCTGGGGACTGAGCTTCAAACCCCGGACCGATGACCTCCGGGAAGCGCCGTCACTGGACCTGATCAACGATCTCATTGTACGAGGGGCACGGATCAGGGTATTTGATCCAGCCGCCATGGAGAATGCGGGGCGACATCTGGGCCATTCAGTGGAGTACGCGCCCGGAAACTACGAGTGCCTCGAGGGAGCCGATGCACTCGTCATAGTGACCGAGTGGAACGAGTTCCGGCACCCCGATTTCGACAAGATCAAAGAGTTGCTCGTGGAACCGGTGATCTTCGACGGCAGAAACCTCTACGATCCCCAGTGGATGATCGGTCGGAGATTCACCTATTACAGCATAGGGAGAAAAGCGATTACTCGACCGCACGAGGTCCGTACCAAACCGAGCAGCGCGGGCTCACGGGATTAACGGCAGTCGTCTGCGAAGAGTTGTGGTGAACAGCACTGATATTCATGCAAAGAATCACCCTTGCTGTTCCCCGCATTCCAGAGGGCTGGGCATGGGCGCCAACGGCGCGCGAGACGTTGGTTCTTTGCTTCGAACGCGCAGGGGAAGCCGGCTGGTAATTCATGGCCGGGATGAGCGGAGACCCGTCCACCTCATGAAGCCGGTGTGAGACGAAGACGTACTCGTCATTGCCCACCCCGCCGTCCAGGTAGTCGTCACCCGGACCGCCTTCGAGCGTGTCATTGCCCGCGTTGCCGTAGATGGTGTCCTGACCGCCGATACCGTCAATGGAATCGAAGCTCGAATACCCGATCAGGATGTCGTCGCCGGGTGTGCCCTGGAGCACGGCTCCCTTGATCGCGTCCACGTCGAGGATCGTTCCATCCGCGAATTCGATCTGTTCCACCTGGTTTGCAGTCGATTCGTCCTTGAACCAGTCCTGAACCGTGAGCGTATCCGTGGTCCCGGAGATCCAGAGCACGAGGTCGTCTCCGCTGCGTCGCAGGGTCACGTCGCCGGAAGCGGTGTCATCATTGAAGACGATCCGGTCGAGGTTGCCCGCGGTTTTGTCATGATCGACAATGGTGTCCTGGCCGTATCCCCTGCCGAAACGATAGGTATCGTTCCCGTTGGGTCGGGGTGAACCGTACCAGTCGAATTCCGTGCCGCCGTACAGGGTATCGTTGCCCGCTCCGCCGTCGAGGGTATCATCATCCAGACCGCCGGACAGCTTGTCCGAGCCCTCTCCGCCGAGGAGCGTATCATTGCCTGCTTCACCGTGGATAATGTCGTCGCCGGTCCCGCCGTCGAGAAGATCGTTCGCCTCGCGACCGTAGATCTTGTCATTCCCGCCGAAGCCTTCGAGCGTATCCGTTTCCGCGGTGCCCACGAGAATATCGTCGCCGTCCGTTCCCTGGAGCGTCTTCTCCTTGCTCGTGTCAACGTCCCAGGTCGTTCCGTCCACGAATTGGATCGCTTCCACCCGGTATTCATCGGAATCGTTCCAGAACCAATTGAGCACGGTGAGCTTGTCCGTGGTGCCGTCGATCAGGATTTCGAGGCTGTCACCGTTCTGTTGGACCTTCACGTCGTCAGGGGTGAGGTCATCCGCGAGGCGGATCGTATCGACATTCCCTGCGATTCTGTCATGGTCGATAATCACATCCTCGCCCGAGCCCCGACCGAAGAGGTACGTGTCGTTGCCGTTGGAACCGTAGATGTCCCGCCAGTAGTATTCATCTCCACCGTAGAGCGAATCGTTCCCCGCGCCGCCGTCGAGGATGTCGTCCCCCGTACCGCCCTGGAGCACATCGTTTGCATCGCCGCCGTTGAGCGTATCAGCTCCCGCGTCTCCGTAGAGCTGGTCTGAGCCGGTTCCGCCTGAGATGGTGTCGTCTCCGGCCCTGGCATGGACGATGTCGTCTCCCGGTTGAGCGTCGATGGTCTCGGATCGGGCAAATCCGGTGATAAAGTCGTTATTGTCGGAGCCTGCGATTGCAAGGTCCTGGAAGTCTTCCGTGGTCCAGGTGGTTCCGTCGGTAAAGGTGATGGCCTCAACGCCGGAATAGGGCGTATCGTCCTGGAGCCAGTTCTTGACGGTAATCGAGTCCCCGGTGTCCGTAATAGTGAGCTTGAGGTCATTGCCCACGCGTCTCAGTTCAACATCCGTGGGAAGGACCCCGTCGCCGAGAGCTATGGTATCAATATTTCCCGGAGTGGTATCGGAGTCGTACAGCGTATCCTGACCCGAGCCCCGGTTGAAGGTGTAGATGTCATCCCCTGTGCCGCCGTCAAGGACGTCGTTTCCCACGCCGCCGTCGATGGAGTCCGCGCCTGAGCCACCATAGAGCCGGTCGTTTCCCGTGTCTCCGAACAGGCTGTCGCTCCCGTCAGCACCGTACAGCGAATCATTTCCATCATCACCGTGGATAAGGTCGTCTCCGCCGAGCCCGTAGAGCCGGTCGTTGCCCCCGAGCCCGTTCATGGTGTCCTGCTCACGGACGTCATAGAGCGTGTCGTCACCTTCCCTCGGCGCGTAGATCAGATCGAGGATGTCCTCTTCGGTGAGGAGCGTGCCGTCCATGAACTGGATCTGTTCGACCCGATTGAGAGGGCTGTCGTTCCGGAAGTAATCCTGCACCGTGAGGCTGTCGGAGGTCCCGATAATACGCAGAACTAGGTTATTGCCCGACCGCCGAAGCGTGATCTCATCCGGCGTGAGATTGCTCCCCAGCCAGATCGTATCGACATTCCCCTCTGTCGGATCGGGATCGATGATCGTATCCTGGCCCGACCCTCTCCGGAAGATGTACGTGTCGTTGCCCGTCCCGCCCTTGAGGATATCGTTGCCCGTCCCGCCGTCGAGAATATCATCGTCCGCACCGGCCCAGATCTGGTCCTTCCCGCCGCCTGCAACGAGGAGCGCATCCCCGGTTTCATTGATGAGAATCTCATCCCGAGTCGTCCCGTAGATCACATCGTTCCCATTGAGTCCGTTGATGTACCGATCACCCTCGGTAAGACTCCCCTTTACCGCATCAGCATTGTCCGTCCCCTCGATATGGGGGGACCAGTAACGGGTACCTTGATGGAGATGGTCGTAGACCGGTAGTCCGCCCGTGTCGAAGACCCAGGCAAGCTCTGGGTCTTGTTGGATGAAATGCTCGCGCAGGGAGAGGTAGTGGTCTTGAAGTAGTGATGGAACAGCTCGGATAGAACGAGCGAATTCAGAGAGGAGGAGCTTTCCATGTTCGGGATTCGCAGCGATTGCCTGCTCGACGGCTGAGACCAGATCGGAAAAATCAGGCACAAATTTGTTGGTGTTGCCGTCCAGCTTGGTACCAATCATATCGTACAGGTCTTGGAGCTTCGTCTGGGCCATGAGTTCGGAATACATCAGTTCAAATATGCCCCGATAGGATTCTTTCAGCAGTACGCCAGCCTCATACGTAGGACTTGGTCCGCTAATCCCGACGAAAGATTCACCAAAGAAGTTCTCTAAGACTGATAGCTTGCGCGCGTCTACGTTGCTGCCTCTACTGGATGGATCTATGTCCTGACTGCCAGTCCACGTGAAAAGGACGCGGTGCATTAAGGCTTCCCGTGACTGTACGTCATCAGCCTCCATGAACTGGATGACCAGCGATTTCAACTGTCCGGTGTTGTCTCGCACCATTGCTTGATCGAGATCATGAACAGTGCCATACCCTTGAAGATACGGAAGCGCTGCAATGTCTTCGGGAACGTCCAGCCATTCACTGGGGACGCTATAGGCGCCATCGCGTTGGAGGCCGTATTCCGAGATCTCACCACTGGTGCCGTCCATTTTCTCGAACGTCGCGACGCTGTTGCGAACGTTCCCCTGGGGGTCAGCGGTACCGTCAGTCGTAGAATCCAAGCCGATGGATGTGATGCCGAGTTCGTCAAGAGTACTCAGTTCACCTGGTCCGAGGTGATGGTCCCCGTCCACATCCCGCCATACCCTCAGTCGCGAGAATTCGGCGTCGCCCGAGTCGATCCTGCCATCCTGATTCCCGTCCAACTCGGCCAAGGCTTGGAAACCACTCGCCGCCTTTGTGCCGTCAGACAGCATGGTCTGGTCGCCAAACAGCTCGTTCCCGTCATTGATGATGCCGTCACCGTTTCTGTCCATTACCAGAAGGCCATCATCCGGATAAACCCAACCAGTCTGCTCCGCAAATCCGTCAGCATCGCCGTCAAAATATGCGCCAGCTTGAACATGAATCGTCTCGATTCCGTCACCGTCAATATGAACTATGAGAGGATCTCGATCCTCAAACTCACCACCGTAATCTTGTGCAAGCCTAAAGACGCCGAGGGGTCTTGCGATGTAGCATCCGGTTTGGTTGGCCTCATTATCATTGCCCAAACCATACATCTGTGCGTAGTTATCGGCCCAGTCCCCGCACGGGTCTATAGGATGCCATTGTCCCTGCGAATTTCGCGTCTTAACTCCAAAATGGAGATGGACAGCACCCCGAGAACCAATGTCGCTCATAAGACCAATTTCGGTACCGGCAGTAATTACATCGTCCTGATTGACGGTCCTCCCGGTTATATGCAAGAGCATGACTTTGATACCATTTGTTGCGTCGGTTATCTCCACGCCTATTTCGACACCGCGACGGTTTCTTACTATGCTGACTTCTCCGTGAATGGGAGAACAGACACTTGTGTTTTCGCCTTTGCTTGTCCTTGTAGTGCCTTTACCCTGGATATCGTAGGCCCAGTGGTGGCGTGCGTCCGTGATATCCTCGTCGCGTGGGTCTTCGGGCCGCCATTCCCCGTATGTGCTTGTGAGGTGCATTCTGTTAGTAGCCATGTCGGGTAACATCACGTGGACGAAGGCCCGAAAGCTGGCTGGAAACTGAGGTAACGGTAGCGCGCGCTCGGTGCTTCGCCTATCAAGATCGACCTCCATCCTCTACCTCCTGCAGCGTTTATGACCAGTCCTCCTACCAGGACCAATTTCAAGTCTGGCCAGGACTTGCCAGTTGCCAAGTGTCCTCCGAAAAGCTTGAATATGGGTCTGCAGCGCTCGACGCACCGAGCATTCAAGTGTACCCGGGGGGGTTCGCTGCACGACCATCATTTCGCTCCACGCCCTTTCAAGTATTGGACGATGTCGGCTCGACCAGTCTGGTGCGCTATGCTTAGCACCGTCCGTCCGCGTTCGTCAGTCGCATTGACGTCTGCACCTTGGTGAACCAGCCATTTGATCACTGCCAAGTGATTCCCGTCGGTACCATCAACCGCCGCTATCAAGGCTCCGTCTACCGCGGTGGCTCCTTTTTCGCGGAGGAACTTGACCACGTCCAGGTTCCCGTTGGCCGCGGCTAGGACGAGCGGGGTGTTGCCTCTTGTGTCAACGGCGTTGACGTCAGAACCCATTTCCACAAGCAGCCTGACCACATCGAGATGGCCTTGAGCCGCAGCGGACATCAGGGGGGTCCAGTGATTCTCGTCTGAAAATCCAGTTAGATCAGACCCTTTATCCACAAGGAGCTTCGCCACGTCGAGGTTCCCTTGGAGAGCGGCTTCGATCAGGGCGGTGAAGCCATCCTCGTCCTTCGCATTTACGTCAGCGCCGTTCGCCAGAAGCACTCTCACCACACCGACGTGGCCTCGTTTTGCGGCTCTGATGAGGGGCGTCCTTTCGCCAACCCCGAACCTGGCGTTAAGATCAGCACCTGTCCCTATCAGCCGGCGCGTTTCGTTAACGTCGCCAGTCATAGCAGCATCCGTGAGGGTGAGTTCGGCGCCCCTCTCGCGGAGGAGCCTTACCACCGGCTTGTGATCCCGAAAAGCGGCATTGCTCAACGCGCTCCAGCCATCGTGTGTGGTGACATTCACATCAGCGCCTTCTTGGAGGAGAATTCTTACCAGTTCTTCATTGCCGTTGTGTGCGGCGCCCATGAGAGGCGTGGGGGCCCTTCCGTGCCTCGCGTTAACGTCAGCGCCCTTTTTCAAGAGGAATTTGACAACCGCAGTGTGACCAGCTTGCGCGGCCCAGAACAACGGCGTCGCGCCAAGAATGTCAAACGCATTTACTGCGGCGCCCTTGTCCACAAGGGTCCGGGCCTGAGCCAGATCCCCACTCCGCGCTGCTCGCATGAGCTGCTGGTTGAGAACAGTCGTACCTTTGGCTTTGCCAGCCGAGGGCAGGAGCGTCAAGAGGACCAACAGACCTAATATGCTTGGAGCTGTAAGGCGAATGAGTCTAGTCTTCAGAGGAATTCTGGGTACACCATACTTAATTCCCCTGTCTCTGGGATGCCTCCAGAAATGATCGTGTCTCCACATACAAGCTCCTTTCACTGACCTGCCTCAATCCGCCCACGCGCTCGCCTCCTGCAGGAAATCTCTCCTACCAAGACACGAAGCCACTACGAAAATTGCGACACCGGGAGTTTCGAACCGTAAAGGCACAGAGGCACGGAGAATTCCTCCGCTGCCATCTGGCTACTGCCCCTACTCACCAGGTCTTCGATCCACGACATCACGGTTCCTCGCCGCTTACCGGTTGTACCGGTATAGGCTCATTCTGTTAGCATCTGCCTGACCCGAAACTCATCTTCAGCCTCCATGGGGGCCCCTCAAGAAATTTCCACCACAGAGACACGAAGGGCACGGAGAGTCCCTAGCTTCCCCAGAAGCTTGCGCCTCAGGTACTCGCCTCTTGACCCCGCATCATGGTCGCTCCGGCAACGTGACCCAACGTTGTGTTTGTCAGAAGTACAGTCTGTTTACGACGCCCCGGATATGGGTCAGTCGGCCGATCGTCTTGACATCCGCCTGACCCGTTGAAACGCCTATGTCCGCAGCTCGTGCGGGTATTTTACGTGATCGAGCTACCCTCTCGTCCGAACCATCCCCTTTGTGCCCTACCTGAACGTCTAACCGGCAGAGAGTCACTACGCCAGCCGAAAAGAATGGCTCTCGCCGTCTTCTGAATACGCTCTGTCAAAGGTTGGAACCCCAGGGGGTCCAAGTTAGCAGCCATGGGAGCCTCAGTCAATCCCAAAATCAAGCGTGGGCCAAAAACCAAACTACCTGGTTTTTGGCTTATAAGCCCTTGGTATTACGTACCCGCGCCCTTCTTTTTTGGGTATTTTTGCTCCCCATTCACTACCCAAGTGGCCCGAAAAAATAACGGGGGGCTCCACCCTCCGCGCAACATGCCTGCCTGTTCACCGAGGTCAGCCCCGTACAGCGAATCGTTTCCCTCATCACCGTGAATAGCATCATCACCCGTGAGCCCGTAGAGCTTGTCATTCCCCGGGCGAGCATTCCAAGAAGTCTGAACCACAGCTCCACAAAGCCACAGCGAATCCATCGTTTCCTCCAAGGGTACGCCTCAGCACCCAGCAGGCATCTCGCTTCGAGCACAGAGACACCTCAGCAATGGCGGCTCCACCCGTTCGACGGGGTTGTTTCCTCCGGTCCAAGCCCGGAGTTGCAATGATCGTCTGGGCGTCTTGTTCCGTGATCGCCTCCTGGAGGCCGGTCCGGGAAATCCAGTCGAACACTCCGACTACTTCATCAGAGTCGGGTTCTCGGCCTATCCCGACCCCGACCTGACCCGGAGTGAGACCTCCCTTCCGTATCGTTCCCACTTTCTTCGTGTTAGCGTCGGATTAGTCCTGTCTCCCCTTTTTTTCTTCGCGCTACGCCTCTGGTTCAAGAAATCTCCGCCACCAAGAGCAAAGGCACTGATAACGTCTCTGAGACATGAGACATGCCCTCTTTAGACCACGTTAGGACGGTTAGGCGGTTGGGATTCGGAAAGTGCCCCAAAAATCCTGTGCGACAATGCCGGCGGTTACAACCAAGCACAACAAGGTAGTTGTACGGGCTGCCCTCATGGGCTTCGCCATTTCACGGTTTACCCAAGCAATACCCATGCCACAATCCCGCTGGACAGCAGAAACGCCACTACGTCAGTTGAATTCCGTGAATTCCGGGTACACCATACTTAATTCCCCCTGTGTATGTGAAATCTGGTGAAATCTGGGGACATAAAACCGATTTCTCATCCGCTCACCTTCCGTAGCTTGCGCTAGGCTGCCACGGTCTCTCTTGGTGCAAAAAGCTTCCACCACCAAGCCTCGAAGGCACCAAGAAGACGAAGATTCCAGGGAAGTTTCCACCACAGAGACACTGAGGGCACGGAGAATATCTCCTTATGCACCCTGGGTGCGCCCTGCCCAACGAGGCCTACAATCAAGGACATCACGGTTGCCCGCCAGCCGACAAGGCAGGCGTGCCTATTTCCGCAACCACACTTCCTTGAGGATACGGAATTCGTGGTCTCTGCCCGGTACCAACACGAACCGTTTCCATTGCTTCTCCTGGTGATGTCCTCCCCTGAACGTGCGCAAAGCATCCACGACGAAGTGGTTTCCTCTTTTCTTGATACTTATATGGTCCAGAGCAACCCGAATGGTCGGGTATTTGATAAAGAACTGCTTCTTTGACTCAAGAAACCGTTCACGATCAAGCTTGCCCGACCGGAAGTCGGGATGATAGACCTGCCACAGGAGGTCGAGATCCTCAGACTCCCACCCTAATTTCCACTTTTCGAGCGTCGCCATAATCTCCTTTCTTTCTTCTTCCGCCCGGCCCTTGTGGGAGGCACCGCAGGGTGGCGGTGGAGCAGACTCTTGTGTAACCGCTTTCGGTGTCTTGGCGAAGGCCTTTTCCGGGGCAGTGACCGGACGCCTTAAACGTGCCACTCTCTTCAATTTGCCTCGTGTCGTAAGCTTGTCGACGTATACGGTTCCCCAATCCCGCTCGCCCGTGGAGGACCGCAGGGGAGTCAATATCTCACACGATCTGTCCGGCTCGACCCGCCTCAGTTCGCGCGCCAGTTTGCGACGGTGAATCCGTTTCAGCGCAAGGATCCGCTCGAGCTTCTCCCCATCCCCATGCCATACGAATTGCTTGACATCGATCCGAAGCTCGCCGGAGACGTATACTGTCACCCACCAGGCTTCCAGTCCGTGCAAACGACAGATTTTGACCCTTTCCGCCGATCCTAAAGAGCGGGCTTTGTCTGCGGCGATCCGTCGTATGACCCGGTAGTCGGACTCGGGCTTCGGACGCCCCTTCGTGGTGCGATCGCGGCGGGCCCGGCCTGGGGACGCCTCGGCTGGCGGCGGCTTGGGAGTTGAACGCGATTTGCCCTCTTCCATTTGATCTCGGCCGAGTTCTTCAGCGAAGCCTGAGGAAGCCTTCCCGGAGACTCGTCGATTCTTGTTCAACACTTTAGGGCTGTTCGAGGGTTCTTTGACGTCCTTCGCCGTCCTTGCAGCGCACGCGCCGCACATGAGCGCGGCAACGAGGAGGACAAGCCACCCCGCCAAATCTCTTCTTGCTATGGAGGCTTTCGGGAATCGATTCACCGTATTTCTATCGTCTTTCGAAGCGTCGCGCGCTTTGTGCTATTCTTGTCTCGTACAACACACTCGATGGCACACTTGCCGGAAGTCGCACCGGTAGGATTGAAATTCAAGTTCATGAAGATCTCGAAGTTCGGGCAGTGGCTTTTCCAGGACCATTTCCCGAAGTTGCGTTGTCCGCCGAATATTTTGCCCTTCGTGCCCATCAGGGTAAAATCCGTTTCCAGACCGAACGCAAAAAGGTCTCCTTCTTGCCGTATGGTATAAGCGACCGTTCCAAACAGATAAGAATGGGTTCCTTTCTTGCGAAAACGTTGTTCCCTCTTGGTTGATACATTCCGAATCCTGAGGCCTACTCTTTGACGATGACCGCCTTGGAGACGAACATGGGTGATGCGGAGCATATCTTCAACAGAGCAGCCTGCAGGGCAGACATGGCCTCTCTCAATTGGGCGCTGCTTATCTGAGCCTTCGCCTTGCCCAGGAGCGCAATGGAGTCTTCGTCGGCCGGGGTGGCAGGGTTGGGACAGATGATTAAGAAAGTACAGCCGAGCCATATTCCTTTAATGACCATTCCCCGTCTTGTCATTACTCCCTCCTCTGTCTCGTGAAATGTTTCGCGAATCATGAGCGCTGGTATGGAAACTATTGTATCAGAAGAATCCCAAGGGACCGCATCTTTTCCTCATCGGCAGTTTCAGGAGGAAGTCGGCTTTCGACTTCCTTACGTTGCGACGCACGATGAGGAATGAACATGCGGGCACGTCCCGCAGTCAGGCCGAGGCGTATCCCGTGGCCCGCCGGATGGGACGAGCCGCCCGATACACTGCACCGCGCATGGGGGTTATTGCCTGTCACGACCTCACAGCAGTTAGGTGAGCGGCTCCGCTCAGGATTGTCGTTGACCGTGGAGCCGGGGTTGGGTATGCTCAAAGCGTGGGAAACTGGCCAATCATCTGACACAAATGCGGGAATTGGCCCTGCTGGAGAACTCTCCGAGATATATCCGCGGCAATTCGAGATCCGGGAGACGATCGGACCACTCATGAGACTCCTGAAGCGAAGCGGAGAGGCGCGATCCCGCTATGAGTCCCGGCCAACAGAACGACGTTGAAAGCCAGTGCACGAGGCAATGCGCCAAAGTGCAGCGGCGGCTTAACGCGGAGCGATGCCGTGAAACGTTCCCGCATGCAAACTGTATCGGAGCCGAGCCGGGAGGGTTCAGACGGCCCCGGCTCGAGGCCGGGAACTGAAACAAGGGCACGTGAGAAAAGGACCAAGAGACGGCGAACGGCCCGTTTGCTGGTGATTGTCTTGGTAATGGTCGCCATTGCGGTTGCATCGACGTGCGTGAGGCCCGAGTTTGCATTCACTTTGCTCATGGTGATGTATCCGCTCGCCCTGGTGCTGATGTACTGCCTGATCAGAATCTGTTGGCTGTCCATCAGGTCAAGGGCTCTCCGCGTGGCTTTTCTGGTTTTTGCCTTGCCGGTGGGATTCTTCGTGGTAGCTCTCATCTCCTATGGAGCGGCCATGGTTCCGACCTATTTCGGCGAGCGCTTGGCTCAGGCGGATATGGCTCCCCTCATACGGTTCCTTGACCGGGAAACCGAAAGGATCGGACATCCGCCCGACAATGTCCTGCCGGGATTACGGGAACTCAATCCGGGACCGCTGGGTTCGTGGATCGAGTACTATCCGGGAAGAAAAGCATATGCGATAAAAATATGGCTTTACAAACCATACACATTCCGGATCTCAACCATGTACTCGTCGGATAGCCGTACGTGGGAAAGACAGTTTGGTGATACCGCGGCAATCAGGCTTCGACCGAGGTTCACGTACGACAAGAGGATAACGTGTTCGTACCGCGAAAGGTGGACGTGTACCGGAAAAGACGGGAGATAGGGCATTTCCAACCGTGTAGCGACGCACGCTAAGAATGTGGCCGATGCCGGCATGAGGGAACCGCCGGACTGCGTGTCGGCTCGGGCCACGGGAGCGAGGGAGAGGATCAATTCAGGCACAATTTCAATTTGTCTGAAGATGAGATGCTTGGAGGGAGTGGGCCTACATGATTACTGGCTTTCAGTTCATAGCGATCTCGTTGATTGTGGCCTTCACGCTGGCCGGAGGGTACTATCCGCTGTTCAAGCGGTCTGCTGCCGGAAGGGTTCCCGGTCTTCCTCTGGGACAGGCTTTCGCGGCGGGAGTCTTCCTGGCTCTAGCCTTTGTCGGAATGCTTCCCAGTGCCTTCCACCTCTTTGCGAAAGTCTATCCGACGATCGCCTTCCCAGTACCATCGGTGCTGGCAACCGCAAGTTTTCTGTCTCTCCTGGCGATGGGGCACATTGCGGCCAAGCGTGGGATCAGTGCGTACGGTGAAGCAGTGGCTTCATCAGCGGTGGTCCCCGTCATCTTGACGGTGATGATAGCGATTCCATCTTTCCTGCTCGGAACAGCGCTTGGCGTTAGCCAAGGATTCCCTGCGTTCATGATTCTGGCGGCGATCCTGGCTCACAAGGGATCGGCGGCCTTTGCGCTCGCGCTCGCCATGGTTCGTAGTACGATGACCCAACGAGGAACGTATATCCTGTTCGCATGTTTTGCCGCAGCAACACCTGTGGGAGTGGCTATCGGCGAGGACGTGCACGAGCACCTCAGCGGGTACACCATGCTCGTGGTCAAAGCCGTCATCCTGTCGCTGGCGGCAGGCGTCTTTGTGTACATGGCTACGCTCCACGAGATGAAGGATTCTCCTTTGATCGTGCAGTGCTCTACGGTGAAAGGATTCCTGGCAATGCTTTGCGGCGTGCTGATCACAGCCATGGTGGTACTTCTGCTCAGCGTCGCCCACACAGCACATGGCGGGTAGTCACGCGGCCGAAGCCTCAACATGACCGTGGGACTGACAGTACGCGGAGCGGATTTCGCGCTGGGCAGATTCATCCACAGCGGCGCAAAGGTACCGAGAATAGTGCATTCCGGCGAGGCGCTATCGCCATTGCTCACCATGAAGTTCGACGGCTCGTCGCATGAGGTTGAGGGCCTGCACGAGGGTGGATCTCGGACAGCCAAAGGTCAGCCGCAAGAACCCCGGTCCCTGGAAATCCGTGCCGTCGGCCAGGCCGACTCCTGCGTGCTCGAAGAACGCGGCCGGTCGGTCAAGCCCCGTGCCCCGCGCGTCAATCCATGCCAGGTACGTAGCTTCCACATGGGTCATGGACAGCCCCGGCATCTTGTCGACAGTATCTGTGACCAGGTCGCGATTTCTCCTCAGATAGTCCAGGAGGGCCTGAAGCCAAGCCGAACCGTCCTGGTACGCGGCAATGGCGGCGGTGAATGCCAGAGCATTCACCGGAGGGACAATGCCCCTCCGCGCGCCGCGGAAGCTGCGACGAAGTTTTTCATTGGGAATGATCGCAAAGGAACAGCCGAGACCAGGAAGATTGAACGTCTTACTGGGTGACATCAACGTTATGGTCCGATCGGCGACTTCAGGGCCGAGCGTAGAGGTCGGTACGTGTGTTTTGTCCGTATCGAGAACCAGTCCGCTATGAATTTCGTCCGAGCAGATGACCACGTCATGTCGCACACAGATCTCGCAGAGTGTCGTCAGCTCTTCCCGGCTGAAGACTCTGCCTACGGGATTGTGTGGATTGCACAGCAGGAACAGCCGCGTCTTCCGAGTGAAGCTCCCGGCGACCCGATCGAAGTCGAATTCCCATCTTCCGCTGCTCAACTGAAGCGGTACCGTTGCCAGGACTCGTTGGGAGTATCCCGGAGCCGATAGAAATGGGGGATAGACAGGAACCGCGGTGAGCACCTCGTCTCCCGCTGCTCCGACGGCCCGGCACGCCACATTGAGCCCGGTCACGAGGCTGGGTAGCCAGACCAGCCACTCCGGCTGTACATCCCATCCGAAGGAGTCCAGGAGCATTGAAATGACGGGCTCGACCAGTGCGTCCGGAACCAGCGTATACCCGAATACCCCGTGCTCGACCCTGCGATGCAAGGCATCCATCACCGCAGGAGGAGACCGAAAGTCCATGTCGGCCAGCCACAGGGGAAGTACGCCACGCTCTTCGTACATGCGCCATTTCTCACTGGACGTGTCGCGGCGGTCCACTGTTGCGTCAAAGTCGAATTCGCCGGTACCTGTCATAGCAGTCCTTTCCAAACGGCGACCGGGACCGTCCGCCGAGACGATGGAGCCTTGCATGGAAATCCCTGCAACCCGGTATGCAACCTGCGCCACGTCCGGGGCGGGCGTGGCTTCTTACCGCACGCAATACCGTGAAGCGCATTGAACACAAGACTGCAGTTTGACGTCGTACGGGTACGCGATGGTGTGATGGTTGCCCTTCCTGAAGCCCGCACGGCATCAGGACAAGCATCAGGCCGTCGCGGCCCCTGCAGACGGGATGTCGGAACCCGTCAGCTCTGATCTCAACGCGTGGCACGGTTGTACATGGTGAATAGCAGTGACAGGCATGCCCTTTCAAGAGGAGTTCGGAAACCCGTCCCAGGAAGAGACTTCACAGGGTGTGGTGGCGCGCGATCCGATGTGTTAGACTGGCTCCCTGGTCAGTATTATCGCGGCCGTCCTGAAGGTTTGCTGGAACAGGTGGACGAGGACTCCATGGGAACGAAGTTGCTGAAAAACCTTCTCATCGTAACGGTTCCGACGCTCATTGCACTGGTTCTGGGGCTGGAGATCGTGTTCCGCTTCGTCATTCCGGCGAGTCAGCGACCGACCGCCTGTTGGGACGATCACTACAAGATTCTCAAGTGCGATACGGAGGGGCCAAGAACGGGGCTGAACACCTGGGGGGTGTGGGCGACGAACCGCGCGAAGTGGCGGATAAACAATCACGGTTGGAACAGTGCCATCGACTATCACGGTCCGCCTCGCAAGAGGCCTCTGATCGCCATTATCGGAGACTCGTATATCGACGGGGTGCATGTCCCGCCTCAAAGTAATATCGCGACAATTGTCAGGGATCGGCTCAAAGGCCGATTCGACGTATATGGTTTCGGGATGTGTGGAGCTTCTCTGGCAACGTACCTGAACATGGCGAGGTACGTTGATCGGGAATTCGATCCGGACATCATAGTGTTCAACACGGTACCCAACGACTTCGAAGAGTCTCTGTGTAACAAGTGCATCATCCCGGGCGGACTGTGTCTGAAGGTGTCGGACGATAAAGTGACCGAATCCGTCAAAGAGCCCAGCTTGGCTCGCATGAAGATCAAGCAGCTCTATGCTTACAGCGCCTTTGCCCGGTACCTGAGGCTAAATCTCAAACTGGGGCATGGAATCGAGCGTCTCTTTGACATCGGCTGGAGGTACGGCCCGGAACCCCCAGCCGAAAAACGTCCCCAATATGTCTCCAATATAGATATCCAAGGAGCACGATCCCGACGAGGGAAGATTGAAACCGCGGTCGAATATGTGGTTGCAACCGTAAGGAGAGAGATGCCGAGCAAGACCCTCCTGTTCATGATCGATCCGGACAGGAAAGCCGTATATGCCAAGGAGCCCGAGAAGAGTCGGCTCACGTGGATGTCCGAGTCGCTCGAAGCGGCATGCAAGAATCACGGAGCGTATTTCCTGGACTTGAGCGGACCCTTTCTCACAGTCTACCTGCGAACGGGACAGAGATACGAGTTTTCGGATGACTGGCATTGGAATGAGCACGGTCACGAAACCGCGGCTCTCGCCCTCGTGGACTACCTTTGCGAAAAGGTGATCAAGGAGAAAGGAGGAACGGCCATCCGCGGGAGGCGGAGCTATTCCAGTACGAAAGCTGAATTGAGGCGGCGAAGATCGAGGCGGCGAGGCGCCGATGACTTGTCCCAATGAAGGGTGACCGAAATTACGTATCTTCTTTGTGTCCTGGTGCCTGTCTGGTGGAAACCTGATATCTTGTTCGTGTCTTGATGGTAGGATGATTAGCCGACGATATCCTCCCGGAGAAGGGCTGCGAGTACTCAAAGTGCTGGTCCGGGCGAAGAGGAGGAACTTATGAGCCCGAAACGTTTGCTCATCTGTTCGTTTTTGTCGATCATGATCTTGTTACTGGGAGCGCCCTTCCACACATCCGTCGCTGCAGAAAAGAAATTTCCCATCCCGAGGACGATTGTCACCGTCATCGAACCGGAAGGCGGTCGAGTCTCATGGTCCAAGGCAAACGGCAAGATCGCTTTTGACCGACTAGGCAAGGACGGTTTCTACGACGTTTGGGTGATGAACCGTGACGGAACCGACAGACGGAGCCTCACCGAAGGCGTTGCAGGGCTGCCTCAAAAACACAACGGTAACCCGGAATGGCACCCGTCGGGAGAGTTCATCGTCTTTCAGTCCGAGAAGAATAACATACCGAAGGAATTGGACGGGAAGTGCACCCCGGACTCGGGACAACTCAGCGACCTCTGGGTGATCACGGAGGACGGTACGCGCGTGTGGCCGCTTTACAAGGTCAAGCGAGTCGTCTCCAAAGAGGCGCGAGGGGTGCTCAGTCCACACTTCTCCCATGACGGCAAGAAGCTCCTGTGGGCGGAGCGCGTCGGGTACGATCCGAAAGGGTTCGGCAAGTGGGTTCTCAAGATCGGCCAATTCAGCTTCGACAAGACCAAGGGCCCACGGCTGTCAAAAATCAAGACGTACAATCCGGGCAATGTGAGCGCATTCTACGAAGGGCACGGTTTCAGCCCCGATGATAAGTACATCCTCTTCACGAGCGATAGAGACGGCCCCCTCGAGATCTACCATAGGGAACTTGCTACAGGAAAAGTCCGTCGGCTTACCCATAATTCACCACGCACATGGGATGAGCACGCCCACTACACGCTGGATGGGAAGAAGATCATCTGGGCATCCAGCAAACATGGAAAATTTACCGTCAAACCCTTCCTACTCAGAACCGACTATTGGATCATGCTCAGGGACGGGTCCGCGTCCGGTCGTGTCACCTGGTTCAATTCCCCGCGGCACGCGCAATCCATTAAGCGTGATTTCGCACAAGCCGCCGATTTCGACTGGAGCCCCGACGGAAAGAGCATAGCGGCTCTCGTGATAATTTACCCTCCCAGATCGCCGAAGAGAGGAAGCGGGCCCATCTTGCGTATCGATTTCCTCGACAAACCCTGATCGGGCAGGTCAGGTAGGATAAAGATGTGACGGACTGGCTGGAACTCCTTGGACGGAAAACGGGGTTCACTCGGAGACCGTGACTGCCTAAGTAGTGAAGCGACTCCAGAACGGCTGGGGCAGAAATTGTCTTGCAGTCCTATTCCTCGCAACGACGCAGTCTCGGCGAGCCTTCTGCCGTGCAATCGAGGGCTTGCCGAAGGCAGCGTCACTCCTGTACAGCCAAACCTCACGGTGAAGAGCTTTCTGATTGTCCCACCATGGGCCCGCCCCATGCAGAGGCGTCCAGTCGAACCGTCGCGGGTACCCTTACCCGAGCGCCTTTGCCAGCGCATCACACACGCGATCCTGTTGCTCTCTTGTCATGTGGGAATAGAGCGGGAGCGCGAGAGACGCCCGGCTTGCGGCCCAGGTGTTCGGGAGCTCTCCGACTATCCGATGCGGTCTGTCCGCGACTATTTTCTGTGCGTGGACGGGCGGAAAGAAGTAGCGCTTGCTCTCGATGCCGGCTCGCGCGAGCGTGGCGAGGCTAGCGTCGCGGTCCATCTTTGCGCTCTCTCCGATGAGAATCGTGAAATAGTTTCCGTTCGTTGTCCGATCTTGCGGGAACTGCTGGACCGCGCATCCGGGGAGTGTCCCGACGAACCGTCGATATCTCTCTATGAGCCGCATCCGTGAACGGATTAGTTCGTCAGCGTTTCTCAGGCTCAGGAGCCCGATCGCAGCATGGAGTTCGCTCATTCTCGCGGAGAGTCCGTTGTATATCATCTCATCGCCGCCAGGGCCCTTTCCGTAGTCCCTCATCGATCGCAGTTTCTCGGCCAGTTCCCCGTCGTCCGTCGTGATCATCCCTCCTTCGATGGCCGTCACCACCTTTGTGGGGCTCAGGGAAAAGACTTCCGCGCTACCGAACCCGCCCGCGGGACGACCTCCATGGCTCGATCCCATGCCCTGAGCGCTGTCACATATGAGGGGCAGTCCTGTTTTCGATGAAATCTCCTCGAGTTCGCCCAGGTCTGGAGGTAAACCGAATACCGTCACCGGACAGATCGCTGCTGTACGGGCCCCTATGGATCTTCTCACTTCGTCGGGGTCGATCGTCATGGTCCTGGGAAGACAATCAACGAAGACGGGCGTGAGACGGTTCCAGAGGATCGCCTGCGCCGTAGCTGCAAATGTGAAGGAGGGCATGATGACTTCGTCCCCTTCCGAAAAGCCCATGGCGGCAAAGACGAGCATCAGACCCGACGTGCAACTCGAGACCGCAACTCCGTGGGCAACGTCGCAAAAGCGTTGAACCTCCTCCTCTAACGTGCTTGTTACCTCACCGAGCGTCACCCGTCCCGAGCGATAAGACTCGAGGACCACTCGCATGACCTCGTCCACGTCAGGTAAAGTGGGCCTGATTACGGGCACAATGCTGCGAGGACTTTGAGCCTCCCCTCGTGTGACCGGCAATTCGGATCACCTCCTCCTGTGTCGGCAAATCTCGGGAACAGACCGCACACCAACCGTGACGTCGACCGATGTCCAGGCAAACACGCGAAAGGGCGTGTCCGCTTGGCCTTCACCCTCCTCATGTCCCGTTCGTCGGGATTCTTCCCCGAAGAGAATACTCTGGAGAGACTCAACTGCGACTCCCAGGATCTCCGGAGGGCCGGGCTCACGCACTCCTTTACCGGCCAATGACTCGGTCGTCAAGCGTGCCCGTATCGATCGATGTGCAGGCCGGTATCCGCATCGCAAGGCGTTTTCCTTCCGCGCTTGGGAACCGAGGGATTCTCGCATGGTACCCGACAATCGCTGTTATTTCAAGGTAATGACTGCAAATGCGGAGGTCCGGCCCCGGTCTCGAAGAGATGTCTGGGACGGGCGCGAAAGCCTGCTCGGTGGCAAAACTTTTAACTTTCCTTTTAAAAAATAATATGATATGCAAGGTATTTAAAGTAATCAATGATCTTTTCGCACGAAGAGGTCTGGATGATATGCTCAAAAAAGAACCGGTTGATACCCATCTTCCTCTTCGCTCTCGGCTCGCTTCTCGCTCTCCAGGGACACCCGTCGGACGCGCAGATGCTCTCCGGATACGCCCCCGGGCTGATCATGGACCCTCAGAGGATGCCAATGCCCGGTTTGCGAGAGCCTGGCCGGTATCTGCAAGGCGCAGTGCCGGGACTGGCCGACCGAACGTGCGGGTTTTTCTTTCTTCCTCCCTTCCAGGCTGAATTCAGGGTACGATTTCTGTATCAGTTCATGTCCGGAGAATTGGAGCGGATTTCAACGGGAGAGGGTATCGAACTTGCGGACGAACTCGGGCTTGAGCACACTACGGTCATCGTTCAGCCGATGGCCCGGGCCCAATTCGGGCGTCTTTCATTTCGCTTGTACGGCGACATGTACGCGAGGGAAATTAGGGCTCCGGGAGGCTCGGAGATCGATTGGCCCGTAATCTGGTTCGGATCCGATTTCGACGTTATCGAAAGAGAATCGTGGCGCGCGGGCCTCACGTTCGATATCACTCCAATATATCCGGAGTTCACCATCGGGCCGAATCCCCTGGGCGCGTTTCGTTTCAAAGCGAGGCGTCCGGCAACGCTCGGGATCTTCTTCGCCTACAACCCCCCGGACCTCGGAGGGATGACACCCAGCATCGAAGTCCGTGCCAGGCGCGGCGTCCGGACGGGAACGAGGTTGGACGAGGCTGAGGTTTCACTGGGCATAAGGACGCCGGAAAGCGTCCTAGGAAGCATCGCTGTCCGTGGAGGATGGCGATACACAGCGATCACATGCCACAGCGAAGGCGATCACGTGATATACCCCAACTTCTCGGCCTATTTCTTCGATCTGGTCCATTATTACTGACAATCTGAAAGACTGAGCGACCGATAGACCGCCGGTAAAAGAAATGCGCAATCCGCAAGCCCGCGAGAGTCTGCGTCCACCAGTATCCTAACGGTAATCGTACCTCTCAACCCCACCTCGGCAGGCCGGCGGCTCCCCGTCGGTATGGGATGCAAGAGTGGAAAGGGTACAGAAAAGAAGGAACCACGCGCATTGTGGTTCCTCCGGTTGCCGTCGACGCGGTGTTTATTGTTAGCCGCGATCGTCTATCTCGCCTACGATGTCGATGAACGCGGCAATCTCGGCCGCGGTAGCGAAATACTGTTCCATGAAGACGCGGAGGTCTCGCACATAGGTCTTGGGCACGTAGATCACGTCGTAGGGCTTGACCAGTATGGCGGAAGACATGTCTCCCACGTCGAGGATTCTCTTGAGATCGAGTCTGCGACCGATCGGCTTGCCGTAAATATTCTTGGAAATCAGGATAACGCTGGTGAGATCGGCGGTGTCGGTTATGTGGCCGCCGGCCAGCGCGATCGCATGGAGGGCGGTAATGGGCTGCTCGATCTCGTACGCGCCGGGGTTGTTGACCTGGCCTAGCACATAGACTTTGCGAGAATGCACCGCTTGGAGAGCCAAAGAGGCCACCACGTGCTTGAGCGGCCCCTTTCTGTAGAGCCTGTTCACGGTGCGCTCCACTTCCCGGACCGTATGCCCTCCGGCGAGGACCCTCTCTCTTACGAGGGGGAGGTCGATGGTTCCGTCAGGCTTCACCGTGAGCTGGGTCTGCTGGCCGTTCGTGAGTGTTGTCAGAGACTCTACCAGTCTCTTGACCTTCTCGTAGAACCCGACCACTGAAACCGTCACGAGTTTGTAATCCCGGTTCTTGCTCTCCGCCCCTCCATTCTTGAAGATGTGCGCGTCCTTGAACCTCCGCTCGATTCGCCGTGCCAGCCCCTGAGGCGAAAGCCCCGCTGCCCGGACCTCCCCTATCCCGGGCAGCGTGATCATGCCGTCAGGCCTGATGACCACCTTGCGGTTGAGGTCCGGATCGAGTATGAACTCGATGTCGACCACGTCGAGGGTATCGAGCTTGTACGTTCCGGCAGGAATGCTCCATTCCGTCTGGAAATTCACGGAGAGAATGTCCTGCGGGCCGAGACGGTAGTTCCTGCAGACGATGTCGAACGCTTCTGCAAGGTCGAAGATCTGCGGCTGAACGATCGGTCCTGGCGAAGGTCTGAAAGGCGAAGGCATGAGGCCGATGCATCCCCCCAGCATGACGGAGGCGAGCGCGAGGGCGATGTATGCGAAGACTTTGGCCTTTTTTAGCAGTATGAGCATGTTATTAGATCTCTTAGTTCGAGCTCTACTTTATATTTTTGATCTATCATACCATAATTTATGACATTTTGTCAACATAAAGTGCGCCTGGCTCAAGGGTGTACCGGCCGGGCTCACAGGCCAAATCATTATGGTCAAGATATTGATATTACAGTCCAAACCAGGCATTGAGCTGCACGCAGACTGTCTGCGTCCGACGCGCAATTTCCTCTCTTGGGACGGGCACGGCCCCCTGCGCGGAGGAGCCGCGGTTCCTCCGCGAACGAGATTCTGCTTTTCAGCAATTCCCTGTGGGAACGGTCCGCGCGAGTCCGCACCCCCCCGAGGGGAGATGCAGGGCTCGTGCAGTGATTTGCAATCTGACCGGTGGCACCTTATAGCAGTTGCCAAAAGAAATGGCAGATTTCTTGGGGAAAGATTGCGGAGGGCTCTTTTTTCGGCAAAAAACCGCCCTCCGCGCCTCCCGCAAAAACCCCATATTTTCGGCAAACTGCCCCGCTTTGCTTCGCCAGTTTGCAGGATGAAGTAGGGAAGTTCTTGAGACATACGCCACCGCCAATAAGACAGAATCTTTGACAATCGGTATACTTTGGTCATGAGCCTCTCCTTGAGAGGTCTTGGGGAGCTCCGGGACCGGGCATTCGTTCGGGGTTGTCTCCATCGCGTGGACTGGTCCCGGCCTCATGGTGAGCCGAGGAATTCCCGTTGATTGACGTTCACAACCACCTGCTGGCAGGCATTGATGACGGATCCCGGGACATTGCGGAGACGATCGCAATGTGCCGCGTGGCCGCGCTTGACGGCGTCCGGGAGATCGTTGCAACCCCCCATTTTATTGATGGAGAGTTTATCAACGATCCCTCGGACATCATCGACTCCGTGGAGGTTCTCAACGAAAGGCTGGCCGGGAAGGGGATCGAGTTGCCCGTTTATCCGGGCATGGAAGTGCCGGTCTTGCCGGACATTCCGGGCTTGCTGAGCGCCAACCGGATCATGACGTTGAACACGGGGCGATACCTGCTTGTTGAGTTCTCTCACGACAAAGCACCTGCGCTCTTCGAAAGGCTCGTTGATGCGTTGGCCCAGAGGGGCCACGGAGTCATACTCGGCCATCCCGAGAAGAACCTCGCGATTCAGCGGGATCCTGACTATCTCTTCAGAATTCTGCGCCAGTTCACCAAGGGCGAGTTTCTCATTCAGATCGCGGGGGACAGTCTGACAGGTCACACGGGGCCGCTCGTACGCAAGACGGCACGCACGCTCCTGAAGAACAATCTCGTCCACATCATTGCGAGCGACGCTCACTCGCCCTTTCTCCGGCCGCCCCAGCTTTCGGAAGCGCTCAGCGCCGCTTCGCGTATCGTGGGCAAGGAGAGGGCCTGGCAGATGGTTTCGGACGTCCCCCGAACGGTTGTACATGGAGCGGATCTCCCCGATCAGCCGGAGCCGACAAGCACCAGGCGCTGGTGGCATATTGCCCAACGCCGGGGCGGATGAGGTCACAAAAGCCACTTCGCCGGGCCGGCATGGCACACGTCTTCATGGAAGCTCCCCATGCGGCGGGAATTGAGGACCGTGTTGCTTCTCTTGGTGTCTTCACGTCTTGATGGTAGACTTTCCCTGTTGACCCTCAGAGTAACAAGGCATTGCGAGCATGTACCGACTCGGCCGGTTGTGCCGGAGCGGCTGCTGGTGAGCCTGCGTGGAAACGAATGGTGCGAGCGAGGAGAGGAGGAATTTCCCATGGACGCTCGATATGTGGAACTGGCCAAGAGGATCGGCCTGGGCCAGTCGGAACGAATCCCCAAACTCTTTGCAATAATTGCGGACAGTGACGAAGCGGATCTGCTACTGGCCTTGCCAATGGACGTTCCCACCGCGGCGGCGAAGTTCGGACGCTCGGAAGCGGACACCTCCTCGATGGTCGATACGCTCTTCAAGAAGGGCCTGGTTTTCCCATCAGCCAAAACCGATCCGCCCACGTACCGGATGTGCCGGGACCTGGTGCAGTTCCATGATGCGACGATCCTCTGGCCGGACGCCCCCCGTGAGTTTCTCGATCTGTGGCAGGATTTCATGGAAACCGAATGGCCCGACGTTGCACGGACCTTCAATCAACTCATACCCCGACCGTTCACCCGGGTCATTCCGGTGGGAGTCACCATCCCCGGCAAGCATCACGTGCTCGCATTCGAGGATGTGCGCGACATCATCGACAGGGCGCGCACTATCGCTGTCACCAAGTGTACGTGTCGGCTCACCGCGCACAAGTGTGACAAGCCCCTGGAAACGTGCCTCCAGATCAACCGTGCCGCGGACTACAGCATCAATCGGGGAACCGGGAGGGAACTCACCAAGGAAGAGGCGCTCGACATCGTGCGACAGTCTGAGGAAGCGGGCCTGATTCACGTGGTGATGAACAAGCAGGCCGTGGATCACTTCATCTGCAACTGCTGCTCCTGCTGCTGTCAGACGATGCCCATACTCATCGAGCACAACATCAGCGTGATTGAACCGAGCCGTTTCGCTGCGCAGGTCGATCCGGACCTCTGTAGCTCCTGTGAGACCTGTGTGGACCGCTGCTTCTTCGGCGCGATAACGGTTGAGGGAGAAGAACCGGCCACCGTCGACCGGGAAAAGTGCCTCGGATGCGGAGTGTGCCAGGTGACCTGCCCCGAGGAGGCTATCTCCCTGGTGGAGGTCAGGGAGCAGAGCTATGTCCCTGAGAAACTGTTCGGGTAGTCGGCTGTCCGTGGCGTCGGATCGAAGGACGTCGGAACCGATTTCTGCCCACGCGCCTTCGCATTGATGAACTCACGGGGAATCTTGCCGGACAACGGGGACAAGAAAGTCCTCCTGTCAGCCCTTTGCTGAATGAGGGGAACCAGACCTGCCGGGAAAAGTGATAGGGCGCCCGGCAGAAGAGGCTCACGAAATGGGGCGACATGACCAGGATCCGCCATGCCGGGCTGGGACTGTGGATTCTGCTCGTGGTCGGTTTAGGGCCCGCGTCGGCGGACGCGCCGGTCGAGGACTACCACCTGCCATACGAGCGGATTCCTGCCGCGGTGCTGACCGAGTCGAGGGGCGCGCTCACCATTATGTGTCAGGACCCGGACGCAATGCGGAAATACCACGGGAAGACTGTTCCCGAGGTAGTGATCCGATCGTACCGCAGAGATGGTACCAGCTTCGTACAAGCCGGCACGATCCCCTTGCGTGAGACGCGCCCGCTTACCGGCTGGCTCTTCGACGCTACGAGGGTCCGTCGATTCCCCTCAGTGGTCCGGAAAGGCGAGTATGTCCGGATCGTCTACAATGTGGACAAGGACCTCAGAGCCCGGGTCAGGCCCAAGGAGTTCTCCGACCTGATGCCCAAGGGGTGGGGAGACTCCGCGTCCCCAGACTGGTTCTCCGGGGGAGTCCTTCCGAACCGGCCGGTTGTGGATATCTGGTATCTCTGCAAAGACAAGAAACGACGATTGTACGACGCGCCGATCGAGACCGCGTGTTCCGTGGTCGTCACTCGCCAATCGCTACACAAGCGGCTGGAAGCGGAGAGGCTCGACGGCAATCCCGTGATAACAGAGGTGCGCGGCGGCTTTGGTCTTCTCGGCTCCTTCGATCCGTGCTCCGGTCAACTCAAGCGTTTCAAATGGATTCGCGTACGAGACGATAAGGGCCGCCTTACCATATGGCCGGTGGTGGGGCTCTCCTGCTAGCGGGACATTGCGAGAATCAACTGTCGGTTTGATCGAGAAACAACGTCCTTTCTGTCGCCGATCCGAAAGGGTAGGGGGATTCATTGCGGCGCGGTCATTCGCGCTCTTCGTCTCACCACTGACGCAGGGTGCCGTCCGGCGCGCACGCGTCAGATAACGGGTAGATTTGGGATGCAAACTCAACACGTTCGTCTGTTCGCAATATGGCTCGTTCTGCTCGCTGCGCTGATGCCCGAGCTTGTTGTTGCAAAGGACAGAAACGCGCTCGACGGGCAACCTGTGGAAGTACCAAGACGTGGGGAGATGACCGCGGCAAGTGGAGCGATACTTCTCGGCCCGATAACCCTTCCGACGGATCAAGATGCTACAGGGTCTGCTGAAGCTGAGACGGCCGCTGAGGGACCTCGATCATGTTTTCCGTACAAGGAGAAGAAACGGATTTCAATTCCCAAGACATTCGGAGCAGGCCGCGAATGCTATGCAGCAGCCTATGAGGAGTCTTTCCCGCCCGAGCCGTTCCTCTTCCCGAGCCTGCCTGCCTGGCTGTGCTTCTGGTGTGAAAAGGGCAAGAAAGGACGGACGTGCTTCGAAGCACGGTCAGAGCACTGGGCACACCAGTACGTTGAAGGATTCTTTAACAAGTTTGAGATTGTGCCCCTCTTCTGCGAGAGAGAGCCCCGGGAGGCAATCCTGTTTACTCCGGCGTCTTATGGTGGCGGCAGCGGCTTTAATCTATTGGTAACTCTGTGGGTCTACCAAAAAGATTGCGGTCAATTCGTGAACATACTACCGGAGATCACAGTCCACAGGTTTGACGAATACAAACTCCTGAGCGATCCCGAAGGCAAACTCAATGGAATAATGGTTGTAGCAGATTATGCACCAACAGCGGAGGAGAGTTATCAGGATCTGAGTTCGTATCGAATTACTATTTACCGCTACAGCGACAAGGACAAGAGATTCACACCTGTCCAGGGCGGTCAATTCCTGACCGGGAAGAATTACCCGGCCAAGCTGGAAGGTCAGGGGGAGACAGAAATCATCGACGAACAGATGGAAAAGATAAGACGCGTTATCGAGAAGAACCTCGACGGGCGTACCAAGTAAACGAAGATCCATTTCGCGGTTATAACTCATCGATTTTCGCCCTCTACGGAGTTGTCATTGGGAGTTCGGGCAGGGTCGCACGTTGACCCCTTTCCGAGGCCAGCGCCTCCCAAAGCTGCGATAGGGGACAGGATTGGGATGCCACCGCCCGCTTGCCCGGTAGTGCGCTTCCATTTGCGTCAGACCTTTGTCAATAGCCACAACCGGCCGTACCGGCAATCACCAGGTGTCCCTCACAACGATGCGATAGAGCGAGGGGAACACAAGGAACAGCAGCGCTGCGTACCACAGAGGAGATTTTTCCAATCTTTAGGTCGGGAGATCCGGCCCCGCGTCAGCGATCTCTGCTCAATTCGGCACGCTGAAGCTCCTGGACCTTCACTGGTTCGATCGACGAAAGAACGGGCAACTCGACTTGATGCATTCCTTGTTGAGTTCGTGGCGTTCGCAGGATTGCCACTCTTCCGCGCGGATCGGAACAGGGAGTAGATTCATCGATTCCTCCGCCGCCATTTATAGGGCCAGATGAGATTCCCTCCGGCAGCATCGAGCAGCCGTCAGCGCGGAAATCCGCTCCAGCGTTCGTGCCACGATACGCTGCGCATGTCGGCGGGGGAGGGGCTTGAGGGGATTTGATTCGAGCATAATGCCGAAGGCAATTCCTACGCCGGTCGCCGCGCCGCACGCGCCCATAAACGCGCACGATCCGCCGGGCATCAGATTCCCTCGTTCGATACCTTCAAGAATCTGATCGTCGGTTACCGGCCCGCCCGCGTTGCGGTATGCCGCAAGAATGACGCCCGGCACGATGCTGTGGTACTCCGGTCCGTGCAGGTGAATGGCGGGGTGAGCTGCAATGGGATAGAAGATGTGAAATGCGTCGATCCGGTCCGAGGCGAGGCAGAAGCGTTTCGTAACCTCGATCGCTTCCCGAGTGTGGCAGGTATCACAGACGTAGTGGCCCCGGGTGCATTGGGCTCTGGAAAGTCCCGCTCTGCCGCACACCGCGCAGGCGACTTCCACGTTCACCGATCCGTACACGAGCGGCTTACCGCAAACGAGGCAACCCGTCTGGGGTTTGGAGTCTGGCACCACTTCCAGCGCTGGGGTCGAAGGCGCGAAGCAGCAGCAATCGGATTCCGCGTCAATGTTGGTTATTGCACCCGACGACCCGTCCACCGTGAGTACCCCTGCATACGCACCTGTATCTTCTTCCCATCCGGGTCCCAGCTTCACACGTGTTCGTAGTCCCTTGCGGAGGATCTGACCGCCGTCGGTGATGACAGCCTGGAAGGGTCCGGCATAGAAAACCTCCTTCTCCTCCCGGTCAGATGGCTTGTACGCGCGAAATGTCAGTGAATGGAACTGATGACCCTGCACTTCTCGATAGGGGAACCGTTTCACAACAGCCGCGTTGACGAACCCGATATCCCTGAGCAGGCCAAAGAGGTAATCCTGGACGAGCGATCCACCGATGCACTCGCCGATGAGCTGATGATCTGCACGAACATCAAGAGGAGGCTCGGTTTCGCTGACCACGTCGGATATAACGAGTCTCCCGCCGGGTTTGAGGACACGGAATATCTCGCTGAAAACCCGCCTCTTGTTGTGACTGAGGTTGACCACGCAATTTGATATCACGACATCGGCCGTGTCATTCGCCAAAGGCAGAGACTCGAGGTACCCTTTCTTGAACTCGACATTGGCATAGCCAAGTTCCCGGCGGACATGCTCTTTCGCCCGCTCGGCAATGTCGAGCATGGCGTCCGTCATGTCCACACCGATGGCTTTCCCCGTGTGGCCGACCGCCTTTGCCGCGATGAAGCACTCCACTCCGGTGCCCGAGCCGAGATCGACGAGCGTTTCCCCGTGATTCAGGCCTGCATCGTCCACAGGGCTGCCGCAGCCGTACATCCGGGCCTTTGCCTCTTCGGGGATGAAATGGGTCGCTTCCTTGGGGAGCTGGACGGGATTTAGAATCAGCTCATCCGGAGCAGACGCCCTTTTCGAGTAGAACTCGCGAACCAGCGCGGTTGTGCCACCTTCTCCCATTGAGAGCAGACAGTTGCAGTGGGTGAAATTCACGTCTTCACCGGAGGGACAATCAGTCGTGATATCGCCCATGCGCAGAATCAGACCTGGACGATTGGGAACCGGCAAATCGTGTAGCGCTTCCTGGATGAGCATCTCAGCTATGTACTGGTAGATCCGTCGGTATGGATCGTCGGCCAGGGTTATGTCACCGGGCGAGCCCTCCGCGGCCGCCACGCAGTGATCGAGGTCTCCGCCGCCAATAATCAATCGCCACGGATCGTTCTTCATCTCCTCTATGTCGGTCAGAGATACGTGTCGAATCCTTTTCAGGAGTTCGCTGTTTCTCCAGACCTTCTCAAGGCCATCCTCAGCTTTGCCGGCTCTGAAGGGCTGCAGGTCGACCATCGCGGGTGTCGGATAAACCGACCCGTCCGGTCCGATGGCAAGCGATTCCCAACCCGCATTCCCCAGATCGAATCTTGTACCGGGATGGGAAAAGACCTGGGCTCTCATGGCTTCAAGGTTGTCGACAGTCACGCCAAGCTTTCGGGCAACGGATACGGCGGATCGGAGATTCTTTATGAGCAGACTCTCGGGAATCATACTCAGCGCCTTGCCGGAGCCTCGACTGAAATGCCACATGAAATGGATGGTGCCGACCCCCAAATCATGCACGAGGCCGACCACATCGGCCATGTCGGTGACATTGGCTCGATTCACGGCCATGGCCACGCTGCAGGTCAGACCGGATTCCACCATTGCCCTTACCGCCCCACAAGTCTTTGCGAACGATCCTTTCCCACGGAGGGCGTCATGCACAGATTCAGGGCCGTCCAGACTGACCTGAAAGTGCATCCGGTCCTTGTCAAGGGAAGCGAGATCCCGAACGCGATCAGGGAGGAGCATGGCATTGGTCAACACCGCAACTCGGAGGTCTTCCCGCCGCAGCGTACCTTCGATGAGACCTGCGAAGTCGGGATAGGTAAAGGGTTCCCCACCTGTGAAGCAGATGAGACGCGCTCCAAGATTATAGGCTTCGTCAACGAGGGCCTCAATTGCATCGCGGGACAGTGAGCGAACCGGCCCGCGGCGGCCGCCGAAAAGACAGTGTCCACAGGTGCAGTTGCATACGTCCGTCAGGTGAAACCATAACTCTGCGAACCGGTGGAGCTGTCGATGCTTCCTGCCGGCGTACGGCGGCAGGGAAGGAACCTCCAGCATCTTCTGCAAGGCATCCGTGTCCAGACAGCGAACCGCGGCCCCCCCGTTTGTGAGACCGGACCCTTCGCCTACATCGGCCCCTTCCCCGAACAAAAGCCGAGCTGCGGCCTGGTTGGGAACAAACCAGAACGGGGTCTCTGGATCCATGTAGATCGTGTGCTTTTCGCCGGAA
Organism: uncultured Syntrophaceae bacterium; assembly: GCA_964497585.1. Lineage (GTDB taxonomy): Bacteria > Desulfobacterota > Desulfomonilia > Desulfomonilales > Desulfomonilaceae > CAZCDS01. The sequence continues at coordinate 64,309 of CAZCDS010000023.1, forward strand.
ATCTTTTCGAATCGTTCATTCCAAAGCGTCGCTGGGATGTTTCGCGTGAAGACGGCGCCTCTTCGTAGCAATTTCGGGTTGTGCACCTCTGCTCTCCGTTTCGTAACATTCTGAATTACGCAGTGGTATTGTCATGTGGGGATCGTCATTGCGTAGCAGGGCAAGACGTGGTCCGCATGAACCTCGGAGGCCGCCGTATCTCTTCCTCCAACACCCCCCGGAAACAACACCGTTGTCACAATATTCACGAAGCCTTTTTCACTCTGTTTCGGATCGTACCCCACGCCCCGCCCTTCGGTCAAGCAAGCTTTCCCCTGGCCCTGCGGCGGTCACAGCCTGGCAGTATCGGCCCAACGGGAGCGCTCAAGCCGCATGGAGCAGCTACCAATACCGATCGGCAAAAGTGTTGTCCGAATGGAGCGCAGACCGGCCAAAGAGGTAGCGGGCCGGCGTACTCGTCTGCCCACACGGATTTTCGGTCGAATACGGGAGAGGGCGGGACAAATCGAAATTCGGCTTCGCGCTCTCTCTCGCCGACCTGACGTCAAAGAACGGGCAAAACTATAGGTTAGTGACGTGACGAATGTGGTATATTGGAATGAGCTGGGACTCGGACGAGACCGAGGTCGGGGCTTTAGTTACCGGACGGGTCGACGCGGAGGCATCAGCGGCGTCTCCCGAAGGGAATAGATCCGGGGGGCGCAGCGACAATTGCTGGAGAGGTGCTGGCGCGTCCTGGCTCCGTGTCCCAAGCTGGGGACTGCCCGGAAGGTCAGGATGGAGCACGTGTTCTCGGGCCCATTCCTTTGATTTTCTCGACGTTGGCTCAACGGACAAGCCCATGGGGTTGGTTGCAGGAGTCCCGGAGCTGCCTCAAGATCACGCCAGTCTCAGATTTTGGGAGGATCAAACGATGAAAGATGAACACCTCTTATTGAACCCTTTTCGTATGCTGAGCCCTAACCTCGATCACGAGATTGAGCATTTTGAGGAACTGCATCAAAGGCCTGTTTCCGAAGAGATCACCCTGGGAGAGGGACTCCTGGTAATGATCAGCAAGATCATTGAAATGTGCCGGCTGCTGTCAGAGTGCGTTGTCAGCGGCTCCCGGTCTCAAATGGACAAGTGCGAGGCATTGGCACGCGACGTTGACCAGCAGGAGAACGTGCTCACCCGAAATCTCATTGAGTCAGACCTGGAAGGTGATCTTCTGAAGGGATTGATCCGATTTCCGTATCGCATTGAAAGAATCGGCGACATGTTGGAGAGCATACTCAACTGCTGCCGAATCAAAGCCCGCTTCGGTCTCCCCTTCAGTGACGATGCCTATCGAGAGATTGATGAGCTGCTCACCTCGCTGACTAAGATGATGACGAATCTTCGTGATGCATTCATATTGCCCAACGAACTTGTCCTGGAGGCAATACTCTCCGAGGGCAAGAAGGTGAGCTGGACGGTGGAAGAGTGCATAGTTGCCCACTGGATGAGGCTCGAAGCAGGGTTGAGTGCTGTCGAAGCCTCGTCTATGTACCGCGACATCCTTGATTCGATGAAATTAATAAACGAGTACCTGGTCAAAATGGCAACCACCCTCGGTGAAGTTGCCTCTCATGCCTCGGCATCCGAGGGACGTGGAGACAAACCAACGGAATAGACTATCGCTCGAGGTGGCTCAGGCGTCCAGGTGCTGTCCCGTGAAACGCCGACCCTGAGTTCTGAATCCGGTGTGATCGGGAGTGGAGATCCTCACCTTTAGCAGGACGGTGGTATGGGCCAAATGAAGAGGGAGGATCAATACGGACGCCATGGGACAGAGTGCCTCGAGCGTTCGGTATTTGCTTTCGGCCGGGAGACGATGGCAGGCTCGGCCAGAGATCTCCAGGCGTGCTGGATGCCCGAGGACGGTGTTGGTACCCCCTCAGTTCTGCTTGGCCGCCGTCGAGTCAACCAAGGAGAAGAAAGATGCTCTATCACACAAGCCCCTGCTATAGTATTACCATTCGGTTGAGCATGGAACAAAGCCCGGAGATGCTGGGCCTCGTGACCAGTACCATCGGATCCAGCGGAGGAATGACAGGGGCTGTTTCTATTGTTTCCATGGAAAAAGGCAGAATAGTGAGGGATCTGATCGTCCAAGCATGCGAAACCAGCCAGGAACAACAGATCGTTAACGCTCTTGCAACTCTCTCGGGTGTGACCGTGCTTTCGGTGAAGGACCGCACCTTCGACTACCACGAGGGCGGCAAGATCGAAATCCGGGGCAAGAGGGAACTGAAAAGTCTCGACGACCTGGCGATAGCGTACACACCCGGCGTGGCGCGGGTAAGCCTGGAGGTGGCCAAAGACCTTGGGCAGACGTATAAGTATACCATCAAGGGCAACGCCGTGGCAGTAGTGACCGACGGGACCGCAGTGCTGGGCCTGGGCGACATTGGGCCCATGGGAGCTCTTCCGGTAATGGAGGGAAAGGCCCTGCTTTTCAAGGAGCTTGCAGGAATAGATGCCTTTCCTATCTGCCTGAATGTCACCGATCCCGGCTCGATCGTCGATGTCGTCAAGGCGATAAGTCCGGGCTTCGGCGGCATAAACCTCGAGGACATCTCAGCCCCGAGATGCTTTGAAGTCGAGACTCGTCTCAAAAGGGAGCTAAAGATCCCGGTTTTCCACGATGACCAGCACGGCACCGCGGTAGTGGTCCTGGCAGGACTGTATAACGCGCTGCGTATAGTCAAGAAGGATCTCAAACAATTGAAGATAGTCATATCGGGAGTCGGCGCGGCCGGAGTTGCCTGCACTCGAATGCTTCTCCAAACCGGAGCAACAAATATCATCGCGTGTGACCGAGCCGGTGCCATTTACGGTGGGAGACTAAAGAATATGAATCCCACGAAAGAGGTGATCGCCAGGTTGACCAATCCGCAGGGCCTGAAAGGTGATCTCAAGGACGCGCTCGCGGGAGCTGATGTATTTATTGGCGTGTCTTCAGGAGATCTGCTCAAGCCATCCGATCTCAAGGTCATGGCTGACGACCCGATTGTCTTTGCGCTGGCAAACCCGACCCCGGAAGTTGACCCGGACGGAGCACGAGATTACGCGAGGACAGTGGCTACCGGCCGCAGTGACTACCCGAATCAAATAAACAACGCGCTGGCTTTTCCAGGGATTTTCAGAGGAGCGCTCGATGCTCGGGCGAAGGAGATCAATGCATCAATGAAAATCGCTGCTGCAAGGGCTATAGCAGCCATGATCCCACCTGACGAACTCGAAGAGGACCATATCATGGTGGACGCTTTCCATCCTGGGGTCGCCATTGCCGTCGGGCATGCTGTAGAGCGGGCAGCGTCTCAGAGCGGAGCCGCATGATATGGGGTGACTTCTTCCGTGGAATAACCCAACTCAAAACTCCGATTTTCCCCCGGAGGAATTGACGTTTCCCGGTCCGATACCCTCATGGGGGAGGCCCGAGCAGCCTATCCTCCACGCCTAATTTGCATGGACTTACCCGGAGTCTCGTACAACCATGCGATAGAGCGAGGGGAGGACAAGGAGCGTCAGCACGGTGCTCGAAATGAGGCCGCCGATGACCACAGTTGCAAGGGGTCGCTGAACCTCCGCTCCCGTACCGGTGGCTATGGCCATGGGCACAAATCCGAAGGAGGCCACGAGCGCGGTCATCAACACGGGACGCAGGCGGGTCAATGCTCCCTGCACGATTGACTCCTCGACGGAATTTCCCTCGCCGCGCAGCTTGTTGATAAAGGTCACCAGAACCAACCCGTTCAGTACCGCCACCCCGGAGAGCGCAATAAATCCCACTCCTGCAGAGATTGACAGCGGAATCTCTCGCAGCCACAATGCCGCGACACCTCCGGTCAGAGCCAACGGCACACCGGTAAAGACGAGCATGGCCGGTTTGACCGTCCCGAATGCACCGAACAACAACGCAAAGATCAACAGGAGCGCAACCGGAACCACAACCCGCAGGCGTCTTACCGCGGAAATCATCTGTTCAAATTGCCCGCCCCAGGTCGTCCAGTAGCCTGGCGGTATCTTGATGTTTTCTCTGATGGTCTTCTCTGCTTCATCCACGAAGCCGCCCAGATCCCGTCCTCTGACATTGGCGGTGACCACGATACGCCGCTTCCCGTTTTCCCGGGTGACCTGGTTCGGAATCGGCTCAATGGTGAATTCCGCAACCGACCCCAGTGAGGTAAAGTTCTTCCTTTTGGCCTCCCGCCTTGTGCTGTGTGAATCCGATACGCGCGCTGTGGTTTCTTCATGTGACGGTAGGGGCACGGGGAGTCGTTTCAACGCTTCAACATCCTGGCGCAATCTCTCGGGAAGACGTACCACCAGATCGAAACGTCGATCTCCGTCAAAGATCAAACCTGCGTTCTTCCCCGCGACGGCTATTTCGATGACCTCCTGAACGTCTGCTACATTCAGGCCGTATCGGGCCATCTTCTTCCGGTCCATTTTTATGGAGAGTATGGGCAGACCCGCGACCGGCTCCACTTTCACGTGGGTGGCGCCCGGGATCTTCTTGAGTACCTCCGCGATCCCTTCCGCCTTCTCGAGCATCAGACCCATGTCGTCACCGAAGATCTTGACCGCGACGTCACTACGCACCCCCGCGAGCAAATGATTGAAACGCATCCGTATGGGCTGGCTGAACTCGTATACTACTCCGGGTAGCTTGCCCACTTCCTTTTCTATCCGACGGACCAGATCGGCCTTGGGCATGTTCGGATCCGGCCACTCCGGCCGCGGCTTGAGGATGATGACATTTTCCGTGACGCTTGGCGGATGCGGCTCCTGGGAGATCTCGGACGTGCCGATCCTTGTGAACACTCGTTCCACCTGCGGGAACTTTGCAAGGATCGTCTTTTCGATCACACTCTGCATGTGAACGGACAAGGAGAGACTCGTGCCGGGAATGGCCAGCGTGTGAACGGCTATGTCTCCTTCGTCGAGGCTCGGGATGAATTCCTTTCCCATACGGGTCGCGAGCAGGACGCTGAGGACCACGAGCACCGCAGACGTCGTCACCACAAGGACCCGTTGTCTCAGCGCGATACTCAGAAGAGGAACGTAGGCTCTTGTGGCCCATTTCATGATGAAGTTCTCTTTCTCGGAGCCGCCGCCGCTGAGAAAGATTGCCACGGAAGCCGGTACGAAGGTAAAGGACAGGATCAGGGCCCCCGTAAGAGCCATGAGCACGGTGAAGGCCATGGGAAAGAATGTCTTTCCCTCAACGCCGGTCAGGGTGAGGATTGGGAGGTATACGATCATGATGATCAATTCACCGAAGAGCATCGGTTTTCGTACTTCCCGGGATGCGTCCGCAACTATAGCCAGACGCTCAGACCGCGTGAGCGGTTTTGCTTGATCTTTCCGTGCCAAGGAAAGCCTGCGGGCACAGTTTTCTACGATGACGACCGCGCCGTCCACGATGATGCCGAAATCGATCGCGCCGAGGCTCATGAGATTCGCACTCACCTTGTTCGCGACCATGCCGGTTACCGCGAAGAGCATTGACAGCGGGATCACGAGAGCCGTAATGACGGCCGCGCGAATATTGCCGAGAAAGAGAAACAGGACCACGATGACGAGGGTCGCGCCTTCGAAGAGATTGTTGCGTACCGTGCGAATGGTCTTGTCTACCAGGGTGGTGCGGCTGTAAACAGGCTCTGCAACAACGCCTTCCGGAAGGGAGCGGTTGACCTCTCTGAGCTTCTGCGCCACTCGTTCGGCCACGACGCGACTGTTCTCTCCCATGAGCATGAAGGAGGTGCCGAGGACCGTCTCGTTACCATTCTCTGTTGCCGCCCCGGATCTAAGTTCCTTCCCCAGGTGGACTTCTGCGACGTCTTTGACCAGGATCGGGACGCCACGCACGTTTCTCACGATGATTCTTCGGATATCCTCGAGATCGGCTACTTGCCCGGCGGCCCGGACCAGATACTGTCCGCCGCTTCGTTCCACATAGCCGGCGCCGAGGTTGTCATTGTTTCTCTCAAGAGCGTTCACGATGTCGCGAAAGGTCAGGCCACGAGCAATGAGCTTTTGTGGGTCGGGTGTAACATGAAACTGTTTCTTGTACCCTCCTATAACATTTATCTCAGTAACTCCCGGCGTGTTCCGCAATTGAGGACGGATTACCCAGTCCTGAATGGTCCTCAGATCCGTCAAAGTATAGGGAGTCCCATCCGGCTTAGCAGCGCCGGGTTTGGCCTTGACCGTCCACATATATATTTCGCCCAGACCGGTGGCGATGGGACCCATTGCCGGTTCCACTCCAGGGGGGAGTTCGGCCTTTGCCTCCTGAATTCGCTCGTTGACGAGCTGTCGTGCAAAATAGATGTCGGTACCGTCCTTGAAAATGGCCGTTACCTGAGAAATCCCGTAATGTGAATTCGATCGGGTCCTTTCGAGGCCCGGAATTCCCGCCAGCGCCGTCTCTATGGGAAAGGTGACACGCTGCTCGACTTCCAGGGGCGAGTATCCCTTGGCTGGTGTACTGACGAGGACCTGGACATTGGTTATGTCCGGCACCGCGTCGATGGTAAGGTACTGAAAGTTGTACAGCCCCAGGGCGGCCATGCCCAGTGTGGCTATGATCATGAGCCATCGTTGATCTATGGAAAATTGCAAAATCCGACTTATCATGGATTATTCCTCGGACTCCCCGTAGCGATTCATGCGCATTCCTACAAGCCGGTTGAGGGCATACCCGACCATTTGCGAGACCTGATCAACGCTGCCCCACTACCATCAGAATCATATCAATGAGTGTGGGAGAGGCCTGCCGTACCCAACTGAGACTTGAGAACGAAACTCTTCTTGGCTACGTATTTCTCTCCGGGCGAGAGCCCGGCCACTACCTCCACGTTTTGTCCATCGGATCGGCCCATCTCAACGGGCCGAGGCTCGAACTGATCGCCGTCCTGGACAAAGACGACCGTGCCGAATCGATCGAGCGTTTGTAATGCTTCCTTCCGAATGGCAATCGGCACCATGTCTTCTGCTCGCACAACCCTGGCGGTGACGAACATCCCAGGTCGCCATCTGCCGTGCCTATTATCGATCACGACCCGCGCCTTGGCGGTCCGACTCTGTTCTCCGACGAGCGGACCGATATAAGAGACGACTCCTTCGGCCTCAAGATCGGTGGAATCCGATTTTATCTTGACCCGTTGTCCCAGACGGACCTGGTCGAGCTTGTCCGCGTAGATTGTCAAATCGCCCCAAACTGTGGAAAGGTCTGCAACGCAAAGGATTTCCGCGTTTTCATCCACCCATTGCCCCTTTGACATGCGCTTGATGATGACGGTGCCTGCGAAGGGGGCTCGCAGTTCGTACCCTGTCAGAGGCCCTTCCGGCTCGCGAGGGAGGGTTTTGAGTTCCTTCCTCGTAAGCCCCAGAGCAAGGAGCTTCTGACCTGCCGCGATCCTTTCGATCTTGGCTTCTTCAAATGCTTTGAGCGCGTCCAGGTATTCCTTTTCCGCGCTCACCTTCTTCTGCCACAGTTTGCTGATGCGGTCGTAGTTGATTCGAGCAAGCTCTTCGTGTTTGAGACGCACAAGATAGTTGCTTCGTGCATCCGCCAGCGCACGGCTGTCGATAACGGCTATGATTTCGCCTCGCTTGACCGTATCTCCGAGGTTCTTCGTAGCATCCGAGACCACGCCCGACACTCGAGGAACGATATGGCATACCCGGTCCGTGTTCAAAACGATTTCACCGGGAAGCTCCAGTTCCGATCGGATCCGCTCCGGACCGGCGGTCCTTGCACTAATGCCCATTCTTTGCGCCACTTCCGAACTCAGCGTGATTCTTGCTTCAACTTGAGAGAACTGCCACCTGTGGACCTTGCCGTCACGTTCGGCAGACACAGTCACGTCAAACGAATGGGGCTCCTTCACGACCTGATCGCTATGCAGGTAGCCATCGTGGGGTCGAAACCGGAACCGAGTCTTGCGGTTGCCCAGTCGGACCAGGTCAAGGGAGACCCCGACGTCGCGGGGGTCAAGCTGTCTGTCGTGCTCGTAGCAGTAGAGTCTGAATCGTGGGGGGCCGTCCTTCTCATGGATGGCTACCTCAACGGCGAAATCGCCGTCCTTAAACAGCCTCCCTCCCTGCGGTCCCCTGATAAATCCTTTGACGAGGCTATGCCCATGAACGTCGTGGTCATGGCCTTGTCCGCCTTCTTGTTTGTGACCGGCGAGGCTTGCCGTCCGCCGGTCATGGTTTTGGGCGTGTTCGTCGCCATGCCCTTTTTCTCGATCATGATTTCCGCGGCTCACGAGTTGTCCGTCATGGTCATGCCCATGTCCGTTGTCTTCATCGTGATCCTTCCGGCTTACCTCCTCATGACCGTGTCCGTAACCGACTAAACTCGACGGCGCCGGCCGCGCATTGACGATCAAGAGACTCAAGAAGCCTCCTACCAGAATAATAATGACTGCGCCCAAGTATTCTTTTCGCATCATCGTATGCACATTCCTTTTTCCGAGATAGTGGAGAGATCTCTCGTGAATGTCCAATTCCGTTCGTTGGTGGAACTCCCGTTGTAATCCCTGCCGGGATCAAGCCCTGCAGGGTCCGTGTCAAGCCTATTCGCAGCTCGCCCGGTACACGTCCCCTGACGGGGAGTTGGCCGGAACCGTATGACCCGACCGCAGGCATGCGAAATGCCTCCTCAATGAACTGTCGTTACGCTGAAAACAACCGGTTACTATTGCTGGATACGCTTGCGTTGAGATGTCAAATCAGGAGGACTATGCACCCAAGGGAGGGGCATGAAGGGCTTGCTTGAATGAGGTGGGCAGAGGGCCCGAAACCGGCTCTACTCAGATTGCTTGATGAGCCTGGGGAGACGGACGGGACAGGCTGGGTCCCCCGTTCCGTTGCGAGTTGAGCTCGCGGCGCCGAACGCAAAGCGGGCCGTTGGAACTCCGAATCAGCATGAGGTCGGCCTTTGCAACAATCGTGATCGGAGCTTGGGTCGCATTCTGAAGAGACCGGCTCCCGCCAATCTGCTCCTCCGGTCGGTTCACAGGAAGCGAGCGTCGCATGGACGCGGATACGCTCACCTATGTCGACAATAGTATCCCCGTGATCGTGGCCCGCACAACAGACATGCCCCGTTGCCGGACCGAAAACGATTAGGACCAGATAGATCGATAACGTAAAGAGTACGCGACGTCGTTCCTGCTTGCTACGTTTCCGCACGACTCCCTTCCTTGCTCGCATTCCCGTTTCCACCAGGCCGGATCATTCCAGTCGATGGACGCGGCACGTCCACGCATAGGTAGGTCGTTTCCTCGAAAAAGTCAAGGGCTGCCGAATAGGAGTTAGCCCAAAGCCGAACCGATAGGTCTTTCCCACAGCCTGCCGTGGGGTCTTTCCCGCAAGAGACCGCACCCGGACCCCTTAGGGGCAAACGTCACATCCATCCATCTCACATCTCTTGAGTTTCCAACAGGATGGACGAAGTGGACTTCCCTCTCTTTGACGGGCCTGTCCCGGTGGGGCATCGAGAAATTAGCCTGCTGTTTCCATACGTGGAAATCGGCCCCCGAAACAGCGCTCCGTTCGGGTCCTGAAAAGACGCTTGAGCCTCTTGACTATGCGGAGAAGAGCAGAGTGTCACTGCTCATCCCTGAATGCTTGAACCAAAGGCCCGAACGGAATTGTCTCGATTGTTCGTTCCGAGTATACTCACAAAGTTCTGTTTGATCAGTTTACCGGTACGGCGCGTGGGATCGAGCCCAGGCGATCTAGCTCCCCTGGGACTTCAAACTCGGAGACCAAAGGCTCGGCATGATCAAGGACACCTGGGCCGGCCTCACAGGCTCGATCTGCAATGGCAGTCCATTTCTGAAGGAGGAACTCATGAAGAAAGTACTGTTGATCGTCGCGCTCCTGGCTCTGGTGACTGTGCCCTTCGCAGCCCTGGCCGAAAAGAAGAGGGACGCGGAAGTTAAGGCAATGGTGGAGAGGGCTGTGGCGATGGTCAAAGCAAAGGGATTGGATGCAACGCTCAAGGCGATCAACGATCTCAAGGGCCCATTTGTGAAAGGCGATCTCTACATCTTCGCTATGTCGCTCCAAAACAAACGCTTGGCAGCAGGCTCGCCGTACAACCGGCGCCTTCTGGGAACTGTTGCCAACAAGGAGTTCAATCGCAGGATGGCGGAACTTGCGAAAACGAAGGGATCGGGCTGGATGGAGTACAACTGGCCCAAGCCCAAGGCAAAGGAGCCGTCACCCAAGAGAAGCTTCATCATGCGGGTCCCGGGACAAGACGTCTACTTCGGCTGCGGTTACTACCTCAAATAGAAGGTATTGCACTGGGGTACCAAGATGAACGGTTTCCGGGACAAAATCGCCGTAGTGACCGGTGGGGCCTCAGGCATGGGGCGGGCGCTCTGCGAGGAACTGGGACGGCGAGGCACGGTGGTCGTCGTGTCAGACTTGAATTTGGAGGGAGCGAAGAACGTCTCAGAGCGGATCGCGGCCGGAGGAGGCCGGGCTCGCGCGGTTCATCTGGACGTGACGAGTGAACCGGCTGTGAGTGGCCTGGTTCAGAGGGTTGTATCCGAAGAAGGACGGCTCGATTACATCTTCAACAACGCGGGTATCGCGATCGTCGGGGAAGTCCGCGATATGAACGTGGAACATTGGCGCCGCATCCTCGACGTCAACCTTCGCGGCGTCATCTATGGGACGACGGCAGCGTACCAGGTGATGGTGAAACAGGGATTCGGGCACATCGTCAATATTGCCTCGCTGGGCGGTCTGATTCCCTTGGCCGGGATCACGGCCTACGCGGTTACCAAGCACGCCGTGATAGGCCTTTCCACCTCGTTGCGAATCGAAGCCAGGGACCTCGGGGTAAAGGTAAGCGTTGTCTGCCCCGGACTTATCAAGACCAACATCATCGACTCGGCCACCTACCTCAAATTGGACAAGGAGAGACTTCTCGATTTGAGTCCGCGAAAGGGCATCGACGTGGATCTCGCCGCGCGCATGATTCTGGAAGGAGTGGCTAGGAACAGGCCTATCATCGCATTTCCCTTTGGGGCCCGTCTGCTCTGGTGGTTGTACCGACACTTCCCGCGCGTGCTGGAGCCCTTCGGCTACCGAGGCATGAGGAAGCTCCGGACCACCCGAATCGACGATCTCAATTCATGAGCGGGTCGTCAGTTCGCTGACGCCAAGCACGGGCGTGGACTCGTCGATGCATGCATCGCGGTTATGTCGCGCCGTCACGGCCGACTGGCTCTGTCCTCCATTGAATGGGTCGTTTCCTTGCGGTGTCGGGTCAGAGCTTGACCTCATGGGGGAGTCAGTAGTACTCTGGAAAAATATCCGGGTTCTGGAGGTATTGGTGCGGGCGCTACTGTCTACTCCCCCGTCGGATGGGGACACGTTGGGACAGGGAACAGTCCCAAGTCTGGGCCTTCTTTACATTGCCGCCAACGCGAAACGATTGGCCGGTGTTGAGGTGAGCGTCGAGGATCCGGTCGCCGAAGGTCTCGACCTGGCCCAGACGACTGAGAGAATACTATCGGAAGCACCCGACCTGGTCGGGGTGGGCGTTCACAGCCGAAACATCCTGAGAGGCACAAGGCTGGTGCGGCGGCTCAAGAAAGAACGTCCGGAAATCGTTACCGTGTTGGGGGGAATCCACGCCACGCTCTTCGACAAGCTGTTGCTCAGGGAAGTACCCGAATTGGATCTCGTGCTCCGTGGCGAAGCGGAAGAGAGTTTCACCGAGCTGTGCACGCGACTTGTCCAGGGCGTGGACGTTGCAGGCGTGCCGGGACTCTCGTACCGGGCGAACGGGGAGATCGTGAGCGGGCGGCCGCAAATCATACTCGACGTTGATTCCCTCCCCTTTCCCGACAGAGACAGTCTCAGGTACGAGGGCTATTTCACCAGCCTGGGAGGCTTCGAGTTTCCGAAGGTCGTCAAGGCGACGACTATGCTGGCTTCCCGGGGCTGCCCGTTCAATTGTACTTTCTGCACCAAGAAGTTGGAGATGACCAGCAATTACCGCGCCCGTTCAGCAGGTAATGTTCTCCGGGAACTGCTGCAACTGAGGGAAGAGGGATATCGCCTGGTATTGTTGGCTGACGAAAACTTCACGTGGGATCTGGAAAGGGTTCACGAACTATGCCGGATGATGCGTGATCACAAGCTGCATCGTACGCTGCGTCTGGGCTTCCAGGGTTCATTGCACCATGCTCCGCAAGAGACCCTGAATCTCATGCAGAGATCCGGGTTCGATCTGGCCTTCCTCGGTGTTGAGAGCGCCAGCGACGCCCAGCTCAGGCGGTACCGCAAGCCGGCCAACCGCAACCAGATGGCCCAAAGCATAGGGCGTGCCAAGGCAGCCCATATGGCGGTCCTCGCGAATTTCATCATCGGAGCCCCGGATGAAAGCAAGGAAGATCTCGAGGCAAACAAGGAATTCGTGAGGGAGGTTCTGCCGCATGTGAGCGACGCATACCCGCTGGTCGTGGATCCCGGCAGCGCACTCTGGGATAAGATGGTGGGTAGTGAGGAGCCGCCCACCATTGAAGACTCTGTGAGCCGTCCCATCGAGTCTTTTCCCGGTCAACCGGACAAGCAAACGATCCATAAGCGAATCAACGATTTTCGGCAGACCTTCAGCCGCTCGTGGTTGCCGAGCAAGCGCCGGGCATTTGATGTTTTCGACCTGATGTTTCACACCCCGGCGTTGTGGTTGTTCGCGCTCCCTCTTCTCAAGAGGCCGACTCTATTGACACAACTATTCACACGGGGACAAGGAACGGTAGACTTCGTCGTGGATTGATACTGCCGCGCGCCTGGCGACAATTTATCTTGGGCGCCGACGATTACGAGAGAAGACTGACCCCTTGCCGAAAGAGCTTCCACAGAATCCCTGCCGCAGGGACTCCGGTTCAAGGGTGGTCCGAACAATCACCGGCAATTCCTTGTCCGCGTCGAACGGAGTTCCTTAAGTACCCATGCAGGGAAGTAGAAGAACATCACCCCGATCCCGACCACAACGGTCACCCAACCGGGTATTTCTCCACGCACGGCCCCTTCTTCGAAGTTCCGTCTGATCTCGGCAAACATGCTTGATCGATTTGTTCGGTTGTCCATCCTTGGAATTTGCCTTCTCATCGGCTCGAGTCAGGTCGCTCAGCAGGGAAGAACTTGGTTCGTATAGCCGTAGGAGACTATAGCATCTCCGTTACGTTTCGGGCAAGGACGAAGCTGTCTTGCAGACGGTTCAACGCCGGTGCCCGCTAAGAGTTACCCGGGACAAACGGACTGCTTTGTGGGCACATTTTCTGCGGTCTCTTTTTCAGAGTTTGCGCCGACCCGTTCCCGCGGTGCATAGACTTTGCACGGGATCCCCGTGGCGGCTAAGCTCAGCCCAGAGACGGCGGGACGGTCGGGACTCTTCAGCCCACTCTTTCGTGCGCCGAACCGCAGGACGTCAATCAATGGCGATGCGACTGCCTCGGTCACATCAGGACTATGCCTGTCAAAGTAATCCGGAGCAAGGAGTGTACGTCATGCCCTGCTCTTTCGTCTGACCCCATAGAGGGTGATAGCCCGGAAGCTCGTCGGTCTTCGAGAGTAGGGATGTAAGGTGGCTACAAGTCCTCAAGAAGCCTTCTCGAACCGTCCAGGACAAAGGATACGACCGACGCCCGGATGTCCTAACCCAAGATATGGCACACTGGCGCCGGCATGCACTTCCCTTTCTGATCCGGCGGCGTCTACGGTTCCACGGCCCGGACGCGATCGTGCAGACCACTACTGGGTTCGCCATCGGAAACGGAGAAACGGTCAAAGCAATAAGGATCAGGGTGGTGCGCATCGATACCGCCTTCGCGAGCCGACCGCGTGAACACTTTCCGAGTTTCGCCCGGACTATGATGAGGACTCGAATAAAAAGTACGTAGCCTGCGAGATCGAGTTGGTCGATCGGAGAATGCGGTTGGAGAAAACCCGGAGGCGTCGGAGCGAGAAGATCGAGAAAAGTCGAAAGGTCATGGATACCCATGTGGCGATGGGCAGTTAACGCCCTTTCCGTAAGCACCTGGAAGGTAAGATGAGATAACACGGAACGTGGAAAACAACTATGAGGACCGTTACCCTCGAGTAGCGGTGGAAGCCGGAAGCAGACCGATGGCATGGGAGTTCGGCCGCTACTGGCGCAGTCGGAGACATCCGTGCAGGATGGTGCCCATAAACAGCGATCACCCTGAAGAAGAGTGAACGCACACAGGAAAGACGATCGCCAAGGTAGACTACCAGTCAGGAAAAAATAGGTGAACGCACTACACACGAAAGGAGCGGCGTGGCCTACTGTTCCGTCTCAGCGGATACTGGCATAATGTGACACGGTATGATAAGTCTTCCCAGAAGCCTGCAGGAGAGCCGTCTTGAACCGTTTCGGAAGGCAAACCCCGTCGATTAATCTGACACCTGCACCGGGGAGGTAACCTGAGAGCATAGCGAGTTCCAGGCAAGCACCACAACAAGGAGGTCACGCCATGAATCATTTTGACACGAACCGCAGAGAGTTCTTGAAACTAACCGGAACTGTAGCTGCCTCTGCTGTCATCGCGGCCGGTTCTCTCACTTCCGAGGCCAAGGAGGCTGCTCAGATCAAAGACGAAGCAGACAGTCAGGCCAAGATGAGGACCCTTAGAGCTATTGAGGATTCTGAGAAGGCCGAAAAAGAGTTCCATGTTTTTGAAAGGGTTTCTTCCCTTAACGATGAACATCTATCCATAGGAATTGCCAACACGCGCGCGATCGTTCCGGACATCGAGGCTAACAAGGATAAGATTTTGCGCGCCCTGGAGATATTTAAAGCAAGAAAGGTCAACATGGCGATCTTTCCGGAGTTCTGTCTCACGGGCTACTTCTGGGAAAATCAAAAGGAGTGTCGGCAATACATGGACGAGGGAGTTATTGAAAACCACCCCGACTGGCTCAAAAAGTCGGTAGAACCCATGCTCGACATGCACCTCAAAGCCGTTGTTCTCAATAACATCAGAAGAGGGCCACATGACAAGTACTACAATTCCACGTTCATCGTGAGTAGCGAGCTCGATTACATGAAGGGTCACAACATCTACGACAAGGTCTTTTTGCCGGGCATAGAGAAAGCCTACACGGAAACGGGCTTGGATGACAGATTGGTCCTTGAAACCAAATACGGGCGTTTCGGCTTCACTACCTGTTACGATTACATGTTTTCTGAGCTGATTCAGGAGTATACGAAAATTGATAAGGTCGACGCCATCATACAGCTTGCTTCATGGCGAGGTTCCGCAAGACGCGATTACCCGGGCATGAATGTAGGCACAAATAGCTATTATGGAGACCTTTGGGACATTGTCATGCCTTCCCGATCGGCCACCAACCAGGTTTGGACGATAGCGTGCAATGCGGTAGGGATTCACGGGATCAGTCGAGCCAGATTCTGGGGAGGTTCAGGCATTTGGGCTCCATCCGGACTCAGGCTAATACAGGCCTCCCGCTTTGAAGAGGAGCTGCACATTGTTCACAATATAGATATCAAGGGCCAAAGACAGGTCGAACTTGACGACTTCAATTACGCCCTCGATTTCTCTGCCATATACCGTCACGTGGAAGGAAGGCGCATGTTCACGAGGATAAGAGACTGACATCCTGCCTCCTCGAAGGTCTCGCTTTTCTTGATTCGTGCCGGGGATCCCAGACCGTTAGCAGATAAAGTTGCACAGATTTATCAAATCACGGTGACCGCCTGCGCCTTGAGATGAAATGCGATGAGACCAGGTTTTGGGACAATTGCCCTGTCAGTGTGTGTCCTCCCTTCCTCGACGGGAGTGTCCCTGAACGTGTGATGTCGTTTCCATTTTCTTTCGCCTCTCGCTCGGCGGCTTTTTTCCCAAAAGACCATTGTCTTCACTTATATCAACCAGTCACCCCTCCCCGGTAGGGCAAGGTGCTATTACGCCACGGGATTACAAGTCGGCGCATACTTGGAAGTCTTTCTGTTCAAAAGGGACTGATAGAACTCATAGGTCAGGGGGCGACCATTGTGCAAGACTTGCGCCTCTACCACCTCACCGAGAAAAATCGAGTGGGTTGCCACCCCGATTCGATTAGCCCCCGTTGGCTCCAAAACCGCAAGCGCGAGGTCCCTCACCAGAGGACAGCCGGCGGGCTCAGCTTTTGCGGAAGCCGGCAAAATTAACGCGCCGACCGACCAGCCCCAAACCCGAAGAGCTCTACAAAGTCACCGCATTTGCCAAGAATACTACCCGAAATTCTCGTCGACGATTCGACCGGATCTCCTCGCACCAATATGGGATGGGGAGGCTGGAGGGAAGATGAGTCTCCCCTCAGAATCCAGTGGATGACAGTTTTGCCGTGTACCGCCGGACAATCCAGGGCGAACCCATGGAGGATTCGAGCACGAACCCAGGAGTTTCAGCGTGCCATAACGCCATAAGGACAAGAAAGCCTTACCCTTATGGCAATCGGTCATTGTTTTGGATATGCGCTATAAGGCTCGTTGTGTCCTCGGGGAGAGACACTCCGAATGTCCCGCTGTCACGGATTCAGTCGGGGGTAAAATCTTGGTGGTTGATAATGACGGCAAGCCGCGCAGGGTCGGGACTCAGCTATTTCAACTTATTGATAATCCGGCCGTCACGTGGGTCCTCCTTAAAAGAGGCGACTATGTAGAGCCTGTAAGGGGCGTTTCCGAATACCGTTCGATGCAGCTTCTCGAACATCTTGATCTCTCTACGATAGGTGAATCTCATCCCTTGTTTCCGCTGGACATGGATCTCGTCAAGACTCTTCACTACCATTTTTGTCGTTTCTGCCATTCTTACGGAAGAGAAGCGGGAACTGTGTCATTTGCAGGAGGCCGCCGACGGTGGAGAGGTTCCTAGCGCTCCTCCCAACTTCGTATATGAATTCTTGGAAAATGACTTGACGCTTAACCTCCCCTTTCTCTTCCACACTCCTGAGCAGGTGGATGGAGAACAGCCCAATGACAAAAGCAAAAAGGAAGAAGAAATCCCAATGGGTTACCTTGAACGCGTGCGCAACGATCTCCTTACCGGGACTCGTCCATTTGAATAGGAGGGAAAAGTGTCGTTCGGCAAAGAAGTCGGCGAACTGGCCGCCCAGGATTGGGGCGATCCCGGCCGAGATAGAGTTGGCAACGCTACTCGTTGCGAGATAAGACGAAGCAGCGTCTCTTGGAGCCAGTCTTATGGCTATGTTACTGGTTCCCAGAACTGTTCCCGCGGTTGCGAGGCCCATAGCTATGTGCAGGATGATCAACAGCGGCATAGTCAAGGCGTGACGCCCAGGGTGCAGGGTGAATATCCAGAAGAAGATGCTTACGATAAAGAGCGGCCCACAAACATTCAGAACAGACTTGTTTGAGAACCGATCCATGAACCGGCCCCAGATGCGTAGGACAGTGATGTTGACTGCCTGACTCAAGACGGTCAAAGCTACGACGGTCGACATGTCCAGCTTGATGCCTTTAAGCATGTACACGGTGAAGAATGGGGCTGCCAGATTAATGGCAAAATTCCATGTTACAAGGAATTTCATGAGGTTGAGAAAATTGGCATTTTTTAAAGGCTCCAGCATCAACTTGAAGACGTTCACGCTTTTCGATTTCATCCTGGGTTCCGGAATGTTTGCAATGACCCAGACGTTCGCCATGCCCGCCGCGAACGCGAGGAGGAAGAGTGGCGTGTAGCTGTAGAGTATGTACTGGGCAAATCCGGCCTTGAACCAGTCCAGATAGTATCCAGCAACCAGGGAAATCCCCATACCCAAGAGTGCAGCGAGGCTCATACGCTTGGCATAGAAACTCCCTCGTTTCTCTCTCGGAACCAAGTCTCTCATCCAGGAACTCCAGGCGCATTGTGAGACGGCTCCAAAGGCGCCTTTGAGGAAAAGACCAACGATAAGCACGGTGATCGCCCAGTCAATAGGAAAGAGGAACGGTATCAAGGCAATCGCCAGCAGAGTGCTCCGGCTGGCAAAGGCAAAGTATGCGGAGATGGCCCGCCGCACCCGGATCTTTTCCACGAGATAGACCGCCGGGAGCTGGATGACATTCGTGAGCATGGGAATGGCGGCCAAGAGTCCAATGACTGAATTGGAGGCCCCAAATTGCAGTGCAAAAGCAACCAGAAAGGCGCCCGTCGTTAGGCTGACCGTCATCTTCGTGGCCAAGCCGTCGAGCGTGACACCTCTCAGCCCCTTCTTGAGGCCTTCCTCGCTTATGAGGTCCTTTACTTCCCACGCCATACCAAAACCCTCCCTGCTTGCACGAAATGCTCTGAGAATCTCAGAACATCGATTCAAAT
Source organism: uncultured Syntrophaceae bacterium (assembly GCA_964497585.1). GTDB lineage: Bacteria > Desulfobacterota > Desulfomonilia > Desulfomonilales > Desulfomonilaceae > CAZCDS01. Next base: position 82,722 of record CAZCDS010000023.1, read on the forward strand.
TCGAATCCTAATACTCGGTCGTGCCCTCTTCCGCTCCGAGTTTTCTCATACCTCTCAGGAATGAAATCAAGAGGACGACAAGGGTCAGAGGAAGCACAAAACCAAGAACGACTGTGCCATAGGCAGGCGGAAGAACATGACTGCCAGCTCGGAGACCGAGGTGGACCGTGTAGGCGAAGTAATGCAAAAGAAACAGACCTCCTTCCCAACGGTCAATGATTCTCCCGGTAAAGAATATGGGTAAGCAGGCAACAGACGCAGCGATCATCACGAGGATGTCCACCCCGAGGGCATTCGGCTCCAAGGGCAATCCTCGGGATGAGAGAGCGCAAGAGAGCTCCAGGACCACCAGAATGTTGAAGATATTGCTTCCCACCACGTTGCCCAGGGCCAAAGTAGATGACCGAGGGTCTGTGCCTTGAGACTTATTGCCAACTCGGGAGAGTCGGTTCCGCATACAACGACGGTCAGACCGATGACCAGAGGAGAAATTCGCAGCGCGGCCGCCAGCCTCGTTGCACCTCGGACGAGGATCTCAGCTCCCAAGATCAAGAATGCCATCCCCTATGAGAAAAATAAGCGTACGAAGTACATGATTCTTCGCCGCCTCGCTCAAGAGTCTGGAGCACCCGAAGAATGACGGACAGGAGAGCCCAAAACAGCGGTTCTTGCTCCGCTCTAACCCCAAAGCGAGGCGGCTCCTCCGGTTGAGGCCCGCCACTCACTGCAAAGGCCACTATTGCCCTCAATAACACGATTAAGGCCTTACCTGACTTGCCCTTCCTTTCGGCCTGAGAACCAGGAACTCAGCAAGGAGAAGCGTTCTCTGCACCAGGATAATCCTCTAAACACCGGCTCCTCGTGTGTGTACAGGTGTTGTACACTGCCCCCACGCGACAGACCACCGGGTTGCTTTCGGAACGAGTCTTGCTGCCGAAGAATTGAGCTAAGAGATCGGCTTCACCTCCCTTTGCCATCAGCCGGTAGTATCTTGGAGTCCCGATGCCACTTGATTGCCAGCTTACCGTACATGTGCCTATTCGGGATGCCGAAACGGTCGATCAATTCTTGGCTTTCCCGGTTGTACACTACGGCGGTCTTCATGCCCCCTGCTCCTTTGCCGTACATGATAAGTGTTGACCGGTAGGTGCGTCACGTGGGAAACTCACTCCGAAAGCAGTGACGCCTTCCTGATACCGTACGTTAGCAAAATTCCGGTGGGACTGGAACCCGAGATGTCCAAGAAAACGCGATGAAGGTTATAATTACCTCTTAAATGACAGGCTTTGGTGGTCATTTTGTTGAGCAGGGTCCGGCTCGACCTGGGAGGGAAGGAGGCAATCGTGTCCGACAGTGTTGGGAGCATGGCGGAAAAGGCAGCGCTTTCACCGGGAACGTTGGTCCATGTGGGTGAAGCCCGCGAGGAAGCGGCTCGCATTACGGTCATCACGTATGACAGGGAGTCTTGTGCGGAGCAGACAGTGGAACCCGAGGAGTTGGAAGCTCTCAAGCACCTGCCGGGAACGAAGTGGATTAGTGTTGTAGGGGTTCACGACGTAGAGACAGTGAAACAGGTCGGACAAATCTTCGGACTACACGCCCTCGTCCTGGAGGATGTCGTGAACACCGAGCAACGTCCGAAGGTTGAAGACTTCGGTGCGTATCTCTTTATCGTCCTTAAGAACCTGAGTTTCAATAGGGAGACCCTCTCGATCGGAGAGCACCACATCAGCATCCTCCTCGGCGATGGATTCGTGGTGTCATTTCTTGAGGGGAACGATGATCCTTTTGCCCCGGCAAGACAACGGATTCTTGCGGGCAAGCGCCGCATTCGACGAATGGGAGCTGATTATCTGGCCTATGCCCTCGTCGATGTGGTTGTGGATAGCTACTTTCGAGTGATAGAGGATTTTGAGGACCTCCTCGAGGGTGCCGAGGAGAAGATCTTCACGGAGCCCAACGAAGAGACATTGCATCTGCTGCACAAACTCAAGAGAGCGAGTTTGCACTTTCGCAAGGCGGTCTTACCACTCAGAGAGGCGACAGGATATCTCATCAGGGAGGATTCCGAGCTGCTCACCGAAAGCACTGCCCCTTTCTTGCGGGATGTCCAAGACCATCTTACCCACACCATGGAAGCCGCTCGAGCCCATGAAGAAACCCTCGACAGTCTGGTGGAGTTGTATCTGAACAGTCAAAGCCACCGACTGAACCAGGTGATGAAATTTCTGACGATCGTGGCAACCCTATTCATTCCCATGACCTTTATTGCCGGAGTCTACGGAATGAACTTCAAGAACATGCCGGAACTGGAGTGGCTTTGGGGGTATCCGATTGCCCTTGGGGCAATGGCGACAATCGCCGTGTTAATGCTGCTTCTCCTTCGGCGCAAGAAATGGCTCTAGTTCACTGTTCGGCTCGTTCGGACCGGTCCTGGCCCTCGTCTCCCATCAGCATCTGAATCTTGAGCTGGCGCTCGTCGTCGTTTGCCAGATACGTGGTCCGAGTCGGAAAAGCAAACTGGATACCTTCCTCGTTAAATCTCCTCAGGATCTTGTCGCAGTTCCTCTCCCTCCATGTGTAGTAATCGAACTGTGCCGGTTCCCGGCCGACACGTTTGAACCACGCGACGACTCGTATGTTGAGGCTCGATTCATTGAACCCGGCAAAAAAGACCCAAGGCGGCCATTCCGTGCTCGTGTCTTCATCGTCTATAAGGATTTCCTTGATGATTCCCACGGCTCGGTCCACTTTGTCCGGCGGAGTGTCGTAGGTGATCGTGATATTGGTCTTCCACCAGATGTGGGGACGCCTGGCGAAGTTCTCAAGGCTGGAGCTGATGATCTTCTGGTTCGGGAGGTTGACCAGATTGCCGTTCCAAAGCCGGAGCTTGGTGCTCCTGTACCCTACGGACTCGACGAAGCCGTCGTAATTCTCGATCTTTACGCGATCACCGATCATGAAAGGCTTATCAAATGCTATCGTCACAGTGCCGAACAAGTTGGCAATAGATTCCTTGGCTGCCAGAGCAATCGCCAGTCCGCCTATCCCCAGCGAAGCCAGGACGGGACCCGCGTGGATACCTGTAACGTATTGGAGGATCAAGACGGCACCACCGATGACAATGACCCATCGAAGTGTCTTCCCGATCAGGGAGGCCTCCAGATCGGCGATTCTGCTCTCGGGGGATTTGGCCCGCTGCTCAAGCTCGATGTCCACGAGCCGGACTGTTCGGTATATGAACCATACGACCGCGAGAAGACCTCCGATATCAGTGGCTCTCCGGGCGAAATGGCGGAAGCCCTCCGGCCCGAAGGGACCCCCGACATGCACGAAGATCGGGGAGAGCGCCGCGTAGGTTCCGTACACCCAGATAAAAAGGGACAGAGGGCCACAGACGGCTTCCAGAAGGACCTCCGGCCACGTCGGTGGACGTTCCTCAATTTCCGGTTTTCGGAGTCGCCGTCTCATTGCCCGGCTGAGAGTCCGTTCAACCACAAGCACCAGCAGGAGCATGGCGAAGAAGGTAAAGAGTTGCAACCACGTGATGCCGTTGAATGCCTCGGTCGTGACCCAGTCACCAAGGTGGTGCGAAGACTTCTTTGCAATCTCGCTGAGTCGTTTACGGAGTCGCTCTTCCGCTTTGTCAATTTTCTTGCTATCGACCGGTGCAAGCCACTTGCCGGATTGCGACGGAGTGTTCGACGCGCGGCCGGGCTTCTTTTCCCCGCTCTGGACCTCAGCGCTCTCCCCCTGTACTTCGGCCTTGGCCCCGGAAGCTTCTTTGCCGTCTGGCTCCTTCACTTTGCCCTTCGCCACAGCGGCCAACTTCTCCTGGACCTGTGAATGGAGGCCGGGTCCCAGGTCCCTGCCCTCGCAGGAGAGTAGTGCCGGAATTGTGGCGACAATCAGAATCATCGCGATCTTGCCGAGCATGTTCAAAGAAGTGAATGTGCGGCGCATCGGCGTTTCTCCTGGTTCTTGCTGAAGGATTTCCTGTGGCGGGTACAAAGCCTCAGGAAGCCGCCTGGTCAAGAGGCGTGTGTCCCCGGATGTCGTGCTTTCAAGTCCGAAAGCCCTCCCCGTTTTTCACGAGTGAGCCGAAGCAGATAATAGGCCACACCAAAGGCAAGCACTGCCGCTCCGATCTCCAAAAGAGTAAAGCTGGTTAGGCTCTTGTAGTCGAGAATGATGACCTTCCGGGCAATGGCAAGGAGGGCAACAATGATAGCTATTTCGACCCGGATGATCCTCTGCTCCTGGTACATGCGAACGGTTTCCAAAAGCTCGATTCCAATGAGGACGAGGAGGAACATCCCGAAGATCTCGATGAGTTGCCCCATTTCAACCAGGCCGAAGGGTGGACTTACGATGTGTTTGAGAAGCTGCCAGCCCAACTCAAACGTGGCAAAGAGGACAACTGCAGCCATCATCACTGCAAGCACGGTCAGGATGAAAGATTCATACCTCTCGACGATGTCATGGGTTTTCATTGAGACCTCGATTGGCGACAGCTCTATTCGACTGAAAACCATTTCCATCAAGCAGTGCTATTCATAATGTGTTAGTTGAGATTTGTCAACTAATAGTCTGATATGATACGAGGATATTTTGTTACTGTTGAGGCTGTTCCGCGCGCTGTTTCGCGTCGTCTGCACCTTCTACAGGAAAATCGGAGCGGGCGAGAACATCTGAGTCCTCATCGAGTAGGGCATTCGGGACAGGAAGGAGGAAGAATTCTCCCAATCAAACTGTCCTGCATTTCTTGACAAGCACTAAGGCCTTCTGCTCAAGAGTGTCGAAGAAGCAACAAGATGCCTCAGGCAGGAAGGCCGGTTCCAAGAACCCGGAGGCGGGAGAGTTCCGTTTCGCCCGTGGAAAGACTGGTTGATCTGGAGAGCCAAATTGAGTACCCTGAGAGAGACTGAGAACCGTTGGAAGCGCCTGGGGGTCCTTACGCATCCCGTTGACTCGTACAAGCTCATTTCTGAGAACAGGGTAGGGGACCCGCTAATTTACGTTGTGTTATGTGCCGCATCAGACCGGGTTTTTGGCAGAAAGGGTACGACCGATATGGCAGACGAGGTGCTCGAAGCGGCCAAGTGGGGTGATGCAATCGAACTGAGACGGCTTCTGGCTTCGGGAGCCAGTGCAAACGCCCGAGACAGCCTTGGTTGGTCGGGTTTGATGTGGGCCTCAGCGAAGGGTTTCTCCGACGTGGTGAGAATCCTTCTTGAAAACGGAGCAGATACAGAGGTAAGCGACGAATACGGTGCTACTGCACTGATGAAAGCGAGCCGCCAGGGGTTCACAGAGGTAGTTGACCTGTTGCTTCACTACGGAGCCGACGTCGATGCAGTAGACAGATTGGGCTGGACAGCCCTCATGAGAGCTGCACATCGGGGCCATGGGGAAGTGGTGAGACTGCTACTTGACCAGGTGCCCCAGACGGAGACTGCAGACGAAAACGGAGCGACAGCACTGATATTGGCCGCTGCGCAAGGTCACAAGCACGTCGTAAAGGATTTGTGCGATTGGGGGGCCGACGTTCATGCAAGGGACGGAGACGGTAGGACGGCATTGATGTGGGCCGCTTCCAAGAACTACGCAGCTGTGGCAGAGCTCTTAAAGGAAGCCGGAGAAGACTAGATCCGGAATGGGCGCTCTCCGGATGCCTGGAGTAACGCGCATCGAACAAGACGGAGGTCACTCCGCGTGTCGCGTTTCAAGGCCATGCAGCCCTGAATACGGTCACTCATGGGCAAGCATACAAAAGAAGGGGGAGACACATGCAGCCGAGACCGATAATAGCTTTGATCCTGCGGGCGGTTATCTTTGCCGCGTTTCAGCTTCTCGCGTATAAAACCTACGGATTACCCGGCCTTGTTGGAGCATGGACAGCCGTCGTGATCGTCACTTTGATTGACGTCAAGACTACGGTCGCCAAAGTCTCTCAAACCGCTGTTCAAACGGCGTGGTTCGTATTTATTCTTGCGGCCATCTACTCGAATCACTTGAAGATTTGACGCACGAAGTAGTACTTGGGGGATGTCTGAGGCCGGCAAAGCCCGCTTTCCTGAGCGGAGAATAGCGGTTCCATCGGTGACCGATCATTCGTAGCAGAGGTATGCCGTGGAATCGATCATCGGACTCCGGACCGAGCCTCTCCCTGTAACTCACATCAAAATCATTATTATTGCAGGACGTTGGAGGGTAGGCCCGGGTGGATGGCGATCTTAACAAAGGTTCGCAAGACGTCCATCATCCATCTCAATCTTCGTTGTATCCAGAGGCTCCATGCAACGCGGGCAGAGCGCGGAGTCGCGCACTGGGCGCCTTTCTGAAACCGTGTAGGACCGTTATCCCGAGACAATGGCGTGAAGATTCTCCCGTATTGCTCTGAGCCTCTCCACATCTTCCTCGGAAATATCCCCCTCCTCCACATCGAGTCGGTTTCTCAATTGGGTGACTTCCTCTTCAAGATCTTCCGCCAAAGCGATCATTTCGGATCGCGGACTGCTGCTTACCGGTTCAGGGGCTTTCTCGGCGCGGCCTTCGCAGGGATAGAGCGCAACGACTTCCCGCCATTTCGGTATGACGACGTCGAGGTCAAAGCGCTCTCGGATTGTTCTTTCCAACGCCTCGCTTGAATGAGGCTCCCCGTGAATCAAGAATACGCGGGGCCTGGACCTCTCCGCAAAATGGCCGACCCACTTGAGCAGATCCGCCTGATCTGCGTGAGCGGAGAATCCCCCAATGGTCCACACTTTTGCCCTGACCGCTATCTTTTCGCCGAGAATCGTAACGGCTTTCGCTCCCTCGACGATTTTCCTTCCCGTGGTCCCCTGTGCCTGAAACCCCAAGATTATGATGCTTGCTCCGGCGCGCCACAGGTTGTGTTTGAGATGGTGCATCACCCGGCCTGCCGTACACATTCCGTTCGCCGAAATGACAATAGCAGATCCTTTCAACCGGTTGATTTCCATGGACTCTTCTTGGCTCCGCGTGAGCCTGAGGTTTGGCATGTCCAAAGGGTCAAAACCCTTTTCAATGATCGCTTGGGCCTCTTGATCGAAGTAATCCTTGTTTTTCCGAAAGACGTCGGTGGCCTTAATGGCGAGCGGGCTGTCGAGGTAGATCGGAACATCCGGAAGCTGTCCGGCCCGGGAGAACTCACCGAGCAGATAGAGGACTTCCTGGCTTCTCTCGAGGGCGAAGGCCGGGATGATCACCTTCTCGTTGTGGGAAACGGCATACTCAATCGCTTCCAGCAACTCCGCTTTACTCTCCTCGAAATTGCGGTGCAGGCGGTCACCGTAGGTTGATTCGACAAACAGATAATCTGCGTCCGCGATTTCGAAGGGGTCATTTACAATAAGCTGATCCTGTTTTCCCAGGTCGCCGGAAAAGACGATCTTTGTGTCTCGCCCCTCGTCCTCGACCCACAGTTCCACAACGCATGAGCCAAGGATATGGCCTGCGTCTCGTAGTCGGGCCCTGAGACCCGGCTCAAGATCGAAAATCCTATCCCGTTCCGTGGAGACCAGATGCCGCAGACTCTCCTCGGCGTCCTTTTCCGTGTACAGAGGCTCCACGCGCTGTTGGGCTCGACGCCGGTTCTTTTTCGAGCGCCATGCAGCCTCCATCTCCTGCACGTGAGCCGCGTCGAGAAGCATCACCTCGCATAGGTCGGTTGTCGGTGGTGACGCGATGATCTTTCCACTGAAACCGTCTCTCACCATCTTTGGAATTCGCCCACTGTGGTCTATATGGGCATGAGTTAAGATGAGGTTCTTGATTTCCCTTGGGTTGTAGCCCCATTCCATACTGTTTCGGCGTTCCAGGTCCTTGCTCCCCTGAAAAAGTCCACAATCCACAACCAGCTTTTTGCCGTCGGATGTCTCGATGAGAAAATTAGCCCCTGTTACCGACCTGGCCGCACCCAAACAGGTGATCTTCACCATGCTATCTCCTTTCCTACCCTGGCCGACCTCATGGCAATATATACCCTCTTCCTGCGAAAACGGATAATTGGGTTCGCTGCCTTTTGGCCTCCAGGCAGAGAACAAGCCGCCTTCCGAGGAATCCTTACCCTTCCAAGCGGCCCGTCGACCGCGAAGAGGTTTGTAAGCGAACCGCTTGGCTGAAGTTCCCCAAAGAGGCAGGGCTTCGTCGCAAATATTCCACAGTACCCGACGCTCAGCATCAGGGTCAACATCAATCACAGACTACCTCTCTTCCCCCGGGGGCAGATAACAGGACAGGCTATCCGCGAATTGGGCTGAGGAGGGGACGGAAACGCGCAGCCACGACGCGCCCGCTGACTCGGAAAAATCCGAGTCCGACGAGCCTCATGCCTGCAAAAGGATGTCAACTTTTAGGAATACGCGACGCCATCACTGACGGTAGAGAAAATGGCTTTATGGTGAACCATCCTTTCCCTTTCTCAGGCAGTCAAGTTAGCGTGGCAGTGCCCAGTCTTGGGCGCTATCTACGGGTCTCCGACCACGACAGACCCCACTATTCGCTCGGGTGCCGGACCTCGTAACAATTCTATTCCCGAAGGCAGTCGCACAACACGGCGACCGCCACATTCGTCCACAAGGAATAAGTACTCTTCCACTTCAAAAAAAGCTTTCCTCGTCTTGACAATGGGGTCCACTCCTCATCAAGGTCTTCCTCACGGTCATGGGGAAAAGTCGGATCGAGAAGGACGGACCCTCTCCGTTGACGTCCGGGCCTCCATACCATAGGGTAAAATAGCGACAATTGGATTGGGGCCGGTGATCATGGACCGTGAGACTGCCCCCCCTGCGAAGCGGGCAATCCGAGAAAATTGGTCCTGCTGATGCCGCTGAATTTGCGGCATCGGAATTGACTGACGTGGCCGAAAAGGGGGAAGATTATGAATGGTATCAGTGACGAATCAGCGAGCCGCAGAGCATTCCTCAGGAAAACGGGTTTTCTTCTCACCAGTGCCGCGGTGATCTGTCCCGCCGTCCATCTGGCGCAGGCAGAAGAGAAAGAAACGGAGCCGCAAGACGAGAAGGTCTTTCCACCGGAAGACCTGATGCGCGAACATGGAGTCCTTCGGCGCATCCTGCTCATTTACGAGGACGTCCAGGCTCGGCTAACGAGCGGAAAAGAATTTCCTCCTGACGTGCTTTCCAGGGCCGCGGAAATAATTCAGAAATTCATTGAACACTATCACGAAAGACTTGAGGAGGATTATGTATTTCCTCGGTTCGAGAAGGCAGGGAAACTGGTTGACCTGGTGACGATACTCAGGGAGCAGCACAAGGCGGGACGACTCCTGACGGAGAATATCAGAAGATCCGCCGTGCCTGCTACTCTGAAGGAGGAGTCGAAACGAAAGGAATTGGCTGACTCGCTACACCTGTTTAGCAGGATGTACCGTCCTCATGCCGCACGGGAGGATACGGTCCTTCTCCCCGCTTTTCGGTCCATCGTATCTGCTCAGGAATTTGATGCACTGAGGGAGGAGTTTGAGGATAAGGAAGAGGATCTGTTTGGCAAAAGCGGCTTCGAGAAAACTGTCGCAATGGTGGCCGAATTGGAAAAACCCTTGGGGATTTACGAACTTAGCCAATTTACGCCACCCAAATGAGAAAGCCGGAGCTCCATAAGACTAAAGTCGCAGTATGGTTTATACTGCCCGCCTTGGCAATCGGTCTCACAGTCTGCCTCAAGTATCTTCCGTACCTTCTTGGGGATATGAGCATTTTCCGACTTGGAAGGCGCGTGCTGCTCGAATCCAAGCGCCAGGCTCGGTTGATGTCGTCCTCAGCCGAAATGCCTTGGATATTCATCGTCGTTCCTATAAAAATCCCGTTCATTTGTTCCACCGGCGTGTGGGATCAGATTCCTA